>DBGEOK010000132.1:0-13245 GCA_048370855.1 Candidatus Limiplasma sp. | reverse complement strand
GTTTCACCGTAGCCGACATACATATCAAATACCTGCCACTTGCGGCCGCCGCCTTCCACGCCTTGATGGGTATCTGCAATTAAGGGCGTTTCCGCCCGCGCTGGCTGAGGGGGAAAAGGTCAAAATCAGCTTCTATGGACGGATTGACGAGGATGTTTCCACGCCGGCGATGGTGGAGGAGCTGAAGGAGCACTTTCAGGATCAATACGAGATCGATATGATTCAGGTGGACTGGGGCCAGCTCGACCGCGTTATTAAAACGGGCATCGCCAGCGGCAAGCCCTCCGATATTTACTTCTACTGGCCCAACCTGATGGCGTCCTACGTGGAGGCGGGACAGGCGGCCGATCTCACGCCCTACCTGGAGGCCGACGACGGGGCATGGAAAAACACCTTTATTCAAAGCGCGCTCGATTTTGGCAAATATGGCGACAAGTATTATTCCGTGCCGATCATCCAGCAATCCGTCGCCTTTTATGCCAACACGGATTTGTTTAAACAGGCGGGCGTGACGGTTCCCGAGGGCTCGTGGTCGTGGGAGGAGTTCCTTGACGCGTGCCGGCAGATCGACGAAAAAACCGACGCGTTCCCCTTTGCCCTGACCGGGCAGGCGGACGTTCAGTCCTGGCTGATCCGCAACGCGTGCCTGGGCCTTTCGCAGGATTACGGCATCTATGAGGACTGGGCGGAGGGCAAGGTTCCCGGCGACCATGAGATGTACCGCGTCGCGCTGGAAAATATTAAGAAGCTGTATGACGGCAAGTACGTTTACCCGGGCGACGGCGCGATGACCGTTTCCCGCGAGGAAACCAAGGCAGCCTTTATCCAAGGCAAGGCCGCGCTGTTGGCCGAGGTGTGGACCGAGGGCAAGCCTGTGGCGGAACAGTGCGATTTTCCCGTGGCGGCGGTGGAATGGCCCCGCATGGGCGAGCATCTGGGCCTGACGGGCGGGGCGAACGGGTTTTTTATTCCGGTGAACGCCGCCAACATCGAAGCCTCCGTAGAGGTGCTGAAGTACTACCTGGGCAAGGAGGTGCAGACGATCAACGCCGCCTACGGCCTTCCCTCCACCAACGCGGACGTGGAGGTGGACGACCCGATGGTGAAACGGCTGCTGGGCTTTGCGCAGTATGTCGCTCCCAAGGAGTTCTGGTCCATCAACACCAAGCTGATCGACTTCCGCGACCAGCGGCTGCAGGCCGAATACCTCCTGGGCACCATGTCTTTGGACGACATCCTTGCCATGCAGGAGGAGCTGCGCCAGGAAGTGCTGGCCGATATGGAGTGACCGGGCCCAAGGAAAAACCGGATCAAACCCGTTGCGGAGGAGGCGCGCTCCGGCGCGTCTCCTCCGCCGGTACCCAAAAGCGCGGCCGGGGAACGGCAGACGGCGGCGTCCAAAAGGCCGCCACGCTCCCGGCGGGCAGAAAGCGGGGAATGCGTCATGACCAACACCAGGGGGAACGATCGACTTGCCAGGCGGACGACATGGAGCGGCGCGCTGTTTCTGGCGCCGGCGGCCGTCTTTATCGGATACGCGATCGTCGTGCCCGCGGTATGGAACCTCATCCTGTCCTTCCAAAAATGGGACGGCTTCAACGAGGCAAAGTGGGTCGGGCTGCGGAATTACGTCAAATGCTTTACCAACGCGACCATGCGCTCCGCCATGGGCAACTCCCTGTTCTTCGCGCTGTTCATGACGGCGTTCTCGGTGCTGATCGGGCTGGTATCCGCTCTTCTGATCTTTCGGCTGGGCAAGCGCGAAGGCGCGGCGTACCGGCTGTTCATCTTCATGCCGTCCATGCTGCCCACGGCCATCATCGGCCTGCTGTTCACCTTCCTGTACAACCCGGAAATGGGGCTGGTCAACCAGTTTCTTCGGCTGATCGGCCTGAACGGCTGGACGCGCGCGTGGCTCGCGGATCTGAGCGTGAACAAATTTGCGATTGGCGTGGTGGGCATTTGGCGTATGGCCGGCCTTACCATGATGCTGGTATTCGCCAGTTTGCAATCGCTGCCAAACACCTTTTTTGAGGCCGCCAGGCTGGATGGCGCGGGCTACTGGAAGCAGGTCGGGCGGATTATCCTGCCGCTTACCAAGCCGATCATTCTGCTGTCCACGGTGTATACGCTTATCATCAATTTCAAAACCTATGACCTGATCTATGTGATGACCAAGGGCGGACCGGGCATCTCCACCAAGACGGTTCCGCTGTACGTGATGGAAACGGGCTTTGGCTACAACGAGTTCGGCTACGCCGCGGCGATTGGGTTCGTGCTGGCCATTGTCATTTACGCCGTGATGGGACTGGTCAGCCTGCTGCTGGGAGGGGAAAAATATGAGTACTGAGACGGCGGTTAAAGCAAGGAAGCGCCCGGCGAACGAGGCGTTCCCTTACGAGCGGAGGGGCGCGGCGGCAGGTCGCGTCGTGGTCGTGCTCTATGTGCTCCTCATCATCTATCCGGTGCTTTTCGTGCTCAACACGTCGTTTAAGCCCTCGGGGGAGTTTTACCGGAACGTCTGGGGCCTGCCGGTTGACTTTACGCTGGCCAATTATCCGGACGCGTGGGTTGCCGGACGCATTGGCGGCGCGTTTCTCAACAGCTTGTACATCGTGATTCTGACGGTGGTCTGCATCGTGGTTTTCGGGGCGCTGGCGGGTTATGCGCTGGCGCGCCTCCGCATTCCCGGCGCGAGGCTGATCATGCTTTTCCTGGTGGGGCTTACCATGCTTCCGTCCGAATCGGTGCTGATGCCCATTTATATCACCATGAGCCGAATCGGGCTGATCGGCGGCAGGGAATCGCTCATTATCCCCTACATAGGCTGGGGCCTACCCATTACCATCTACATTTTCAAGGATTTTTTTATGACGGTCCCTGTGGAGATGATGGAGGCGGCCCGCATCGACGGCTGCACGGAGCTGGGGGCGTTTACCAAGGTGGTCGCGCCGCTGATGCTGCCCGCGATTGCCACCTGCGCAATCTTCAATTTTGTAAACTTCTGGGGTGAGCTTCTATGGGCGACGGTCGCGCTCAGCTCGCAATCGGCGACGCGCACCATTTCCATGGGCGTGGTGGAGTTCCAGGGCCAGTTTGCGACGGACTGGGGCCCCATGACGGCCGCGATCTGTATTGTGCTGGTGCCGCTGATGATCTTCTTCCTGTTTACGCAAAAGTACTTTGTCCGGGGTTTGACGGCGGGGAGCGTGAAGGGATAGGATGAGGCATTCCAAGCGAATGGAGAGCGTGGCGGAATGAAAACATGGATTGTGAACATGCGCTTGCGAAAGAAGCTCTACACCCTGATTTTCCTGCTGATCGTCATTCCCGTGCTGCTGGCCGGCGCGGTGACGGACGCGGTGTTCATTTCCAAATTTCAGGCCAAGGAGCGGGACGTCGCCCTTGGCGTGCTGCTGCAGGCGCGCAGCAACATCCGCTACGTGCTGGGCGAGGTGGAGAACATCTCCCTGATGCTTTTGTACGACGATTCCATCCAATCCTTATACCGGGCGCTGATCCTGCAAAAGGGAGAGGCCAATGTGGCGGCGCTCAGGCGAAACGTGCTTAAAAGCCTTTCCTCTTTGGTGTTTAACCGGCCCTACGTCAACGCCGTGCTGGTGACGAGCGGCGACGAAAAGCTGTTTGAGTTCGGCGAGGCGGTTTCAAGCGAGGACGACGCGCTCTATCAGGCGGCGGTTAGCGCCATGGGGCGGCCCGTCTGGACGGAGGCGCGGCAGCTTCGCCATACCGTGCGCGTCAACCCGCAGCATTATGTATCCATGCTGCGCGCCGTCAGCGACCTCAACGAGTACGGCCAGGTGATCGGCGTGTGCCGCATCAGCTTTGTGGAAAGCGTCCTGAGCAATACGCTGAGCGAGCTCAACGCCTATGGCGACAGCGACGCCGCCATCTATGACCAGAGCGGCAACGTGGTATCCAGCACGGATAAGGCGCTGCTTGGGCAAAACCAGGCGCGGAGGGAGGCGCTTGCGCTCGTTTTGAGGGACGGCAGAACCTCCGGCTATGTGCAGACGGTGGAAAACGGAAGAAGCTTGACGCACCTGTTTTTCCGCATGGCCGATCCAGATTGGATTGTGGTGCAAACGGTGGACGACGCGCGCTTTCACGCGCAGTTTACGGCGCTGATCGTGCTGATGGCGGGGGCGCTGTTGTTTTGCCTGATCTTTGCAGCGGTTTATTCGGTGGTGATCGGCCATACGGTGCTCAACCCAATCAAGCGGATGTACCGGGAAATGGACCGGGTTCGCAAGGGCGATTTGGAAATTCAGGTTCCCTACGAGTCGGAGGACGAAATCGGGCAGCTCAGCCGGCAGTTTGCGCGCATGGCGCATGAGCTGAAGGCGTTGATCCAAACCAAATACAAGCAGCAGATTTTGCTGAAGGAGGCGGAGCTTACCAACCTGGAATCCCAGATCAATCCGCATTTTCTCTACAACACGCTGGACACCATCCGCTGGATTGCCGTCAAAAACAAGGACACGGCGGTCTGCGAGCAGATCGAGGCGCTGAGCGACCTATTCCGGCACGTGCTCAACAAGGGAGAGGAAATGACCACATTGGGCGAGGAGCTTTTACATCTGGAAAACTACCTGCTTTTGCAAAAGGCCCGCTACGGGGATAAGATCAACGTGGAAACGCGGATCGACGAAACGCTCCTTGGAACCCCCATGCCAAAGCTGCTGATTCAGCCGCTGGTGGAAAACGCGATCTATCACGGAATCGAGCATAAGGTCGGCGCCGGCACCATTCGCCTTAGCGTCGCAAGGGAGGGGCATAGCCTGCTGATCGCCGTGGAGGACGACGGCGTGGGAGCGCGGGGGGAGGAAATCAGCCGTAAGATTTACGATAGGCAGGATTCCAGCCTGTTTGCGCTGCACAACATTCACGAGCGGATTCAGCTTCGTTACGGGGAAGCTTACGGGGAGCGCTTTTACAGCCGGCCGGGCAGGGGAACGCGCGTGGAGCTTCGACTCCCGCTTGAACAGGACGCCGCGAGGTGAGCAGTATGAAATTGATGGTGGTGGACGACGCGATACAAATCTGTTTCGGCATCAGGGACGGGATCGAGTGGAGCCGATACGGCATCGGAGAGGTTTACGCGGCCTGCGACGGCTTGTCGGCGCTGAAGCTGTTTGAGAAGCACGCGCCGGAGATCGTGATTGCCGACATCCGCATGGCGGGCCTGGACGGACTGGAGCTGAGCCGCGAAATTCTTCGCCGTAGCGCGGCGACGCGCGTGATCCTGCTCAGCGCCTATTCGGAGTTCGAGTACGCGCGGGAAGCCCTGCGCATGGGGGTATTCGCTTACGAGCTTAAGCCGCTGAAGATGGAAGCGCTGATACGAAGGGTACGGGAGGCCGCCGAGTCCTGGGAACGGCTTGTCAAAAAAGAGGACGCGGCGGCGCAATACGAGCGCATTTGCCGGGAAAAAGAGCTGAGGGACATTCTTCTGGGCGGGGCCGCGCGCGGGGAGCAGGCCGCCGCGTTTTTTGAATCGCGCTATGGCCTGCGCGCGGACCAGCATTACCTTTGCGCCGTTTTCAGCGAGGACGGCGCGCCGGATGGGACGGAACGCCTGCGGGCGCTGCTAAACGGGGCGGAGGGATTCTATCTGTCGCGGATGGAGGATATGCATATCGCGCTGTTCCCCTGCGCCAACTCGCTCCTTTACCTGGAAAAGGTCGTGGCGGACATCCGCAGGCTCATTCGGGCGGACCCCGGGCATCCTTTTTCCTGCGGGGTCAGCGGCCATGGCGGGCTTCAAAACGTCGCGCATTTGTTCGCCCAGGCGAAGGAAGCGCTGACGCTTCGCTTCTACACGGGGCAAAACACCCTGAACCGCTGGAGCGGCGGGTCGGCTTTCCGTCATGAAGCGATACCGCCGCCGGAAAGCGCGCCGCTGGACAAGGAAAAGGGCGTCACGCCGACATGGCTGGAGGTACGGGCGCGCGTTGACGGCCTGTACGACGCGATTTTGAATAGCAGGCCGTTTTACGCGCCGCACAGCGTGCACATTTATACGCTGGAGCTGATGCGCGGCCTCCGGCAGAGCATGCGGCGCTGGCTGGACGAGGAGGACGGCGAGATCGCGGGGCTTGTGTACGGGCTGGAGAGCGCCGGGGTGCTGGCGGATTTCAGCCAATACCGCGCCGCGGCCATAGCGGCTTTTAAAAGCGTATACGATCGGTACTTTGAGCGCGGCGGAGACGCGCTGAACCATTTCGCCCTGCGCTGCAAGTTTTATATCAACCGCTACTATCAAAAGGATCTGCGCGTACAGGAAATGGCGGAATATTTCAGCATATCGCCGAATTACTTCAGCCATCTGTTCAAAAAAACCCTTGGCGTGCCCTTTAAGCAGTACCTGAACGCCGTGCGCGTCAGGCAGGCAAATATCCTGCTGGAGCAGGGACGGATGCAGGCCGCCGAGGTCGCGCACGAGGTGGGGTTTATGGATTATAAGTATTTTCACCAGGTTTACCGCAAATACATGAACCGCGCGCCGACCCAAGCGCCCGGAAACGAATCCAAATAGCGGGGGGAACGCGCGTACCGGGGCATTCGCACGGCGACGAACGAAGGACTGGGAGGAAAAGCAAATGAAGCTGTCACAAAGGCTGTACCAGGACCGTTACTGGGACGATAGCGATTTTGAAAAGCTGCTCGCATTTTTTCAAAAGTATATCGACTGCGTGGACGAGGTCGCCCTGATGTCCGAAACGACCATGAACGCGTTCTACCCCATGGAAGAATTTGAAAAGACGCTTCCCGTTTTGACCAACCGCATCGAGCGCCTGCGGGCCTGCGGCATCCCAAGCGTGGGCGTCAACGTGCTGTGTACGATAGGCCATCATGGCGAGGCGACGCGATACCCGGACGACGGGCGTTTTCAGCCGCTGGTCAACTATGACGGCGCGAAGGCAAAGGGCTGCTACTGCCCGAACGACCCCGCGTTTATGGCGCATATCCGGCGCAAATATACCTTGGTGGCAAAGGCCGGCCCCGATTTTATCTGGCTGGACGACGACCTGCGCATGCAGATGCACGACGCGGCGCTGTTTCCATGCTTCTGTCCAAACTGCATACGGATTTTCAATCAAAACAACGGCCTGGCCTTAACCCGCGACGAGCTGGCAAAGCGCCTCAACGCCCCCGAGGGCGCGGAGCTGCGCAAGAAATGGATCGAGCAAAACGAGGACACGCTGGATTTCCTCTGCGGAAATATCGAGCGGGCGGTACATGGCGTCGATCCGCGCATCGAGCTGGGCTTCATGCATTGCAACGACGGCATGAGCACCTACAGCGGCGACGGCTACCGCCGGTGGCTCTCCACCCTAAAATGCCGCAAAACCCGGCCGGGCGGAGGGCTTTACAGCGACCGCATGCCGCTGTCCTATATTGAAAAGGCCATGGAATGCGCCCGTTCCAGAAGCCGGTACGCCAATAGGGTGACCGACCTGCAATACGAGTTTGAGCAGTTCACGTATCAAAAATATATCAAATCCCGGTATATGGCCAATATCGAGTGCATGACGGCTTTTGCCAACGGCTTTAACGGCGTCGCGTTCGACGCGCTCAAGCTGGAGCCGGGCGGAAGCCTTGCGGACTGGGAGCCCTTCATGGGGATGATCCGCGCGAACCGTAAGCTGTGGCAGTCCATGATCCGCCTCTCCGCCGGCTACCACAACGAGGGCGTCAACCCGCTGCTGCCCCTCGATTATGAAAAATGCCGCTCCGTGGATGAAAAGGGGTGGTTTGTGCTGCCCGGCAAGCCCGAAGGCTATGGAAACTATGCGGAGATCATGCACGTTTCCCATACGGCGACGCTTCATTCCTACGTATATAACGAAATTGGCGTTCCCATGACGATGGAGGAGGGCAGGCAGGCCGCGACCATATTGGAGGGCCGCATGCCGGAGGCGCTCAGCGACGGCGAGCTGAAGGCGCTGCTTGCTCACGGGGTTTTTCTGGACGGCGTAGCGCTTGAGTGCCTGGAAAAAAGAGGGATGGGGCATCTGTGCGGCGTGCGCACGGGAGAAAGCTACGCCAACAATATCATGGAACGCCTGACGGACGACCCCATGAACGGCGGGTACGCGGAGGAAATCCGCGACCCGCGCCTGAGCCTGATGCACGAAAGCTGCCATGCGCTAATCGCCACAGGAGAGAAGCTGCGCACGCTGTGCGAGCTGATCGATATGAACCGCGACCCGCTGGGCCCCGCTCATACGCTATATGAAAACGAGCTGGGCGGCCGGGTGGCCGTCATTACGCCGTCGCCGTACCACCTGATGCTTTCCTCCGCAAAGATCCATCAAATCAGGGAAACGTTCGATTGGCTGGGCGGAGGGCGCATGCCATTGCGCATGCAAAGCATCGGCCGCGTCATTCCGACAATCCGGGTTTCGGAGGATCGGCGGCATTTTCTGATGCTGCTGGTCAACGGAAATATGGACGCGGCGGAGAACGTGCGCATGGAGGTCCGCCTGCCGGTGACGGACGAATGGTACGAGCTGGACGCGGAGGGAAACCGCGCGCCGCTGCCCGCTGAACGCCTGAAAAGGACAGCCGGCGGATGGGAGCTTACCCTTGGCACGCTTGAAAGATGGGAATACCGCGTGGTGGGGGCGTAAAGGAGGAAGGCGAAATGACGGATGGCCGCGACATCGAGGTGTACGCGCACACGGGCGAGGGATACAAGGCCCTGATGGATTTTGAAACGTGGCGGATCGGTTTTCTGCGCCACGCCGGGGAATACCTGGCGCGGAACATTAAACGCTTTCAGCGGCACGAGGGCTGCGACGAGGCGTTTGTGCTGCTGAAGGGCCGCTGCTGCCTGCTGACCGGCGGCCGCGGCAGGGAGGTCGGAGAAATCGAGGGTACGGAGATGGAGCCGCTTCGGGTTTATAGCGTTAAAAAGGGCGTATGGCACAGCCATCTGACGGATGAGGACACGGAGGTGCTGGTGGTGGAAAACAGCAACGTAACGCTGGAAAACAGCCCGTTTTGCGGGCTGGACGCGGACCAGCGCGGGCAAATCCTTCAAATTGAGAAGGCCCGCATAGCGGGGAGGAGGGCAATATGAAATACAGGCATGTCGGCCAATCCGGATTGAAGGTAAGCGAGCTGAGCCTTGGAAGCTGGCTGACCTACGGAAACACCGTGGACGATTCGACGGCGATTGAGATTATCGACGCGGCATACGAGCGCGGCGTCAACTCCTTCGACACCGCGAACGGCTATAACCTGGGCCAGGCGGAAAAGGTGCTTGGCAGGGCGCTGCGGAAATATCCGCGCAGCTCGCTGGTGATAGCCTCCAAAATCTTTTTTCCCATGGGGGATGGGCCGAACGACCGCGGCCTTTCCCGCAAGCATATGACGGAACAGATGGACGCGATCTTACAGCGTCTCCAAACGGACTATGTGGACATCCTGTACTGCCACCGCTTCGATGAGGAAACGCCGCTGTATGAGACGCTTCGCGCCATGGACGACTTTGTCCGCAGGGGAAAGGCGCTGTACCTTGGCGTGAGCGAATGGACGGCCGCGCAGATCGCGGAAGCCCTTGCTTTGCAGGATCAATATTTGCTGGACCGAATCGTGGTAACGCAGCCGCTGTATAATCTGCTCAACCGCCGCTTGGAAAAAGAGGTTTTGCCCCTATGCACGCGGCTTGGCATTGGGCAGATGGTCTATTCGCCGCTTGGCATGGGGATGCTGACGGGCAAGTACAAAAAGGGCCGGCCCGCGCCGGCGGGCAGCCGCGTCACCCATGAAGCCATCGGCTCATGGATGCGGGCGGATTACTTTACCGACACAAACTTTGAAAAGGTGGAACGCCTGCAAAGGGTGGCGGACGAGGCGGGCGTCAGCCTGACGATTCTGTCGCTGGCGTGGGTGCTCGCTAATCCGGGCGTGTCCAGCGCCATTATCGGCGCCAGCCGCAAAGAGCAGGTGATCGGTAACGTGCAAGCCGCGGAGATAGAGCTGGACGCGGGGCTCCTCGCCGCAATCGAGAAAGCGGTCGGCGGCGAAGTATGACGGCGCGGACCGCGTTACCGGGGCCGCCAATCGGCGGGGAACGCCGGCCCGGATTCGGCAACCTTGGCAAGGGCGCTTTTCGTTCCTTTTTCATCGGCCCCGGGCACATTCTTCCGCGCCGCCTGAACGTTTCATCCTCACCCTCTTGAGCCGCCTGCGATGGCCGCGTTTTCCCGGCGGCGTCTTACGGAAGCGGCGCAAAGGCCCGCAAGGCAGATTCAAACGGCGGGCGTCCGGCGCTTTGCCGGGCGTCCGCCGCGTGTTTTCAGCCGGGCGCGCCTCAGTCGATGGTCCGGTCGTCGTTGAGCTTTTTCACCATGACGACGGCTTCCGCGAAGGGCTTGGTTCCAAGGCTTTCGCCCTTGCGGTTGCGGATGGTTACGGTCTTTTCGGCGGCCTCGCGGTCGCCCAGCACAAACATATACGGAATCTTCATCATTTGGGCTTCGCGCACCTTGAACCCGATTTTCTCGTTGCGAAGGTCCATTTCGGGCCGCAGGCCGTTGTCCAGAAGCATCCGCTCCACCTCGCGCGCGGCCTCGTCGCTGCGGTCGGTAATGGTCATGACCTTTACCTGTACGGGCGCGAGCCAGGTGGGGAACGCGCCGCCGTAATGCTCTATGAGAATACCGATGAACCGCTCCATGGAACCGAACGCCACGCGGTGGATCATCACGGGGCGGTGCTTTTCGCCATCCGCGCCGGTATAAGTCATATCAAAGCGCTCCGGCAGGTTCATGTCAAGCTGGATGGTGCCGCATTGCCAGGTACGGCCCAGGCAGTCGGTCAGGTGGAAGTCGATCTTTGGGCCGTAAAACGCGCCGTCGCCCTCGTTGACGACGTAGTTGACGCCCAGGTCGTCCAGCGCGCCCTGTAAGCCGCTGGTGGCCGCCTCCCACATCTCGTCCGTGCCGATGCTGTTGTCGGGGCGGGTGCTCAGCTCCACATGGTACGGGAAGCCAAACCGGGTATACACCTCGTCAATGAGCCGGTATACGCCCTTGATTTCCTCCCGGATCTGCTCTGGGGTCATGAAGATATGCGCGTCGTCCTGGGTAAAGCATCTGACGCGCATCAGCCCGTGCAGAGCGCCGCTCTTTTCATGACGGTGCACCAGCCCCAGCTCGCCGCTGCGGATGGGCAGGTCGCGGTAGCTCCACAGCTTGCGCTGGTACACCAGAATGCCGCCGGGGCAGTTCATCGGCTTGATGGCAAAGTCCGCGTCGTCAATTTTGGTGGTGTACATGTTTTCCTGGTAATGATCCCAATGGCCGCTGCGCTCCCACAGGGCGCGGTTCAGCATTATGGGGGTCTTGATCTCCTCATAGCCCGCCTTGCGGTGAATCTCGCGCCAGTAATCCTCCAGGATATTGCGAAGCACCATTCCCTTGGGGTAGAAGAACGGGAAGCCCGGCCCCTCGTCACGGATGTCGAACAGGTCCAGCTCGCGGCCCAGCTTGCGGTGGTCCCGCTTCTTGGCTTCCTCGATCCTTTGCAGGTGCTCCTCCAGCTCCGCTTTGGTGGGGAAAGCCGTGCCGTAAATGCGGCGCAGCATCTTGTTATGCTCGTCGCCCCGCCAATACGCGCCCGCAAGCTGCGTCAGGCTGAAGGCCTTCAGGTAGCTCAGGTTGGGAAGGTGCGGGCCTACGCACAGGTCGGTGAAATCGCCCATGGTGTAGAAGGAAAGCGTCTCGTCCTCCGGCAGGTCCTCGATAAGCTGAACCTTGTAGGGCTCCTCTCGCTCGCGCATATAGGCGAGGGCTTCCGCGCGCGGCAGGGTGAAGCGCTTGGGGCGGATGCTCTGCTTTGCGAGGCGCTGCATTTCTTTTTCAATTTTGGGAAGGTCCTCCGGGGTAAAGGGGGTATCGATGTCAAAATCGTAATAGAACCCGTTCTCGATCGCCGGGCCGATTGCCAATTTAACCTGGGGAAAGAGCGCCTTCACAGCCATTGCCATCAAATGGCTGGCGCTGTGAAAAAACACCTTGCGGCCCTCCGGGTCGCGGAAGGTGACGGGGGTTACGGCCTGGCTTGCCGCAATGGGGGCGAACAGGTCGGCCATGGAGCCGTCCTCCAGCTTAACGGCAAGATATTGCTTCAATTCCTCGGGCTTTTGCTCCTTGAGGAGCTCGCCGGCGGAGCTGCCCTCCGGCACGTCGTAGGTTTCACCCAGCATGGTTAGCTTCATGATTGTATGAACTCCTTTCCTAATCTTCAGGCTGATTTTGCTGCCGGCCGCGGCCTTTCAGCGCCCGGGCGGGTACGCCCCGACTATCGCGCAAGCCGGCGCGTTGCCACGGCGCCCGCGCCTGCCGCGCATCCGCGACCGAGGGCGCTCACCGGCAGGATGGTTACGCGGCTGCCGGTCCTGCAATCGTCCCCGATCACGACGGGCCGGACGGGAGCGTAGTCCTGCTCGCGCATGGGGATATCGATGCGGTCAAAGCGGCGCATCGTCGTGTAGATAAGGCGGCCAGGCCCCGTCATCCCGTCGTTTCCAATGCGGGGTTGCTCCCCTGCCGACGCGCCAATGCCGGAATGATCGCCCGGCGTCACGCCGCGCCCAAAGCGCGCATGCCGTTTTACATTGACGTCTTGGCCGCAGGCGACCGGCATGTGCCCCGCGCAGAAGGCGCGGAGGCTCCGGTGCCAAGGCTGAAACGGCTGTTGGAGCATGGCGTGCGGACGGCAAGCATGTTGGAAACGACGGTTGCGAACGCACGGATTGGCTTCAAAGAATCCCTCCTTTTTTTCTGGGGGACGAAAAAGCCCGCCCCCACATTTCTGCGGGGGCGGGCGAAAAAATTCGCTCGCGGTTCCACCCTGCTTGAAGGCCCGAAGGCCTCCGCTCGTTCCGGCGCTGTATCGCTCGCCATGCGCTCCCGTCGATGGGTGGTGTCCGGCGCGCCGCATCCATCCGCCGCTTTCAGCCGGGGCGGCGGTCTCTTGAACGGGCCGCGGCGCGGGCGCGTCCCATGTCATCCGAGGATGAGGGTACTATAACACCGCGCAGGGGGAATGTCAAGGGCAAGGGAAGGGGGGGAGTGTCCAAGGGCGCAGTTAAAGGAAATCAACAAGAGCAAAGGGAACAAGGGCGTAAGGACGAGAGGAACGATAGCTAAGCTTTGCAGCGCCAAACCGATTGTAGGCGCAAACAAAGACCGCCAGCACAGCGCGAAG
>DBGEOK010000131.1:0-22147 GCA_048370855.1 Candidatus Limiplasma sp. | reverse complement strand
CATAGAGACAATAGACAGTATTGTTTGATAAACTAAATAGTGCCAAGGAGGAAGATGGAATATGAAGGTCCGTTACCTGCAATGTCAGATGGTCTATCGCCATCGTTTGAGCGTACCGCTTTGTGACATTTTAAAATCAATCATAATCCTTAACCTCCTCGATTACTTTTAAAAGTTGGTCTTTCGATAATCCAATTTTTTTTGCCTCTTGAATTGTGTGGGTAATCACCCGCTGATAAAATTGCTCTTTGCGCTCCTTCATGATTTTTTCTTTTGCGTGAGCGGCGACACACATTCCAATCCCTCGTTTCTTGTACACAATTCCCTCGTCTTGTAGCATACTCACGCTTTTTACGGCGGTTGCCGGATTGACGGAATAAATCTTCGCAATTTGATTTGTGGAAATAATAAGCTCGTCAACTTCATAAACGCCGGTCAAAATATCGTCCTTCAATTTTTCTTTTATCTGTATAAAAATAGGAACGGTATTGTCGCCAAGCATATAGCAACCTCCTTTCAGATCAGGTGGATAGGTTAATGAGTTGACTAATTAACACATTGACAAAACAGCACATGATTCCGACTTTGTCAACAGCTTCTTCATCAATTCCAGCGGGCGGCAGAAAAAACTTTGCCGCTTGTTGGTTATACGCATATGAATACAGGTTGTACGCCGCAGGAACGCGCGCGAAACGGATTTTCGCAAAGGATGCCTGATTCCCCTTGACAGAGCCGGAGCGCTGTGGTATTATACTAATACGTCATTGCGTTAAAGCGATAGGCGGTTGAGAGGAGCGTATGAGATGAAAAAGGTATTGGCCGCCCTTCTGGTTTTGTCCCTGACTGTCTCGGGCTTTGCCTTGGCGGAAACGACGGATGCGTCCTTGCGGAAGGTTTTGGACAAAAAGACCTTTATCCTTGGTTTGGACGACAGCTTCCCTCCCATGGGCTTCCGGGATGAGGACAACCAAATTGTCGGTTTCGATATCGACGTGGCCAGGGCCGTGTGCGACCGCCTGGGCGTAGAGCTGATCGCGCAGCCGATCGCCTGGGATTCCAAAGAGCTGGAGCTGTCCAGCGGCAATATCGACTGTATCTGGAACGGCGTCTCCATCACGCCCGAGCGCGAGGCGAGCATGGCCATGTCCTTTCCTTACCTCAATAACCGGATGGTGTTTTATACCAAAATAGGCGCGGGCGTGGCCACGACGGACGACCTGGCGGGCAAGAAGGTAGCCGTGCAGAACGGCTCCTATGCCGAGGAACTGCTCAACGGCGACTATGCCGGCCTGGCCGCTACCTTTGACGAAGTGCTGGGCTTTGACGATTACCTGACCGCGCTGATGGACCTGCAGGGCGGCGGCTGCGACGCGGTGCTGATGGACCTTGTGGTGGGCGATTACCGCATCAACGGGATGAAGGCGACGGATTTGGAGCCGGCCCTCACGCTTGCCGACGATAACTACGGGATCGGCTTTCGCAAGGAGGATATCGCGCTGCGCGACAAAATCCAGGAAATTCTTGTGGAAATGAAGCGGGACGGCTCCCTGGCCGACATTTCCACCCAATGGTTCGGTTCGGATATCACGGTTGTACCCGCTGAATAGAGCCGCTATCGATCGGCGGGGAACGCTTCTCGGTCGGAATGCGTTCCCCTTTTTTTCTGCAATGACGCATGAGAGGGCGGGCGCGCATGAACATCAAGTTCTTCAACGATCCCGAACGGCTGTGGAAGCTGGTTTCGATGATGCTGGAAGGCGCGGGCGTAACGCTCGGCATCTTTTTTCTCACGCTGCTGTTTTCCGTGCCGCTGGGCTTGCTGGCGGCCCAGGGACGGATGAGCCGGCGGCGGCTTCTTCGCGCGCCCGTATCGTTTTATATCTATATCATGCGCGGAACGCCTCTCATGCTTCAAATCATGTTCAGTTATTTTTTGCTGCCCCTCGTCCTGGCTTTTCGGGTCGACCGCTTCTGGGCCGTCATCTTTGCTTTTACCATCAATTATGCGGCTTACTTTGCCGAAATTTTCCGCTCGGGCATCCAGTCCGTCCCGGCGGGCCAGCACGAGGCGGCAAAGGTGCTGGGCTATACGCGCGGGCAGACGTTCTTCCTCATCCTTCTGCCGCAGGTTGTCAAGCGCGTCCTGCTGCCCGTGACCAACGAGGTGATCACGCTGATGAAAGATACGGCGCTTGCCTCCACCGTGGCCGTCGTGGACCTGATGACGGTCGCCAAAAAGCAGGTGTCCAGCGCGTCCTCCATCGAGCCGTACCTTGTGGCAATCATCCTGTATTTGATCTTAAACGGCTTGGCCGAGCAGCTATGCAAGCTGGCGGAACGCAAGCTGAGCTATTACCGCTGAGGAGGGACGCCCTATGCTGGAGGCATGCGACGTATATAAGGGCTTTGACGGACTGGGCGTGCTGAAGGGCATCTCCATGAAGGTGACCAAAGGCGAGGTCGTAGCCCTCATCGGGCCGAGCGGTTCCGGAAAGAGCACGTTTCTTCGCTGCCTAAATCAGTTGGAGCGGGTAGACAGCGGCGCGATTTCGCTGGAGGGCGTTTCCATGTGCCGCATGGAGGGCGGAGCTCTGCGCTATGCCGACGACGGGACCCTGCGGCGGCTGACGCTGAGGATGGGCATGGTGTTTCAGACGTTCAACCTGTTTCCCCACAGGAGCGTATTACAAAACCTGATCGACGCCCCGATGCGCGTAAAGCGGATGCCAAAGGCCGAGGCTGTGGAAAGGGCGCGAGGGCTGCTTCAAAAGGTAGGGCTGAGCGATAAGGCGGCGCAATACCCCTACCAGCTTTCCGGCGGGCAGCAGCAGCGCGTGGCCATCGCGCGGGCGCTGTGCATGGAGCCCGAAATCCTCTGCTTTGACGAGCCGACCAGCGCGCTGGA
This sequence comes from Candidatus Limiplasma sp., assembly GCA_048370855.1. Lineage (GTDB taxonomy): Bacteria > Bacillota > Clostridia > Christensenellales > Aristaeellaceae > Limiplasma. The sequence goes on along the minus strand of DBGEOK010000131.1, from coordinate 19,242 downwards.
CCCGGAGCTTACGCAGGAGGTGCTTTCCGTGATGCGGGACCTGGCCGGCGAGCATATGACCATGATGGTGGTCACGCATGAAATGGCCTTTGCGCGCGATGTGGCGGATCGGGTGGTCCTGATGGAGGACGGCCAAATTGTGGAGGAGGGGCCGCCGGAGCAGCTCTTTCATTCGCAGAATCCCCGCACGAGAAGGTTTATCGGCGGCGCGGCCCCAGCCGAGGCCGCCCAGGGGACGCGCTAAGCGTCCGCGATCCTGAACGCGAAGGGCGAAAGACGGTACGGGTTCCCTCTTTTACCCCCGACGAGGGCTTTTGCGTAACCTCGTTTGCCGCCCGCCGGGCAACGATCGCGCTTGCGGGCAACGAAGGGGAGCGGCAGCCCGGTGGCGCTGAAAATGAATGGCAGCCGGTGACTGTTTGCAGAAGGCGAACCGAAGGATATCAATCGAAGCGAAAACGCCGCCCGGCAGGGCGGCATTTTCGTGTTGCGCTTCCTTTCGTCCCCTCCGCACCTTCCATCAGCGCTCGCGCGCCGCGCCCTCCGCCGTGCCGTTGAGGCCGTCATTCGGGTCGAAGGCAAAGGCTTCCGTAACGCTTCCGGTAGCGGCGTCCATCACGACGCGGTAGCAAAGCAGCGGGTCGACGCCCTTGGCTTTCATACGGTCCCAGCTCTCGCTGGTCTTTTGAGCGTGAAAGATAAATTTCCATAGGGGTCGCTTCGCGTCGGTAATGTCGTAAAACACGCCGTAATCCAGGTTGGCGCGGATTTCCGCGTCAACGTCCAGCTTGTCGCTCAACGCCTCGTATGCGATGGCATACGCCTCCTTTTCGGTCAGCGCGCCGCCGTCCGGCAAGCCGTATCGATGCGTCGCAAAAAACCGGTACGCTTCGTCGGCATAGTGCGGGTTGGACGCGATGTTCTCCCGCGCCACCGGGCGCACAAGGTCGGTAACGGCCTTCTTATCCTCCAGCGTCCAGTTGCGGAACAGCAGGCCGGCCAGGCCGTGCTCCTGCGCATAGCCGGCGAACACGGCGTGCGCCTCAAAGTCCACCTCGTTACGAAGCTGCTCGTCCCAGGCCCGCTGCTCCCGGGGAGACAGCAGGCCCTCGATATCGCCGCTGCCCAGAACGCGGCCGTCGCCGGAGACGGCGCAGCTATATTCCGGCCCCTCCCCGCTTGCCGGCGAAAAACGGATTTCATAGTGGAGCATGGAGAAATCTGCGTCGGAGACATGGGTTTTGTATTCCCATCGAGCCGGATATCCGTTCAGGCTTTCCTCGTCCAGCCCGTAGGCTTCCAGGATTTCCTTGCGCGCGATGGCGGTCGCGTCCTCGGGAGTGATCGCCGCCGCGTCGGGCAGGCGGAACACGTCGTCGTCTCCGCCCATCAGCCCGGAAGCTTCCAGCATCTGTGAATACCAGGCCTTTTGCTCCATCGGCCAGTCCTCAAAATCACCCAGTTCCTTTTCCAAAATGCTTTCCAGCGTAACGACGTCTATGCGGTCGTCGACGCCGTACAGCTCCGCAATCCATTGATCGATCCGCCTTTCGCGTTCGTCGTCGGCCGGGCCGTCGGCGAGCAAGGCGTCTAATGCTTCGCTGCCCTCGGACACGCCGTATTCCTTCATGAGCGACAGCAGCCTGAGCTTTTCGTCCAGAGACCAATCCTCATAAGCGCCGTGTCCGGATTCGATCACGGCCACATCTTCAAAATATCTGCGGGAAAGCGTGTAAGCCAGGGCTGTCGCCGCGGCAAGAATCAATACCATTGCAAAGATCAGAGCCGCCGAAATCTTCTTTTTCACTTTTTTCCCCTCCAAAGCGTTTTGCAATAGAACCGCGCGTTCCCGCTCGGTCGTTTGAAGACGGGACAGGCCGGTGTCAATGGCTCGTTTCAGGTTATTCTTCATCGCTATCCCTCCCCGTCAGCCGTCCCCTGAGAAGCCTGCGCGCCTTCGCCAGCCGCTTGTGCGCGGCCGAACGGCTCAACTTTAGAGCGTCCGCCGTTTCCTGAAGCGTCAGCTCCTGGTAATAGTACAGCAGGATGACCTGCTTTTCTTTTTCGGGCAGGTTGTACACATCCGTCAACAAGGCTTGATCCTCCGGCAGCACGGCGACCATTCCGGGCGGCAGGTCCTCCGGCGTCCTGCTCCTGTCCGTATGGCGGAACCACCGGGAGCGGTGGTAGTCGTGACAGATGTTCACCGCAATTCTCATGAGCCAGGCCTTGGCCCCGGCATCCTCGCTGCCCCTAAATTGGTCCATATGCTTCCATGCTTTCAGGAAGGTTTCCTGCAACGCGTCCTCCGCCAGGCCGGTATCCCGAAGATACACAAAGCACATCCGCAGGATAGCGTCCGAGTATTGGGAAATCCAGTTTTCCAGCCGTTTGGCCTGAAGCGCGCCGGGCGCGTCGGCGTCGTCCATGCCGATCACCTCCTCATCTGTATAAACGGAGTTCGGATGGGGGATTTCCTCCATGGAGAAAATTTCATGCGCCGCCGTAACGGCGAACGATTTGAAGCCGGGGGAAACGAACGGGGGAACGCGCAAAAAAACCGCCCGAAACGAAGCGTCGCCACGCTGTTTCAGACGGTTTCCGCGCGTTATGCCGCGGGCAGGGCCGATACCACGGGGCTTTTTCCCCTTTTAAACCAGGCGAAAGCCCGTTTCGGCTTGCTTTTCATGATAGCGGCCAATGAGCGCTTTGATGCGGTCATAGGGGTTGAGCAGCCCGCTCAGGCTGCGGTCGTGGTTCAGGCTGGCAATAATATACGAAATGTACTTGCTCATATCCGCCTCGATGAACCACGGCGCTTTGCGCAGCTTTTCCGTGCGGTAGGTTAAATTGGTGGAAATGATGCGGCTGATGGTGCCCTCCTCATAAGCCCGCTGGAACGCGTCCAGGCCGTTTGTAAACAGCGCGAAGGTGGCGGCCGCGAAAATGCGGTTAGCCTTGCGCTTCTTCAGCTCGCGCGCGAGATCGAGGATGCTTTCGCCGGAGGACAGGATATCGTCGGACACAAAAACGTCCTTCCCCTCCACGTCGTCGCCCAGGTATTCGTGGGCGATGATGGGGTTGCGGCCGTTGACAATGGTGGTATAGTCGCGGCGTTTATAAAACAGGCCCATGTCGATGCCCAGCACGGAGCTGTAAAAGATGTTGCGGTCAATCGCGCCCTCGTCCGGGCTGACGATCATCATATGGTCGCGGTCAATTTGAAGGTCGCATTCCTTGCGGAAAAGCGCCTTCAAAATTTGATAGCTGGGCTTCACGCTGTCAAAGCCGATGAGCGGAATGGCGTTTTGCACGCGCGGGTCGTGCGCGTCGAAGGTGATGATGTTGCTGACGCCCATCTGCTGAAGCTCCTGGAGCGCCAAAGCGCAGTCGAGGCTTTCGCGGCTGGTGCGGCGGTGCTGGCGGCCCTCGTACAGCATCGGCATAATGACGCTGATACGCTTTGCGCGGCCGCCGATCGCGGCAATAATCCGCTTGAGGTCCTGGTAGTGATCGTCCGGGGACATGGGAACTTCTTCCCCGTACATCTTGTAGCGGACGTTATACGCGCCCACGTCGCAGAGGATGTAAATATCATACCCGCGCACGCTGCTTTTCAGCATTCCCTTACCCTCGCCCGTGCCAAAGCGGGGAAGGTCCGCTTCGATTAAAAAATCGTGCCGGTTGTACCCCATTAAAGAAAAGAGGGGCGTCTCCTCCAAGGCGTCCTGCTGCTCGTACCACTTCATCAGCCAGCTATTTACCTTCGCGCCCAGCTCTTCGCAGCCGGGCATGGCGATCAAACCGAGGGGCCCAAACGGAACCGTCAACAGATCGTTGTTCCAGGTGCTCACAAAGTCCGTCACAAGCATGCTCCTTTTCAAGTCGCAAGTTCTCAGAGAGACTGCTTTTAGTATACCTCAATTTGTGCGGCCTGAAAAGGTGCAAATCCCCAAAAGCCTAACATTTTGTCGGAATTTGTGAAAAAGCTCCAGCTTTCTGGAGGCTGGTTGCGCGGACTTGACGCATACAATAGCATACTGCGGTTTCAGGATGAGGAGGCGATTTGGATGAACGGCATAGCGGCGGGGATTTGCGTCGCGCTGATCCTTTGCTTTTCCGGGGACGCCATGCGCGCGGCCGGCGCGGCCGCCGAGGTTTTTACGCGCGGCGTGCTGCCCGCTCTTTTTCCCATGATGGTGCTGAACCAACTGATGGCCTCGTCCCCAAATGGCGAACCTTTCAAGGGAAGCCGTGTCCGCGCCGTTTCGGGGACCATTTTATTTTCCTTCGCGGCCGGCTCGCCGGCATCGTCGCAGCGCGCTTGCGGCCTTTTGGATACGGGCGCGGTTGCGCGGGAAGGGATCGCGCCGCTGCTGGCCGCGACGGGCGTGATGAGCCCCATGTTTTTTGTGGGTACGCTCTCGGGGTGGACGGGATTGACCGCCGGCTGCTGGATGATGCTGCTGGCTCATTGGGCGGGGGCGCTCGCCGTCGGCGGACTTTTGGCTGCGGCCGCGCGGGTCCGGGGAGGACGGGGCGGGCTGGCGAAGGGCGCGGCGAACATGCCGCCGGCCGGCGGCGCGGCGGCGGGGAGCGCGGGCGTGCGGCAATCAGTCCTCGCCCTGCTGCCTGGCGCGGTATCCTCCTCAGCCCAGGCGCTCCTGGCCGTCTGCGGCTCGATGATGCTGTTTTCCATTGTCGCGGGAGTGCTCCGCGCCCTGCTGGCGGCCGCGTTCCCGGCCTGGACGGCGGCCCGCGCGGCGCAGCTTGCCATCGTTTGGGCGCTGCTGGAAATTGGAGGCGGCTCCTCGGCGATTCTCGCCGCCTATCCCGCGCCGCCGCTGTGCCTGCTCTGCGCCCTGTGCAGCTTTGGCGGTCTGTCCATCTGGCTGCAAAACCTGCTGTTTGTGGGAACGCGAATCCGGCCCGCAAAGCTGCTGCTGATCCGCGCGCTTCACGGTGTGGCAAGCTATGGCCTCTGCTATGGGGCTTTTCGCCTGTTCCCCGGCTTGGCGGAGGCGTTTGCCTTTATGCCGGCGGGCGTGCGGCTCCCTTGGGGACCGCCGCCCGTTATGGTTGCGGCGCTGATCCTGCTTGCGGTTCCGTGGAACCGCCGGCGTCGTTTCCGGGCTTTTTCTTAAAAATCCAGAACTTGCTGATGACGTAATTAAACGCCATGACAAAGATCAGCACGATGATGCGGTTAACGAGATTGCTGACGCCTACCGCTTTAAGCAGAAGCATCATCCCCTGCTCGAACACAAAAAAGCTGACCACGCGCCCCAGGGCGAATTGGCCGAGCTCCTTCCAGACCTGCGCGGCGCCGCCGCCCTTGACCCGGAACACCATGCGCCGGTTGATCCAAAAGGCGAACAAAACGGCGATCACCCAGGAAACCGCGCTTGAAATGGACATCTGCAAGCTGGTCGCCAGGTTGATGGAGCGGATGATCCATGGAATCAGGCTTCCTGTGAGCGGCTCCTTAGCCGCCAGCAGAAAACAGCCCGAATAATGCACGAGCATGCTTAAAAGGGTCGTCAATCCCCCCGCGACGACGTAGCGAAGCAGCTCGAATTGCTTTTCATGGGCGCCAAGATAGTCCTTTATCTTTCGAATCATAAGGTAACAGCCTCCTGCCTTCGCTTACTCTTCTCCATGATCGCCGCGCGCGTAATCGCAGCCCAGCAGATCGTTTCGCGGGATCACGACGGGCTTCTTCCCCGCGCCGATCAGAAAGGTTACGCGCTCATCGTCAAAGGCCAGCACGCGAACGGTTTTTTGCACCATCGCGCCATCCATCAGGAACAACGCCCTGATTTTGCGCCCACGCTCCATAGCGTACTGCAGGAAGCGCGTCATGGCCGGTACCTTTCGGGCACGGCAAAGACGCGGTTGGCTCCGTTCGCGGTTTCAAACGCGAGCGGGAACAGCTCCTCCAGCTCGCGCTCGTTCAGCGCGTACTGGTTGCTGGAGCGTTCGGACGAGCTCACGTAGATATATTGTACGCCGTATTTTGCCAGCAGGTCAAGGTGCTCCGACGGGTTCTCATAAAATTCCGCGATTTCCAGCCGCCGCTCGGTGGTGTCAAAGCCATGGTAATATAAGTAGGAATCGCTGGAGCAAAGGATGGTGCGCCCGGCAAGGCTGCTCACAGGGTTCAGGTGCTGGTTTCCGGTCAGAAAGACGCAGTGCTCGGGCGTGTTTTGCCTGATATACTCGGCGGTTTGAATGTCCTGCGCGCTGTACGCCTGGTAATCGCTGACGCATTCGCGCGCGACCGTCAGCCCCGCGGAAAGGAAGCAGGTCGTCAGAAACAACGCCGCGATGACGCGCCGCCCGGCCAGGCCGCGCAGCCTATCATAGATTTCAAAAGCGTAATCCGCCGCCATGGGCAGGCAAAGCAGGAACCATACATAAAAGAGCTTGTTATTGTCGTATTCGTTGGGCTGAAACTTAACCAGCTCCGCCACAATGTAAATCAGAAAGGCGCCCGAAGCGATCAGCCTGTTTTGGCGGATGCCGTCCGGCAGGACGGCGGCTTCCCTCGGCTTGCGCTTGAGAAGGGCCAGCAAAATCAGCAGATACGGCAGGCCGACGTTTTTGATATAAAACCAGAAATAAGTGTCCACCATCCCGCGGTTTCCCCGGTTATTGATCCAGTTGAACCAAACGCTTAAAAAATGCTCGCTGCCGGTGGCCTGCACGAAGGTAAAGGCCAAAAGCTGCGGCAGGGAAAGCGCGGCCGCGATGGAGCCGTACAGCAGCCAGGGCCGAAAGGCCGCGAAGCGGACGCCCTTGGGGGCGGAGAGCACGCAGTACAGGCAAGCGCCCGCGGAAAAAAGCGCCAGCGCCAGGAAGCTGTGCGTATGAATCAGCGGCAGCCCCCCCGCAAACAGGCCCATCAGCACGAGCGCGCGGACGTCGTGCTTTTCCTTTCGGCAAAGCGGCGGCAAAAGCAGGTTCAGGCACGGCATCAGCATGGTCCATCCGCCAAGGATACCGCGCTGGGGAACCAGCATATCGCAGACGATGTTGGACCAGCGAAGGTTGTTGGGGTCGGGCTGATTGGTCGGCGTTTGGTAATATCCCTGCATGACGTTTTGCAGCTTGTCCCATACGGAGGTAACCTGATAGCCGTCTACCGTGGCGCCGAGCGTGTAAAAGAATCCGAGGCCGCCGTTTAAAAACAGGAGGAAAAACGCCAGGAACCGCGCGCCCCTCCTGCGGCAGAGCTGCGCGCACAGCAGCCCGTAGCCCGTATAAACCAGCGCCATCATCAGCGTTCCGGTAAAAGCCATGGCCATGGGAAGGGGCTGGCCCAGCATCAGCATCGTGGACGCGATGCTGTCCGACAGGTAGGGATAAGCCATGGTCGCGCCCAGCATCAGGCTGTTTTCCAGGGGAAATTTGGCGTTGATCACGCTTGTCGTAACCGCCAGATGAAGGGAGAGGTCTCCGTAGGTGCTTTGCCCCACGTGATAGGTTCCGTCGGCGGCGGGCCGGATCGAATGCGTGTATTGCAAATAGCCGCTTATCAGCGTCAGCGGGACCACCAGCCAGAGAAGATCGGTAAGGAGCTTGCGTTCCTCGGCGTCAAACGGACGCGCCTTGCGGCGATCCCGCAAAACCCAGCACAGGCCCGCAAGCGCCGCCAGCGTTCCCGCCGCCAGCCAGTGGGCCGTATCCGTGAAGGCGACCGCATAGGCCCATAGCACGGGCAGCCACATCAGCAGCAGCACGCCCAGCGAGAGGCCGATATAGATTCTCAGCAGCGCGCGCAGCCGGGGCAGGAGCAGCCGCGCCATCAAAACGCCTCCGGCAAGAAAGAAAAGCAGGTATACGATGGATAGCAACAGAGCGAAACCTCCTCACGCGCGCCCAGAGTAGGAAATAAGGCCGAACGGGGCGGAACCTTTGCGATCAACGGCGTTCGGCCTGGCGCCCAAGCGCCGCCCTTTTATACCGATAGCATGGAACGGAAAAACTGCACCGCCGTTTGGAGCGTTCCATCCGTCACGGTGCACTCGCCCCTAAGCGCCTCCTCCCCGGTGACCATGAAGGGGGAAAAGCGGTAAACGCGTCCGTTAAGGGGGGCGTAGAACCGGCCGTCCGTCACAAAGGGGCTTAGGCACGGCACGATGACCGCGCGCTCAAACTGAATTTCAATCGCCGTCTCCAGCGCTTCCCACGCCTCCCCCGCGGGTTCGCCGCGCGCGCTGGCGTCGTTGTCCACGTCGAAGGAGAGCTTCAGGTCGCTGTTGCGCGCCAGGCGGCGGATACGATGGCGGAAGTCCGCGTTCTTCTTTCCGGGTATCACCGTCTGCCAGAAACGGAGCTCCGCCCTCGCGGCGGGGGAATCCGGCGTGCCTTCGCCGCTGACGGCGTACACCGTCAGCTCCGAGAGAAAAAACTGCCGCATCACCGACCGCCGCCGCCACAGCAAGCAAAGCAGCGGAAAGCTGAAACGGGGATTCCGAACCAGCAGCCGTTGCAGGAACGGCGCATGCCCGCCCAGCGCGCGCAGCATCTGCGCGCTGGCGTTGCAAAGCGCCGGACGGCGGGGGTGGCGCGACAGGCGCGCGCCGCAGCGAAGAAGCTCGTCCAGGGGACGGGCATGCTCGCGGCCGCGGCGGGAGCATACCGCCTCGTCCGCTGTGACGCTTCCCCTCAGCAGGCCCTTTTCCGTAATGCCGATGAGCGCAAGGGGAGCGTTTTTCGGCAAATACGTGCGAAAGGCCTCCATCGTGGCATAGCCGCCGTAATCCAACACAAAGCAGGGTGTCACGCCGCGCGCTTTTAAATGCGCCGCCAGGCTTTTCGCACCCTCTCCGCCGCTTAATCCGTCCATGCTCAAAGCCAGGAAGAGATCCCCACCGGGACGGTACCCGTCGCGCAAAAGCTCCTCCAACGCCTCCAGCAGCGCCACGACGTGGGCGCGGGAGAGCGGCACGCACATTGGCGCCTCATGAACGGGAATATTCACGCACGGCTCGACGCCCGGCGGCGCGTCCAAATGGGAGGTAAACACAAGCGGTTCCGTGACATCCGCGCCGCCCATCTCCAGCAGCACCGCACCCTGATCGAAGGTTTTCAGCTCCATTTTGGAAAAAATCAGGGGATAGCGCTGTCGGAGGACCGCCACCGCGCGTTCGGCGCCCTCCGGGTTGTAGAAGGTATATGTGCTCAGGCGGCGCAAAACGTCCCGCGCGCGGTCGTAGTTCAGGGGGGCTAAAAATTCACTCATGATGATGCCTCCGGATCATGCTAATCATGTTTTATTCGCTGAAAAGGCCGGCTTGTCCTGCCTGAGAGGGGAGGCGGCGCGGACATGCCGAGCCGGAAAGGCTCCCGAGGCGAAGCCCGCGCCTTCCCAGCCTTTGGATGATTGAAAATGGTAAGCTCGCGTCGGGCCTCGTCGTTCTCCGAAGGAAAGCCGCGCACGGTACAGGCGCGTGACAAGGGGCCGGACGCCCATATGGACAAATCAAAAGGCGCGCCGCCTTGAGCGCCGCGCCCGGTCCGCCTTCGGCGGCTTCATCCGCAAGCCTGCGCCTCCGCGCCTTGCGCGCACCGCTCCAGCCAATCCGCGGCCAACGCGCCGAAGGCGTCCGGACGTTCGATTTGGAGCTGATGCCCCGCTAAATCCAGCACGGCGAAGCTCGCCCGCGGAAAAACCCCGCACAGCTCCCAAAGGTCACGGTATCCGACGCAGCAATCCTGACGGCCGGCCAGCACAAGAACCGGCCGGCGATACGGAAGCCCGCGAATGCGGGCGTCTACGTCAAAACTAAAGGAATAGCGGCGCTTCAGCCCTTCAAGAAAGGATGCATCGGCGGCCGTAAGGCCGGCCGCGATTTCCTCTCGATACCTTTCATACGTGTGTTCGTTCGCAACCACCGCATAGCCGCAAAAGCGCGCGCGCTCCCGCGCGTCAAGCCCCGATAAAAACGCCATGTCAAACGAACGAATGTCTTTCGCCGCCGGCTGCCGGTCCCCCGCCTCTGGAAAAACGACGGGACAGAGCAACAGCAGGCCGTCCACGCGCTCCGGCATGCGCGCCAGAACGCCGCGCGCCAGATAACCGCCGTAAGACTGGCCGGCCAGCAGAAAATTTCCCTTGATTTCTTTTGTCAGAAAAGCGCACAGCGCGTCCAGAATGGCGTCGGAGGAGGCAAGCTCCAACGGCGCGGAGGACGCGCCCATGCCCGGCAGGTCCAGGTAAATCCGCCGATACTCCGGGCGGCTTTCAAACACCGGCTCCATGCATCCGGCCATGATCCGGCGGTCGCAGCCCAAGCCGTGCAACATCACAACAGGAAGGCCCGCGCCCTTTTCCTCCCAGTCAATCCCCGCGCTTTCAAAAGAAAAGATCATGCGCCTTCCCCCGTCTTTCCGGCCTAGCTTTTTTCCCCGATCACGCCCATCTTCCGCGCCTTTTTCACGCTGTCGGTCACATAAAAGACCAGCGCGCACAGCGTCAGGCAAACGGCCAGCCACACAAGGATCAGATCCGGGGAGAGGGGCCAGGAGGCGCAGACCCGCGCGAACCAATCATGAAAGTAGGTGGCCACCAGGCCGGCGATAAACACGCAATGCGCAACCTTGCCGATCATGCTGGAATAAACCACAATCCCATGCTTTAAAAGCAGCATGCCCCCGCAAATCATCACCAGCTCCTTGAGCAGCAGAATGATGACGGCGGCCCACGGAATGACGGCGGGGATGGCGGCGCTGCCGATGGCCATGCTGAACATGGCGGTCAGCACCATCACCTTGTCGGCAAAGGGGTCCATCAGCTTGCCAAAATCGGTGATGAGGTTATATTTGCGCGCGATCAGGCCGTCCAGCAGGTCGGTAAAGCTCGCGGCCAGAAACACGATAAGGGCGGGGTATTTCCGCCCGTTGACAAACAGCGCGATATAGACCGGAACCAGCAGCAGCCGGATCAGTGTGAGCGCGTTGGGCACGTTCAGGTTCTTTTTGACGGCATCCTTGATCGTCACAGCAGCATACCCCCTCCGTGATGTGTGTTTTCATTATAGCATCAACGGCATACCCGCGCAATATCGCGCGCGTGAAATCAGCGGCGGGTATGCCTGAAACCCTCTTATTCCCCGCCGAGCGCGCTCTTTTGCCAATGCCGTCATATTTTTGGGAGCAAACGCATATATATGCCAACGGACCTATTATACGCGCGCGGGCTGTCGATTTGCACCGCCTGATTCCATGTGGTACAATATGGCTTGAAAGCATATGCAAACGGCAGCCGAACAGAACGGAGGAAAAGAAGACATGCTCTATCATGACTCTCACGACGCTACGTATCGCAATCCAATCGGCCCTGTAAAGGCCGGGGAGTTGCTGCGCCTTCGCTTTTTGTGCGATGAAAGCGATACCGTCACCCTGCGCACCTGGGACGGCGGCGAAACCCGTATGCCGATGCGGCCTGTGGGAAACGGGATGTTCGAGGCCCTGCTGACCGTTCCCCAAACCCCCATGCTGCTGTGGTACGATTTTATCATCCGCCGGCCCGACGGCGACGCCCGGTATGGAACCTCCTACGACCAGCTTGGCGGGGTAGGCGCGTACTACCATGGCCAGCCGCATAGCTATCAGGTTACGGTATATGATCCCGCCTACCAAACTCCCGAGTTTCTGCGCGAGGGAGTGATCTACCAAATCTTCCCCGACCGGTTTTTCCGGGACCGCAACGGCGTCAAGGGCCGCGTGCGCAAGGTCAACGCCGCGCATCCCGACGCGGCGTTTCATGAAAGCTGGGAGGAGGAGCCCGCGCTCGATATTGACCCGGAAAACGGCGACAACCGCGCGCTGGATTTTTTCGGCGGCACCCTCCGCGGCGTCCGCCAGAAGCTGGATTACCTCAAGGAGCTTGGCGTGAGCGTCCTTTACCTCAATCCCATTTTTCGCGCGCGAACGAACCATCGCTACGATACCGGCAGCTACGAGGAAATCGATCCGATTCTGGGGGATGAGGCCGCTTTTGACGAGCTTGTCGCCGCCGCGGGGGAGCGCGGCATCCGCGTGATGCTGGACGGCGTGTTCAGCCACACGGGAGCGGACAGCAAATACTTTAACCGCTACGGTCGCTACGACACCTTGGGGGCCTACCAGAGCACGGACTCCCCGTACTATTCCTGGTACCGGTTCGAGGCGTTTCCCGACCGCTACAACGCCTGGTGGGGCTTTTCCAACCTTCCCGCCGTGGAAAAGGAAAACGCGGATTATCAGCGCTACCTGCTCAACCAGGAGGACGGCGTTCTGCCGGGCTGGGTACGCAAAGGGGCCTGCGGCTGGCGGCTGGACGTGGCGGACGAGCTGCCCATGCCGCTTCTTAGGTCCATGCGGGAGGCCGTCAAGGCGGTTGACGCGGACGCGGTGCTCTTGGGCGAGGTATGGGAGGACGCCAGCAATAAAATTTCCTATGGAAAGCAGCGCTCCTACTGCCTGGGCGATACGCTGGACAGCGTGATGAACTATCCGCTGCGCCGCGCGACGATCGATTTTTTTACCGGCGCCATCGACGCCTATCAGCTCCGCCGGATCCTCCTGCATCAGCAGGAGGTCTATCCCGCGCCGTTCTATTATTCGCTGATGAACCTGTTGGGCAGCCATGACCGCGTCCGCATTCTAAACGCCATGGCCGGCTATGACCAGGACGGCGCGATTCAGATGGACCGCGCGGAGGCCCGCAAGGTCAAGCTTGGCAAGCGCGACCTGAAAACGGCCAAAAAGCGCTATGTGGAGGCGCTGCGGCTGCTGTGCGCCCTGCCGGGCGCGCCGACCGTGTATTATGGCGACGAGATCGGCATGACGGGCATGGCGGACCCCTGGAACCGCGCGCCCATGCGCTGGGACGACGCCGACGAGAAGCTGCGCGGGGACGTCAGCAAGCTGCTCAACGAGCGCCGCGGTCGCCGGATGCTTCAAACGGGGTACCTTTCGGTGGAAGCCCCGGACGAGGATACGCTGAAGGTGACGCGCTACGCGGTCGACGGCAAAGACGTATTTGGCGGCGAGCTGACCGAACGGGATATCACCGTCAAAATCAGCCGAAGGTAGCGGCTTCCGTTTCCATCCGCCATTCAAAGGAAAGGGAGGGCTTCACCTCCATGCGCTTTACCTCCCTGAGGCTTCAGCAATTTCGCAACTACCCCTTTTTGGAGCTCCGCCCGCACCCGGGAACGACCGTGCTCTACGGCCCCAACGGCAGCGGCAAGACCAATCTGCTGGAAGCGATGCATCTGCTCTCCCTTGGGCGCAGTCACCGCACGGCCATGGACCGTGAAATGATCGCGGCGGGGGAAAGCGTCGCCCTAGCCCACGGCGAAACCGAGCGCCTGGACGGCAAGCACGACGTGGAGGTTCGCCTCTATCCCTTTCAGAAGCCGCAGAAGCGGGTGCTGCTGTACGGCAAGCCCGCCCAGCGCATCAGCGACATGATGGGTCACGCCACGGTGGTTATGTTTTCTCCGGAGGACATCCGCATTGTGCGCGACGGCCCGTCCGCCAGGCGGCGCTTTCTGGATATGCAGCTAAGCCAGATTAGGCCGAGCTATCTGCGCGCGCTGAAAACCTACCTGACCGTGCTGGAAAGCCGAAACGCCCTGTTGAAGCAAAATAAGCTGGAGGGCGTACAGGATTTTGGAAACCAGCTCGACGCCTGGGACGACCAGCTCGCCGGCGCGGCGGCGCCGCTGGCGGGCGCCAGGCGCTGGTTCCTGGAGGAGCTGGGCCAGAACGCGTCCGCTCAATACGCCGCGATCTCGGAAAACCCGAAGGAGGCGTTCACGCTGCGGTATGTGAGCGCCTTGGCGGAAACGGACGCGCCCTACCGCGCGATGCTCGACGGCCTCCGAAGGTCGCGCCGGGAGGACGCCCAGCGCATGTACACGACCTTCGGGCCGCACCGGGACGACGTGGGCATGCTGCTTTGCGGCCGCGAGCTTCGGGCCTTCGGCAGCCAGGGGCAGCTTCGCACGGCGGTGCTTAGCATGAAGCTGGGGGAGCTAAAGCTGATTGAAAGGGAAATGGGCGAGTATCCGACCCTGCTGCTGGACGACGTGTTCAGCGAGCTGGACCTCCGCCGGCGAAACGCGCTGCTCAAAAGCGCGGAAGGGGTGCAGACCATTTTGACCTGTACCGACCGGCAGGACGCGGCGGGCGCGCACGCGGACGTTTTTTTGCGCGTGTCGCAGGAGCCGGACGGTTCCGCGCGGATATCTCCGGAATGAAAACAAAACAAATGCAATTTCACGGCCCGCATCCTTCAAATTCGGCTTTGTATAGGCCGATTTTTATGTTATAATACAGCAGCGGTTGCAATCTTTTGCAACGCGCGGCGCAAAAAATGCCGTTTCCACATTAGAAAGGAGTTTTATGGATGAGTGATTACACCTCCCGCGTGCTCGCCGGCCTTCAGCGCCGCAACGCGCATGAGAGCGAGTATCTGCAAGCCGCGACGGAAATTTTGAACAGTATCTCGCCCGTTTTTGACAAGCATCCCGAATATGAGCGGGCGGGGCTTCTGGAGCGGTTTGTGGAGCCGGAGCGCGTGGTGATCTTCCGCGTGCCGTGGGTGGACGACCAGGGCGCGGCGCGGGTGAACCGAGGCTTCCGCGTGCAATACAACAGCGCGATCGGCCCCTATAAGGGCGGGCTGCGGCTGCACCCCAGCGTCAACCTGTCCATCCTCAAGTTTTTAGGCTTTGAGCAGGTGCTGAAAAACAGCCTGACCGGCCTGCCCATCGGCGGGGGCAAGGGCGGCAGCGATTTTGACCCCAAGGGCAAAAGCGACCGGGAGGTTATGGCTTTCTGCCAAAGCTTCATGACGGAGCTGTACCGGCATATCGGCGCGGACGTGGACGTTCCGGCCGGCGATATCGGTACCGGCGCGCGGGAAATCGGCTACCTCTACGGCCAATACAAGCGCATCACAGGCGTGTACGAGGGCGTGCTGACGGGCAAGGGGCTGACCTACGGGGGAAGCCTGGCCCGTACCCAGGCGACCGGCTACGGCCTGTGCTACTTTGTAAAGAATATGGCAGAAGCCAACGGAAAAAGCGTGCGGGGCGCGACGGTGGTGATAAGCGGCAGCGGCAATGTGGCCATTTACGCCAATGAAAAAATCAGCGAGATGGGCGGCAAGGTCGTCGCCATGAGCGATTCCAACGGCTACGTTTTCGATCCCAACGGCATAGACCTCGGCGTGGTTAAGCAGATTAAGGAGGTTGAGCGCGGACGCATCAAGGAGTACGCGGCCCGCGTGCCCGGCAGCGAATATCATGAGGGCTGCCGCGGAATCTGGACGGTCAAGTGTGATATCGCGCTGCCCTGCGCCACGCAGAACGAGCTGGACGCGGAGGGCGCGGGGGCGCTGATTCAAAACGGCTGCTTTGTCGTTGGGGAGGGCGCGAACATGCCCTCCACGCTGGAGGCTACCGAGCTGTTCCAGCAAAACGGCGTGCTCTTTGCGCCGGGCAAGGCGGCCAATGCGGGCGGCGTGGCCACCTCCGCCCTGGAGATGAGCCAAAACAGCCTGCGCATGAGCTGGACGTTTGAGGAAGTGGACGAAAAGCTCAAGGGCATCATGAAGGGCATCTTTGACAAATGCGCGGAGGCCGCCAAGGAATATGGCGACAAGCCGACCAATTACGTCGTGGGCGCGAATATCGCGGGCTTCCTGAAGGTGGCGGAGGCGATGATGGCGCAGGGGTGCGTGTAAGCGTCGGAAAGGCTTTGGCCGCGGCGTCAGCAGGGCCGGCTTGTGGAAAGCACGCGTCCCGTCGGGTAAACAGCCTGGCAAAAAGGCCGCGCCGTATGCCCCGGCAAGGGGCGCGCGGCAAAACCAATCCGCGGCCACATTTGAAGCGTGAAAAGGTCAACTCAACAGGAAACCCGTCTCTTAGCGGCCTAGACGGACGCGCGGAGGCGGGTTTTTGAAGCGCTTTTTGATAAACCCAATTGGGACGCCCTATTTTCAAGGGCGCGGCGGGCGTCAAAGCTTTCAATGCGGCGCGCGACAGAAAAAACGGATGAAATTATAGAAAATCACCCTGTATGACGCTCCTGGCCCGTGCTATGCTCAACGAAACGCATGGGACGGGTTCGCCAGGACAGATGGAGGGTGATCGTGATGAGTCAACGTGTCGTGCTCGAGAATTGGCGGCTGCGGCGGGGAACCAAAGAGGATTTGGTTCGCTTGACGAGCGGGATGGAAGCGCTTGACGGCGATTGGCTGAGCGCGGGGACCGGCCGGCAGGTGCAGGAGGTTTTGCTGGACGAGGGAAGGCTGCCGGCTGACATGCTGGTTGGCAAGGTGGAAAGCTGTCAATGGATCGCGGATGCGGACTGGGTTTATACCTGCGCTTTTGAGCGGACGGCGGCGGACGCCGGGCAGGCGGAGCTGTATTTTGGCGGCATAGACACGGTGGCGGATATTTTCCTTAACGGCGCGCATCTCGCGTTTCATGACGACATGTTTTTGCCTTTGACGCTGGATGTAACGCCGTACCTACAAAATCTGAACTGTTTGACGGTCTATTTTCATTCGCCGAACCGCGTGGTCCGGGAACGGCTGGAGGCGCTGGACCAACCGCTGCGCGGGCATATGGATAATATCTCTGTAATTCGGAAATGCACGCAGGACTTTGGCGATTTTGGCGGCGTTACGCTCACGACCGTCGGGCTGTTCGCGGATGTCTGCATCACCTACATCCGAAGCGGCTCGATCGATCGGCTCGATATCAACACGCGCTTCAACCAATGGCGCACGCGGGCGGAAATCGAGGTTCTGCTGGAGGGCCGCGCGAACCGGGACGGACTGAGCCTGCGCGCGAAGCTGTTTTCCCCGAATGGAACGCTTGCGGCCGAAACGGAGTTTCCAGTCAAAGCCGAAGCCGGACGGTATCAATGCCGCGGACAACTGACGGTGGAGCGGCCGCTGCTCTGGTGGCCGAAGAACTATGGCGGGCAGCCGCTTTACCAGCTTGCCGTATCCCTGATGGACGGGGAGAGGGAAGTAGACGGCGTGCGGCGGACGCTGGGACTGCGCCGGCTGGAAAAGACGGGGGATATGCGCTTTCGCGTAAACGGGCGGGAAATCAAGCTTTGGGGCGGAAACCTGTGCGAGCTGGACGGACGTACCCATCGCTGGTCTAACGAGCGCTGCCAAGAGCTGATGCTGCGGCTGGAGCATTCAAATATGAACCTTCTGCGCGTTTGGGGCGGCGGCATGCAATACGGTGATAGCTTCTATGAGGCGTGCGACCGGCTGGGCATCATGGTCTATCAGGATTTTTTCTTGCACTGGGCCTACTATCTGGAAGGCGGGAAGGAGCGGCGGCAGTATTATCAGGAGGCGCTATATACCGTCCGAAGGCTCAAGCATCATCCCTGTATCCTGCTGTGGAGCGGCGGAAACGAAACCTGGATGCACAACGAGGAAAACAGCTACGAAAAGTACGACGTCTCCTATCGGCCGTTTCTGGAGGATTTTGCGCGGGCCGTCCGGGAGGCGGACCCGGAAAGGTTTTATCTGCCAAGCTCGCCAAGCGGAGGAGATTACCCCAGCGATCCCTCGGAGGGGGACGGGCATCCCCTGTACTATACCTATCGGCATTCGGTGGAAAAATATCCCGTCTTCGCGTCTGAATCGGCGCGGACTTCCACGGGACCGCTGCGGAGCCTCAAGCGCTTTATGGACGAGGATGAGATTTGGCCCAAAGGGTACGTCAACCAGGCGATGTACTGGAGCGAGCATCCTACCAGGGAAAAATACTTTGCCGCGGACGAAAAGTTTTTTGTGCCCGTTTGGAAGCGCGTTCCCATTCCAAAAACGTGGGCCAAATGGAGCGCGCGGTTTTTTGCAGGCGAGTCGGCGGCGGTGGAGCATTTTTATGAAGCCCATGACGCGGAATCGCTGGTTTATCGTTATAATGCGGCGTTCGCGGAGTTTATGCGCACGTACAGCGAGGGCGTCCGCCGTGGGAAACCCTATTTTGACACGCAGGGAAAGCGGATTTCCAACGGTTATATGCTATGGAAGATAAACGAAAGCTGGCCGCAGCTCCACTGCTCGCTGGTAGACTTTTTTATGGAAACCTATCTTCCGTTCTATCAGGTCAAACGCTCCTACAGCCCGCTGCTGCTTTCGTTTGAAAATGAAAACCATTTTTTGCTTTGGGGCGTAAACGATACCGCGGGCGATGTTGCGGGCACGCTGCGCGTGGCGGGGTTCAGCATGGCGAACAACCGGATCATGGCGGAGTTTTCCATTCCGGTGTCAATCCGCGCGGGCGAGTCCAAGGTGCTGACCAACCTCGATCCCATCTGTCCCATGATCCGGGAATGGATCCTTTATGCCAGCCTGACGGACGGCGGCGGACGCGTGCTTGCGCGCAAGGATACCTATCTTGAGCTGGAACGCTACTTAACGTTCCCGGAGGCAAAGCTGGACCTTCGCGTGGAGGGAAACGAGCTCGTCGTCGCTACGGACCGGGCCGCGCATTGCGTCGAATTGGGCGGCGGCGAGGACGGGGAGGCGTTCGGGTGGTTTTTTGAGGACAACTACTTTACCCTTCTGCCGTTTGAAGAAAAACGGGTGAAGGTTCTTCGGTGTCCGGGGCCGGGTATCGTCAGGGCGAAAGCGCATTATTCGCCGCATATCGCAACGGCAGCGTACCAGAGAGGGACGGAGGACGAAGGCTGAAGCCGGCGGTTGGCCGGGCCGCGGAGCTTTCGGGCCGCCCGCTTTCGCACGGCGCGAACGGCGGAGGCCGTGTGCGTCGGGGTCGCGCGGTCAGACGCCCAGACCATGATAGACTTAATATGAAAACCAAGGCTCCGACGCGGCGTCCCAAACGGCTCGCCCGCTTTCCAGCCGCAACGCTTCGGGTAAGCAGGGTTTTCAAGCCTGCGACGATTGTACGGGCGCGGCTGATCCCGCGAAGAGGGCCGGGCGGACGTTTCGCCGGGCCGCCGCCCGCTGCGTGAAAAATATGGAACGCTTTGACGGCGAAAGCCTGAACGGTTCTGCCCTGGAACAGATACTTCCCCTTTTTTCGTGGTTTTTTAGGATATTTAGATCCGTTGGATTTTGATAACATGCAGGCAGATGAAAGACGGGGCCCGCCCGGCGGGGCGGAGAAAAGAAAAAAAGGAGCGTGATCGTCAACCTCGGGTATCCGGCATGACAACGGTCCATTGAGAACCGTAGAAAGG
>DBGEOK010000130.1:0-23468 GCA_048370855.1 Candidatus Limiplasma sp. | reverse complement strand
CCCATCGTCTGCTACTACGACGCGGAGGCCGACAGGTACGATATTGTGGATGGCTTTCACCGCTACCGCATTCTTCTTGACCATCCCGACATCCGCGAGCGGGAGGGCGGCTGCCTGCCCGTCAGCGTGATTGACAAGCCGCTGGATGAGCGCATGGCCTCCACCATCCGCCACAACCGCGCCCGCGGCTCGCACGACGTTGACCTGATGGGCAACATCGTGGCGGAGCTTCACGCCATCGGCCGCGGTGATGCATGGATCGCAAAGCACCTGGGCATGGATATGGACGAGATTTTACGCCTGAAACAGATCACCGGCCTTGCCGAGCTGTTCCGCGAGCAGGACTTTTCCCGGGCCTGGGAGCCGAGAAGCTTTGAAAATATTGAAGAAAGCATTGACGTGCCCTATTAAATAGGGTATGATATATATCGTCAGGAGGAAATACCAATGACGAGAGAGTTCGTGGAGCTGCCAAGCTTCATGGCGGCGTGGAAGCGGTTTGGGCTGACCGACGAGCAGTTAAAGGAACTTCAATGCGAGCTGACCGCTAACCCGCAGGCAGGGGATACAATGGCCGGGACGGGCGGGGTGCGCAAGCTGCGGGTCGCCTTTCCCGGTCGGGGTAAGAGCGGAAGCGCTCGCGTTATCTACGTGGACTTCGCAATTTACGAAAAGATATACCTGCTGACCGCATACCAGAAAAAGGAGCAATCAAACCTGACAGACGCGCAATGCAACGAGCTGAAAAAGCTGGTCGGCGTGCTGGAAACGGAACTGCGGAAGCGAGTTGGGTGCTGAGCCCCGCCCCGCATCCCAAGAAAGGAGAAGGAATATGAGTGAATTTGAGAACATCAAGCGCGGCCTTGAGGAAGCCATTGCCTATGAGCGCGGCGAGCTGAAAGCAAGGAAAGTACGCGTCACGGTCGCTCCGCCTGAGACGTGGAGCGCCGAGGCGGTGCGTGACGTCCGTGTGAAGTCCGGGATGACGCAACGCGTATTTGCCGATGTGCTGGGCGTGAATATCAAGACTGTGGAAGCGTGGGAAGCCGGCCGCAATACTCCCGCCGGACCCGCGAGCCGGATGCTGACCATGCTCAAGCGTGATCCCTCTCTTCCGGAGAAGATGCGGTTTTTATATCGAGCATGATAGAATTCGACAATAGCAAAAACCAGCCCCATCTTGATGTAGTACCAAGATGGGGTGGTTCTTTTCACATCACTTGATGCGAATTTTGAAGGCGCGCTTACCGTAGTCGCGGGCGTAATATGTTACGCCATTTTTGGTGAATGAAGCCCTAAAAATATATACGGCCATTGAAAAATACTCCTCTCTGGCCGGATACTTTTCTTGACTCTTGGAGAATAACTGATATAATCCAAGGTGGTACGTCAAGCTTGGAACCCGGCCGGTTCCAAATCTATGAAAAGCGGGGACTTGGCAGAGTCTCCGTTTTTCACTTTGTGGACTGATATTCAGCCGCTACTTGAGAAACGCCGCAACGTCTTGCAACCTCATAAGGGTGCATCAAAGCGGTCAGATGCTTCGGTATCAGCAACTCGCCCGCAAGGCACTTCGCATGCCATTCGGGGTTTTGGTATACAGGTACGGGAGTATCGCCAAAGTCGCGGCTCAGCGTTAAGCCGCTGTAGGTCAGCAACAGGAAGTGGGCGATCTCATGCGCGATGGTCATCCTATCTCTGCCATACCCATCACACGCGCGTTCGTAAACGGAGTTTTTGATTCGAATAACGTTCTCCTTCGCATCATACTGTGCGTGAGTGTTGGTTGGCAAAGCATCATCTTCTACGATCTCATAATTGATACCCGTATCTGGAAAGAGGTTAGGAAGATTCTCAAGCAGGTCGACGATTGGGAAATAGAGCTCGTTTTCCAGCCCAAGGGACCGCCTGATGCTTCGCGCATATATGCGAAGCCGTCGGCGGGTCAAAGGGACAGATGCATATTGCATAATGGCGCGTCACTCCCTATCGTCACCACGATGAGTTACAAAGCTCAAAAACGCTTGTAAGGATTCATCGTCCATAGATTGGAACTCTCTCGCAAAAACCAGCGCGGCTTCCCGCTTCGCATCGCTCGCTCCCGTTAGATTCATTTTAACAAAGGTGGTAGATTCATCGGCCGCCTGCTGTAAGGCCGTTTGGGTCGTTGCGTTCAAATCGTAATGAACAGTGAGCTGGGCGACCCAATCATTCGGTACGTTGCGCTTTCCGTTTTCTACAGCAGACAAAAATGCGGGGCTTACTCCCAGAGTGGTCGCCATATCGCGCAGTAGTTCGCCATGGTCGATCCTCAGCTTCCGAAGGAACTTTCCAAAAGGCGTTAACATAGTCCTCGCTCCTTTCGCAATTATTATACCACGCTTTGTTATGTAAGTCAACATAAAAATGAAACAATTTAACCAAAATCGAGTTAATTTCATTTATAAGGTATGAGGGACAGAAAATGGACAGCAAAAGGACAGGAAAGTATCATTTACAGCCTCAAAAACGTATGTTATGATTATACTGCGCAAAGCGTTCAGGGACGGCCGAAAGGCCGTCCCTTTGCTATGCGCGTTTTGCGCAAGGGAGGGACGAGCCGTGGATACGATCCGGGAAAAGCTGTGGATGCTCCGCGATCTCCGCATGCGGGAGGCTGACTGCAAGATGCGCGCGCAGGAGCAGCTTGCCCTCGCCACGAAGGGCATGAGCGCGCGCCGCGCCACGAACATGGGTGGAACCGGGCGTTGCCCGTTGAGCGACCATGCGCTCTCCTACGGCGCGTTTCGGGATCAGGCCGCCGCCTGCCGGCAGAAAGCGGACGCGCTCGCGGTTGAAATCATGCCGCCGCTCGCCCGCCTTACGCGAGACGAATACAGGGTGCTCGGGTTGTACTATGATGCGGGGATGGACTGGCAAGACATCCAAAGGGTTCTCGAGCGCTCCGGCGAAGAATGTATGGCCCTGCACCGCGCCGCCCTAAACAAGCTGGAAAGAGAGGCCCGCGCATGAAACAGACAGACATTATGAACGTCATCCAAAAGCCCGTCTCCGAGGTCATCCCTTATGAGAACAACCCCCGCCGCAACGCCCAGGCGGTCCACGACGTGGCCGAGAGCATCCGGCGTTATGGCTTCCAGCAGCCTTTGGTCATCGACCGTGAGGGCGTGATCGTCGTGGGCCATACCCGGTTTCTCGCCGCGAAGGAGCTGGAGCTCGATACCGTCCCCTGCGTCGTGAGCCGGCTCACCGACGAGCAGAACCGCGCCTACCGCCTTGTGGATAACAAGACCGCCGAGGGCGCAGAGTGGGATTTTGCAAAGCTCGAGGCCGAGCTTGACAGCCTTGATTTCGGTGGCTTTGACTTCGGCTTTAAAACCGCCGATCAGTATTTTGACCATATCCTTAACGACGAGTTTGCTACCCGCGACGCCCAAAGCGACCGCTTTGCCGTCACCTTCCATTTCCCTTCCGACAGTAAGGCCACAGTGGACGATTATCTGAAGGCGCACGGAAAGGAATCGCTCGAAAAGATGATGTTGGAGGCCATGAAAGATGCCTGAATGCGGAAGCCAATGCTTTTTATGCGACCTGCCCATACGCTTTGATACCTATGTTGGCTGCTCGCACGGCTGTAAATACTGCTTTGTGCAGCGCAAAACCGATATCTCCGCCATCGAAACCGGAGAGACGCCAAAGGCCCTGCTTCCGTTTATCAAGGGCCAGCGCACCCAGGGAACCAACTGGGCGGATTGGAATATCCCCTTGCATTGGGGCGGCGTAAGCGATCCTTTCCAGCCATGCGAAAGAACGCATATGCGCTCGCTCGACGCGCTGAAAATCCTCGTTGAAACGCAATACCCGGTCGTTATCTCGACCAAGGGCGCGCTATGCGTCGAAGAACCATACCTGAGCCTGCTCAAAGACGCTAACTGCGTGATGCAAATCTCAATGGTATGCGACCGCTATGATTCCCTCGAACCCGGCGCGCCTCCGTATCGGGAGCGCCTGAAATTCGTCAATACACTCGCAAAAGCCGGGAAGCGCGTCAATATCCGCGTACAGCCGTATATCCCAGACGTGTTCGCGACCGTCAGGCGGAACGTCGGCGTCTGGGCGGACGCCGGAGCCTACGGCGCAATCTTCGAGGGTATGAAATTCGTCAAGCGAAAGCCGGGCCTCGTCAAAGCAGGGGGCGATTGGGTTCTTCCCATTCACATCCTGCAAAGGGACTTTACCGCTTTGCGGGACGAATGCCACCAGCGCGGCATGAAATTCTATTCCGGCGAAAACCGGCTGCGAAAGATGGGGGACAGCCTGACATGTTGCGGCATTGACGGGCTGCCTGGGTTCGTTCCGAATGCGTATAACATCAACCACCTCATTCATGACGATCTTCACAAGCCGAGCGAGGCGCAGGCGAAGGTCGGAACCGCAAAATGCTTCAAAGCCGTATTCCAAACGACCCTTGCGGAGAAATGGCTGTGCGGCCAGTCGTTTGCAAGCGTCATGCGCTATCTGATGGAGAAGAAGCGTAATTATGTGCATGATGTGTTCGGGAAGTAACGCCTCTCGCATACGACAATACGACAAATCCCGCCAGTACGACGTATACGACAGTACGACGCATCAATCTCGTCATGGTGAATTAACCCCGGAAGGAGTGACGGCCCGTGCCCCGCAAATGCAGCCCGGAGCGCGACAGGGCACGGCAGCTATACGTGGATTCCGGCGGCAAGGTGACGCTGCGCGAGCTGGCGCGCGTCATGAACGTGCCCGAAAAGAGCTTGTCCGTCTGGAAACGCCGCGAACAATGGGATGAGCTTGTCAAAACGATGGACCGCGCCAAGACGCAGAGTATCCAAACGCCGCCGAACCCGGAACCGCCCGAACCGCGGCCCATCCCCCTCACGCAAAAGGGAGCGCCGGCCAAGCGGCCCGACCTGCTGGGCAACCAGCTCGCGGCGGGCAACCGCGGCGGCCCCGGAGCGCAACCGGGAAACCAACTTACCCTGAAGCACGGTCTGTACGCCAATCTGCTGCTGAATTGCACGGACGAGGAACGCGCCATCCTCGAGCGCACGCCGACGGAGCCGCTCGAGCGCCAGCGCGCCCTGATCGAGCAATGCGAAATCCGGGAGCGCCGCATGTACCTGCGCCTGGAGGCCGTCTGCCAAAAGTACGATATCGCCATTGGGGACGGTAACGACGGCATGATGCCCGTGCATGAGGTGTACACGGCATACCTCAAAAAGAGCAAGGAAGCCCCCAACGGCGGCACCGTCACCCGTACCAAGCAAAACGCCATTACCGTGATCCTCGCCATCGAGGAAGCCCTGACCAGGCTCCAGAAGCTCAAGCTGGACGCGATCAACAACCTTGACCGCATGCTGAGCAGCAAGGTTACGCTTGAATACGAGCGGCGGCGGCTCTCGGTCATCGAAGGCCGGGAACGCAAGCAGGCCGACGTGGAGGACCTGACGCCCCTCGCGGAAATGCTCGCGCTGCCGGTTGCGTCCGCGCAAGCCGGCGAAGAAAGCGGTGAGCCGTCATGACCGATTCTGCCGCGCCGCGCCGCACTCTCACGGCGACCATCCCGTGGGGCCGCTTCAGCGAGAAGCATATCCGCTACATCCATGACTGGCCGCGCAACCGCATGATGTGCGCCGAGGGCGCGATCCGCTCGGGCAAGACCATCGACCATTGTATCATCGCCGCCATGTACCTGGAAACCTGCCCGGATACCTATCATCTCGCCACCGGCTCCACCATCGGCAACGCCAAGCTGAACATCGGCGTATGCAACGGCTTCGGCCTCGAGGCCCTGTTTCGCGGTCGCTGCAAATGGGGCAAGTTTAAGGATAACGAGGCCCTGTTTATCCGCACGCCGACGGGCGAAAAGGTGGTCATCTTCGCAGGCGGCGGATATTCCGACAGTTACAAGCGCATCCTTGGCAATTCCTACGGCCTGTGGATTGCCACCGAAATCAACGAGCATTACGATTGCGAGGACAGCCGCCAAAGCTTTATCAAGGTCGCCATGGGCCGCCAGATCGCCGCCGGGAAGCCGCTGACGCTTTGGGACCTTAACCCTTGCTACCCTGAGCACGCCATTTACACGCAATACATCGAGCCTTACCGCCTTCAATTTGTAGGCGGCTTTCGCTACGAGCATTTTACCCTGAGCGATAACGCCACCATCTCCGCCGAACGCATGGCCGAAATTGTCAGCCAGTATGTGCCCGGCACGGTGTGGTACCGCCGCGATATCAACGGCGAACGCTGCGTGGCGCAGGGGCTTTGCTTTCCCGTCTTTGCCGACAACCCCGACCCCTATCTCATTTCAGACGCGGAGGCCGACAAGCGCGCCTCGGGAAAGCGCGTCATCGGCGTGGACTTCGGCGGCAGAGGCTCCATGAGCACCCTCTTTCTGACGGATATCAGCCGCGATTACCGCCAGCTTACCGGGCTTATGGAGGAGGGCGTTCCGCTTTCCAACCGCGTCGATTCACAAGCCATCTGCGACGCCTTTGTCGCTTTTTATCGTGAGACGGCGCGGCGATATGGCCGCGTGGAATGGACGTTTTGCGACAGCGCCAGCCCCACCATGATCAACAGCCTGGTTTCGGCGGCGCGCGCCGCGGGCCTCCCATGGAACAACATCACAGGCGTAAAAAAGAACCCAATCGCGGACAGGCCCCGCACCGTGGACAGGCTGCTCGCCACCGGGCGGCTCAAGCTTGCCCGCCGGTGCTCCGCTACCATTCGCGCGATCTCAAACCTTCGATGGGATGAAAAGCATCCCGACCAGCCCGAGGATCATAACATCGGCAACATCAACGACCGCTGGGACGCTTTCTGCTATTCCTGGCTGGAATTTGTTCAGTTCATCGACAGGCGATGACGACAAGGCCGCGCGTGCGCCCCCAACCGGACAGGAGATGATCGACCATGGAAATCCAAAAAGAAACCGGCCCGCTCGCGTTCCTCCGCAAACTTGGCTACACGCCGCAGGAGCGCGCGCAGGGCATCATCCGGGAGTGTGAAAGCTGGTATCGCAATAACGAGGTCACAAAGCACCGCCGCGAAACCGTACAGGGCGAAAAGTACGACATGTTCCATATGGGCTTTGGAAAGCGCGTCTGCTCCGACGACGCCAGTTTGTGCGAGGTGCTGGAGGTCAACGCGGGCGACGCCGACACCGCGCAATTCGACGCCGTGAACGCGTTGCTCGAAGCCAACCGTTTTCTGCCGCAATTCCGCCGGCAGCTCGAGCTTTGCGCCGCTCTCGGCACCGAGGCGTGTTACGTGCGCCAAGCCGGCGCGGACGTGCTCGAGGCCCCGGACGGCACGCAATCCCTCAAAGGCGGGGATACCGAGCTGGTCTATGTGGACGCGACCGGTTTCTTCCCCCTTACCGTCCGTAACGGAGAGGTGCTGGAAGCCGCGTTCGTCGGCGCTGATCTGACCGACGGCAAGGAGATTGTAACCCTTGTCATCTGCACCCTTGTTCCCGGCTCCAGGCGCTACCAGTACCGCACCGTTACCTTTGACGGGCAGGGAAAGGCTCTTTCCGACGAAGCGGTCGAGCTGGGCGAGGTCAGGCCCTTCGCCGTCCTCCATACCAGCGCCGTCAACCATATCCCCGGCATGCGCGGCTACGGCCTGCCCAAGCTGGCCGAAACCATCCCCATCCTCCTGGCGCTGGATATGGTCTTTACCGCGCTTTATGGCGATATTGACGATTGTGAGAAAATAACCCTTATTAACGAGCTGCTTTGCGGTTATGACAAAGAGGGAAATCCCGTCACCCCCAGCGAGCAGTTGAAAAGGCGCTTCGTCATCCTTGGCGATAAGCTGCCGGAGAAAAACACCTTCGTGCATGAAATCGTTCCGACCCTGCGGGTAAAGGACTTCACCGAGCTTTTGGAGCTATTGTTAAGCCTTTTGAGCTTGCAATTCGGCTACGGCATGCGCAAGTACCGCTTTGAGAACGGCCAGATTACCACGGCGACCGAGTACGCGGGCGAACGTCAGGACCAAATGCAGGAGCTCAACAAGCAGCGCGGGATCGCCCGCAAATACATCGCGGATATCGTCCGCGCCGCGCTCTGGTTCCAGAATACCTTCGACTGCGCGTCTTGGGACATCGACGCGCCCGTTCTTGTGGAGTTCGACGACAGCTACGTCACCGACCGAAAAAGCGAGCTGGAGGATATTCGCAACGACGTGCTGGCGGGCATCGGCGGCGACAACGTGCTCTCGCTCTACCTCCAGCGGCGCTATAACCTCTCCGCGGATGAGGCGGCGGAGTGGATTTCCGGCGAACCAAGGGAAGATAACCCGGAGGATGACGAAGAAGCATAGACCGGCAAGAAAAGAGGCGATGAAGCGTGCTGTCTGAAAGCCAGTTTGACCGCATCGGTCAGGCCCTCGTCTCCATCGCCCAGCGCATGGAGCACAGCCTTTTGACCGCGTTTGTCGCGGGCTTCCGCGCCGTTGCGCCGCATGTCTCCAACGCCGCCGCCAACCTGCGCGGAAAGGGGATGAAAAACAGGGAATTGCGCCGCCGCATCAGCCGGGACTCCGCTTATCGCAGGGCCAAGTCACGCCAGCGCGGAATCTATCAGCGCGCCTGCCGGCAGGCTATCCAGACGGCCCGTAAGGAGGCTTCCGAGGCCGTGCCGAAAGAGATTGAGCAGGCTGTGCGCGAAGCCCACGAGGGTGATCGGGCGCTGTACCGCCAAGCGGGGCAAGCGTCGCCTTCAGACGACGGCTTGGACGGGCTGATTGACGATATCGCCGGGGAAACGACCGAAATCATGGATACGTTGCTTCGCTCCGCCGCCTACAAGCAGCCCGGCGGCGGCTATGTCAAGGCACGCGATATCTTTCTGCGAGAGGTTGAACGCGCCGCAAACGAGGCGCTTTCCGGCGGCAAGAGCTTTGACCAGGCCGCAAACGAGGCCGTGCGCAACCTCGCGCGCGAGGGCCTGAAAACCGTCGATTATGAGAGTGGCCGCGTCATGCAGCTCGATACCGCCGTGCGCCTCAATATGCAGACCGCCGCCGCGCAGGCCAACGGGCGCGTCGCCTGGGAAAACGTCAAAAAGACCGGCACAGGATACGTCGAGGTCAGCAGGCATTGGGGCGCGCGTACCGACGGCAGCGGCGGCCATGCCGATCATCAAGCGTGGCAGGGCCAGGTCTATCAGGTGGACGGGAGGGACGGGGACTACCGCAACCTGACCGAAGCCACCGGCTATCCCGGCGATCCGCTGGGCCTGTTTGGCTATAACTGCCGCCATAACATGTACCCCTTCTGGCCGGGGATTTCGTCACCCTCCAAATGGCCGGACGAGCCGCCGCCAAGAGAGGATCACGGCAAAACCTACACCCATTATCAGGCGACCCAGCGCCAGCGCGAATTGGAGCGCCAAATCCGCGCCCTCAAGCGGGAGGCGCTGGCCTGCGAGGCCCAGGGCGACAAGGGCGCTTTCTCGCGGCTATCCCGCCGCATCGAGGAGCGACAGGCTGAATACAAGCGATTTTCCGAGGCTATGGAACTCCGTCCAAAGGTTGAAAGATGCGGCGTGGAGGGGTATAATCGAAGCGTGGCCGGAAAGGTCGCCCAGGCCGCGAAGCGCGCGGCTGTAAGCCCCGATGCGACGCTTCACGCGAAGGAGCGACAGATGAAACGGCATGTTGACGAATCCGCAATAATCGACGCACGAAGCAATCCGCTCTATGTGGGCCAGACGAAGACCGACGCACAGGGACGCCGCAGCCAAAAGTATATCGGGGAGGATGCAACCGTGGTCGTCAATCCCGATACGGGCGCTGTTATTACCGTATGGAATACGGGAAAAGCTACGCGGAAGAAATATCGGAAAAGGGAGGAGGACGGGTAATGGTGCATTGGGATAAGGAGCAGCAGGATGTTCTGAAAAGTATTCCGTTTGCATTCGACCCGCTTTCCGACATCTCTGAAGACCGAATAGCGGAATTTGAGGAAGCGGTTGCCGATCACCTGCAGCTTTACGGCTTGAGCGACGACGGCGTTAACGATATCGGCCGCATCTGCGAGAGCATCCTGGATCGGCTACTGGACAGCGAGCAATAACCA
This sequence comes from Candidatus Limiplasma sp., assembly GCA_048370855.1. GTDB lineage: Bacteria > Bacillota > Clostridia > Christensenellales > Aristaeellaceae > Limiplasma. The sequence goes on along the minus strand of DBGEOK010000130.1, from coordinate 13,342 downwards.
TAGCCGCCACGGCGAAAGCCAAGGCGGTTTTTTGGTAAATCACAGTAGTTTCATCAAACGCTGAGCGCAACCCGCGCCCGGCGTTTTTTGATACGCCGACCGCCGCGCGACAAAGGCGGGCGATTCCATACCGCGCAAGCGGGAGGGCACAAAGCCCGCGCCGCCGGGCGTAAATCGGCTGGGGCGTCGCCCCAAATCTACGGTCACACAGACCTAAAATGTGGAGGTGCCTCTATGACGAACGATCACCTTACCCCCACGCCGCCCGACGGCGGCTCCGATGAAAAAGCCGCGCCCCCCGCTCCCCCTTCCGGGGAGAAACAGGAAAAGGACCCGGCGTCCAACATGCAGCAGCCTGCCGCAAAGCCCGCCGCACAAACCAAGCCGGAGGATTTCGCCGCGGCTCTGCTGGCTGCCGTTGAAGCCGCCACCGCCAAGAAAGAGCGCACCATCGTTCGCTCCATGGCCGAGCAGTATGGCCTGACCGACGAGGAAGCGCAGACCGCGCTGACAGCCGCCAAGGCCGAAAAGGCCAAACAACTCCCTCCCGAGGTTCAGCAGCGGCTCGAGCAGATCACCCGGGCCGCCGACAACAAGCTCATCGCCGCCGAGGTCAGGATTCAGGGCGCGGCCATGGGCCTGCTGGACGCCGACGCCGCCCTCGCCCTCATGGACAAGTCCGGCGTCAAGGTGGATCAAAGCGGCGCGGTATCCGGGGCAAAAGAAACCCTCGAGGCCCTCAAAACCGCCAAGCCCTATCTGTTTAGGACCGACGTTCCCAAGCCCACGGGCGAAAAGAAGGATATCGGCGGCAAGGTGGTGGAAAGCGGCGCGCCCGCCGTCACCAGGGAACAGTTCGACAAAATGGGCTATGCCGCCCGGCTTGCCCTCAAACAAAAGAACCCGGCGCTATACGAAAAGCTTTCAAAACGAAAGGAGTAATTCAACGATGTTCCATTCTTCCCGCTGTTTCAGCAAAGTCCTTTCCCCGACCGCCGAAGGCGGCGTCACCCAGCTCCATGACCTGATCGACCCCGAGGTGATGGCGGATTTGATTATCGGCAAGCTGGAAAGGAAAATTGCCGTTATCCCCTATGCCAAGGTAGACGCCACCTTGCAAGGCCGCCCCGGCAGCACGGTTAAGGTGCCTACCTACACTTGGGACGGCGAGGCCGTGGAAGTCCCCGAGGGCGAGGAAATCCCAATCCGTAACCTGACGTCCAAAATCGAGGATTACCAAATCAAGAAAATTGGTATCGGCACCGCCGTTACCGACGAGGCCCTGGAAAGCGGCATGGGCGATCCCATCGGCATCGGCGCGGACGGCATTGCCAAAAGCATTTATTCTAAGGTAGACAACGACGCCATGCTCTGCCTTATGGGCGCGACCACCCTGTATGACGCGACCGCCGCCGGCAGCGGCGCGATCAGCTACGCCAACATCATGCGCGGCATCGACTGCTTCCAGGAGGAGGTCAACAGCGATAAAATCCTCTACGTCCACCCGCTCCAGGTGACCCAGCTCCGCCTTGACCCCGACTTTATCTCCAAAGAAAAGTACGGCGGTCAGGTCATGATGGACGGCGAGATCGGCATTGTCGGCAACGCCCGCGTCATCCCCTCCAAGCGCGTGCCGTGTATCGGCGGCTGTTTTTATAATCCCATCCTCAAAACCAACGTTGACCAGGAAACGGAGCTCGAGGTTCCCGCACTGACCTACTTCCTCAAGCGCGCCACCAACATCGAAACGGAGCGCAAGGCCAGATATCGCCGAACCGAGATCACCGGCGATCAAATGTATGTCGTGGCCCTGACCAACGACAGCCGCGTCGTGCTGCTCAAAACCTCCGGCGCGCCCCTTTTGGCCAAGACCCTGTACGAGCGGGATTATGAGGTAGGCGGTTTCCATCTGGACGCCTCCGGCTATAAGGTTGATCTCAAAAAGACCGGCGACGCCGCGTATACGCTCAACCTGTCTGGCAAAGCGCCCGCTGTGGATGCCGCGACTGCCTCGGGCGTCGGCCTGGCCGATGGCGTCACCCATTGCGCGCCCCTGCTGCTCAGCGTGCCCGGCGCGCCCCTGCGCGACTTCGACCCAGCGCAGGTCTACGTCGGCTCCACCGCATGCTCGGGCAGCGATATCCGCGTCGTCGATGGACAGCCCTATCTCATCTGCTTGCATGGGATGAAGCTTTCAAACGGCGTCGTCACCGGCGGCACGGCGAGCCTCGCCGTGAAGTACGGCGCGTCCGGCGAGACCGTTACCTTCACTTTCGCCTATAACGGCCTGTCCCTGGCATAACCCGACGGGGCGGGGATATCTCCCGCCCCGGACCAGCAATGAAAAAGGAGCGTGTTTTCCATGGCAGAAAACAATCAGAATACCCAACCGAAAGAACCTGAAACCAAAGGCGACGCAAAAGCGGCCGCAAAGCCGAACCCCAAAAAAGCAACGCATCTTGTGGGCGGCGGCGTGCGCTGCTGACGGAGGCTCGTATGGACAACTACGGCGTGACCTACGCCTATTACAGCGCGGCCTTCCGCATGGTGGACGAGGCGGAGTTTGCCCGGCTTCTCCCGCAGGCCGTTAGGAAGCTCGACATCCTCACGCATCGCCGGGCGCGGAGGCTGGAAAGCGGCGATTACCGCCTTGACCAATTCCGGGACGCCGTGTGCAATCTGGTCAACTACCTCCACACACAGGAAGAAACCGGGCAGGGCCGGGGCGTGACCAGCATCAGCAACGACGGGTACAGCGAAAGCTATGCGGCCGCCTCGCCCGATGTCGCGGAAACCAATCTGCGCAGCGTGTGCGCGTGCTGGCTGAGCGGAACGGGGCTGATGAGCGCGCTATGAGCAACGCGTTGTTTAACGATATCATCACCCTGTACAACCATTTCCGCGACCCGGATACGAGGGCCGACCGCTGGCAGCGCACGGTGTTACGCGGCGTCCAGGTGCGGGAGAAGGTCGAAAAGACCGTCTCGGCGGACGGAAAGCTTCTGCTGGCGCGGTTTGTGAGCGTGACCATTCCGGTGAACGCGGATGCCGGCGGGCGGCGCTACCTGGAGCCGTCCGCCTTCGCGGATAGCGACGCGCGCGAGCGGTATTGGACGCTGAACGCAACGCGCAGCCTGGACGTCATGGCGCGGGGCGAATGCGGCGCGGAGCTGACGGAGCTGTATACCCTGGACGATCTCGCCCGCGAACAGGGTTATGTCACCATTATGGCCGTCGCCGATAACACCCGACGCCCCAGGCTCAAGCACTGGCGCGTCGCAGCCGGATAGGAGGCAATGCGCATGGCGGAAATGACGCTGAACGGACGGCTCGAGCTGGACGGCCTTGAAGCCATCCTGCGCCGTCGCGGGCTGCAAGACCGCGGCCCCGTGCAGACCTACATCGACAGCGAGGTATTGCGCCTGTGCGACCCGCGCGCGCCGTTAGACCGTGGGCCGCTTAAAAATTCCGGCCCGCAGCAAACCGATATCGGAAGCGGGCAGGTCGTATATCAAACCCCATACGCCCGCCGCCATTATTACAACCAACCCCTGACCGACAGCCTGGGCCGCCGCTATGGCCCCGCGACGTTTCAGGGCGCGCCCATGCGCGGAAGCCATTGGTTTGAACGAATGAAGGACGAGGGCGGCCGTGAAGCCATCCTGAATGGCGCGGCTCAGATTGCGGGAGGAAAAGCGGAGCCATGAGCAAGACGGAATCCAAACGCCTTACGGTCAGCCGCGCGTTGCTGGACTGGCTGGCCGAGTTCGACGGCCTGACCGTTGACGAGGACATCACTACCGATCAACTGGAGGCGCAGGCGGCCGCCTACGGCCTGTATAAGACGCCGCAAACCCGCGTCCAGTGCTATGTGGACGGCACGCGGGACGTGACGACCTATTACCGCTTCCTAGCCCGGCAGCGTTCTCAGCAGGAACGCTCCCGACAGGAAAGCCAGGCGCTTTTGGAGCGCTTTGAGCAGTGGGTGCGCAAGCGCGACAGGGACGGCGAGCTGCCTTTGCTGGGGCCGGGGCGCAACTGCCAAGGCGTGAGCGTGGCAAGTCCGTTTTCCATGGAGTACCGGGAGGATAGCGAAGCCGTGTACCAGCTTACGCTGGCCGTCAATTACATCGAGGCCGGGGCGTGACTTCCGGCGTTCGGCAGGCTCCGACCGGTCGCAAAGACCGTCCGGGGATACCAGAAAAGGAGTAGAAGCAATGAAAAAAGTAATGCGGTATCAGATCGCGGACTACCTGGGCGTGAAGGACGGCGAGGACGCCGTCGCTTACCACCTGATGGGCGCGGGCTTCACCAGCCTGAACGAAAGCCCCAGCCCCAAGGTGGACACTCAGCCCTACATCAACGACAAGAACGCCTCCTCTACCGTCACGGGGTATGAAAACAGCTTTAGCTATGATACCCAATTCATTCAGGACGAGGCGGCCGTCGCGGCGCTCGTCAGGGTCGCCCACGACCAACTGACCGGCGAGGACGCGGAGTTTGAGTACGTGCGCGCCGACCTGTACGACCCGGTAGCCGACAGCGCCAACACCTTCCGTGCGCGCAAGTTCCGCGTATGCTGCGAGCCGGGCGACATCTCCGGCGAGGCCACGGAGGTCGTGACCGCCAGCGGCACCTTGCACCAAATCGGCGATTTTGTGGCGGGTACTTTTAACGCCTCCACCAAAGCCTTTACAGCGGACGGCGCTTCCGTCTGACCCAAAATCCCCCGGACGGCGTTGGACCCGTCCGGGGGAGGATTACCGGCTTAGTTTGTATAAGGCATACTGGTTGAGGCTCACGCCCTCTCGCTTCGCGTCCAGGGCGAGCTGTTTATGGAGGCTGCGTGGAATGCGCACAAGGATTTTCCCATTATAGCCGTCTAGCTCATTCTTGACGTCGGAGAGGGAAACCGTGCTGCCATCATTAACGGCCTCGGCTTCTTTCATCATGAGCGCATCCGTTTCATCCGCATCATCTTCGGGAATAGCGGCGAGCTTGCGTTCAAGTTCGGATTTTTCCATAAGCGGCGCTCCTTTCAATATTTGATGTTGGTGCGGGTATTGATGGTGGAAACAATGATAATCTGCCCGTCCCTGTTGACGGAAAACAAGATGCGATAATGCGCGATCTTGTAGCGGTACAGGTTATCTTGCCCTTTCAGACGCTTTATATCACCTTCAAGCCGGGAAAGCTGGTCAAGCGCCCTGTATAGCTTCTGACGGGTGTTCGCGTCCACGGAAGCGAGGTATTTCCGCGGCTGTTTTTCAAGCTTTATCTCCAAACGCCACGCCTCTCTTTCAACAAATATGATATCATAGACGATAGCAAACGTCAACACTTTGATAAGGAGATTCACGCATGGAAAAGATCACCTACGAATTTCAGCCCACGCCCTCGCTGGAGGTGAACGGGCATGCGTTCGAGCTGCAAATGAGCGACGCGGACATCTTTGACCGGGCGCTGGCAATCAAGGGGAAATATCGGCGGCTGGGCAAAAACCCAAACCCGGAAAAGGTCATGAGGGCGGTCAGGGAGTGCTCCGCCCTTGTGGACGGGATATTGGGACATGGAGCGATGGAGCGTATCAGCGGAGGCAAGCCCGTGCGTATGGCGGACGCGGTAAACCTCATGCTCCAGATCGCGGGAGCCGCCGCCAGAAGCTACGGGAGGAAACTGGAAAGCTATGAATGACTGGACGTTCAGCCTATCGCTCCCGCCCGCGCGCGTACTGCCCGAGGTGGTGGAGGCGAACGGAACGGCCTATCCCGTGCGTTGGGACTTCCGCACTGCGCTGAAGATATTCCGGCTGCTGGACGACCCGGACGTGGCGGAGCGGCACAAGGCGATGCTGGCGTGCAAGCTGTTTTACGCCGGGGAGGTCCCGCCGGACGGCGTGCGGCTGATGCTTCGCTGGCTAAGCCCGGACGACGGGAGGCCCAAGCGCCGCGACCCCAACGCGCCGCCCATGGATTTTGAGTTTGACGCGGACGTGATCTACGCCTCGTTTTACCAGCAGTACGGCATCGACCTGCTGCACGCGGAGGGCTTGCACTGGTATACCTTTTTAACGCTTTTGCGCGGCTTGGGCGAGGGCACGGCGCTATCGGCTCGGCTGTACGCGCGCGGGCGAGACACCAGCCGGCTCAAGGGCAAGGACAAGCAGAGCGCGGAAATCGCCAAGCAAAACGCGCGGATTCCTCGAAAGGAGAGCGCCGGGGAGCAGGCGCGGTTAAAAGCCCTCAACGACGCGCTGCTGCACGGCGGAGACGTATCGGAAATGTTAAAACAATAGTTTTCCCAAAAGAATTAAAATATGCTATAATAGTATCATGAATGCAATGAAACGATTGATTGCGGCGGTATTGTGCACGTTCCTCATGTCTGGAACTGCAATCGCTGAGGATGGGCTGAAAATTACTTTCCTTGACGTCGGACAAGGAGATTGCGCCTTGCTGCAATGTAACGGGGAAGTAATGCTGATTGACGCAGGACTTGCCGGAAAATGGACGCATATAAGGGATGTTTTGGACACAGAAATGGTTGAAGAACTGAAATATCTTGTGATTACTCATCCTCATGCGGACCATATTGGCGCAGCGTCAAATGTGATTGGCACCTTTGCAGTCTCAGAAATGCTTCTTCCGCCAATCGAGAGCGCAACGATTGCTTATAATAAAATGATTAAAGCAGCCCAAGAAAAGGACATTACGCTTGTCTATCCTGATGTGGGCGACGTATACGCATTGGGCGACGCGACACTAACGGTCTATGGACCCCACCCTGTCGCATACTCAAACGCAAATAACTGGTCGATAGTGCTGATGGTAAAATACGGTGAGCATTCCGCGTTGTTCGCGGGCGATGCGGAATTTGCCGCTGAATTGGACATGATGGCCTACAGTGATGTGCTGCCGCTGAAAGCGGACGTGCTAAAGGTTGCCCATCATGGATCTGACACATCTTCAAACTATGACTTTTTGACGGAAGTATGCCCGACTATTGCGGTGGTATCCTGCGGAGAGACGGATAGGTATCCTAGTACCGATGTGGCTATGACGCTGATGGACGTAGGGGTTACGAAATTGATGACTACAAAAGCACATGGCGATATTGAGGTTGTATTTTCGGACGAGGTAGAGATTAAGACGGCAAACTGACATAGAGGAATAGCAACTTATCGCCCCAAGTGTGCGGCAGAAATAATAAACATAATTTAGATGACAAACCCTCCAAGGCGCAATCCGTGGCGGGTTTGCCGTTGTAATGAAATCTTCCCTTTGATAATTGTTTAAGTCACAAATAGGTTCGATTTTTATATTCATCTACTTCCTTTTTTTGCATTATAACACAGCTATCATCACAATAACAAGAAGGGATGAGCATCATGGGTGACGGCAAGCTTGTTTTCGATACAAAGATTGATACCAGCGGGTTTGAAAGGGACGCTAAAAAGCTGGAAGGCGCAAAGGTTTCCCTCGGGATTGACGGCGAAGGCGTCAAAAAGGATATCGAGGAAGCTGTCCAGGCGGTTAACCCTTCACCCGTCAAGATTGAAGCGGACGCCGACACCGCGCCCGCCAAGCAAACGACCGATGATTTTGAGCCTTCACCCGTCAAGATTGAAACGGACGCCGACACCGCGCCCGCCAAGCAGACGACCGACGACTTTGAGCCGGAGGACAAGGAAATCAAGGTCAGCGCAGACATGACCGGCGCGGACGAGGCGATGAAATCGCTGGACGAAAAGCTCTATGACTGGGCCGACAAAAACGCCACCTTGATCGGCACGGCTATCGGCAATTTCGTCGGGAACATCATAAACGAATTCATAGGTAACATTTGGAATGGCATACAAGAGGCGGCGGGCGCTGGGGATGAAATCGACAAAAACAGTCAAAAGATGGGCTTGAGCCGAGAGGGGTATCAAGAATGGGGCTATGTACTGCGCCAGAATGGTTCTGACGTTAAGAGCTTGCAAAGCGGAATGACCCAGCTCAATACCGTTGTTGATAAAGCCAAAAAAGGCTCCAAGGACGCTTCTAAGCCATTTTCGAAGCTCGGGCTTGAAATCAAGGATTTGAACAAAATGAGCCGCGAAGAAGTTTTTAACGCGGTCGTCAAGGGCTTGCAGGGCATTGACGACGAGGGGGAAAAGGCCGCTATTGCAACCGAGCTTTTCGGCGACTCTGCCGTTGAGCTTTTACCCACGCTTAATCAGGCGTCATCGGAAACCGCCGCTCTCAAGAAGGAGGCTCATGATTTAGGTGCGGTCATGAGCGACGAGGCTGTAGATGCGTCCGTTGAGTTCAACGACAGTCTGGATAAAATGCAAACGGCATGGGACGGGGTTTCTACGCAGCTCATGACCCTGGTGATGCCGCTTTTTACTGGCTTTTTTGACTTGGTTGGCGGGATAATTGGGGGGATTAACAACCTGTTTGCGGGGCCGCAGCGTGATAGCGAGCTGTATAAAGAGCTGGATGCGGCGTTTGGCAAGGCGGACGATTTTAAAGCGGCTATTGACAAGCTCAAAACGGATTACAGCAATACGATGATTGACATCACCGTAAAATATAAAAAATCGGAAGACTTAATCGAAGACTTACAAGCCTTGCAAGCGGAAGGGACGCTTACCGAGGACGAAATTAAAAAGATGCAGGATATTTCCGCGTCGCTCGTGGAGCTGTACCCAGGGCTTAAAGATTATGTGGGAGCCGACGGCATCATCCATGCTGAAGCAAAGGAGATCCAAACGCTCATCGAGAAATGGAAATCCCTCGATGAACAAATCGCCATGAGTTCCTACATCCTTGGCATCGAAAGCGCGAGCATGGGCATGGACGTGGAGCTGAAGGGCTATGAGCAGCTAGCCGATAATAAGTATAAAGCCTGGCAGGACGCGATTGAGGAGACGAAAAAAGGGAAGGCTTTGCTGAATACATCCGAGACCGTGCTGGAGCGCATCACGTGGTACGCGGTCCCGGAGGACGTAAAAGCGCAAGCGGTCAGCGACGCGCAAACCTTTCTGCAGGATTTTCAAGATGCGTATTCAGAAGAATTTACGGCCATGCAACTGCCTAACGTCTGGGACCTGATTAACATGCCCGTGGAGGAGATACTGAACAACCAGGACCTCTCAAACAGCTTGGCAGAAGTGGTGGGGGCCATTCAAACGAAGCTTGACGAGATGGTTACGAGCCAAGAAAGCAAGGAATCGGACGCGAGCGCCGTGGCAGCGATGGCAATAGAAAAGTATCAAAATGCCGTCACGGAATACTCTGGTACCATGGAAAACCTAACCGCTTTGCAGCAAGCATACCTGGAGACGTTTTTCGGATACACGGATGAAACCATCGCCGCAAGAGCCAAAGACAACGAGACGATGGCGCAAACCGTCAACAGGCTATACGAGGAAACGCTAAAAGACGCGGAAGACACGACGGCAGCGCTCAACAGCGAGGGCGAGCAACAGGATGAGGCTGTGGAAGGAATGAAGGAAACCGCCGAGGAAGCAGAAACCGCCTCGGACGATACAATAACAGCCGCATCCGACCAGCAGGAGGCCATCGACGGCCTTGAGACCCAGGCTTTGACGGTGGAACAGCTCGCGGCGGATATACAGACCGCGCTGGATAGCGGCAAAACCGCCGAGGAAGCGCTGGCTTCCGCCAAAGCGAAGGTTACGGAGGACGCGGCCGCTATACTGGACGAGATGAAGCTGTATGTGGAGGATCTGGGGACCTATGTGGGCGCTATGACGGAAACAATGGTGCAAACCGTCGATGACGCCAAAACCGACGCCGCCAAAGCCGGCCGCAATTTTGCCAAGGGCGCGGCGGATGGATATGAAGAAAAACCGGTGCTCAACAATGCCGTGGACGCCTCCGTGAGACAGTCGATTGATACCCTGCGTGCCTACTACAACAACTTTTATGCGGTCGGCGTCAATTTGATTCAGCAAGTGGCCGACGGTCTCACCAGCAACAGCGGGGCGCTGGGGCAAGCGATGGCCGACGCGGCGCGGGAGGCTGTGGCGGCGGCGCAAAGCGCAATAGCGGGCAATTCGGTATTTCACAAGGCGGAACGCTGGTACCGCCACCGCGCGGGCCTGGAATACGTGCCCTACGACGAGTACCCCGCGCTGCTGCACAAGGGGGAAAGCGTGCTGACGACCAGCGAGGCGGCGCTGTGGCGCGGCGGAATGTACGCGCTTGACCTGACGCCGGAGCCGGTGGATTACGACGCGCTTGCGGATGCAATTTGGCGGAACGCTCCCGAGGACGGCGGGGGAATCGCTATTTCCGTCAACCTGGACGGGGAGGAAGTGGCAAGTGTCCTGGAACCGTCTATTTCCGCGTTGCAAGGCCGCAGGCTGTCGATGCAAAGGAGATGAGCTACGGTGAGCATTTGGCTGGACGGAATGGGGCTTGAGGACATCAGCCCGCGCGTTAAAATCAAAACCATAGAGCCGGGCGTTCCGGCCATGACCCTCAAGACCGCGGACAACGCGAAATACGGCGGCGTCCGTTTTTTGATGCAGAAAGAAGGAGCGCGAACGGTTAAGATCGTCTTTAGAGTGCTGGAGGCAAACGCGGAACGGCGGGAAAATATTCTTGCGGACATAAACGCTTGGGCACGTGGAAAGCACATGGAGCTGGCAGACAGGCCTGGGTTATACCTTCCCGTGCTTTGCACAGCCTTTCCGACGATGAAAAACCAACGGGATTACAGTGCGGATATAACCATGACCTTCACGGCTTTTAATCCGGCGTGGCGCGCCACAGTGCCGGAGACGGTCACGGTGAAAACGGAGGCGGGCAAGTCCGCCTTCGCCTACCTTCAGCCGTCCGGCACAGAGGACGCAACCTTCTTGGAATTTGAGATTAAAAACACCTCTACAGGCATCATGAATACAGCGACCGTCACGGTTAACGGACGGTCGTTTGCGTTTGCCGGGCTTGGGCTTGTGGCCGGCGGCACTGTGGCGGCCAGCTATGACGACGCCGGCCTGCTCTCTATCGCCACGCTGGGCGGGATGACGAAGCTACACTGCCGCACGGCGCAAAGCAATGACGACCTGCTGCTATATCAGCGTCAGCCGAACAAAGTAACCGTTATTACTGCGGTCGCGGCAGATGTGAAATTGATCGGAAGGGGGCGTTACCGATGATTGAAACCATTGATATCCGCCTACCGCGTCTGATGGATCGTAATCTCCGTGAGCTGTGCCGCATCCGACCGGAAAAGCTATCCTATACGCTGAACATGGCGCCGCTCTCAACCGCGACGCTTACCATGCCGCAAAGCGAGGCGGCGGTAAGCGTAGGTCAATTTATGGAGCTATACGATACACAGGGGTCCCTCGGTATTTACAGGGTTGAAAACGTTGCCACCACCTACAAGCCCGGCTTCTTTGCTCGCGCGCTCGAGAGGCTGGGCATCCGTGAAGCGTCGGTGACGGTGACGCTAAGGCACGCCATATGCACGCTTGAAGACGGCGTTGTGACAGGCTACCAGGAGTTCGGCGGCACGGGGGTCAGGCTGAAAACGGTGCTGGAAAAGCTGCTGGCCATGCAGCCGCGCCGGCTGTGGCGGCTGGGCACGGTGGACTATGGCACGGAGTTCCAGTACAGCTTTGAAAACGAAAACCTGCTCACGGCCATCCTCTCCCTGGCGGAGCCGCTCAGCGACGAATACCTGTGGACGTTCGACTTTGATACCACGCCCTGGACGCTCAACCTGATTACCGCGCCGGAGGGCGACCAGAGCGAGCTACGCTTTGGCCGCAATATTGACAACATAAAGGTAGAGATTGACCGAAGCGAGCTGTGTACGCGCATCTATCCGCTGGGCTACGGCGAGGGCGTCAACCAGCTCACCATCGCGGAGGCAAACAACGGAAAGAAATATTTGGACGCTGACACCGTAAGCGCGTGGGGCATCATTAACTCTGTATATGCGGAAACCAGCGTGACCGAAGCCTCCACGCTAAAGGCCATGGCGGAGCAGGTGCTTCAGCGTGTTAAGCAGCCCAAAGTGACCGTAACCGCAAGCGGCGTAGACCTGTCGGCCCTGACCGGAGAGCCGTTCGATCGGTTTTATGTGGGCCGCAAGTGCCGCGTACCTATGCCGGACTATGGAATCGCCATCGACGAGCGCATCATCAGCATTCAAAAGAATGACGTGTTCGGCGACAACGCAAAGGTAACGATAACGCTTGCTAACAGGGGCGCGGACGCGGTAAACGACTTGGCGAACATCAGCCGCAAAACGGCCATCGGGGAGCTGTACAGCCAAGGCGCGACCAACCAATACGCCGTGCACTATGCGGATAACGCCGACGCGAACAACCCATTGGATTGCGAGTTTTACATCGACCCAAACGCCGTGTGGATTAACTCGGTCATGTGCAAGTTTAAGGTCGATGGGTTCCGGGCGTATTCAAAGGGAGCCAAGAGCGGCGGAGGGAAAACAGGAACGGGCAGCAGCGAAATCACTGTGGGTTCTGATGCCACGGCAAACCTTGGATCGGTAGCGGTCGGAAAGCCTATTGATACCGATGGGAATGACCGCATGTTTACATCAGACGCAACCCCAAGCTTATCAAATTTAAAACACAATCACGGTTATGAGCATTACCATGCGCTATCTGGCCGAATTATGCTGAATGGACTATCTTTCAGGGGAGGAAGCCACGCGCATACGCTGAATGACCACGCGCATGAAATCGAATACGGCATCTATCGTGGCCCGACCGCATCCATCGTGACGGTGAAGGTGGACGGCAACGCCGTGCCCGCGTCCGCTATCACAAAAGGGGAATTTGACGCCGTACCCTATTTGGGTAAGGACGGCGCGGGCAAGATCACGCGCGGCACATGGCACAGGATAGCCTTCGCCCCGAACGGTCAGACGCGCATTGTTGCCGATCTTCATGTTAAGACCTTTATCCGTTCCATATCGGGCGGAAACTACTAAGAAAGCGGGTGGTAAAGCGATGTTAACCATCGACATCAGCCGAAGAATCGAATTGAGCGAAGGGGCGCTGGAACAGCAGCTTGGCATCAAATTCGTCAGCGGGGATAAGCAGGCGCACCGCATCAATGCGCAGATATACCGCGGCGGCGCGCCGGCGGACCTGACGGGCGCTACGGTGCTGGGCCGCTTTGTGCGCGCGGACGGGGCCACGGTGGACGTATACGGCGAGGCGAGCGGGAACGTCGCCAGCGTCACGTTTGATTCCGCGTGCTACGCCGTGCCGGGGCGGCTGGACATCAACCTGCAGGTGACACAGGGCGGCGCGACCGTGACGCCGCTCATCCTGCACGCCGTCATCCGG
>DBGEOK010000129.1:0-6782 GCA_048370855.1 Candidatus Limiplasma sp. | reverse complement strand
GAGGAAAACAGCAAAACCGAGGATAAGCGGGTCATCGGCGAGTTTGCCGCCTCCTTGGTCTGCCCCAGCGAGATCATCTACCTGGACATGGGCTCCACCACCATTCACATCGCCCAGAACCTGCCGACAGATATTCCCTTCACCGCTCTATGCAATTCAGCCAACATCCTGTTTGAACTGATGAAGCGTCCCAATATCTCCATCAAAGTAGCGGGAGGCAGTTATTATCCCAGCACGGGGGTGTTCAGCAGCATGCAGGGGATTGAATACATCGAGCGTTTTCGCACCAACAAAATGTTCATGTCGGCGGCGGGCGTCCACCCCACGCTGGGCGTCACGTGCTCCACAGACTACTTGGTGCGGGCCAAGCAGCACGCCATGGGGATTTCAGTCGAAAAAATCCTGGTGGTCGATGCCTCCAAGTTCGGCATCGTCCACTCCTCCTACTGTTGCAGCCTGTCCGAAATCGACTCCATCATCACCAATAAGTCGCTCAGCGAGGAATGGCAGCATGTCATCCGCGACTTGGGAATCAAGCTCTATCTGATCTGATTGAAGGAAGCGAGTAACGATGAAGCCGTCCGCTCAAGAGTATTTGGACGCGCTGTATCTACGCTATCCGATGCTGGAGATATGCCGCGCGTCTATTCAGCAGGCCACGGAAGCGTTGATAAGCTGTTTTTCGGCCGGGCGGCGGCTCTACGTCTGCGGCAACGGCGGAAGCGCCGCTGACGCCCAACACATCGTCGGCGAACTGATGAAGGCCTTCGTCCTCCCCAGAAAGCTCACTGAACGCGCCAAGCAAGCGCTGTGCGCTGCCTGTTCGGAAGACGGCCCCGTCATAGCTCAATACCTTCAGGGGGCGCTTCCCGCCTTTTCCCTGGCGAACGAGACGGCGCTCGTCACCGCCTACGCTAACGACGTAGCCTCAGAGATGTGTTTTGCTCAGCAGGTGTACGGCTACGGGCAGCGCGGCGACGCATTGCTCATCCTTTCCACCTCCGGTAATTCGCGTAACGTGCTGTATGCCGCGTCCGCGGCGCGCTCCCGGGAGATGGAGGTTATTGCCCTCACGGGTTGCGGCGGCGGAAAACTGGCAGCACGGGCCGACGTGCTTGTCGCGGTTCCCGAAACGGAAACCTTTAAAATCCAGGAGCTGCATCTTCCGATCTATCATGCGATATGCCTGGCGCTGGAGGAAACTTTTTTTGGAGAAACGTAACCCGGTTCCCAGCGGCAGACGTTGAAGCGCGCCGTTCCTTGGCGCGTTTCAAAAAATATCCTTTTGTAAAGAAACCAGGCAAAAGCGGAGGGAGAGGTCCTTCTTTTTTGCGTTCAGGCGATTTTTGCGTGTTTTTCCCTTCCGGCTTGAAAATTTACATAAAACTGTCTGAAAACTTGGTGTTTTCAGACAGAGTGTGGTGCTGAAAGCGGGACTCGAACCCGCACGCCCATAGGACAGGAGATTTTAAGTCTCCGGCGTCTGCCGTTCCGCCATTTCAGCCCGCGTCGCTATTATAAGGCAAGGGCGGGGCAAGGTCAACCCCCTGGGACGGCGGAAGGCAAATTCCCCGCCGGTGTCATAGCGCGCTTTAAAAGGTGTAACGCCCTTTATAACGCTTGCAAAAAAAGGGCGATTCTGCGTGCGATGAGCGCGTGGCCCTCGTCGCTTGGATGCAGTCCGTCCGGGCAAAGCCGTTCCCGGGAAACCGCATTCTGCGGCTGAATGCCGCTTGTAGCGTACAAATCCAGTACGGGCAGCGCGTAATGGCACGCGGTCTCCATCAGTATATCCCGGTATATTCGCAGCGGCGCTACGCTGAGAGGCTTTCGATCGCCGCGGGGATTTTCTTCGTCCAGGCGATGCAAGGGGGTCAGGATGACGACCGGCTTTCCCACATACCGCTCAAGCAGACCGGACATCAAATAATGGCAGGCGCCGTAAAAGGTGGCTGGGTCTCGGTCGGAGGGAACGCCCAGGGGCGCTTCCCCATGGCCGTAATCGTTCGTACCGCCGAACACGACCACGGCGTCGGCCGCAGGGTCCATTTCCGTAAGGCGCATGCAGAAATCCCGGTCGTATTCCTCCTCCGTCACAACGAGCTGGCGCGCGATGCGCGAACCGGAAACGCCGTAGTTGTTTGCTTTTTTCAGATGATATTCCCGCGCGAGCACGTCGGTGAAGCGGTTGCGCTCCTCCGTGGCGCCCACGCCGAAGGTGATGCTGTCTCCCAAAAAATTGATGGTGGCTCCCGCTAAGTTCATAGCGCCGTCTCCTTCAGCAATGGCTTAGGTATACGGGGGATGGCGGCAAAGCGGCGCTTTGGTTAAGCGCCGCTTTGCCCCAACGATGAGGAGGATATAAGGAGAGAATCCATCAGGCGTAAGCGGCGACGGCCTTGTCGATCATGCCGGCGCTGGCCCGCACCTTGTCCGCGTCCTCGGGAGCCAGCGCCGGCATAGGCTCGCGCACGGAGCCCAGCGTAAGGCCCTCCCGAAGCTCCAGAATTTTTTTCATGACCGCGTAAAGGTTTCCCTTGCAGCCGCACATGGCGGCGATGATATTGTTCACGGCATATTGAACCTCGCACGCCTCCTGAAGCTTGCCTTCACGGAGCAGCGCGTCCATTTTCAGGTAGAGCTCGGGCATGACGGCGTAGGTTCCCCCGATTCCGCCGTCCGCGCCAATGGCGCGCCCGGCGACAAACTGCTCGTCCGGGCCGTTGAAGACCACGCAGCCCTCGCCGCCCTCGGCTTTGAAAATCTGAATGTCCTGGACGGGCATGGAAGAGTTTTTGACCCCGATCACCCGCGGGTTCTTGCGCATTTCGTGGAACAGCCCGACGCCGAGCGCCACGCCCGCAAGCTGGGGGATGTTGTAGATAATGAAATCCGTATGAGGCGCGGCTTCGGAAATCGCGTTCCAGTATGCCGCGATAGCGTGATCCGGCAGGTGAAAGTAGATGGGGGGAATGCTCGCAATCGCGTCTACGCCAAGGCTTTCGGCGTGCGCGGCAAGCTGGCGGCTTTCATGGGTATTGTTGCATGCCACATGGGCGATGACGGTGCATTCGCCCTTCACCTCCGCCATGACGGCCTCGAGCGTCCGCATCCGCTCTTCCTTTTCCAGGTAGATGCACTCGCCGGAGGAACCGCCGACATACAGCCCCTTCACGCCCTTGCTTACCAGGTGACGCGCCAGCTTGCGGGAGCGCTCGGCGCTCACGCTGCCATCGTCCTCGTAGCAGGCGTAAAACGCGGGAATGACGCCGCGGTACTTATCCAGGTTGGAAGCCATATGGGATGATCCCCTTTCGTTGACGGCTGCCGCGGGCGTCAGCCCTTGACGGCGCCCATCGTAATGCCGCGCGTGAAGAACTTCTGGAACATCAGGAAGATCAGGATGATCGGGATGGAGCCCAGCGCCGCTCCCGCCATAATAAGGCCGTAGTCGGTGCTCAGCTCCGACTGCAGCTTGGCGATGCCCAGCGAGATCGTCAGCGCGTCCATGTCGTTTAGCATAATTAGCTGCAGGAAGTAGTCGTTCCAGGCGGTGATGAAGGTAAAAATCGCCAGCGCGCCGACGCCGGGCTTAATCATCGGGAAAACGATGCTGGTAAAGGTTCGCACCTCGCCCGCGCCGTCGATGCGCGCGGCCTCCAGCATCTCGCCCGGGATATTTTCGGAGAACTGCTTCATCAGGAACACGCCGAACGGCCAGCCGACCGTCGGGAAGATGACCGCCCACAGCGTGTTATGGATGCCTAGGAAGGCCATCTCCTTGAGCAGCGGTATCAAAATGACCTGCTTGGGCAGCGCCATGGCGCACACGAAGATGGAAAACAGCAGCGCGCGGCCCGCGAAGCGTTTTTTGGCCAGCGCGTAACCGCCCATCGCGGCGGACACACAGGTTAGCAGCATGGCCATGCCGCAAAGAAACACGGTGTTGAACATCCACAGCCCTGCGGGACGCTCAAACAGCTTGGCGTAGTTTTCCATGGTCGGGTTCAGGGGGAACCAGACCGGCACGGAGGAGTTAATGGTGCGGGCGTCCTTGAAGGAGCCGGTGACGATCCAGTACAGCGGGAAGATCATCAGAACGGCGAGCACAATCAGCAAAATGATGCAAACGACCTTATAGACGGTGACCCTCTGCACGCTATGATCCACCCCGCCGCGAAGGGGAACGTTATGAATGCTTTGTTCCATGATCGCGCCCCCTTAATTCTCGCTCTTGGCCAGGCGGAACTGCAAGGCGCTGAACGCCGCGATAATCATCGCGAGGATCACGCCCATGGCGCTGCCGTAGCCATAGCGCTGAAGCTTGAAGGCTTCGTAATAGATATAGTACATAATGGTGCTGGTGGCGTAGTTCGGGCCGCCTGAGGTAAGTAGCTGGATAAGCGCGAAGCACTGGAAGGAGTTGATGGTGGTGATTACCAGGATGTACAGCGTTGTGGGCATGATCTGCGGCCACTTGATGCGCCAGAACACCTGCATATTGGTGGCGCCGTCCACCTCGGCGGCCTCCACCAGCGAATGGTCCACGTTGCTCAACGCCGACACATACAAAACGATCGGCTGGCCGATGGAGGTGGTGAACAGGATGAGGATGATGCACCACAGGGCGGTATCGGGAGTGCCCAGCCAGTTGACGTTGTGCGCGATGAGGCCGAGCTCCTTGAACACATAGTTGAACAGGCCGTAGTAAGGGTTGAACATCCATTTCCACACCACGGTAACGGCTACCGAGCCGGTGACCACCGGCAGGTAGAACACGCAGCGGAAAAACGAGGTATGAATGTCCTTCAGCTTGTAGATGACCGACGAAACCCACAGCGAAAACAGGCACACCGTAGGCACGGAGACCACGACGATCAGAATGGTGTTAATCAGGGATTTGCCGAAAACGGCGTCCTGAAAAAGCTCGATATAATTGTTCAGCCCAACAAAGCTGAAATCGGTCATGGTATAGTTAAACGTGCTGGTGACCAGACACATGCCCATGGGGAAAATGACGAAGCCCAGGAAGAACAGCAGGCTCGGCCCCATGAACAGGTAGCCCGCGATGTTTTCCCGCCGCCGCGTGGCTTTGAGCTGCCGGGAAATCCGCACCGTATGTTGCATCCAGGAATACCCCCCTTCAACAGCATTGCGCTCCCCTCCCGGTGGGGAATGGGGAGCGCAATGCCTCTATTCATGAGGTGATGGTTTTACGCTTGGGAGCCGCTTACTTCGTGATGCTGGCGTTGGACGCGTCGACGTAAGCGTTCACTTCGGTGGCTACATCCCCGCCGCCGAAGATGCGCTGGAGCATGTTCCACCATTCGGTGCGCTGGGTGGCCCAGCCGGGCGTGACCTGATAGATGTCTCCCAGGTAGGGCATGAACACGGCGAAGGCGGCGTTTTCAGCCTTTTCAGTGCCGGTGTAGATATCGCCGAAGGAGGCGCGGACCGGGAAGAAGCCGGTGGCGTACACGCTCTTGGGACCCTGCTCCTTATCGTCGCAGACGAACTTGATAAATTCCTTCGCGGCAGCGGCGCGGGCGTCGTCGCCGTTGTTGAAGATGCCGAAGCCCCAGATGCCGCCGTCCAGCTCGGGCACGCCGTCGTCAGAGGGGAAGGCCATGGGCAGGGGATCGATGCCCTCGGCAAGAGCGGTCTTGTTGCTGACGGCCGCAGAGGCGTTCCAGCAGAAGCTCATCTTGGCGGTACCGTTGCAGAACAGAGCGATTTCATCGCCGGCCACGATGGCGGGGTCGGCGGTCAGCACGCCGTCGTTCACCAGGTCTACCAGCTTCTGGAGGCCCTTGATGCCTTCCTCGCTGTTCATGGTGTAGGCGGTATGCTCGGGATTGGCGAACTGCGCGGAATACAGGTTGCGGGCCAGCGCGCGGGTGCCCTGGTCGCCGCCCTGGCCGCCGCAGTACACGATGCCGGTGGGGTTGTAGCCAGCCGCCGTCAGCGCCTTGAGCGCGTTCTCAAAGCCTTCGGTCGTCCAGGTGCGGGTTTCCTCGTCGATGTACTGGAGGGCGTCCGCTTTTTCAAACGCAGCCCTGTCGATAACCATGCAGTGGGTGGTCATGCACAGCGGGTACTCATAGTACTTGCCGTCGGCGCCCTTGCAGGCGACCGCGATGGAGGCGCTGGTGGCGTTGATGTCGCCGAGCGCTTCCTCGGTCCACAGGTCGGAGATGTCCAGCATCTTGCCGGCGGCGCCCCAGTTGGTAACCAAGCGCTCGGGGCCTTCCAGGATGATGTCGGGGGTGGTGCCGGCCTCGATGGCGGCGGTCACCTGGTCGTCGCCCGACTGGTAGTCGAGGTACTCGACGGACACCTTGATATTGGGATGCACGGCGTTAAAATTGGCGATGACCTCGTCGACCACCTCGGCGCTGTTCCAGTTACCGACGGGGTAGGTCCACAGGGTAATGCTGACGTCTTCCTCCGCCAAGGCGAGGGCGGGAAGGACCATCATCAGGCAAAGCACGAGCGCGAGCAGCTTTTTCATGAAAGATTCCTCCTTTTTAATTGTTGTGACGTTCCTTTCTTCCATCCGGCTGACGCCGTATCGGAAGGACACGTTAAATGTACTACAAAGGACAATTATTGTCAACCCCTTTTTGTACATTTTTTATGCGTATCCCGTCGGCGGTTAGGCAGAATGACCATGAAGGCGTTTGGCGCGCAACGGATTATGATGATTGACAAAGCCGGAAAGATGCTTTACAATAAGGCGGCAACATTGTCCTACAATCAAGAGCGAGGGGCCGCGTCAATAT
>DBGEOK010000128.1:0-10738 GCA_048370855.1 Candidatus Limiplasma sp. | reverse complement strand
GCAGGTGTAGCCCGTTCACGGGCTGTAGGTATACTACTTACGCATGAGGCAGACCGTATATGCGCCTGTTAGGGCGCGGCTAGTATTCTAGGGCTGTGCCCGCATATGAAAAGCCCCCGGCTGCGCCGGGGGATGTTTACTATTCTTCGGTTATCAAGCGCCGCTACGACGCGCCCCGGGCCGCAAGGCATGGAGCGGGCCGGAATTTACGCCGTTCGGCCAAAGCTTCTCAGGAAAAGCAGCTTATCCAGCGCGACGCCCGCCTTCGCCCAGTTTTCCGCGATGGCGAAGGCTTTGGGGTAGGCGTCGCCATTTTGAAACCAGCTCCAGTTAATCGGCCAGACATCGTCCTCCGGCAGCGTTTGGAGAAGGTAATCGAGCTCTTGCTCCACAACGGCCCTGTTGTCCGAAAAAAACGGGCTTTCGGGAGAATGAATATACCGGGACGGGCGGGGGACATAGCCGGCCCATTCGGAGGGGTCATGGGAAACGGCCTTCCGGACGAGCGCTTTCATCCGCGCCCGCGCGGCCTGGACCTCCTCCGGCGCGCAGAGGCGCGCCCAGTGGGGAAGCAGCGCCAGGCAGGCGTCCAGAAACATTTCTCCTTTTGCGTCGTCTTTAAGCAATCTGAGGCGGGTTTGTTCAGCGATCCCGGCCGCCAGCGTGTAGAGGGAATCCCCGGGCTCGGCGGCGTCCAGCAGAAAGGCGGCGACGGCCGCGGTAAGGCCGGGGCTTTCCAGCGCGTTTGTTTCCGCGTCGAAGCGCCACCACGGGGCATGGGGGGCAAGGTCGTTCGATGGAACGGTAAACAGCCATCGTCCGTTCTCAAAGGCGCTTCCGCTTCTGAAATACCGTAAAATTCCCTGCAAGGCAGGGCCGTTCGCGCCGCCTGCCGCCCGAAGCAGCGTCGCCGCGTGAAGCGTCGCGTAAGGCGTGGATTGCGGGTTCCATAAATCGGGCTCGACCGCGTGCCCGAAGCCCCCGTCCGGGTTCTGGTAGGGTTCAAGCGCGCGGAGAACGTCGGGCGCGCCGCCGCCCTCAAAATGGAACCGCCACAGCGCGGCCTCGAGCGGCCTTCCGTTGCGGAGCACATAGCCGCGAACCCGTTCGAGGGCCGCTTTTGTCAATTTCATTGGAATCCCTCCCGTATGTTGATGGGATCAGGATATCAGGGGAGCGGAGCCGCGTCTTGTATAAACGCGACATCCTGACGGGCGAGGGTCAGCGCGCGGCGCAAGGACATGGAATGAAAACGCCGGAAGGCGTTGAGAAGGTGGGGCTGGTCCGCATAGCCGTAGCGGAATACGGCGTCCTGAACGCTAAACCGGGGCGAACGGAGGGCGTCCTGCCATACGAGCTGATAGCGGATTAAGGAGGACAGACGCTTGGGCGGCATCCCTGTGTAACGCTCAAAGAGGCGCTCGAGCTGACGCGTGCTGAGGCAGGCGTTCCTCGCCAGGCCGGTTACGGAGAGGGAGGCGTCATGACAGAGGAGATCGACCAGGACGTTGAGGAACGCGGCGGAAGGGGGCGCGCCGTCCAGCAGGGCCAGCAGGCAGGCTTCCGCGCATTGCTGACGGGCCGCAAACGTCGCGCAGCGCTCCAAAAGCGGCGAAAGGCGGCGCGTCAGGGATGGAAAGTGCTGCTCCGCGTCGTACCTGGCGTTTAGGGTTTGGGATAGGCTATCCCGCGCGAACAGGGCGGCGGCCCATGGATAAAAGCGGACGGCGAAAACAATGGGCGCTTGACTCGGCACGCTGTGGTACGCGGCGTCGTTGAGCGCGCAAAACACGGAGGTCAGCCCGCCGCGAACGGGATCGGCATAAAAGAGGATATCCATGCAGGTATCCGGAATGACGAGGACGCGGCCTTCGGGCGTACCGTCGGCGGGCGCGGAACGCCAAAAGCAGCGGATATATGGCCGAAGGGCGGCGCAGGGCGGGGATTCCCAATAGCCCGCGTCGCGCCGGTAGGGGGATGCGGTCATGGGGCGATAGAGGGCGTCAAGCTCCATGGGGCGGCTCTCCTTTCGTGTAAACCCTTGCCGACAGTATAGCAGGACGGTCCGGAAAAGGGAAGCGCGGTCGGGCGGCAAAGAAAGGCAGGGCGGCCGCGCGCGGGGATGGGCGAAAAAAGGCGAACAAAAATGTCAAAAAAGAATTTACATTTCACCCGGCGGTGTGCTATAATTCAAAAGTTGGAGTATGCCCGGAGCCGTGGGCGGCTGCATGCGCGCCAAACCGCGTGTGACCACGGGCCGGACAAGCCGACATCATTGTCAAAGCGCGGCCATGCGCCGCGCGGGGTCTTGGGCGACGCTTCGCTCGCTCTACGCGGACGGCGCCAACGACAAGAGACCCTTGGCTCAAGCGAGCACATACTATGGAGGTGTAACCACACATGGCACGTATTGCGGGCGTGGACCTGCCCAGGGAAAAGCGTGTGGAAATCGGACTTACGTACATCTTCGGCATTGGCCTGGCGACCTCTCAGCAGATTCTCGCCGCCACCGAAATCAGTCCCGATACCCGCGTAAAGGATCTGACCGAAAACGAAGTCAGCAAGCTTCGTGACTACATTGAGCATCACGTGAAGGTGGAGGGCGACCTGCGCCGGGAGGTTTCCCTGAATATTAAGCGTCTGGTGGAAATCGGCTGCTACCGCGGCGTGCGTCACCGGCGCAGCCTGCCCGTTCGCGGTCAAAACACCAAGAACAACGCGCGCACCCGCAAGGGTCCCAAGCGGACCATCGCGGGCAAGAAGAAGGCTACCAGGTAAGGCTTATCACCACTACAACATGGCTTATGTAGCATGGAGGGATAAACAGAATGGCACCCAAGCAAAAGTTAAAGAAGGTATCGCGCAAACGCCGTGAAAAAAAGCTGGTTGAGCGTGGCGCGGCGCATATCCGTTCTTCTTTTAACAACACCATCGTCACCCTGACCGACGTTAACGGCAACGCCCTTTCCTGGGCGAGCGCCGGCGGCCTCGGTTTTCGCGGCAGCAAGAAATCCACTCCCTTCGCCGCGCAGATGGCGGCTGAAACCGCCGCGAAGGCGGCCATGGAGTTTGGGCTAAAGACCGTGGAGGTCTATGTGAAGGGCCCCGGCTCCGGGCGAGAGGCCGCGATCCGCAGCCTTCAGGCCGCGGGCCTGGAGGTCAACATGATTAAAGACGTTACACCCATTCCGCATAACGGCTGCCGTCCGCCCAAGCGCAGAAGAGTGTAAGAAATCGAGGAGGTACAATCAACATGGCAAGATATACAGATTCCGTATGCCGTATGTGCCGCCGCGAGGGCACCAAGCTCTTCCTGAAGGGCGAGAAGTGCTTCTCGTCCAAATGCGCGGTGCAGAACCGGCCAACCCCGCCCGGACAGCACGGCCAGGCAAGGCAGCGCAAGGCCAGCGAGTATGGCCTTCAGCTTCGTGAAAAGCAAAAGGCGCGCCGCGCCTATGGCCTGATGGAAGGCCAGTTCAAGCGTACCTTTGTGCGCGCCACCGGTATGAAAGGCATTACGGGCGACAACCTGCTCCAACTGCTGGAGCTGCGCCTGGATAACGTCGTTTACCGCAGCGGGCTGGCCTCCAGCCGTCCGCAGGCCCGTCAGTTCGTCTGCCACGGCCTGATGACCGTCAACGGCAAGAAGGTCGATATTCCCTCCTACACGCTCAAGGCCGGCGATGTGATCGGCGTGCGTTCCACCCGGAAGGACATGGAGCATTTCAAGATCGTCAAGGAAGGCGTCAGCCGCGTGATTCCCAAGTGGATCACCACCGACGCGGAAAACCTGACCGCGACCGTAAGCGCCTTGCCCCAGAGGGACGACGTGGATTTGTCCCTGCAGGAAAACATGATCGTCGAGTTCTACTCTCGTTAGGATGAGGCGTTACTCCCTCAACCAATTGGCTTGAAACAGGAGGGTAAATCGAATGATCGAAATCGAGAAAGCGCGCATCGAGTGCGCGGAGCTTGGGCAGGACGGCGCTTACGGCAGGTTTGTCGTAGAGCCGCTGGAGCGCGGCTTTGGCAACACGCTGGGCAACGCGCTTCGCCGCGTGCTGCTCAGCTCCCTGCCGGGCGTGGCGGTTACCAGCATCAAGATCGAGGGTATCCAGCATGAGTTTTCCACCGTTCCCGGCGTGACCGAGGACGTGGCGGAGCTGATCCTGAACCTGAAAACCTTGAGGGCCAAGCTGTATTCCGATCAGCCCAAGACCGTGATGCTCGATGTGAAGGGCCCCGCGGAGGTCAAGGCGAAGGACATCGCCACGGACGATGAGCTGGAGTTCATCGACCCCGAGATGCATATCGCCACCCTGAACGGGGACGCCCATCTGCAAATGACGCTGACGATCGATAAGGGACGCGGATATGTAAGCGCGGATAAGAACAAGTATCCCAACATGCCTATCGGCGTGATCCCGATTGATTCCATTTTTACGCCCATCCGCAAGGTTAACTACTCGGTGGAGGATACCCGTGTGGGTCAAATCACCGACTATGACAAGCTGACCCTGGAGGTGTGGACGGACGGCAGCGTACAGCCCGACGAGGCGATCAGCCTTGCGGCCAAGATTCTCACCGAGCACCTGAGCCTGTTTGTCAGCCTCACGGATCAGGTGACCACCATCGCCTTCACCGATCAGGAGGACGACAAGAAGGAAAAGGTGCTCGAAATGACCATCGAGGAGCTGGACCTGAGCGTCCGCGCGTACAACTGCCTAAAGCGCGCGGGCATCAATACGGTTGCCGAGCTGGTCCAGCGCAACCAGGAAGACATGATGAAGGTGCGCAACCTTGGCCGCAAGAGCCTGGAGGAGGTCGAGCAGAAGCTCGAGGCCCTCAACCTTTCCCTGCGGCCCAGCGACGAATAACCGTACACATTCCCGCAAAGGAGGAAATATACCATGGCACAACGCAAATTGGGCCGTACAGCCGATCAGCGCAAGGCGCTGCTTCGCAATCAGGTAACCAACCTGATTTGGTATGGCCGTATTGAGACGACCGAGGCCCGCGCCAAGGAAGTGCGCCGCGCCGCGGAGCGCCTGATTACCTTGGCGATTAACGAATGCGACAATACCGTTGAAACGACCAAGGAAACCCACAACGAAAAGGGCCAGCTTGTCACCCTGGAGGTTGTGAACGACGCGCCAAGCAAGCTGCACGCGCGCCGGATGATGCTGAGCTATCTTTACGAGCTCAAGGACGTGCGTCGGAAGGACGAGGACAAGGACGACTGGAAGGAGCGCACCAAGGATATTAAGTATCCCGTGGTGGAAAAGCTTTTCCGGGAGTATGGCCCGAAGTTTAAGAAGCGCAATGAGGAAAAGAAGTGCGCCGGCGGTTATACCCGTATTTATAAGCTCGGGCCCCGCCGCGGCGACGCCGCCGAAATGTGCGTGATCGAGATTATCTGAGGAAGCCCGCGCCCGGCAGCCCGGATGATCGCGTCGCCGCCGCCCTTAGGCGAAGGTTTGGGGCAGCTTCAGGCGTTGAGCTTTTCAAAGATCCCGCTGTGAGCCATCACAGCGGGATCTTTGGCATAACGGACGTTAACAAGCAGCCCGATCCAAGCCCGGCGCCTTGTTTTTCAGCGTGATTTTTGCTATGATGAATTCGTCGCCCCCGGCGCACACTAGCGTTGAGGTGTGACGATGAGCAAGCGAATGTGGCGCATGCCCGGGGGCAGGCGTCCGCGCGCCGTAGCGCCGGACAGCGAGGACGCGCCGTCCATGAACGAGCCGGCGGCGAACATGCCGAATGAAGGAGCCGCGCCCCCGGATGATATGGAAAAGGCCTCGATGGTGGTTCGGCAGATCGACCGATGGATCGCATCTATGGAGCGGCTGCGCTTATCGGATTATGTACGCTATGTGGACGACCGCAAGCGGATGTTCTGGACAAACTTCTGGGGCGGCGTGGCGCGCGGGGTGGGCATGGCGGTCGGCTTTACCATACTGGGCGCGGTGCTGGTGATGATATTACAGGATTTGGCGCGCCATAACCTGCCGCTGATCGGAGATCTGCTGGCGCAGATTGTAAACGTAGTGCAAAAGCGTTTGGAATAGCGAGGAAGAGGGAATGGGACTGATTCTTGGGCTGGCGGCGGCGGTGACGCTGACCGACGCGCTCACCAAAGCGGCGGCGGCCAACGAACTCGCGGGTGCATGGCGGGTAGTGGTGCTCGATCATTTGCTGGAGCTTCGGCTGACCAAAAACGACGGCATGGCGCTGGGTATATTATCGGGCAATGAGATCGCCATTATCGTGCTGCCGGTTGTGGTCATTGTGTGCGGCTTATTGCTTATGCGCAAGTATCGCATGACGACGTTCACCCGCGTTGCGGCGGGGCTGGTGCTGGGCGGCTTTTTAGGTAACTTCGTGGAGCGCGCGGCGCATGGGTATGTGCTGGATATGATCTATTTTCCCTTTCTGCCCTGGTTTGTATGCAACCTGGCGGATATCGCCATTTGCGCGGGCGTGGTATTGCTGGGCGTGAGCCTGATCTTCCGCCCGCAGGATTGGAGCGAGAAGCATGCAAAGGATAAGCCTGACCGCGCCGGCTGACGGGAGGCTGGACGTGCTCGTGGCGGAGGCGGCGGGCATCAGCCGTTCCCAGGCGGCTAAATGGATCGAGGCGGGACAATGCACGGCGGCGGGTCGTGTACAGCGAAAACCCGGCGTCAAGGTAGCCGCGGGGGTTTGTGTTTCCGTCCAAGCGCCGGAGCCTGTGGAGGCTGCGGTGGAAAAAGAAAACATTCCGCTTTCCATCCTCTATGAGGACTCCGACATTGCCGTGGTGGACAAGCCGGCTGGGATGGTGGTGCATCCCGCCGCCGGAAACGAGACGGGTACGCTGGTAAACGCGCTGCTCTATGCGATGGACGGGCTGAGCGGTATCGGCGGCGTGAAGCGGCCGGGCATTGTGCACAGGCTGGACAAGGATACGAGCGGGCTGCTCCTGGTCGCCAAAAACGACGCCGCGCACGAAGGCTTGAGCAGGCAGCTTCGCGCACGCGCAATCGAAAAGCATTACCTGGCGGTAGTGGAGGGAGAGATGAAGGAAACGGGCGGCGTGATAGACCAGCCGATTGGGCGCAGCCGCAAGGACCGAAAACGGATGGACGTGGTTGCGGACGGCAGGGAAGCGCATACGGAATGGACGCTCCTGGAAAACCTGCGCGGCGCGGCCCTGCTGGACGTGCATATTGTAACGGGCAGGACGCACCAGATCCGCGTACACATGCGCTACCTTCGCCATCCGGTGGCGGGAGATCCCCTCTACGGGCTGAAAAACGGCGTTGATGTGCCCCGCCTGATGCTGCACGCCTATACGCTCGCGCTTGACCATCCGGTGACGGGAGAGCGGCTGCGCTTTACCGCTCCGCCGCCTCCCGCTTTTACCGGGGCTGTGAAGCGTTTGCGCGCGGACCGCAGCCTCCCGCTTCCCTACCGATCCGGCGAATGAGGCCGTCGGTCAGTATCCATAGGTCTTTCGCAGCCGAACGAGATACCAGCCCGCCACCCCCAGGGATAGCAGCTCGGCCACCGGGATGGAGAGCCAGACGCCGTCCACGCCGATTAGCGGCGGCAGGGCAAGGATGGCGAGAAGAATGAACACGAAGGTCCGCAAAAAGGAAAGGATCGCCGAAACCTTCCCGTTGGAAAAAGCGGTAAACAGGCCCGAGGCGAAGATGTTGAAGCCCATGAAGAGGAAGCCGACCGCAAACAGACTCATGCCATGGATGGCCAGGTCGAAAACGCGGGTGCCGCTTTTGGCGAAGACGGACACAACGCCCCTGGACAGGAGCAGGGATAGCGCGTAGGCTCCCACGGAGCACAGGACGATGAAGGTCATGCTGAGGCGGTAAAGCCTTTTGAGCCGATCCGTATTATGCGCTCCATAGTTGTAGCTGATTAGAGGCGCGACCCCGGAGGTGTACCCCAGGAAAACCGCCGTAAACAGGAACTGCGCGTACAGCACGATGGTGATGGCGGCGACGCCGTCCTCCCCCAGGTAGCGCATCATCATGATGTTAAACAGGAAGGTGGTGATGGCTACGGACAGGTTGGAAACCATTTCGGACGAACCGTTTGCGCAAGCCTTCAGCAGCGTGTGAAAGGAAAACGCGGGCTTGGTGAAAAAGAGCGAGCCGCCGCGGGCCAGCCAGAAGTAGAGTAGGCAGGCAACGGAAGGGATGGCAAAGCCGATGCCCGTTGCGAGAGCCGCTCCCTTAATGCCCATGCCGAGCGGCACAATCAGCACATAATCGAGCGCAATGTTCGCCACGCCTCCCGCGATGGTGACGATCAGCCCCAGGTTTGGCTTGCCCGCGGTAACCAACAGGTATTGAAACAGCACCTGCAGGATGCCCAGAGGGATAAAAGGGCTGAGGTACAAGGCATAATCGTAGCAATAACCGTAAATAGCTTCATTTGCGCCAAGCGCAAGCACGATGTCGCGGGTAAAGGCAAGGCCCGCGATAGCCAGCAGCAAGCCGGCCGCCGCCCCCGCAAGGGTAATCAGCGAGAAGCTTTGCCTTGCGCGTTCCGTCTTTCCCTCCCCCATCTGCTTGGCGACAACGGCACTTCCGCCCGTCGCGAGCATAATGCCGATGGCAAAGATCAGGTTAATCAGCGGGTAGACGATATTGACGGCGGAAAGCGCCCCGGTGCCCACAAAGTTGGATACAAACGCGCCGTCCACCATGGTGTAGATGGAATTAAACACCATCATGACCACGGTGGGAAGCGTAAACCTCAGCAAAAACGAGGGCGTGATGCGATGCTCAAGGGAGTTCATGTCGATTTCCTTCCTGTCGTTGGTTTTCCTGCTCAAAATGTCGGTTGACCGTGTCCAGCATGCCGCAGAGGGTTTGGAGCTCCTCTTGGGAATAGCGGGTTTCGATTTCATCCAGGGCCCGGTACAGCACCCGGTCATACGCCCGGTACTCCTCCAGGACCCCGGGGTTTACGGCAAGATGGTAAACCCGGCGATCCTCGGCGCTTTGGGTTTTTGTGACCAGTCCCTGACGTTCCAGCTCCTTGACCTTGAGGGTTACGGCTGACTTGGCGATATGAAGCGCGTCCGCGATGGAGCTGACGGTACAATCCGGCTGGTAGGCGATTATATCCAGGTACAGCAGGCTGTTGTAGGTCACATGCCGCAGTGTGTGGTCATTGGCGAGCCGAAGCTCGTTAATAACCATATCCAGAAAAAAACGGTCGACGATGCTTCGTAACTTCATGCTTCCCTCCTAATGGTAAGCAAATATAATTATATTTACTAAACTAATATAACAGAGAAAAAGGGAGGCTGTCAAGCCTCCCCCGCGACGGCTTCCTTTATTCGTCGCCGGGCTTCAGCGCGCCCTCGGTCCAATGCTTCCGGCACAGGCTCACATAGCTTTCGTTGCCGCCAAGAACGATCTGCTCGCCCTCCTTGACGACCTTGCCGTTCTGGACGCGGGCGTTACAAATGGCCTTTTTCCCGCACCAGCAGATGGTTTTGACCTCCTCGATGGTATCCGCCCAAGCCATCAGCCACTGGCTTCCTTCAAAAAATTTTCCCTGAAAGTCGCATCGGAGGCCGTAGGCGATGACGGGAACGTTCTCGATATCCACGATATGGACCAGACGCTCCACCTGCGCCTTGGTGAGGAACTGGGCTTCATCCACAATGACGCAGTCAAAGGCTTTGATGTCGAAGCGGTCGATATCCTCCATAAAGTGGCATTCGCACTTCAGCCCGCTGCGGCTGGCCACCATCGTGGCGCCGTCGCGGCTGTCCAGCCTGGGCTTCAGCATTAGCACGGCCTGGCCGCGCTCCAGATAGTTGTGCCGAACCATAATCGCGTTTGCGGTCTTGCTCGATCCCATAGCGCCGTAGCGGAAGTATAGTTTCGCCATGCATATCCTCCGTGCGTTGTGTTGTAAGCGCGGCCGCGCCTGGCGCTACTCAACCGAAGGGAGCCCGCGTCCCAGCCGCTGCGCGATTTCCTCCGCGCGCGTTTCGGCGTCGCTGTAACCGCTCAGGCCGGAAAAGGCGGCATAGGCTCCCTCCAGGTCTCCGGAAGCCTCCAGCGCCTCCGCTTGCCGGTAGAGCTCGTCCCGGAAAAACTGCTTGCACTCCCGCGCCTGGACCGCGCTGTCAAAATAATCGCCGAGCTTGCCAAACAGGTTGAGCGCCTGCTCGTATTTGCCCTCGCTTTTGAGCTGCTTGGCATAAGCGTAAACCTGCGTTTGCAAATTGTCAAGCCTTGCGGGCGCGTCGGCGTAGGCGCCGGCGGCCTCGTAGCCGTAGAGGGCGGCTTCATAATCCTTGTTCAGCTCGGCTTCGCGGCCAACGCAATACTGATAATGGACCTGCGCGTCTTCAAAATCCTCCAGCGCCGCATAAAGCGCGGCGGCCTCGGAAAACTGCCCGGCTTCCTCCATGGAGTAGGCGTGGCAGTATTGATAGCGCTGCTCCCCATACATAAAACCGCGGGATTTTTTAAAATAGCTTTCCGCTTCGCTGTACCGCCCCTGCTCAAAAAGCGTGAGTCCGTGGGAATAGGCGGCGTAGGTCGGCGCGTCCTCATAATCCCCAAGGCGCTCGAAGGCTTCGGCTGCCGTCCCGAAATCCCCGCTGGCGAAAACGGATATCGCTTTGCTGTATGATTTGCTCTTGTCCTGGGAGCAGGAGCAGAGCAGGAGGCCAGCCGCCAGGCATAGGGCAAGCGACAGCATGCGG
>DBGEOK010000127.1:0-17912 GCA_048370855.1 Candidatus Limiplasma sp. | reverse complement strand
TCCGCCGCCCGATCCTCCGTTTCCACCCGCAATGTCGTTCGTTTTTCCTCCTTCGGCCCCTGCCGAAGTTAAATTTGTGATATAACTGGCTCCGCCATTGCTGTACCGCGCTCCGCCCGCACCGATAACGCATTGATAAGCCACGCCTTCCTTAGCGACATTGCCTCTTTCGGTTTTGGTATAGCCTCCTCCTCCTCCTCCGGTGCTTCCGCCGCCTCCGCCGCCAACCAGAAACACGTCCACTCCTTTTAAGTTCGCGTTTCCAAGCGAGGTGAATTTCAGCGTTCCGCTAGTCAATAGCTTAATCCGCCATTTGTAATTCCCATCGTTAATCAGTTGATGGTTTCCCGTATACGTATACGCCGGCAACGCGCTCCGCACCGTCAGCGTCGCTATCCGGCTGGTCACAGTGCCCGCCTTGTTTGTCACCACGCAATAAAGGGTGTAGGTTTTCGCCGCCGTCAGCCCGGTCTTGGTGTAGCCGCTGTTTGTCGCTCCGCTGATCTTCGCGCCGTTCAGGTACCATTGGTAGGCGTACTCCGCCGGCTTGCCCGGGGTTTCGATTTGCACGCTGAAGCTCGCGGAGGCGTTCGCCGCCTCCACCACCGTAACGTTCGCCGGGTACGCGCCGTTGAGTACCGGCAGCTCGTACGGGTCGCCTCCCCGCCTTACAATCAAGCATTCGCCCATCTTGCTTTGCGCGTTCCGCCTTCAGCGGCCCGCGCTTCCTCCTCTCCCTCTTGCGCGCCGCAGTCCCTCTGGACGGCGGCCCGTTCCGTTTCCTTTGCCGCGGCCCTGTCGCGGGCCTTGTTCGCCTCCCGCCGCCCTTCCGGGGCGGCGTCTCCGTTTGGGTTCAAGTTTTCCTTCCCGCTTTGCGCTTCACGCATAGGCCGTCCAGGCCGCCGCTTTCCTCTGTCCGCCATTACCTCACCACCTTCAAAATCAGCGGGATATCCGTCGTCGGCGCGTCCTCGTAGCAGTACGCGGTGACGCTGCCGTCGCCCGCCTCCACGCGGCCCACCAGCGCCCACGCGTCGCTTAGCGCCATGCCCGCCGCGCCCGTCGCCGCCCCGCTCATGTTCACGTCCACAAAGGGGTTGTCCGTGGCCAGCACGCCCTCCGCCGCCGCCGTTTGCGTATGGGGTACGTCCGCGCTCCAGCCCGCGCCGGAAAGCGTCGCCTCATACCGCGCCGTGGCGGCTTTCCCCGCCACCTCCGCCGCCAGCTCCGCCCCGCTGCGCGCGTCCATCTTTTCCGCCAGCATAGCCGTTACCCTGGCCGGCATGGCGTACCCGCATACGCTGTCGTCCCCGCGCTCGTCCTCCACGTCCTCCGGCTCGATGCTCTCCGCCCCGGCGCGCACATGCACCCGCGCCAGCGACAACTCGTACACGCTTCCGCCGCGCGTCAGCTCGGGAGGCTTCGGGGCCGCGCCGGGCGTGCCCGGCAGCAGCTTCAGGCTGATCCTCCGCGCGCCGCTCTCCAGCTCCAGCCGCGCCACAATACGGTCTAAGCGGTCGTTGGCTCCAGACGCCGGATGCTCAAACGCCATCGGCGCGCCGCCGTCGTCGCTGAGCACGTACACATACCCGTTGACGAGGCATCCGCCGGGGCTGACGACCGTGCGCATGCTCGCCCCCTCCGCCTTTACGCGAAGCCCCCCGCCCTCGTGGCTGGTCACGCCGTTTTGCGCGACCGCCCGCAGCAGGTGCGCGAATTGCGCCGCGTCATATTCCCGTTCGTCTCCGGCCATGCTGTCGAAATACCCGTAAAATTCCTTGGCCAATTATCTCACCGTTCCTTTCGCTTGTCCTCTGAGCAGGGACGTCAGCGTCACCGGCGCGTCGCCGAACGTCGCCTTCAGCCTGCGCGTCCCGCCCTCGCTCGTTTCCTCCATGGCGACCAGCCGCGCGTCCATCCTCGCCTCGTCCGTCAGCACGGTTACCACGTCTCCCACGTCGTAGTCGCGGCCGTAACGGCACAGGCCGCTGTCCCGCACGGTCGCGGTAATCGTCCGCTTCACCGGGGAGAGCTTGCGCTCCGCGCCCAGCCGCAGCATGTCGATATCCTCCACGCCGCTTACGTCCGTCCATCCCTCGCGCCGGTCAAAGCCGGCCCGCTCGTTCCCCACGCTTACAATCAGGCGGTTTTCATCCTCTCCGCTGCCCCCGGCGTACACCGTGGAGACCTCCGTGGAGCCGTCGTCCGTAAGGGTGGAGCCCTCCAGGTTGCCCAGCCGCCGCGAGAGCGCGGCTCGCCGCCCGCCCACGGTCAGGTCGTTCCCCACCCAGGCCGTAAACGCAAAGCGCCTGTGCGCAAAATCCGGCCGGATATCCCAGCCCACGCCCGTCGCCGCGCCGATATCCTCAAACAGCTCATGAAGCCTGTCAAACCGCGCCTGCCAGGGCAGCTCCGCGCCCCGGTGCAGGTTTTCCGCCAGCGACATGCGCGGCATGGCGCGCTTTTCATCCTCCGGAGCGGTCAGGTTGTTGGCCGCATAGTGCAGATAGGCGCTCTCGGCGTCGCCGGTAAAGCGGTCCCAGCCGAAGGCCCGGTACGGGTCCCCCTCGGGGGCCTCCCTCGGCGGCACGCATACGCGGCGCTTCGCCAGGCCCTTCAGCGGCACGCCGTCCGCTACCGCCTTGTCCTCCGAAAACGTCACCTTCTCAATCAGCAGCATCATTTCCGGCCTGTCCGGGCTAAACAGCAGGCGTTCCCGCGCCAGCTTGTCCCAGCCGGGCATGCCCCGCTTCAGCGTCAGCTTGAAGCCGCCCACCTCCCAATAGGCCCGCTTGACCGTCAGGCTCACATACTGCGGCAGCTCGCTAAGCAGCGTAAAGTCCATCCCAAGCAGCATCAGGCTCTGTCCCATATCGGTTTCCTCCCTTTGTCCATTTCCGGCTTCCGTTTTTTCCGTCCTTGCCCAAGCCCTGCGCCTTACACCCCCTCGTAGCGGTCGTACCAGCTTACCCGGATCACGCTTCCGCTGGCGTCCCCGTCCGGCACATAGCGCAGCTCGTTCTCCCCCGGCCGTAAGGTAAAGCCCGCCACAGAGCATTCCGGGTCCAGCAGGCCAAAGCCGCTTTCCTCCCCGCCGTCCGCGTGCCGAACCCTCACGCTCAGCTCCGCCGGATCGGTGTTCACAATCAACAGCTCGCCGTCCGGCAGCGGAGCCGCCAGCTTGATCCTCGCGCCGGTGGAATCGTTCACCAGCTCCGGCCGTTCGCCCTTTCCCTGGATGCTCACGGAAACCGGCGCGTCCGCCTGGCCCAGGTTGCGCGCCGTCTGCCTGAACACCTTGCTGCCCAGCCGGAAGGGGAGGCGTGCCGGCAGCGTAAGCCCTTCCCGCCGCGCGCGAAATTCCGTCTCGTTTTTGTTCAGGCCGTACCAGAAGGGGCTTTCACACCGGAACGAAAGCGTCAGCGACGGCTGGATGTTGCCGACGCGCTTGCCCCAATCCAGCCCGCTTTCCGGCGCCGCCCAGGTCCAGCGCCGGCAGGCGTCGTTCTCGTAGATCAGGCGGGCACGGCGTTCGCCGTCAAGCGCCCGGTCCGGGCTGAGGATGCCCAGCAGCCCGCTGCGCAGGCGGTACAGCTCGTCCCGGTCCTTCGCTACCAGGTGGAGGGTGAGCTTCACCCTCCGCCCCTCGCGCCGAAGCGCCGTTACGCGCTCGCCCTCCTGATACGCGCCCTCGCTGGCGCTCGCCCGCACGCCGCTCATGCCGACGCCCCGCACCTCGCACAGCACATAGGGCTCGTGGAGGAACTCCGCCGTCTCCCCCAGGATGTTTTGATAGGTCAGCTTTTGCATGGTTTTCCCCCCCTTTTTTTAGCCCAGCAGCTCGCCCAGCGCGTCGTTCACATCCTCCATACGCCGGGCGACCTGGCTGGGCGTTTCCACAGGCTCGTAAAAGTTGACGGTCTGGTTGACCACCGGCGGCATGGACGCCGCCTGGCCCTCCGCGCGCTGGGAGTGCTCCTGGTAAAAGGCGTTTGCCGCGGCCTGCGCCGTGGACGCCATCTGCTCCTGCGCCGCTTGCATTTGGCGGTTAAATGCCTCAAACCACTTGGCGATATCCCCTACCCTGCTCCGGAAGCCCTCCAGCAGCTTTTCGCCAAGCGTCTGCCCGGTGGCGTCGTAGTCCGGCGCAAACTCCTTCAGCAGGCTTAAAAGCTGCTGCTGGGTTTGGGTCATCAGCAGCTTTTCCGCCTCGGCGCGCAGGGCGGCCTCCTTCATCCGCTCGTCGTAGGCCGCCTCGATCTCGTCCTGCTCCTTGTCCAGCGCGTCGATCTCGCTATCCGCCTTCCGCTCGATTTGCTCGATCTGCTCCCGCAGCGCGTCCTTCTGGTCCTCCAGCGCCAGCTTGCGCAGCCGCTCGTCCCGATCCGCCACCGCCTTGTCCAACTGCTGCTGCAGCTTCAGCCGGTTGTAATCGTCCTGCTCAAACGCGACCTCCTGCCGAAGCTTGGCGATCTTGCGCAGCTCCTCCTGGTCCTTCTTCTCCCGGTCCTCGGTCTCGCTCAGCTTGTCCAGCGCGTCGATCTGGTCCTCAATGGCCTTCACGCTGTCGTCACGCCATTGCTCCCAGGCCTCGCGGCTTGCGTCCAGACGTTCGATTTCCGCGTCCCGCATGGCCTCGTAGCGCGCCTCCAGCGCGTCCATCACCGCGTCGCCCAGGCTGTCCACGCTCTCGGCGTCCCGCTCGCGCAGCTCCTTTTTCAGGTCGTAGACCTTTTCCTCCCACTCCATGATCTCCTCGGCGTTGAGCTGGT
Organism: Candidatus Limiplasma sp.; assembly: GCA_048370855.1. Taxonomy (GTDB): domain Bacteria; phylum Bacillota; class Clostridia; order Christensenellales; family Aristaeellaceae; genus Limiplasma. The sequence goes on along the minus strand of DBGEOK010000127.1, from coordinate 13,140 downwards.
GGTTGCGGCGGATGGCTTCCAGAAGCTCCAGCTCCTCCTCCAGCGTGATCTCGTTCATATGGCGCTTGTGGTCGATCATGTCGTAATCCCGCTGGATGGCCTCCTTGCGCGCCTCCTCCGCAGCCCGCGCGGCTTCCTCCGCCTCGTTTCTTCTCCCGCCCCCGCCGCCGCCCCCGCGGGGAATGCTGGTTTCGGCGCTGCCGCCAACACCGAACGCGCCTAGAAGGGATTGCACGAACATGGCCACGCTGATCAGCCTGTTCAGCGCCGCGATCGCCGGATCGGTATCCATATCCACGTGGCCTTCCAAAAGCATATTGGCCTTGGTCTGCTTCGCCCAGTCGATGATGTTTTGGAGCGAAGCGGAGATTCCTTGCGCCGATTGCATGGTTTCGGCTTCGGACTTTGCGATGGCTCCGTCAAGGTTTTCCATGTTGTCGCCGAGGCCTTCGGTGGAGATGCTTGTTTTTTTCAGTTCCTGATTGATGGCGCTGAGCGTGTCGTCGTATTTCTTGCTGCCTTTGTCGCAGGATTTCAGCTCGGCGCTGAGCTTTTTGAGGTTGTTCAGCGCCGCCCGCTGGCTGCCCAGCTTGTCGACCTGCTCCACATAGCCCTTCAAGTCTCCCGTATAGCTGTCAAACTGCGCGCCAAGCGTTTGGCCGTCCTCGCCAAGGGAGGCAAAGACGTCCTTCGCCTGCTCGGAAGACTCCAAAAAAGCGTCGGCGGTGTTTCGCAAATACTCCGCCGTGGCCTCCGGGCCATCGCCCATGCCCTCCAGGCCCAGGCAGGCGGTCAGCAGCGATCGGACCGCCTCGGTTCCGGCCCCGGCAAACTCCGGCAGCTCCAGCATGGCCTTCATCAGCGGGCTTTCGTGGCCCAGCACGGCCGTCCAGGCCCCGTTGATGGCGTCCTGGTCCGGCTGCATGCCAAGGCTCGCGTCGGCCATCTGCCGCTGGAGAACCCCGATGCTGTCCATCATGTCCTCGTCCCTGAACGTATCGGCCATGGCCTCCATCGCCGCGCGCATCGTGCTTTCCAGCGACTCCCAGCTCTCAAACCGGGTGGGGTCAAAGCTGCTGATCAGCGTATCCAGCATGCTGGACGCCAGGTCGTCCGGCACGACGAAGCGGCCCCAGTTGAGCGCCGTGATATGCTGGGAAAAGTGCTGGGCCAGCCAAGCGGAAAAAACGTCTATGCTGCCCAGGAGCTTTTGTTGTTCGCCTTCCAACATTTTGTCGAAGATATCTGAAAGGGTGAAGGCTTTACCGGTTTTCTCTAGCTCCTTCCTCGACTTATCCCATAAATCCGTCAATCTCGGATCAATCATAGCAATTACTTGTAACTGGTTTATTTTATTTTTATCATAAGTAGAATTAAGTTCCTTTTCGCTAAATGCTTCTTTCGCAGAATTAATCTCTTTAAGCATTTGGAAGTAGCCTTTACTGGCATCTTTTGCTTCGTTTAGCCGTTCCCATGTTGCGTCGTTCTGCGCAAAAAAAAGATCGGATAGCTCCACCTGCTTTTGCGCATCGATCGCCTGGCGTAAGGAATCGTATTCGCCCTTGGTAAATGCGACCGCCGCCGCCTCGATGCCGTAGCTGTCCGCTAGCTCCCGGCGGACGCGCGAAAGCTGTGCCGCGTCGTCGATCGTCGGCTTTTCCTTCTTGGCTAGCCCGGTATATTGGCTTTCAAGCTCCACCAGCCGGTCATAGCGGCTTTTTTCCACGCTTGCCTCGTCGTACACCGCCTGCTTCCGCTCCGCCTCGCGCCGGCGCTCCTCCTCGCGGGCTTTCTCTTGCGCGGAACTGATCCATTGAATAATATCCGGGATTGTGGAAATGAGGTCGATCCCGGCTTCAATATATTTCCTCGAAAAAAGATCCTTGACAAAGCCCCCGGTACCCTTGAGAACGCTCTTGAACGCCGATTCCGCCTCTTCTTGCGCCTTGACGATCTTGCCCATTCCGTCCGCGGTTTCGTCGGTCGCCGCGTCCACCGTGTCCAGCACGCGGGCCACGGCGCTGTCAAACTCCGAGACCGGCTTCGTGTCAAAGGTTTTGCGGATGGCGTCGGGCTGCTCCTGGCTTGCCAGCGCGCGTATCCGTTCCGCCACGCTGTCTAGCGCCGCAAGCGCTTCCTCCGCCGATACGCTGATAGTGATGGTCCATTCCTGCAGGTTCATGGTTTGCCCCCTTCCCTGTTTTTGGGTATCAAAAAACCGCCCAGCCGGGCGGCTTTTCAATTCTTTCTAAATATTTACAATTCTCTGGTTATTATAGTTGGATCAGTAAGGTAAAGGTAAGTATCCACCAGAAGCTCGATCGTCATTCCATCAGTAAATGTGCCCCAAAAAATAAAATCTTCTGCTTCATAGCTGCAATTTCCCTCCTCATCCAAAGCTCCCACATTTAAGTAATATTCATCAGTCTTAATATGCCAGGTTCCGGCTGGAATCTCCCTGCCAATCCGGTAAATGCCGGGTTCAAGCGTAACCGGCTGGCCATCGAGCCATTTCTCATCCATCCATGGCGGATTTTCCGCGTTCAGCCGGTCATAAATCTCATCACGCAGGCCGGATAGTTGTTCCTGGCCGAGCCCGTCCAGCCAGGAATACTCCGCTGCAAAGGCAGCGGCACAACTGGTCACCATAAAAACCAACAGCAGCGCAAGCAAGCGTTTCATCTAAGAACTCCCTCCCTTATTTTTATGGAACAGGCTCCAAAATCAAATCACCGTGAGTATGGAAAAATTCATCCCCTTCGTTCAGCGTTACGGTAACCTCCTGAAGGCGTTTCTCCACATCGCCGCGGCCATCGAACATATATACATATTTTTGCGGATCAGCCCTAATATAAAGACGCGCATAGTTATTAGGGGCTACCCGGACTCTCCAGGTGCCAGGCTGAATATCTATTCCTACAACATAGTTACTCGTATCCTTGCCTTCCACTCTCTTATAGGAATCTTCGTGCAGCAGCACCGCCCCTTCCGGCAGCGTCACCTCATCCACGGAGGGATCCAAGCGTTCCTCCACGGCGTCCCGGAGCGCGATTAGCTCGTCAAAATCCATGGCGTCCAGGTCCATGCTTTTGGGCAGTGGCGTGGGCAGCCGCTGCTCCACGGCCTCCTTCAGCGCCTGCAGCTCCTCCTCGCTCATTCCGTCCAAGTCGACGTCCTTTGCGCATGCCGTCAGCATCGGGCACAGCAGCGCCGCCAGCAGCAGCGCCAGCATCCGTTTCCCCTTCATGGTTTCATTCCTCCCGCTGTGTCGTTGGGTTTCTTTCCCGATGCTTCCATTATACAGGGCTTTCGGGGCTGTGGCAATATCGTTTGCGTTCTTCCAGCCCAGCGCGTATCAGACAATGGCCGGCACGCGGGCCACGGCGCTATATGGCGGCTCATTCGTTATCCACGCAATACGACGGTTCGTAAATCCTATAAATAAACGTCAAATGGACGCCACCACTGATCGCTTTGATTCGTCCATTGTTCCCTGCTCACAATCCGTTATCCGTATATACCACGGCGGCGGGTTCCTCATTTCGGTATGCCTTGTTCTCCTTGTATGGCTTGCTGTTGTAAGTTATGCTGCAACTCGCCTTGAAGGACTCTCCCTTGCCGGCAGCCAACCAAAACTCTGTTCTCAATAAAACATTATTGATCTTTGCCTGGTATACGATAACATGCCCATCCCGCGGCCCATCAAAATGCTCTGCGGCAACAGTCAGGGGGTCTGCGAGCTGATCTCCCTGCCACAGTGTTTCTACCGGACAGATTTTTAACTCATCAAGATATCCGTTTCCACTGTGGCGCGCTGCAAACCCACTCTCGCAAATGAGGTCAATCGTTTCAGGCGTCCCATATTTTTCAAAAACGCCATTCCAAACCTTTGCGTAATTCGCAAGAGCGGCGTCATACGCTTGTTGTGCGTTCACGCACTCGTACGTTGGTATGATTGCCTGATCGATTGCAAGCTTTGTAACGGTCTCGTTATAAAGATATTCCTCAAAATAGATGATCCTTTTGTCTGACAGCGGGATTTCTTGCTTGTATTCCTCCATATACAGCATATCCGTGCCACAATAAAGTAAAAATGGCAGACCAAATAGCGATATATCTTGATTTTCTTTGGAATACGCAAATTCGTATGTGGAGCCGCCATGGTACGCCTTCTTGGCGGTATCCATTTCTATTCCCTTCAGCTTTTCCACGTTTCGGGCAAGCGTATGGCAATCCATCCCAAACGGGATATCCCATAACAGATTCAGCGCTTCTTCAGCCGCAAGCGCAGGCATGCGCACAGATAGCAACATAACCAATGATAGAATAGACGCAAGGAATTTTTTCATGTGGCATCGCCCTCTCGTTTTATCAATATGATTACGTTATACCACAGATCAAACCTCTTTACAATTCCAGCGCGACGGCCCCCGCCTCCGGCTTAATCGCATCAACGGAGGGGGCAATCCTTAAAGCGCCTCCGCCGACAGGCCGCCCAGCTACCGTTTCCCCTTCAGCCTCGCATTCCTCCCGCTGTGTCGTTGGGTTTCTTTCCCGATGCTTCCATGATACAGGGCTTTCGGGGCTGTGGCAATATCGTTTGCGGCGAGGGGAAGGGAGAATCCGATCGGCTTGACGGCCCTCGACCGGCCTCGCCTGCGCCCTCTCCAGCGCTTCCGGCGCGGAAGCGGCAAAAGCGGCAACCGCTCCGCGCCGGCCAGGCGGGCAATCGCCGCGCGCTTTCCCGGGACGCCGCACGCCTTATCCCACCACCTCGCCGCCGTCGCCAAAAAACGCGCGCGGGTCCACCCGTTCCGCGGGCGCGTCGCCGCGCTGCGGCGAGTGCAGCGCGTTCCATTCACGGATGATAACGCTCATCTCATCCAGGTAATAATCCTCCATCAGCTCCCGTTTTCCAATGCCAATGGTCAGCGCCGAAGCGATCAGCCGTTGGAGCCAGGCTTCGTCCCCGCCGCCGCGCGCACCTTGGCCGTCAGCGTCCGCGCGGTCTGCATAAAATTTTCGATGCCGTTGACCTCCAGCCAGGCGTCGGCCATCTCGCAAAGGCCGTCAAGCCCAACGTTGGGATCGTTCAGCAGCTTCTCCTCCGGGATGTCGCTTACCGCTGAAAACACGCGCACCGCCTCGGCGGGCAGCACCGTAAACGCGCGCATCGCCATGGTTTCCAAATCGGCCCTGGTCAGGGTTTTCAGCTTCTCCAGAGCGCTGTCCGCGTCCGGGAACAACGCCCTTGCCAGGGTCATGGGCAGGTCGCTCAGCTCGCGCACAGCGGCTAAAAACTGACCGATGGGCATGCGCTGAATCAAATAGCCGCGCACCTTGCGCGCCTGAGGAATGGAACGGTCGATGGTGTTTTTCATCCTTTACTCCTTGTATGATAGCGTAGTAGTTTATCAAGCCCCTCTCCAAGGGCCGCGCCACACCGCAAGGAACGCTGTGAATTGGCGCGTTATCCCCGCCGCGAGGTTTTTTTCCAAAAGGCCCCGACCCTTGGCGGATTTGTGGATTCGTCCGATACCGCCGGGGTTTTGAAAACAGGGCCGCAAGACCAAGGCTTTCTTTTCGTCAGCGGCGGGGCTTTGGCGCGGCCGGGCTCCGAAGGCGGCCCCGCCGCGCCGCTAAGCGCCGGCGGCCAAGGCGGCGGGCGCTTGCAGCCGTTTGGTAAAGGGCGGGGGCCGGGTTTCACGCCCGCCGGCCCCCGCCCGGTCTCATTAGGTCGGCTGGACGGGCTTGGTCTCCGCCGCGGTCAGGAACGCCGTGCAAGCGTCCTCGTTGCCGCGGTCCTCGGCTAGCTGCATCACCGCGTAGGGCTTTACGCTCGCCATCGCCGGACGCTTGAACACCCCGGTGATGATGATTTCGCACACCGTTACGCTGTCCTGCTTCGTGGTAAAATTGTCAAACCGAATGCCGGTGAGCTGGAATACACGGTAGTTGAAGTAGAACGGCAGGTTGTCCACCGTGTCTACCACGCACCGCAGCGCGTATTCCTTGCCCGCCACGCTAAATTCCCCCTCGAGGGTGTTCGTGTCCGCGTCGTAGGTTCCCATGCCGAGCTCCGCCATGCGCTCCAGCGGCACCTCCGCCACGCGGATTTCCACGTCCTCGCCCGCCACGTTCTTGATCTGCGCGTACAGGTCGTCGTCGTAGTACAGGTCCGTGCTGGATTCCTTCGCCGTGCGGCTCATGCTGCCCGCGTAGGGCAGCGCCTCCCCGGCCGCCGTCTTGTAGCTCGTCAGCGTGTTTTCCGTCACCGGCGCCAGCGCCAGCCCCTTAAACCCGATTGCAGCGCGTTTCATAGCCATTCTCCATGTCCTCCTCATATTTTCTTTCGTTTTTTCCCACTCCGTGCCTGGTCAGCCTGCGGCTCCGCCACGGCGCGGGCCGCATGGGGGCGTCTGTCCCTGGCTCCCCCCTTTCGCCCCAAACTTGTCACATAGGTGCACAGCATGTCCGATGCAGGGCTTTTTGCAGGCACGAAAAAAGGAGCCGCTTTTCCAGCGCTCCCTTTTCCGGTGCCGGTCCCCGTGCCGCGTAATCCCTTCCCCCGCCCCGCGGGGCCGCGCGCCATAGCGCCGCCTTCCGCGATGGCGTTCTGTTGACCCCCCTGGGAGGGGTTTTGAAGGCTTTGAAGGGTATCCTTCCTTTTCTTCGCCGTACACCTTTGACAAGGATAGCATATCACACTTCCCAAGCCCCTGTCACGTGTCCCGGTGTAACCATTTTATCATCCGCCCAGGCAGCGCTCCGCCGCCCGCATGGCGCGGTAGACATACTCCCTCGCATATCCCGACCGGCGCGCCACCTCCGCCATGGTCCGCCATTCCAGATAGCGCAGCCGCAGCATCAGGCGCTGGGAGCCTGCCGGTATCCGGCCGATCTCCGGCGCTACCTTACGGCGGTAGATTGCCAGCTCCTGTTCCACGTTAGCCAGCTCTGCCCGCAGGTCGGCCAGCTCCACGCATACGCGCTGAAGCTTCGGCTCCTTCGGCGTGCCGCGCGGCATTCCGTCCCCCATGCCGCCCGCCGCCGTCGCGGCGCTTTCCGCCCGCTCGATGTGCCTCAAAAGGTCCGCACGGGTATGGAGCAAGGCATCCATCTCCTTCAAAAGCTCAGCGTTGGTCATTGTCCTTTCCCTCCCCGAATTTTGGTTTTTGGGTCCCCATTGTAACGTTTGCTAAAAGTGAGCTTTTTGGTCAAAAAAATGGCTTGTGCCGTCCTTCAGGCGTCGTCGGCAGCCGCCTTTTCCGATGCTTCTCTTTGTGATATTATTTCATAATTTGGCAATTCTAATAAACCGGACCTCGGCATGAATCATCCCCCTTTATGTAGCTCACTCATTGTTTACAATCGGAGCATAGCACAATGTTCACCATCTGTCAACATATTTCTTGACATCGCTCACGTTTCGTGATATCCTTCTGCCCAGGGAGGTGAGAGCGTGAACGAGATCAACGAGAACGTCAGCCGGTCTTTGCGAAAGCTGCGAGAATTACGGGGCATGTCACAGCGCGCCCTCGCAAAGGAACTGGATTTATCCAACAGCAGCATTGCGATGTATGAATCAGGCGCGCGCGCGCCCAGCTTTGACGTTCTATGCGCGTACTCGCGTTTCTTCGGCGTTCCCGTATCAGAAATTGTAAGCGGCAATCATCAGGCCCCGGCTGTTTCCGACGCCGACTTGAAATTCGCGCTCTTTGGCGGCGATAAGGATATCACCGACGAACAATTTGAGGAAGTCAAACGTTACGCCCGGTATCTCAAGGAGCGTGATGAGCTGTGACAAACGATGCGCTCTATGCCTACGCCGAAATGCAGGGCTGCCGCGTCGATTTTATCCCGTTGCCCATTTCAAAAGAAATCGTCATCCATGGCAAGCGCGATTGCGTTGCGCTGGACACCCATTTATCACGCGTCGAGGAAAAGGAACGCGCGGCTCATGGCATCGGCCATTGCAAATTCGGCGGCTTTTATAACCGCTACTCCCAATACAGCATCCGCGAGAAAGCCGAGCGCCGCGCCGAAAAGTGGTCATACGTGAAGCTGCTCCCCATCGGCGAGGTGCGGGCGGCGTGCAAACGGGGCATATGCGAAATTTGGCAATTAGCCGAACAGTTTGATGTTTCCTGCGAGTTTGCGGCAAAAGCGATCCGATACTATCAATCCGTTGGGCTCATGTGATAGAGGGGGGACGGCGAGAAGGGCCCAATCCCGTCCCCTCCAACACAAAACCCCTGCGGCGTAAAAAATCCGCCGCAGGGGTTGTTTTGATTGTATACCTGCAACAAAGCATTGGGCAACGGGCTGGAAGAAAGCCTTCCGGCAGGGGACGAAGAAGGCGCGCCGTATTCCGCGCGCGGGGCGCGGCGCGCCCTCGATCTGATTCCATGACGACCCCGCGGGTTCCGCTTACGCGGCCCGTTCAAACTGGGCCTGATACAGCTCTTTATAAAAGCCACCCTTTTCCAGCAGTTCCTCGTGCGTCCCCTGTTCTACAATATCGCCGTCGCGCATCACCAAAATCAGGTCCGCGTCCCGGATGGTAGAAAGCCGATGCGCGATGATAAAGCTGGTGCGGCCTTTCATCAGCTCATCCATGCCCTTCTGAATGCGCGCTTCGGTACGGGTATCGACGGAGCTTGTGGCCTCGTCCAGGATCATGATTTTGGGATCGGCCAGGATTGCCCGGGCAATGGTCAGCAACTGCTTTTGACCCTGGGATACGTTGCTGCTCTCCTCGTTAAGCTCCATCTGGTAGCCTCCGGGCAGCGTTTTGATAAAGTGGTTCGCATGCGCGGCCTTCGCGGCCTCCACAATTTCTTCGTCCGTGGCGTCGAGCCTGCCATAACGGATATTCTCGGCAATTGTGCCTCCAAACAGCCAGGTATCCTGCAATACCATGCCAAACAACAGGCGCAGCTCGTCGCGGTCGAAGTCGCGGATATCGTGCCCGTCGATCTTGATGCTTCCGCCCGTCACGTCATAAAACCGCATCAGCAGGCGGACCATGGTGGTCTTGCCGGCGCCCGTGGGCCCGACAATGGCGATCTTCTGCCCCGGCTTTACCTCGGCGCTGAAATCGTTGATGATCGTTTTGTCCGGCGTATAGCCAAAGTGTACGTGCTCAAACGATACCGCGCCCGAAAGGCCCTTGATGGAGACGGGGTTTTGCACCGTTTGCGCCTCTTCCTTTTCTTCCAGGAACTCAAATACGCGCTCGCCGGCGGCCATGGTGCTCTGCAAAATGTTCGCAATCTGCGCCACCTGCGAAATGGGCTGGTTGAAGGAGCGCACGTACTGGATGAAGCTCTGGATATCGCCGACCGTAATCACCCCGGAGGCCGCGTAGGCGCTGCCCATCACCACCGCCGCCACATAGCCCAGGTTGCCGATCAGGTTCATGATGGGGTGCATCAGACCCGAAAGAAATTGCGATTTCCAGGCTGATTGATACAGCTTTGCGTTGGTATGGTCAAATTCCTTCGTCGTGTCGTCCTGCGCGTTAAACGCCTTCACAATCACATGGCCGCTGTAAATTTCCTCAACCTGGCCGTTGACCTCGCCCAGGTACCTTTGCTGGCCGACAAAGTATTTCTGGCTCTTCTTGACCACCATTCCCATGAAAACAGCGCTCAGCGGGAGGATGCACAGCGCGACCAGCGTCATCTGCCAGCTGATCGAGAACATCATCACCAGCACGCCGACGGCAGTGGCGGCCGAGGAAACAATTTGCGAGAGGCTCTGGTTCAGGCTCTGTCCCAGGGTGTCCACGTCGTTGGTCACACGGCTTAAAACATCGCCGTGGGTCACATGGTCAAAATAGCTCATGGGCAGATGGTGAACCTTGGCGGCGAGCTGCTTGCGCAGGTTATAGCTGAGCCGCTGCGATACGCCCGTCATCATGACGCCCTGGATAAAGCTGAGCGCCGAGCTGATCAGGTACAGCCCCAGCAGCCACAGCAGCAGCGCGCCGATCTTTCCAAAATCCACGCCCGCGCCGCCCTGAAGCTTGCTCATCAGGCCGGAGAATATGACCGTGGTGATCTCGCCCATCTTCTTGGGACCGATAATGCTGAAGATAGCGCTTCCGGCGCTCAGCGCAATCACCATCACGAGATTCCACTTGTATTTTGCCAGATGGCCCATCAGCTTGCGGAAGGTTCCCTTAAAATCCTTCGCCTTCTCCCCCGCGCCCATGCCGTGCGGGCCTCCGCCGCCCATGGGACCTCTGCGGCGAGGCCGGTTATGCTTGTGTTCCATGGTCCAGTTCCTCCTTTGAAAGCTGGCTCAGCGCAATCTGGCGGTATACCTCGCAGTTCCTCATCAGCTCCGCGTGCGTGCCCTTGCCCACCAGCTTTCCCTCGTCCAGCACAAGGATTTGCTCGGCTTGCATCACCGTGGAAATACGCTGAGCCACCACGATAACCGCCGCCTTTCCCGCCGCTTCGTGAAGCGCGGCGCGAACCGCCGCGTCGGTCTTAAAATCCAGGGCGGAAAAGCTGTCGTCAAAAATATAGATTTCCGGGTCCTTCGCCACCGCCCGGGCAATGGACAGCCTTTGCTTCTGCCCGCCCGATACGTTGGCCCCGCCCTGGGCGATGTCGCTGTCGTATCCTTCCGGGCGCGTAAGGATAAATTCTTCCGCCTGCGCGATTCGGGCGGCCTCGCGCACCCGCTCCTGCGGAATACCCGTGGAGCCGAAGGTCAGGTTTTCGCTTACGCTGCCGGTAAACAGCACGCCCTTTTGCGGCACATAGCCGATACGGTCCCGCAGCTCCTCCAGACCGACGCTCCGCACGTCTCTGCCGTCCACGGTCACGCTTCCGGAGCTGACGTCATAAAACCTCGGAATCAGGTTAATCAGCGTGCTTTTGCCCGAACCCGTGCCCCCCAAAATAGCGGTCGTCTCGCCGGGGCGGGCGGTAAAGGAGATATGCGAAAGCATATCCTCATCCGCCCCGGGGTAGCGGAAGCTCACATCGTTAAATTCCACCAGCCCCGCCTGATTTGGGTCAAAGTCTTCAGGGTTTTGGGGGTCGGCAATGCTGATTTCGGTATCCAGCACCTCCTGGATACGGCTGGCCGATACGCTCGCGCGGGGCAGCATCACGCTCATCATGGAAATCATCAGGAACGCCATGATAATCTGCATGGTATACTGGATGTAGGCCATCATGTCGCCCACCTGCATGGCCCCGGTTTCAATGCCGTGCGCGCCCATCCACATGATAAGCACGGCAATGCCGTTCATCGTCAGCATCATCAAGGGCATCATGCCGCTCATCAGGCGTCCCACAAAAAGCTGTGTTTTGGTCAGCGCCGAGGACGCCTCGTCAAAGCGCTCCTCCTCGCGCTTCTGCGTGCAGAAGGCGCGGATGACGGGCAGGCCGGTCAGGGTCTCGCGCATGACGCGGTTGACCTTATCCACCTGCGTCTGCATGCGCTTGAACCGAGGCATGCCGAGGAAGTACAGCACCATGACCACGCTGACCACCGCCAGCACGCCCACCAGGATAATCCACGCCATGGAGGCGTTTGTGCGCAGCGCGCGCAGCACGCCGCCCACGCCGATAATCGGCGCATAGATGACCACGCGCAGCAGCATGACCATCACGTTTTGCACCTGCTGGATATCGTTTGTGGAGCGGGTAATCAGCGACGCGGTAGAAAAGCCGTCCATTTCCTTCTGGCTGAAATGGATGACCTTATGAAACACCTCGCCGCGCAGGTCGCGCCCCAGCTTCGCCGCCGTGACGCTCCCAAAATAGCCGACCGCCACCGCCGCGCCCGCGCCGATCACGGCGATCAGGAGCATCATGACGCCGTTTGACCAAATAGAGCGGCTCTGCATATCGGAAAGGTTCATGCCCAGCGCGGTATATTCCTTCTGTACGGCCGCGATGGCCGCCTGTTCCAGCGTGCTTTCCGGCAGGATGGAAAAGAGCTTTTCGTCCACCTGCGCCAGCATGCTTTCGCGCTCCTCCGCGCTCATGGCGGCGATGGCGGCCTTGATCTGCCGGGCGTCGGGCTTGGAAGCCTCCCCCTCCGGTTCCCCCGCGCCCCGCGCGCCGCCGGCCGCCAGCAAAGCGCTCACATCGATCGAGCTGTCGCCGTTCAAGACGCTGTTGATCATAAAGGCGCGGTTGAACAGGCTGTCCAGGCGTTCCTTCCTCTGGGTATCCACATGGGAATCCAGCACCATCAGCGCTTCGTCAGAGGTCGCGCCGAGCGCTTCCGCCTCGCCCGGTTCGGCCTCCCGATAGCTGGGCGTCACCGTCGCTTCCACGTCTCCGGCAGGCATCCATAGCGTCAGGGCCTCCAGCGTGCTTTTCCGCACGATGGCCGGGGTACTGCTCTCGATCCCCTGCTGCTGGATGCCGACGTCCACAATCGCGGCGGTATAGGTCGGCAGCCAAAGGTCGCACATCGCCTGCAGCGCCAAAAGCGCCACGATGACAACGAGCGTCCAGGCATATTTTTTCATATGTATCAGCATTTTTCGCATATATGGACCTTTCCCTCCCCCAGTTGATAATGGGCGCAAAGATTTTTCGTCATCCGCCCGCAATAGGCCTCGATGCTTTGAAGCTCATCCTCTGTAAAGCCATCCAGCGCCACATTCTGAACCTCCCGCAGCGCCGCCTCCAGCTTCCTTGCCTCCGCGCGGCCCATCTCCGTCAGCATCAGCACGTTCGCGCGCTGATTGCGCTCGTTGCGCTCTCGCCGCACATATCCGAGCTTTTCCAGCCTCGAAATCGATACCGCGACCGTGGCCGCGGTAACGTTCAGCCTCCGCATCAGGTCGGCCTGGCTTAATCCGTCGTTGTGAAGCAGCAGGCCCATGATCGGCCCCTGCCTTGGATGAACGCTCATATCGTTCCCCAGCCGGATGCGGGCGCAATCGAAATAAACGCGCTGCATATTGAACATATGGCGAAACACTTCCCTGAGTTCATCCATGTCCAAGCCCCCGTTGCGTCGCCGGGCCGTTTTATTAGCCGGCTAAGATAGCAAAGGTCATTGTACTCTGCCCAAGCGCCAGAAGTCAATCAAAAGCGTTCTTGTTCACAAAAAATTCATGCCGCCGCCATATTTTCATCTGGACATTTACTATATTAT
>DBGEOK010000126.1:0-11415 GCA_048370855.1 Candidatus Limiplasma sp. | reverse complement strand
CACGCGGTCCAGAAACAGGATTTGGTACGCGCTCAGGCGGAGGATATCCCGCTGTGCGGGTTCCCGCGTCGGGTGCTCCATCAGCTTGTCCAGCGCGTAGTCGATCCGGATTTCTTCCTCCAGCGCGCCGTAGACGATGTTCGTCACCAGCCGCCTGTCCTCCGGCCTCAATCGGGCGGCGCGGAGCCGCTCGTCCAGGCTCAGCGCCGCGTAAGCGCCGCGCTGATGAACGTCGCACAGCACATCCAGCGCGACGCGGCGCGCGGTCATGGATAGGCCCGTGCCCGGCTCCGGCTCGCGCTTCACAGGGGCGGGACGCCCTTTGCCACCGGGCCGGGGGTAGCGCCGCTCCGACGGCCCTACGTTCCCCGCCGGGCGCGCAAAACCCGCGCGCGCCGGCTTCCCGTCGGCCTTCCGGGCTTGCGTCCCGTCCGCCGGCTTGCCGTAGCGCCGCTCCGACGCCTTGCCGCCCCTCGCGCCTTTTCGTTCATCCGTCATAAGCTTACCTCGCTCAGCGGCTTGCCGATCTCGATGGAATGCCCTAACAGAAAGGCGCGCGCGTCCATCCTCCGGGCGTTCGGCGCTTGAACCTCGCAAAGCTCCAACGCCCCGTCCGCCGCGGCTACCACCAGCCCGTCGCGGCTGTCCGCGCAGAGAACCGTTCCGGCGGGCCGCCCCGAAGCGTCGGCCGCCATCCTGGCCCGCCACACCTTGAGCGCGCCCGTTTGCAACGGGACGTAGGCGCAGGGCCATGGATTCATGGCGCGCACGCGGTTCAGGCATTGCCTGGCGCCCTCCGCAAAGTCCAGCCGTCCCATTTCCTTGGTCAGCATCGGGTCATAGGTGCTGTCGGCTTCCCGCTGCTTTTCCCTGGGGCAATCGCCCGCCTCCAGGCGGCGGAGCGTTTCGAGCAGCAGCTTCGCGCCCGCTTGCGACAGCTTTTCCAGCAGCGTGCCCGCCGTGTCCTCCTCCCCGATCGGCATTTCGGCCCGAAGCAGCATATCGCCCGTGTCGATGCCGCGGTCGGTGAGCATGGTCGTCACTCCCGTAACGCTGTCGCCCTGCAGCAGCGCCCATTGCACGGGCGCCGCCCCGCGGTGGCGCGGCAGCAGCGACGCGTGTACGTTCACCGTGCCCAGGCGCGGCACGTCCAGCACCTCCTGCGATAATATTTGTCCGAAGGCCGCCGTCACGCACAGGTCGGGGGCCAGCGCGCGCAGCGGCTCCAGCCCGTCCGCACGGATTTTCACCGGCTGGTATACGGGGATGCCGCGCTCCAGCGCGAACGCCTTCACAGGGCTCATCTGCACCTTTCCGCCCCTGCCCTTGGGGCGGTCCGGCTGCGTAAAGACGCCCGCAACCTCATAGCCCGCCTCCAGCAGCGCCTCGAGGGAGGGCACGGAAAACTCCGGAGTACCCATAAAAGCCACGCGCAAGCTCATCAGCCCTCCCCCTCCCCGTCTTCCTCCTCAGGAAAGATTTCCCGCTCCATCTTATCCACATACAAGATCCCATCCAGATGGTCTATTTCGTGGCAGAAGGCGCGCGCGAGAAATTCCTCCCCCGTTACCTCAAAGAAATCTCCCTGGGCGTTCTGCGCGCGCACAGTCACCAGGTTTGGCCTGGTAACGACGCCGCTGCGGCCCGGCACGCTCAGGCACGCCTCGGGCCCCGTCTGTTCGCCTTCCCGGCGGATGATTTCCGGGTTGACCAGCTCAAACAGCCCCTCGCCCACGTCCACCACCACCACGCGGCGCAAAATCCCCACCTGGGGAGCGGCCAGCCCCACGCCCTCCGCCTTGTACATGGTCTCGGCCATATCGCGCAGCAGCGTTTGCAGACGTCTGTCAAACTTCTCCACGGGCTTTGCGCGCTTGCGAAGCTTTTCATCCCCGATTTCCACAATTCTCCTTGTCGCCATCGTCATGCTCCTTTACATCATCGTCGCCGGGTTAATTTCGCAATACACCCGGCACCGCTCGTCGCTTACGTTGCTTAGCTCCGACATAAGCCGCAGCACGGGAGCCGCGTCCGGATGGTCGAAAAGCTTCAGCAGCACATGGTATCGAAATTGTCCCCGGATGCGCTTCACCGGCGCTTCATCCACGCGCGCCATCAGCGTGCGCCTCTTCTGCGCCGGGTGGGCCGCCAGAAAGGCCCGCACCGTTTCATACAGCCGTTCCGCCGTTTCCTTGGCGTCCGCCTCCCGCCGGCTCTCCGTCAGCAGCCGGGCCAGCAGCGTAAACGGCGGATACAGCCCCGCGCGCCGCCGCTGAAATTCCATCTCAAAAAACGCGCGGTAATCCTGCGCGGCGGCGGCCACAATGCAGGGATGGTCGGGCTTATAGGTCTGCACGATCACCTCGCCCGGGGCGTCCGCGCGGCCGGCCCTCCCGGCCACCTGCGTAATGAGCTGGAACGTGCGCTCCGGGGCGCGGTAATCCGGCAGGTTGAGCGTCATATCCGCCGCCACCACGCCCACCAGCGTCACGCGCGGAAAATCAAGCCCCTTGGCGATCATCTGCGTGCCGATGAGCACCTGGGCGCGCCCCTTTCCAAACTCGTCCAGCAGCCTGGCGTGGGCGTCTCGCCCCCTTGTGGTGTCGATATCCATGCGGACGGTGCGCACAGTGGGAAAAAGCTTCCGCATTTCCTCCTCCACGCGCTGCGTGCCGCTGCCGAAATAGCGGATGTACCTGCTGCCGCATTCCGGGCAGACCTTCGGCGGCTTCTGCGCCGCGCCGCACATATGGCAGCGCAGCTCGCCGGCTTCCTCCCCTTCCTCTCCGGTCGGCTCGCGGTGGTACGTCATGCTCAGGTCGCACTGAGGGCACTTGACCACGTAACCGCAGCTCCGGCAGCTTACAAAGGTGTTGTAGCCGCGGCGGTTTAAAAAGAGCATCGCCTGTTCCCCGCGCTCCACGCACTCGCCGAGCTTGCGCACCAGTAGCTGGCTGAAGATGGATCGGTTGCCCGCCTCCAGCTCCCGCCGCATATCCACAAGCGTCACGGTCGGCAGCGGCCTGTCGTGAACGCGCTTGGGCATCTCTACCAGCGTATAGTCCCCGCGCCTGGCCATGGCAAAGGAGAGGATGCTCGGCGTCGCGCTGCTCAGCACCAGCGTCGCGCCCTCCCGCGCGGTCCGGCTCGCGGCCACGCGCCGCGCGTCGTAGCGCGGGTGTTTATCGCTCAGGTAGGTTTGCTCGTGCTCCTCGTCTACCACAATCAGGCCCAGCCTCTCCACGGGAGCAAAGACGGCCGACCGCGCGCCCACCACCACCCGCGCATGGCCCAGGCGGATGCGCCGCCACTCGTCAAACCGCTGCCCGTCCGTCAGGCGGCTGTGCAAAACCGCGGTCTCCGGCCCGAAGCGCTCGCGGAACCACCGCACCATCTGCGGCGTCAGCGCGATCTCCGGCACAAGGATGATCGCCCCTCGCCCCAGCTTCAGCGCCTCCCGCACCATCGCAAGATATACCTCGGTCTTGCCGCTTCCCGTCACCCCGTTGAGCAGGAAAGCACCGCGCCCCTCCCGAAGAGACGGAAGCATGCCGCGCAGCGCCTCCTCCTGCCCCTCGGTCAGCTCCGGCGCGACGGTACGGCGCTCCCCGGCCTCCGCCCCGTCCGGCGCGCGATACACCTCGCGCTCGGACAGCCGCACCAGGCCGCTTTGCGCCAGAGCCTTCAGCGCCTCCCGGGGGGAAGACACCAGCTCCCCAAGCTCCCGCACCAAATGCGGCTTCCCGTCCGCCAGCAGCCTCAGCAGCGTGGCGCGCTTGGGCGCGCGGCGCTGCTTTTCCGCCTCCGTTTCCGCCTCCACGCCCGGGGCAAGCTCGGCGTAAGCCTCCCGCTTTTGCTGGATACGCCCGGCGCGCATCGCGGCGGGGATCATCAGCCGGAGCGTTTCGCACAAGGGGCAGTGCGCCTCTTCAGCCAGTTCTCGGGCCAGCTCCAGCAGCGCGGGCAGCAGCGCGGAATAGTCGTCCAGCGCCTTGGTCACGGGGCGGAGCTTTTGCCGGGGAAGCTCCGGAGGCAGCTCATCCTCCGAAATCAGGTCCACCACAAAGCCGTCCACCTGCCTGCGCCCCAGCGGAACGCTCACCCGCATGCCCGGGCAAAGCGCCATGCCTTCCGGCGCAAGATATGAAAAGGGCCTGTCTACGTTGGTATGCGCCACGTCCACCACCACCTGCGCCACCATGCCCCTCGCCTCCTTCCGCCTTCAAAGCCTCCCGCCCGGCGGCCTCCGCGCCGCCGTTACCGGAAATATCGGTTGCGCGGCTTTGGAACGCGCCCCTTCTTATGCCGTCCGGTTTTGCGCATCAGCCGCATCAGCAGGCGGACGGCTACAAACAGCAGGGCGAAGGGCGCCAGCGTCATCACCGCCAGCTCCACGGAAAGCGGTGGGAACGGGTTGGGGTCGGCGTATACCTCCGCCTCGATCTCCTCGATGCTCTTGGGCGCGTTTTCCCGCCTCAGAATCGTCCGTCCGGCAAGCAGATTGTACACCACCGGGCTTCCGCCGTCCGCCGGGTAATAGGTCATCGTGCCCATGGTTTCCCCCTGCTGAATCGGCGCGGTAAAATCGCGCGAATACTCGATCAGCACGGTCTGCTTGAGGTTTCGCGCCATGGTTTCCATCTCCGCCTTGGTGGCCACGATGCGGACGGTGCGCATGCCCTCCGTCGGCTGAACCTTCAGCTCCAGCCGGCCCAGGTTGTCGTCCTCCAGCGAAAAGCCGGAGGTTTCCACCGTAATCGGGTTCTGCTCGTACAGCTCCTGCGGCGTCATGCTCACAAACTGCGAAAAGCCGTACTCCATCAGCTTTTTGCTGTCCGTCCAGCGGCCGGTGTTGCTGGTGTAAAACACCACGGAAATCAGCTCCACGCCGTCCTTCTCCGCCGCGCCCACGTAGCAGTAGCCGGCCCGGGAGTGGAAGCCCGTCTTGATGCCGGTTGCAAACTCATAATAGTAGGATGTCTTGCCCTCCGAGGTATCCTGGTTCATGTTGAGCCAGTTGGTCGATACGCCGGTCAGCACGCGCGAGCGCTGAAGGTTGCTGCGCGGCAGCGAATACGTGTAGGTTTTGGCAATCTGGCGGAAGGTTTCGTTCTGCATGGCCGCCTGGGCAATCTTAGCCATGTCCCGCGCGGTGGAATAGTGGTTGTCGTCGTGCAGGCCGTTGGGGTTGACGAAGTGGGTGGACGTGCAGCCGTACATCGCCGCGGCCTGGTTCATCAGCTCCGCAAACGTATTCACATCGCCGCTGATGGTTTCGGCAATCAGGTTCGCGCCCTCGTTGCCGGAGCGCACCATGGTCGCAAACAGCAGGTCCTCAAACCGGATCGTCTCTCCAACGCTAAGCGGTATGGTGGAGCTTCCCTCCTCCACGTTGGCCGCCGTCTCCGTCATGGTAACCTCCTGGTTCAAATCCCCCATCATCAGGCCCAGGAGCACGGTCATAATCTTTGTGGTGGAGGCGGGGTACATCACGTCGTCCGCGTTCTTCTCAAAAATGACTTCCCCGGTCGTCGCCTCGATCAGGATGGCGGACTTGGCGTAAAGCTGTTCGGCCTGCAGCTCGTCCGGATGCTCGGGATCATAGGGATCGGCGTCGCTGGACAGCTTCGGCGCGATATACTCCACCGTCTCGGCTCCGGCGGCGGGAAGCCAAAGGGCGGCAACGGAAAGCGAAGCAACAGGCAGCCATAGAGAACAGGCGAGCAGGACCGCCGGCAGCAGTCCTCCCAATCGCCCCGCGCGTCGGCGCATCGCGTTCCCTCCCCTCCGGATATCGGCCGCCGCGCCCATGGACGGCCATATGACAACAGTTTATTATACCACTGAAAGGGAGAAATGTACAAGCCGTTCCCCCAAGGCGTGCCGGGCGGCGTTGTTTGGGTTTGCCTTGCCGGCGAAGGGCGCGGCGCAAACGCAGGGGATCTGACGCCGCCCCGCGCGCCGCCGCGGGACGGCTGAAAAGAGCCTGAACCGCCGCTCGCGGACCGGGGCTCCGGTTCGCGGACGGCATTCGCCCCCGGCGGGCGGTTGAATCAGCTTCTCCAAAAGGCTCCGCGCCGCTTGCCGGCGAAAGTGCAAGCGCGCCGCGCCTCACGCCTCCCCCGCCGGCGCGGTGATATTGCGCGCCCACTTGCCGCGCTTTAATACCCACAGCGCCGCGATCACCTTGGCGTTCATCAGCACCTGCACCACCAGCGCCGCCGTCACAATCGTTATTTTTCCCGGAAGCAGCAGCGCCATGGCGACGCTCGCCGGCACCGGCAGCAGCCACATATAGCCGCTGTCCAGCAGCATGGCGTCGCGCGTATCCCCGCCGGCCCGCATGCAGTAAAAGCAGAATGAGTAGACAAAGTTGAACGGAGCCATGACGCCCATCATCAGCGTGATTTGCGTCGCCAGCGTCCGCAGCTCGGCGGATATCTGGAAGGCGTGCGGCAGCGCCAGGCCCAGCGCGCAGCAAACCGCGACGCAGAGAAACCCGATTGCGACCACCAAGGTCAGCAGCTTCTTCGCGTTGGCCTTGGCCTCCCTAAGCCGGTTTGCGCCAAGCTCCGTCCCAATCAGCACCGATACCGCCGACGCCGTTCCCATCGCCATCACGGCCGCTATCTGGGAGCATTGCTCCGCGATGGTTACGGCGGGCAGGGCGGCCTCGTTCAGGCGCGCGTAGCACCAAAAAAAGATATTCATGCCGCATGTCCACAATATTTCGTTCCCAATCAGCGGGATCGCCTTTCGCACAAAGGACCCGACCACCGCCCTGGGCAGGCGCAGAAGCGCGCCCAGCTTCAGCGTAAAAACCATCCGCCTGCGCAGCAGCAGGGAGAGGTAAAAGCACATTTCAAACAGCCTGGCGATCAGCGTGCCCCAGGCGGCGCCCTCCACGCCAAGGGCCGGAAGGCCCAGCTTGCCAAAGATCAAAAGGTAATTGCACGCCGCGTTGACGCCCATGGTCGCCAGGCTGACGAGCATGCTCGCGCGGTTCTGGCCGAGCGCGCGCATGGAAAAAATACACGTGTTGCTGACGGCCACCGGTATGTAGCTGAGGCAAATGACGCGCAAATAGCGCACGCCCAGCTCCACCGTGCGCGGGTCGGTCACAAAGACGCGCATGACCGTTTCCGGCATCAACCCCAGCAGCGCGCAGAACAGGACGGACGTGACCAGGCCGATGACGAGTTGCAGGGAAAACAATCCCTGGCAGGTTCTCAGGTCCTTCGCCCCATAATACTGGCTGATCATCAGCCCCGCCGCTCCCGTCATGCCAAAAAACACGCCGAAAAAGATGACGTAGGGCTTGTTGGCGACGCTGACGGCGCTCATGGCAAGGCCCTCGATATCCAGGCTGCCGACCATCAGGTTGTCGATCATGTTGAACAGGTTGTTAATGAGCTGCTGAATCGTAACGGGAATCATCACCCGTAGCGCGTCCGCGTAAAAGGAGCGCGAGCCCAGATAGGGCCGCAGCGCGCGGCGAATGGTCTGCATAGGTCCCCCTCCTCCCGTCAGGCCGCATAGCCTCCGGCGCAAAAGATCATACCCGATTTGCCGCGAAAAGGCAACCGGGAAACAGCGCGCCCTGCGCCGCTTGTAACCTCGCGGACAAGGAGTGGGTATTAGGCAAATCTGTTTTGCGTATCTTTCGTGGCTTGTCGGCGTTTCCTCGCAGCTTGAGCGCCGTACTGTTGAATCAGCCGTATTACCGCGCCGTCCCAAACCCAAGCATCGGGTCGTCTGGGTACTTCCGGGCGTACCTTTTCACCAGCTTCAACTCGCCGGGCTCCCGCTTCTTCTGGCTTTTATGCGAACGCCGAGGCTGCTCTTTCAGGCTCTCCGGCGTTCCGTCGTACCGCTTGCGCATCTTGTACGCCGTCTTTCGGCTCGTCCAATATCGTATCGCCGCAGCCGTTACCCCTCGCTCCCGCGCATATCTCAACATACGTTGGTTCGCGTCCTGTGTTATCCTGTCCATGCAGAAAACACCTTTCTGGTCCGTTGGTTTTCGCAAACTTACCGCGCTGCGGAGTTCTCTGTCTCCCTTGCGCTTATATTACCTTGGTATTGTAACGGAACATCCCTGTTTCCATCTCAAAGCTGAAGCCGTCAGAATGAGAGCGTAATTATCCTGACGCTTTGTTCCATAGGCGCTGACACGCCCTTTCTTCAATATAAAAAGACCAAAGCCGCATATGCTATGGTCTTGTCTCTTTGCCTTGAATGATCTTGTCCATCCCGTCTATATACCATAGGATTATTGCCCGAATGTTTTCCGTATGTCCGGCCGGGATACTGTTGATCAGGCGCTGAAGCGAATCTTTATTTGTGCCGCCACATTCTGGATCCATTAAAATCTGGTCTGTTGTAATATTCAATTCCTTACAAATCTTGCATAGCGTTTCAAATGACGTCCCTGCCGCCCCTGATTCTATGGACGCCAAATGCTGAGCCGCAACGCCGATCCGTTCGGCCAATACCGCTTGAGTTATCCCTGCCGCCTTGCGCGCCGCCCGAATCCGCTTGCCAATGCGAACGTTGAACGGTTTCTTGGCCCGCCTTTCCTTTTTGCCGTCTTCCGCCAAGCGAATCGCCTCATTTGGTTCGGGTCAAGTGTGGAAATGAGGTAACGGTACCCATTCAACCGGATTAAAGATATTCGCATTGCTAATGAGCATCAGGGAATCTACCGTCACCTAAAATAGAATCAAACAATTTTAACTTTCGAAAGCGCGAAATAAATTAAAGCTGTCTTTTTGAGTGTAATGCGATATAATGGTCATAAACACATAAGGAGGTGTTGGCATGCCGTTATTTGATATGAAGAAAGTAAGCAAACAGGATTTGCAAGAGCTTATTGACAACAAAATATTCGAGAATAAGGAGCTTGAATATAAAAATTATTCGTTTGCAGGCGGTAAAATGCAGGACATAATCAAGAATAAGTTTATGAAAGAAATAGCCGCTTTTGCAAATACAAGCGGCGGTACTATCATCGCTGGTATTCAGGAGGATGAAAATAGGATGCCCATCCAATTAAACGGGGTGGGGTGTTCCTTAAATGAGTTCGATAATTGGTTATCAACTTTCCGGCAACTGGTTTTATCCCGGATTAGACCACACCTTCATGGCGTGGAAGCTGTACCTGTTGAATTGGATGAGGGAAACATTGCAATCGCTATTTTCGTTCCCAAAAGCTATGCGCGCCCCCATAGTTTTTGGGACGGGAATAAGGATGAATTTTTCATGCGCTATACCAATGGAATTATGTACATGGATATAGACGATTTACGCAAGGAATTTCTATATGCAAATGGATTGCAAGATAAAATTTGTCAATTCCGTAAGGATAGAATTTCGATGATATTAGCGAATGAATGCGTCGGCGATTTAGGAAATAAAGCGAAAATCGTATTTCATATTATTCCAGAATGGAGCTTTGAACTCGGAAATAAAATTGATTTGGAAAAATTAAATGAACATGATTTATTTCGACCTATCTCACAGAGCGGGTTGGTTTACCGCTACAACGCCGACGGCTATTGCGTTTCCGCAAGCGAATATGAAACCGGACATATCAATTCGTATACTCAAATGTTTCATAACGGCATAGTCGAAGCAGTTGAAATAAGCCATATTTCGATTTCTCAAACTAAAGAGGTTTTTAACTGGTACGGAACACAAAAATCTATGATAAAGTCTTTATCTCAGTATGGTGATCTTTTGAATCAATTATCTGTACCGAAGCCATGGCATGTTTTTGCTACCATCCTTAACGGAAAAGGTTATTTTATTTCTACTGGTTTTGGTGAATCTTCATCACCACTTGAAAGAAATATTGTGAACGCTTTAGATGGAATATGCACAGAGGATATCCCACTCCGCGCAGCATTAAAACCGGTTTTCGATTCACTATCAAATGCTTTTGGATCGAGAGAATCAGGATGCTTTGAATCAGAAAATTAAACTTGAACAAGTCTGTTCAAGCCGAAGGGAAGTGAGCGGAAGGCGCGAAAACGGGGTCATTTTGGCCGTCGGTTTGCTTTCTCCTCTCAAAACGGTATGTCGCAGCTTCATTCTATCAGAGGTATGTAATTACCGTTCCTTTTAACCCTTTTTTATTAGTGTCATTTATTCTATCTGATCTGAAGTTTTCTGGATTTATCTTTTTCAGTTATTATGAAATAAAACTCAAAAAACAGGCAGGAGCATGCCGCCCTGTCGCGGCTTTGCCATTGTGGCGATGAAGGGGACACGAGGTGGCACGCCTCCGGCGTACCCCGCTATACGCAACCCCGCCAATGCGTGTTGCCGCCAGCCAGGTTGCACTCCGCCCTGGGCACGCCGCACCGTATCAGCAGGTACGCCGCCAAATCCTGGCAATCCATGCTCTCCAGGGGCATCCCGTCGCAGTATAGGAGACGGAATGCCCCAATGCATACGCCAGCGGCTCTTTTCCCACCGAAACGCAGGCGACGCTTGTGATTTTCGTCATGCTTTCAACTCTTTTCCACGCAAAAAAGGAGCGGGTTTTTGCCCGCTCCTTCTCTTGCACCTGTGCAGCCTTAACCATGGGATATCAGCTCACACAGCTCCGTATACTGTGTTTCACTGATTCGTCCAACGGCGTAGAATACATCCAGCTTTTCCTGTAAGCCTTCCAACTGTCCCCGGTCGATCATCCTCACCAGCACCTAATACAACATCTTTTTAACCCTCCTCTCCCTTGTAGGGCGCACGAACCGCCTTCGGCGGCCCGTGCGTCCGGCTCTTTCCCGTCGACCGTCACGTCTCCGCGATGCCAAGCTCGAGCATCACGTTGCGATACTCCAGATCAACAACCGCCGCGTCCAGCGCCGCGATGGTCTTGCTCATTTCCTCAAGCGGGGTGAGTACCCGCTCGCCGCCCCGCGTAAACGCGCCGTCCGCGTATGCGTCGCCAATTGCTATGGGGCGATCTCCAATCGGAAAGGCATTTGGAAACTCGTCGGCGTTGCCGTCATCCAGCCAAATGAGATTCGTCACAACGCCGTTTTCTACCCATGCATAGTTCATGTTCTCACCCCCTGTGATTGCGAATGATGATAATTCCTGATCCACCCGACGCGCCTTCGCGATAGTATTTGCCTCCTCCTCCGCCGCCCGTGTTCACCTTCCCGGGCGTCGCGGAGACATTGGAGCCGGGATACCCGCCGTTTCCGCCGCCGCCAGAGCCTCCGCTGCCGCCAGACCGGCTGCGGCCTCCTCCGCCGCCTCCGCCGCTATACAGCATTCCGCCGCTCTCGCCAAATTCTCTCGTGGTCGTACTTTGCCCTATGCCGCCCGCATTTTCTCCCGCTCCTCCGTTTCCGCCATTGCTTCCTCCAATCGCGCCATTGACCTCTCCGGTGTAATCAGCGC
>DBGEOK010000125.1:0-19222 GCA_048370855.1 Candidatus Limiplasma sp. | reverse complement strand
CAGCCGACCGCCGCGCCGCAGCCGCCGCCCAAGACCGGCGACGGCGCGCGCCCCGCGCTTTAGCTCGCCCTCGCGCTGCTCGCCCTGGCCGGCTCTGCCGCCGTCCTGCGCCGCCGCCGGGCCTCCCGCTGAGGGAATTGGCCGGGCCGTGGGGCGAAGGACGAAGGACGTTAGGGGTTTCACCCCTAAAACCCCGACAAGGGCTTCGCCCTTGACCTATCCTTGGGCCGCGTTCGCGGCCCAAAAAAGGGGTTCTAAGGCCGCCCGGCAGGGCTGCCGTTCCGCCGCTCGCAAGCTCGAACGCCGCCCTGCCGGGCGGCGTTCAGATTATCGACAAACCTATTTAGGGGTGGTTTGGAGGGGCGACAGCCCCTCCAAATGAAATCGTATCGCCTTGCTGACTTGCGGTCGGCAATTGATCCGGTGTTTTTGATGTGCGCAGCACCCAGGCGGGCGGTGCAAACGGGCTCACGAAAGGCCGCGCGAACGCATGGCAGGCTGTGCGCCGCGTCAACGGCGCAGGGCGGATTTTCACGTCCCTTTTTCCGGGGGGCCAAAAGGCGGGGAAAAAGCATAATCAAGCAAAATCAAACAGTCAAAAAAGCAAAACAGAAGAAGGTTTGCAACGCCCGAAGCGCGGAAAGCCGCTCGTCAGGCCAAAACGGCGCGTCCTTTTTTGCCGCGCGGTTGACGCTCCCTTGCTTTGCCCCTCCTTGCATCCATCACGCCGCCCGCGCCCGCCGCCTGGTCGCGTAACCGTCCAGGCACAGGCCCGCCGCCACCAGCGCGCCCCCCAACGCGCTCTGCCAGGAAAAAGCGCCCTGTGTCAGCGCGTCCAGCAAAAGCCCGGCAAAAATCTGCCCGGTAAACTGCAAAAGGGTAAGCGCGAAGGCGGGCACCTTGTTCACCGTCAGGTTCAGCAGCATAATCAGCCCCACGCCAAACGCGCCGCCCAGGTACATAAACAGGTTGGGCGACAGCCGGAAGTCCGTCCAGAACGGCTCCCCGCGGCCTGCCAGCAGCATGATCGCCGTGGTAACCGCAAGGCCCGTCACATAGTTCATCACGGTGCTGCGAAGGGGGCCCTGCCGCTTGGCAAGCTGGCCGTTAAGCGTGCGCGCGAACACGATGGTCACGCCGGAACCGAGCGCGAGCAGCGCCGCCGTCCACGACGTTTCCTCCAGCGGAAACAGCATGATTGCCGCGCCCAGCACCACCGCCGCCAGCCCGACGAGGCGTTCAGGAAAAAACGGGCTTCTTTGCGCGCCCAGAAGGCCGAGCTGGTCTACCGCGATGCTCGTTACGCTTTGCCCCAGCAGGGATAGGCCCAGGATGGCCGTTACCCCCACGCCGCCGTAGGCCATGGTCATAAAAACGGTCGTGCCCACGCCGATCACGCCGCCTAAAAACATCCACGGCCTTGCCGGCTGCTTGGGCGGCAGCCGGCGGCGCAGCAAAAACCGAAAGCACAGCACCGTGGCAAGCCCTGTCAGATGAATCAGCACAGCGGCGGAATAATCCCCGTAAAAGCGGGCCAGTTGGCCGTTCTGCGCCACGGTGAGCGCCGTAATCACGCCTGCCAGCATGGACAAAAGCGTAAACATATCATCCCCTCCGCCCCTATTGTACCTTGCCTGCTTGACAGCGGGGTATGACATATGTCACAATTCCGGAGAGGTGATAAGAATGCTTCGTTCCGCCGTGACCGCGGGCTATCTGCCCGCGCTGCGCGAATATGGCCTGGACCGGATGGATCTGGACCGTCTCTCGCTCCTGCGCTTCCAGAGGGGCGAATATTTATTCCGCAGCGGCGCCGCGATGGACTACCTCATGCTGGTCGTATGCGGACGGGCGAAGGTCTGCCGGGCTTCCGAGAACGGCAGAAGCCTGCTCCTCGCCTTTTACAGCGAAAAGGGCATGCTGGGCGATATCGAGCTGATGCTCGGGCTGGATTGCGCCACCACCGACGTGCAGGCCGTCTCGGAATGCACCGCCGTGGGCGTCCCGTTTTCCCAGGCCGGGGAGCTGCTGGGCAACCACGCCTTTCTCCTCACGCTGGCGCGCGGGCTGGCGCGCCATGTGGAGCGAAACGCCCAAAACAGCGTCGCCACCGTCCTTAATCCGCTGGAAGCGCGCCTGTGCAGCTACCTTTCCATCATGGACGACGGAGGGCTTTTTCAGGAAAAGCTGACGGTGCTGGCCGAGCTGCTGGGGTCCAGCTATCGGCATCTGCTCCGCACGCTGGGGAGCCTCTGCCAAAGAGGGTTGCTCTTAAAGGAACGCGGCGGCTACCGTGTGCTGGACAAAGAGGCGCTCCGGCTGCTGGGCGGGGATACGTATCAGTTTTAGCGCGCCCTTCAGGCCCTTGGCCGCCTCATGGCTCAAACAGCGCCGTGGAAAGGTAGCGCTCCCCCGTATCGGGCAGCAGCGCCACGATGGTCTTTCCCCTGTTTTCCGGCCGCTTTGCCAGCTCGATGGCGGCCCATGTCGCCGCGCCGGAGGATATGCCCGCCAGGACGCCCTCCGCCCGGCCGATCAGCCTGGCCGTGGCAAAGGCGTCTTCGTCGGAAACGGCGATCAGCTCGTCATAGATTTTCGTATTCAGCGCCTCCGGCACGAAGCCCGCGCCGATGCCCTGGATTCGGTGCGCTCCGGCCACGCCGGCGGAAAGCACCGGCGACGAGGCCGGCTCCACCGCCACAATCCGCACGTCCGGTTTTTTTTCTTTCAGGTATTCCCCCACCCCTGTCACCGTGCCGCCCGTGCCCACGCCCGCCACAAAGACGTCCACCTGCCCGTCCGTATCCTCGTAAATCTCCGGGCCGGTGCCCGCGCGGTGCGCGGCTGGGTTGGCCGGGTTGCTGAATTGGCCGGGCAGGAAGCTGTGCGGGATTTCCGCGGCCAGCGCCTCCGCCCTGGCAATCGCGCCCGGCATGCCCTTGCCGCCCTCGGTCAGCACCAGCTCCGCGCCGTATGCCTTCATCAGCAGCCGGCGCTCCGCCGACATGGTTTCCGGCATCACGATCATCACGCGGTATCCCCGCGCCGCCGCCACGGACGCCAGGCCGATGCCCGTGTTGCCGGATGTCGGCTCGATGATGACCGAATCCCCGCTCAGCAGCCCGCGCGCCTCCGCGTCGTCCAGCATGGCCTTAGCCACCCGGTCCTTGACCGATCCGGCGGGGTTGAACAGCTCCAGCTTCGCCAGGACGCGCGCCGAAAGTCCGAGCGCTTTTTCAATGTTGCCAAGCTCCAAAAGCGGCGTATGGCCGATCAGTTGATCGGCGGAGAGATAAATCCTCGCCATTTTTCCGCCTCCCTTTTCGGTTGGTTTGATGGAGTATAGCCTTCGCGCCGCGTTTTGTCAATCGGACGGGCGGCGGGCTTCGCCCTTGGAAATTCCGGCTTTGGGGCGCGAACGCGGCCCGGGCGCGATTGGGCGTAGCAAAGGGAGGCGGCGGTCCCGCGGGCCATACGGTCAGGAAAAGCCCGGCTCCGCCGCGTTGAGGCGATCGCCGGCCGGGGACGCCCGCCATCGCGCCAAGGGTTCAGGCGCGCTCGATATCGGACCGTTTCAGCCCGTTTCGTTTCGCCCGCTTCCTCCAGCCCATGTGCGCCGCCATTTGGTACAGAAAGCGCGGAAAATTCGGCTCTACATAAACGTCGCTCCCTTCCCCGCCTTGCGCAATATCCGATGACAGCCGGTCGATGGCCCTTCCCAAATTTGCGGAAGGCCCGTGCCCCAGGGGAGCCGCCCGCGCCATCTCGCCCCCGCCGACCGCCAGCCCATAGCCCCTTTTCAGCCCGCGTTTTTCGCACCATTTCCACAGCATATCCAGCGCGACGCGGTTTTGATCCGCCTCGTAAAACCCGCAATTGACAATCGCGTATACCCGCGGGCGCTCCGTTCCCGCGTTACGCGACACCTCGGCACTTCGCATCAGCCTTACCAGGGCGGACGGCAGCGAATCAAAATAAAGCGGGAAAGCCGCAACCACGGCGTCAAACGCCGATAGATCCAGCTCCGCCGCACCGTCCCCGGCGCTTTCCAACGCATGGATTACGACCGTCTCATGTTCCCGGCCCAGCCTGTCCCGCAAGGCCTTCAACAGGTAAAGCGAGGCGCCGCCCCCGGGCCGCTGGCTGCCGCATAGCAACAGGATTTTCATCAAACCGCCCTCCCGGCCGCCGCAAACGAGTCGTGAAACGCGACCGAATAGCCGCCCGCGCCCAAATTTACGGCGTTCGCCCTCACAAGCCGCCCGGCGATCTCCTTTTCCTCGTCGTCGCACGCCCCATAGAAATGAACGCTGAGCTGGAACGGATTATCATATCTCATCCGGTGGTGCATTTCTCCGCCGATCGTGCGGAAATAGGGAAGCATATATCCCAGGCAGCGTTCCACAGCCGCCTTGACGTTGGGCGAATAGCCGCCGTACCATATGGGGCTGAGAATCGCCAGCTCGCCGCATTGCTTCAAATAGCCGGGCAGCGCCGTAGCCCGGTCGTCCAGAACGCAGCGGCCGGGCGTTTTCACCCAGCAGCCAAAGCACCCGGTACAGGGCTTCACTGGCGGCGTGGCTGAAAACAGGATGTCCCGGCTGTTCTCAGTCGCTAACGGCTCCCCGTCCCCGCCGTCATAGAGCAAAAGGCGTTTTTGCGTCCGCAGCTCCTTGGCTTCCATTTGTCCGCTCCCCCCTTGCCGGTTTCTTGCCGCGCCAGGAATAAAATTTGCCAATTCCTGAAAATTTGAGAACAAAATCCATTCCCTTGTCGTTTATTATATGAACCAGATGAAAAAAAGGAGGCCGTCCCCATGAAAAAATGGTTTGCCGCTCTGCTTTCCGCCCTGTTTCTCGCGCTGTACGCGCCCGCCCTCGCCCAAAGCGGCGGCTCGCCCCTCGCGCCCGACCTTTTCCTGAGGGGAAACCCCACCACGGGCTACGCGTGGCATTTCCAGGTGGAGGATGAAAACGTCCTCGCCGTAATCGACAACGGCTTCCTCCAGGACGAGGCCCCGGCGGACGCGGTCGGCGTCGGGGGCGTCTTTGCCTTCCGCCTGTCCGGCGCGAAGGCGGGCCTGACCAGCGTGACCTTCCGCTATGCGCGCGCCTGGGAAGAGGAAGGGAACGCCCCCGCCATCGTCTATCGCGTGAGCGTGGACGACGCCCTGAACGCCGTGATTTCCCAAATCGAGGCGGATTTTGGCCTCTGATATTTTTCTCCCGCTAACCTGAAGGCGGCGGACCTGCCGCTCCTTTTTAGGCTCCGAACCCGCCCGCGCCCCGATCGACCGCCGGCAAGGCCGGGGCCGCGCGGCGTTGCGCATGGCCGCCCGCCGTCTCCTCCCGCCACATCATAGCCCGCTTCCCGCGTTCCGTCAAGGTTTGATTTTTCCTCCGCGCAATTCGCCGCCGCATAGTTTCCGTCCCGTGTTGGCATACTTTCCTCGCAAAGGAAGTGGAAGCATGTCAATCAAGCATCAGCAGACGGTCCCAGCGGACCTGGAGGTTCACCCGCGCCCCTCCGAGAGGGAAATCTATCTCAAGCCGGCGTCCCAGACCCACCGGGAACGTCCGTCGGCGGCGGGAGGCGGTTTCGATGAATAAGCAAAAGGTGCATACGGACCCAAAGCATTACAGCCAGTTGACCGACCAGTTTTCTCCGCCGTCCAACCTGTGGATGGGCCTGCTGAACGCCTTCTGGGTCGGCGGCGTCATCTGCCTGCTGGGCCAGGGCGTCATGGACCTTGGCACGCATGCGTTCGGGCTTACGTCCCGTGACGCGGGCACCCTATCCAGCATCGTATTGGTCTTTCTGACGGCACTCCTCACCGGGATCGGCGTGTTTGACAAAATCGGGCAATACGCCGGCGCGGGCTCGTTCGTTCCCATTACGGGCTTTGCCAACGCCATGGTCTCGCCCGCGCTGGAGTTCCGCCGCGAGGGCCTGGTGCTCGGCCTGGGGGCCAAGCTGTTCACCATAGCCGGGCCCGTGCTGGTATACGGCGTCGGCTCGTCGGTGATCGTGGGCATCATCTACGCGCTGTTCGTCTACTGACGCCTGGGAGGAACGAAGCCATGCAAAACAAGCGTATTGGGCAGCAGACCATCGAGCTGCCGCTCCGCCCCGCGCTGTGCGGCAACGCCGCCTACGTGGGAAAAAAAGAAGGCGAAGGCCCCCTCGGCGCGGAGTTCGACTTTGTATCCGAGGATGAGCTCTACGGGCAGGAAAGCTTCGAGCTGGCCGAAAAGCAGCTTTATCTGGACGCCATTCAGCTTGCGATTCAAAAGGGCGGCGCAAAGCCGGAGGAAATTCAGTTCCTGCTTGGCGGCGACCTGCTCAACCAGATCATTACCGCCTCGTTTTCCGCCCGGGAGCTGGGCATACCCTTTATCGGCCTGTACGGCGCCTGCTCCACCATGGCCGAAAGCCTGTGCCTTGGCGGCATGCTGCTGGACGGCGAGCACGCCGACCAGGTTGTGTGCGCGGCAAGCAGCCATTTCTGCACCGCCGAGCGGCAATACCGTTTTCCGCTGGAGTTTGGCGCGCAGCGCACGCCGACCGCGCAGTGGACCGTCACCGGCGCGGGCGCGACGCTGATGAGCCTTCGCCCCAAGAAGCCCCCGCTGGCGCGACTTGCGCGCGTCTGCCTTGGCCGCGTGGTAGACCTGGGCATCACAGACGCCAACAACATGGGCGCGGCGATGGCCCCCGCGGCGGCGGATACGCTGCTCGCCCTTTTGACCGATACCAAAACAACGCCCGACGACTATGACCTGATCGTCACGGGCGATTTGGGACAGGTCGGCCACGACCTGCTGATGCAGCTCATGCGGGAGCAGCGGATGCCGCTGCCCGATCAAAAATATGAGGATTGCGGCTTGCTGATCTTTGACCGCGAGCGGCAGGATACGCACGCCGGCGGCAGCGGCTGCGGCTGCAGCGCCGCCGTGCTCAACGCGCATATCCTCCCGCGCCTGCAGCGCGGGGAGCTTAGGCGCGTGCTGTTCATGTCCACCGGCGCGCTGATGAGCCTGACCAGCAGCCAGCAGGGCGAGAGCATCCCCGGCATCGCGCACGCGGTTGTATTGGAAAGCCCGGCGGAAGGGGGTGGCCGTTGATGATGTTTTGGATGTATGTAAAGGCTTTTCTTGTCGGGGGGCTGCTCTGCGCCATTGGCGAGGTGCTGGTGCTGCGCACGAAGCTGACGCCCGCGCGCATTCTGGTCTGCTACATTCTGGCCGGCGTGGTCCTGAGCGCGTTTGGGCTGTACGGGCCTGTGGTAGAGTTCGCGGGCGCGGGCGCGACCGTGCCGCTGACCGGCTTTGGCCACGCGCTTTGCCAGGGCGTGCTGTTCAGCGTGCAGGAAAGCGGCCTTATCGGCGCTTTTACGGGCGGCCTTACCGCTACGGCCGGGGGCATCGCCGCGGCCATCTTCTTTGGCACGCTGGTCGCGCTCATCTTCAAGCCCCGCGCAAAATAATCATTTGCGCCTGCGTATAAACAGCTTGAGAAACCCGCTTAAAAATCGCGGCGCGCGAACGCAGATCATCTTCACCGACATCCCCCGTCACCTCCATGCCTTGCTAAATTTCAGCAGCAATATGCCCGCGATCATCAGCCCCAGGCCAAACAGCGCCAGCCATGCCCAGCAGGGAATGCACGCGAACAGCAGGATGATCCCCAGAACGGTCAGCGCGTACCCGGCAATCATCAGCGGCTTGCTGCTCCCGGTGGGATAGCACTTTTCATAGGGCCTTGGCATGCGGCGTCACCTCGCTCATTCACAGTGTATGCGCCCGACGCGGAAAATGTGCGGTTTTCGGGCCAAACCCGCCGGCGCGCGCCATGCCGCCGTCCCTGCCCTGAAGGCGTTGGGACGGCGGTTTTTGGAGCGCGGAGCGCAGACAGTATTTTCGTATTGACACAAAAAACCGCCTGTGCTATCGTCTACTCGGGCGCTTCGGCGCCCTGAGCCCGATCGCTTTGAAAGAAGGCCATGCAACCCATGAAAAAGCTCCTTCCCCTTTTGGTTCTCCTTTTGCTGCTCCCTCTCGCCGCGTTTGCCGGCGAAGCGGACGACGGCCTGCTGGAAGACGCCCGCGGCGTCTTAACCGCGATGACGAGCGGCGAGTTTGCAAAAATCGCGGGCCGCTTTGACGACGCCATGAAATCGGCCGTTGACGAGAAAACCCTCGCCGCCGGATGGAACGCCGTAACCGCCCAGGCGGGCGCCTTCTCCGGCGTGAAGGACGAAAAGGTTAGCCAGGACCAGCGCGCCGTCGCGCTGACGCTTGCGTTCGCAAACGGGGACGTGCTGCTGAGCGTTTCCTTTAACGATCAAAACCAGATTTCCGGGCTCCTGCTGCAGCCGGCGCGCGTTTATGAAGCCGAGGAGCGGGCGCTGCCGGAGGGCTCGACCGAAACGGAGGCCACGCTTTTTCCCGGAACCGGGCGGGAGCTTGGCGCGTCCCTCGTTCTGCCGGGCAACGCCTCCGCCGAAACGCCGTGCGTCGTGCTGGTTCAAGGCTCCGGCCCCAGCGACCGGGACGAGACCATCGGCCCCAACAAGCCCTTGCGCGACCTGGCGTACGACCTTGCCGCCCAAGGCGTGGCGAGCCTCCGCTTTGACAAGCTGACCTACGCGCACCCGGAATTTCCCATTGAAACGGTGGAGCAGGAATATTTGGAGCCCGTCGCGGAAGCCCTGCGTGTGGCCCGGGAGCTGACGGGGGCGTCCCGGTTCTATGTGGCCGGGCATAGCCAGGGCGGCATCCTGACCCCCTGGCTGGTGCGCGAATGCGGTTTTACGGGCGGCATCGCGCTTGCCGGCACGCCCCGGCAGCTATGGGAAATGTCCTATGACCAAAACCTGCTGGTGATTGCCGCCATGCCGGAGGACCAGCGGGAGGCGCTGACGGCCCAGGTGGAGCAAGAGCGCGGTCGCGCCGAGGCGGTTATGGCCATGAGCGAAGAGGAAGCGAAGGACCAGACCGTGTTTGGGATGAACGGCCTCTACCTCCAATTCATGGGCATGCTGGATGAGGCGTCCATCGCCAAAGAAACCCAAAAGCCTTACCTCTTCCTGTGGGGCGAGGCGGATTTCCAGGTTTCGCGGGACGCCTTTGAGGGCTGGCAAGACGCGCTTGGCGAAGATCCGCTGTATACCTACGTCGCCTATCCCGGTCTGAACCATTTGTTCATGCCCGCCGAGGACGGCGATACCATTCTGACCTTCCAAGCGGCCTACTCGCGCCCGGCGCGCGTGGAGCCCAAAGTCGCCGGGGATATCGCCGCGTGGATTCAGAGCCAACACCCGTAACGGCACAAAACCCAAAGGGCGCGCCGCGAAACCAAATCGCGGCGGAGGCTTTCGCGCAAAAACGGATAAATCCATCAAAAACCCGTCTCTCACCGGCATTTTCTGCCGCGCGGAGGCGGGTTTCCTCTTTATGTTTGCTGCGAGGCCGCCTGGCCACGGCCCTTCAGGCCCCCGCGCGCGTTCCTCGCCATGGAAAGCCCGGCGCCGTTTTCGCGCCCCGGCGTTCGCTCTGGGACGGCTTTTCACAAGCCGGACGCGGGCCCGTTTGGCCTGCGTCGCCCTTCTATCGCCGGGCCTGCCCCGGTTCTCCGTCCGCCGCTATCATCCGGGCTGCCCTCGTTAGCCCGCCGTTACTCCCCTGCCCGCTTGGCTTCCAATAGGTCCTGTTCCCGCCGCTTCAGGTCCCGCAGCACGGAAAGCGTCAGCGGAACCGCCACAATAAAGGAAAGCAGGTCCGCGACCGCCTGGCTCATCTGCACGCCAAGCAAGCCGAAGCACCGCTCCAGGATAAAGACCGTGGGGATGAAGAAAAGCCCCTGGCGCGAGGCGGCCAGCAGCGTGGCCTTGCCCGCCATCCCCATGGTTTGCAGCATCATATTGGAGATGATGACAAAAGCAAACAAGGGCAGGAACACGCACTGAAGCCTAAGCGCAAGCGCGCCGATTTCCTGAACCTCCGCGTTATTTTGCAAAAACAGGCCCACGATTTGGGGGGCCAGGAGCATCGCGCCGGCGGAAATCGCCACCAGCAGCGCAAAGCAAACCTTCACGCAGAACCAAAACGCGGTTCTGACGCGCTCAAAGCGTTTCGCACCGTAATTAAACCCGCAGATCGGCTGAAAGCCCTGGCCAAAGCCGATAATCGCGGAACCGGCCGTTTGCATGATGCGCGCGACAATGCTCATCGCCGCAATCGCCGCGTCGCCATAGCCGCCGGAGGCGACGTTCAGGCAAACGGTCGCCAGGCTCGCCAGCCCCTGGCGCGCCAGCGACGGCACGCCGCCCCGGAAAATCTCCCGGTAATTTTCAACCGAGGGGGAAAAATAGCGAAGGCGCACGGCAATGTTGCCGCCGCGCCGCGTGCCCAGCAGCAACAGCACAAAGCTGACGACCTGGCTGAGGCTGGTCGCCAGCGCCGCCCCGGCGACGCCCATCCCAAAAACGAAAATAAAGATCGGGTCCAGCACGATATTCAGCACTGCTCCGGAGGTAATGCCGATCATGGCATAAAACGCGCTGCCCTGAAAGCGGAGCTGGTTGTTCAGCACCAGGCTCGCCACCAAAAACGGCGCGCCGGGCATCAGGTAGCCGACGTATTCCCGCGCATACGGGGCGATGGTTTCGGTAGAGCCAAGCGCGTACACCAGCGGTCCGGCGAGCAGCAAGCCCAGCAGCATGATGACCAGCCCCGCGATAAAGGCGCTGAAGAAGCCGGTCGCCGCCATGCGCTCGGCGTCCTCGGTGTCGCCCGCCCCCAGCACTCTTGACATGTGGTTGCCGGAGCCGTGCCCAAACATAAAGCCTACCGCCTGCATGATGGCCATCAGGGGAAAGACGACGCCCACCGCGCCCGTCGCGCTGGCGGACCCGATCATCCCCACAAAGTAGGTGTCGGCCATGTTGTAAAACGAGGTAATCAGCATGCTGATAATGGTGGGTACCGCAAGGGTAAACACCAGCCTCGGCAGCGGCGTCTCCGTCATGTAGGCCAGTTTTTCTTCCGATGTCATTTGCTTGGGCATAAGGCGCTCCTTTTGCTTGTCAACCCTTACCTTATTGTGCCGCGCTACCGCCTGTCGTTCCCCGTGGACAGCGGCCTTTTGGGGCCGCGCCGAACGGGAACGGACGCCTGCGGCGACGCCTCCCGGGCATACGCGGCGTTTTGCGGGGAAGCGTGCGCCTCCACGCGCTTTGCCGCCGCGGCGGACGGGCGGGAAACCGGCGCGTGCGTTGGCCGCGTCAGCGGCGTGCCCTTCATCAAGGGCGCGGTCTCCCCCGCCTCCGCCCTACCGGGTTTCTGAAGGGGGCATGAGGGCGGCGTCATCCTGCCCGTATCCATCCCTTTTCCGGCGCGCCCGTTCCCCGCCGGCCGGCCGCTCTCAGGCCGGGGCGCGGCGGACGCTCTGGGCGCGCGCGCGGCCGCGGGCGGCTCCGCGCGCCGGGACGGCCGCGGCGGCCTGGGCTGCTTGACCGTCTCGGTAAACACCTCCATGGGCCACGCGCTTTCCTTGCGCGGAATCTCCCGCCCGGTCAGCTTTTCAATAGCCTTGAGCTCCTTCATCTCGTCGATGCAGCAAAAGCTGACGGCGGAGCCCTCCAGGCCGGCGCGGCCCGTGCGCCCGATGCGATGCACATACGCCTCGGGCTCGTTTGGGAGGTCGTAATTAAACACATGCGAAAGCCCGGCAATGTCGATGCCGCGCGCGGCGATATCCGTCGCCACCATCACATGCACCTTTCCGCTTTTAAAATCGGCCAGCGCCTGCTGGCGCGCGCTCTGGCTTTTATCGCCGTGGATCGCCTTGGCCTGGATGCCGGCGCGGGACAGCTCCCGTACCACGCGGTCCGCCCCGTGCTTGGTGCGCGTAAACACCAGCGCGCTCTCCACCTCCGGGCCGCGCAAAAGGTCGGCCAGCAGCAGCTTCTTGTTCGCCTTGTCCACCAGGTACAGGCTCTGGTCAATCGCGTCCACGGTGCTGGACACGGGGTCCACCTTCACCGTCACCGGCTTTGACAGGATGGTCAGCGCGAGCTTTTCCACCTCGCCGGGCATCGTGGCGGAAAAGAGCAGGGTCTGCCGCCTGACCGGCAGCAGCGCGATCACCTTGCGGACGTCGTGGATAAACCCCATGTCCAGCATGCGGTCCGCCTCGTCCAGCACAAAAATCTCCAGATGTGAAAGCGAGATAAAGCCCTGCCCGATCAGGTCGTTCAGCCGTCCCGGCGTGGCGACCAGAATGTCCACGCCCCGCGTAAGCTGGTCTACCTGCGGCTGCTGCCCCACCCCGCCGAAGATCACGCAGGAACGAAGCGGCAGGCGCTTGCCATAGCCGACAAAGTTTTCATAGATCTGCAAGGCGAGCTCCCGCGTCGGGGTCAGCACCAGCGCGCGGATGGCGCGTCTGCCCTGGTGCTGCTTGCGTTCGGTATGGAGCCGCTGCAGGATGGGCAGCGCGAAGGCGGCCGTCTTTCCCGTGCCGGTCTGCGCGCATCCAAGCACGTCGCGTCCCGCCAAAACGGGGGGAATGGTCTCGCGCTGGATCGGGGTGGGTTCGTCATAGCCGCATTCGCTCACGGCGCTTAGCAACGGCTCGATCAGGTCCAAATTGTCAAAATGCATATCTTCCGTCCATTTCTGTTATTCTTTTGAAGCGCGGTCCGCCGTTCAGTGCCTCACAGGCGCGCGCCTCATGCGCTTTTTGGGCTTGGGCAACGCAAAAAGCGGCTTTTTCCCGGGGTTGGGTTGTTTTCTCATCAAAGCATGCCTCCCTCGCGTGCGGCGGGGCGCGGGATGCCCGCCGTCCCCTTTAGCATGCCCAGCTTACAGCTCGTGCACGCGCCTTACCACAGCCCTGGCATCCCCGGAGCGGAAAAACGCCGTGCCCATCACCAGCACGGTAACGCCCGCCTCCTTTAGCAGGGGCGCGTTGTCCACGGTAACGCCCCCGTCCGCCTCGATGTCGCCCTCAAAGCCCAGCGCGCGCAGCTCGCGCGCCTTTGTAAGCACCTCCGGCTTTAGCGTTTGCCCGCCAAACCCGGGCTCCACCGTCATCAGCAAAACGCGGTCCAGGCGGCGCAAATAGGGCCGAAGCGCCTCCACGCCCGTTCCCGGCCTGATGGAAGCGCCCGTCCTCACGCCGCGCGCGCGAATGCTTTCCAGGCACTCCCCAAAGCGGTTGGCCTCCGCGTGTACGGTCAGCACGTCCGCGCCCGCGTCCGCAAAGGCGTCTATCAAATCGGCGGGGTCGGTCAGCATCAGGTGTACGTCGTAGGGGATGCTCACCTCGCTCCGCATCGCCCGCAGCACATGAGGGCCATACGTGAGGTTTGGCACAAAATGGCCGTCCATCACATCAAAATGCAGCTCGTCGCAGCCGGCCTCCAGCACAAGCCGGGCGGCGTCCCCAAGCCTGAGCGGGTCCGCCGCCAAAATCGAGGGCGATAGCCTAATCATAGCGTCTCCTCCAAGCCTCCTGCGCCTGGGCCAGCAGCAGGTGATAGCGTTCCAGCCGTTCCTTTTCCAGCCGTCCCGCCCTCGCGGCCTCCAGCACCGCGCAGCCGGGCTCGCTCAGGTGGTAGCAGGGCGAGAAGCGGCATTGCCCCTCGTAAGGCGCAAATTCCGGATAATATTCCTTGAGCTTGACAGGCTCCAGGCCCTCCCACAGCTCCAGCAGGCTGAAGCCCGGCGTGTCCAGCACCTGGTATTCGCCGCTGAACAAAAGCTCGGCA
Source organism: Candidatus Limiplasma sp. (assembly GCA_048370855.1). Taxonomy (GTDB): domain Bacteria; phylum Bacillota; class Clostridia; order Christensenellales; family Aristaeellaceae; genus Limiplasma. The sequence continues at coordinate 5,448 of DBGEOK010000125.1, read as the reverse complement.
TGGCGCGTGGTATGCCTGCCCCGGCTGATCTTCCGGCTGATTTCACCCGCTTTGAGCTCAAGCCCGGTCGCCGCGCTCAGCAGCGTGCTTTTTCCCACCCCGGATTGCCCCGCCAGGCAGCATACGCCCTGCCTGAGCACGGCCCGAAGCGCCTCCAGGCCCTCGCCGGTTTTCGCGCTGACCCTCAGCACCGGCGCGCCAAGCTGCGCGTACTCCCTTTGAACCTCGGCGGCCGTCGCCATGTCCAGGTCGCATTTGTTCACCGCCAGCACGGGCGCGATCCCCTGCCTGGCCGCCATCGCCAGCAGCGTGTCCACAAGCAGGTAATCCGGCGCGGGCTCGGGCGCCAGCACCAATACAATGTGGCGGATATTGGCCACGGGCGGGCGCGTCAGCTCGCTTTCCCTGGGCAGGATTTCTTCCACCCAGCCGTGCTCCTCTCCCTGCCCCGGCGTAAAGAGGATTCGATCCCCCACCATCGGGGTCACGCGCTGCCTTCTGAACTTGCCCTTGGCGCGCAGCACATGGATTTCCCCGTCCTCTCCGCGCGCGTAGTACAGCCCGCCGACGCCCTTTACAATCACGCCCCGGGGCGCGCCCGTTTCTGTCAAAGCCTTGTCCCCTTCCATGCTATTTCAAGGTCACCCGCTTTTCCTCCAACAGCTCGTCGTCCAGGTAGATGCGGCAGGTTACGTCCCCCTCCTGGTCGGCGGACAGCGGCACCAGCATCGCGCCCCCGGCCCCCGCGGCGATGGTTCCCTCGTATTTGACGCTTTCGCCGGCGTCCGTCAGAAGCGTCACGCGCAGCCGCCTGTCCTTATCGCTCTCGGGGGGCGTAAAGCTTACCTCTCCCTGGTAGCGCTGGCTGGCGACCGCCACGGTCAGCGTAACCGGCGCGTCCAGCACGGCCAGCGTGCCCGCCGCCGGGCTTTGCGCCATCACCTTCCCCACCTGCCCCTCGTCGGACACCTCCACGTAGACCGGCTCGCCTTCCGCCAGGTTGTTTTCATGCAAAAGAACCGTCGCCTGCTCCCGCGTCAGGCCCTCCACCTCGGGAACCATGGTGCTGCCTCCGGATACGGTCAGCTCCACGCTTTGCCCTATGGCGAAGCTTTCGCCGGCCTGCGGGCTCTGGGCCAGCACCGTATCCACAGGCTGGGACGAGGTGGTTTTGATAACCACAATCCCGCCGAAGCCGCGTTCCTTCAGCCTCGCGGCCGCTTCCTCGTAGCCCTTGCCCGTTACGTCGATCATGGTGGCGTTGACCGGCCCGAGGCTGACCGTCACCAGCAGGCTGTCCCCCTTTTCCATCTGCGCGTCCGCCTCGGGGATTTGGGAGATCACCGTGCCCGCGGGCATGCTTTCATGGTTGATATCGGTCTGCCGCCAGTTCAGCCCCTGCCGCCTGGCCAGCGCCTGGCCATCCTCCGCGCTCAGCCCCACCACGTCCGGAGCGATCGCGCTGTTGGCAATGCGGTTGTACACGTTCACCACGCCCAGCGCGAGCAGCGCGAGCACGCCGGCGACCGCCAGGCCGGACAGCGCGAGCCGGGCCGCCCTGTGGCCTGGCCTGCGGCGCACCGGCGCGTGCCGGGAGGTTTGGCCCGGCGGCACGCGCCGCCCCTGACCCTGAGAGGGCCGGGGGCTGAGCTCGTTGAGCCGCTTGGCGGGCTGCTGGGGTTTTTGCGTCCTGCCGGAGCCCTGCGCCGCGTCCGAAACAGCGGGCGCGGGGTCCAGCCGGCCTTCCTTGGCTTTCATCAACGCGTCGGCCATCTCCCGCGCGCTCTGAAACCGCTTCTTCGGGTTCTTTTCCAGCGCCTTCATCACCACGGCGATAATGGCGGGCGGCGTTTCCGGCGCAAAATCGGAAATTGGCGGCGGCGCGTCGTTGATATGCTGCATGGCGACGGATACGGGGGTATCGCCTACGAAGGGCACCCGCCCGGTCAGCATCTCATACATCACAACGCCTGTGGAATAAAGGTCGCTGGCGGCCTCCACCACGCTGCCCGTCGCCTGCTCCGGGGACGAGTAGTGTACGGAGCCGACCACCGTATCGCCCTTGCTGATGGTAAAGGCGTTGGTCATCCGGGCAATGCCGAAATCCGATACCTTCACGTGCCCGTCGGAATGCACCAGCACGTTCTGCGGCTTGATGTCGCGGTGGATAATGCCGTTGTCGTGCGCGTGCTGCAGCGCGCTGAGGATGCGGATGGCGATCTGAACGGCGGTGTTGGTATTCAGCCTTCCCTTTTGGCGGATGATGTCCTTGAGCGTATTGCCGCTGACGTATTCCAAAACCAGGTAGCGGTATTCGCCCTCCACGCCCACGTCCAGCAGGTTGACGATATTGTGGTGGGACATAAGGCTGGCGGCCTGGGCCTCGCGCTGAAAGCGCTCCAGGAACTCCTTGTCGCCGTTGTATTCGCTCTTGAGGATTTTGACGGCCACGCTGTGCCCGGTGCGGACGTCCACTGCGCGGTATACCAAAGACATGCCGCCCTGGCCGATAAAGTCCTCCAGCTTATAGCGCTCGGCAAAGATCATGCCCTTCATCATTCCGCGCTCACCTCCGCGACGCGGCAGAGCACGAAGCTGATGTTGTCCGTGCCGCCCTGATCCAGCGCCAGCTTCAGCAGCGTGTCCGCCGCCTCCGCGTCCTCCAGGGTCGAGAGCGTTTCCGCAAGCCTTGCGTCCTCAACCATGTTGTACAGCCCGTCGGAGCATATCAGCCAGAGGTCGCCTTCCCGCTTATCCACGCGAAGGATGTCGGGTTCCACCACGGGGTCGATCCCGACCGCGCGGGTGATGACGTTTTTATACGGATGGTTCCTCGCCATTTCGGCGGTAATCACATTGTTGCGCAGCAGCTCCGCCACGATGCTGTGATCCCGCGTCATCTGCTCAAGCTTGCCGTCTCGCAGGCGGTAGGCGCGGCTGTCGCCCACGTGGGCCACCAGCACAAAATCGCCGCCCTCCCACAGGAAGGTAACGGTGGTGCCCATCCCGCTCAGGCTGCCGTCATGCCTGGACATTTCAAACACGCGGCGGTTGGCGGCCTCCACGCTCAGGCGAAGGGCCTGTTCCTCGGGCGTTCTGCCATGCAGCGCGTTTTTGATAACCTGTACGGCCACGCGGCTTGCCGTCTCGCCGCCCTTATGGCCGCCCATGCCGTCCGCCACGCCGAAAACGAGCCCATCCGCGAGCAGGCTGTCCTGGTTGCTCGTGCGCACCAGCCCCTGATGTGTCCTCTGACAGACGTGCATGCCCGATTTCTCCTTCCCTTTTCGGCCTTGGCCGGTTCCAGGCGCTTATGCCGCCCCCCGATATGGTAACAAGTTACGGGCTCGATTGCAAGTGCCTTCTGCGAAGCTGCCCGCACGCGCCGGCGATATCCGCGCCCATTTCCCGCCGCACGGTGGCGGATACATGCAGGCGCTCCAGCGTTTCCCGAAAGGCCCCGACCGCCTCGGGAGAAGCCGCCGCAAGCCCGCGCTCGGCCACGGGGTTGAGCGGAATCAGGTTGATATGGCATTGCAGGCCGCGCACCAGGCCGGCCAGCTCCCTGGCATGCTCCGGGCGGCTGTTGAACCCGTCGATCAGCGCGTATTCAAAAATAACGCGCCGGCCCGTGCGTTTCACATACGCCCGCACGGCGTCCATCAGCTCCCCGATGGGCCAGGTATTGGCCACGGGCATGATTTGACGGCGGAGGGCGTCGTTCGGGGCGTGAAGGGAAACGCTCAGCGTAATCGGCAGGCCCTCCTCGGCCAGCCTGCCGATCTGCCTTACCAGGCCGCAGGTGCTCAGCGAAACGTTCCGCAGGCTGATGGCAAGCCCCTCGGGACGGTTGACCAGCCTTAAAAAGCGCACGGTGTTATCATAATTATCCAGAGGCTCGCCGCTGCCCATGAGCACGATATGGCCGACGCGCCCGCTCCCGGCCAGATACCGGTTGGCTAAGAGCACCTGCGAGAGCATCTCGCCCGCGCTCAGGTTGCGGACGCACCCGTCCAGCGTGCTCGCGCAAAACGCGCACCCCATTTTACACCCCACCTGCGTGGAAACGCAAAGCGAATAGCCGTAGCGGTAGCGCATCAGCACGCCTTCAACCAGGTTTTGGTCGTGGCAGGCAAAGAGAAGCTTGACCGTTTCATCCTTTTGAGAGGGGAAGGTCCGGTACAGCGCGGTCGGCATGTCGAAGCACTCCTCCGACAGCCGCGCGCGCAGCTCCTTGGGCAGGTTGCCCATGTCGGCAAAGGACGCGCCCCGGTGAAGCCACTGAAATAGCTGCGCGGCCCGGTAGGCGGGCTGCCCCATCTCCCTCAGCGCTTCCCCCAGCTCCTCCGGCGTCAGGTCCAGCAAAATCCGCTTCTGCTCCATCAGCGGTTCCTCCGCATTCGGGCGATAAAGAAGCCCTCCACCCCGTCCCGGTATCCCAGCAATTGCAGGCCGAGCGGCGTCTGTTGTCCGCGCAGCTTTTCGGGGTACGTTAGCGGCAGCGGTTCCACGCAAAATTCGGGGTGTTCTTCCAAAAACGCCTTCACCTGTTCCGCGTTTTCTTCCGGCAAAATGGAGCATGTGCTGTATACCAGCGTTCCGCCGGGCTTCACGTAACGGCAGAGGGTATCGAGCAGCCGCTTCTGCCCCGCGACGATCGCCGGCAGATCCTCCTCCTTTACGCGCAGCTTAATATCCGGCTTTTGCGCCATCACGCCAAGCCCGCTGCACGGGGCGTCCAGAAGCACCGCGTCCATCGTGCCGTCCAGGTCGGGCCTGTGCTCGCCCGCGTCCCGAACCGAGACGCGCAGGTTATCCAGGCCCAGGCGGCGTTTGACGCCCTCCAGCAGCAGCGCGCGCTTTTCATGCAGCTCCCACGCGTACACGCGGCCCGTCAACTGCATGCGCTCGCACAGGTATGCCGATTTTCCACCCGGCGCGGCACAGGAGTCCAGCACCTTCATCCCGGGACGGGCCTGTACCGCCTCCGCCGCCAGCATGCTGCTCTGCCCCTGGATGGAGAACAAGCCGCCCTGGTAGTCCCGGTCCAGCGTGATTTCCGACGCGCCGTAAACCAGCCAGGCATGCGGGGCAAGCCCCGGCTCCGTCCGCCACGCCTTTTTTTCCAGCAGCTCCGAAAACTCCCGGTCGGTCAGGCGGGCCAAATTGGGCCTCACCACGACGGGATGCCCGCTTTCACGGTGCATGACGATGCGCCCGGCCTCCTCCATGCCGTAAGCGTCGGCCAGCCTGTCGATGATCCACGTCGGCATGCTTCCCATAATGTGCAAATATTCCCGCTCGCCGTCCTCCCGCGCGGGCCAGGCCATTTCCGCCTTGCCGCGCGACAGGTTGCGCAGCACCGCGTTGATGAAGCCCGACGCCTCCTCCATGCCCATGCCCTTGACCAGCTTGACCGCCTCGTTAACCGCCGCGCTGTCCGGCACG
>DBGEOK010000124.1:0-41137 GCA_048370855.1 Candidatus Limiplasma sp. | reverse complement strand
AACGACGCCCGGCAGGGCGGCGGGCGACGATTGAGCTTGCGGGAGACGGAGGGAAGCGGGGCCGCAGTGCGGCCTTGCGCGAAGCGCAAAGCGACCCGGAGGATATCAAGCGAAACGAGAACGACGCCCGGCAGGGCGGCGGGCGACGATTGAGCTTGCGGGAGACGGAGGGAAGCGGGGCCGCAGTGCGGCCTTGCGCGAAGCGCAAAGCGACCCGCAGGATATCAAGCGAAACGAGAACGACGCCCGAGCAGGGCGGCGGGCGGTGATTGAGCCTGCGGCAAAGCCCCTGCCGGGATCTTCGGCGGGAAGCTCCCGTCGTCTTTTATTCTGAATCAGTTCGCCGTCAGGCTGGCTTCGGCCTGAACCCTGGGGGGAGTTTTGCGCAAGCTTGTTCAAAAGCAGCCTGCCTGGCTTTATGCAAACGGGAGCCCCGGCGCGTATCCTTGCGGAAACGCGCCGGGGCTCCCGTTTGTTCAGCGCAAGCGGCACGTCATAGCTTACGGTTCATGATGGAAATAATCAGGTTGCTGTTTTCAAACGCCTTCGCCAAGGCGCTCGCGTCCACCAGCTCCCGAAATTCCGCCAAGGGAATCACGCTTTCCAGCAGCGGAAGCACGGTAAAAAACACAAAACACAGCATGACGCCCAGCAAAAGCCCAAACGCGCCGCCCGCCACCCAGTCCAGGTGCTTCAGCACCGGAAAGCGGAAGACCGCCCTAAGCAGGTTTACCAGGATGGTCATGACCACAAAGCAGGCCGCAAAGCAGAGGATAAAACAGATGACGTTGATGCTGACCGACAGGATGGTCTGGTTGACATAATCGCCCACGTTGGTGGCAAGGCTTCCCAGAGGGCTGAAAACCTGCTGATCCAGGTTATGCCGCAGGAGCGTGCCCACAGGCTCGGGCAGCCCGGCTTTTTGCACGATTGCCGATATATTGTTTGGCGTCAGGCCGCTGACGGCCTGGCTGCTCAGGTCCAGGTCCCCCAGAAGGCTCCCGGAATCGGTATAGGTGCTAATCATCCGCGTGATATCCGTATTCGCGCTCACCACATCCGCCAGCTTGGGAAACAGCAGGAACGCCCCCACAAACGATAAAAGCCCGCCCGCCAGGTTCAGCACCGACTGGATAAACCCCCGATAAAACCCGAACAGCACGCACAGAGCAATGACGCCTATCACGGCAAGGTCGATCATGTTCAGAGGCCGCGCCCCCTTTCAAAAATCAGTAAATGGCGTTTATCGCCTGCGGCAGGGACAGCACGTAAACCTCCTCCCCGCACGCGACAATCACCCGGCCGTTGGACAGCGTGTCGATCAAGCGCGTAGCGGCGGAGGGAAGCGGCAGCTCATAAGCCGTAAAGCGGCGGTCGTTCTGGCCCGCGCGGTAAAGCTGCGTGGCCGACATCGCGTAAACGGTTTTGTTCCATATCGTCGCGCCGATGCAAGTATCGGGAAGGCTGTACCGCTTGTCTACGCCGCCCGATATCAGCCGCAGCTCCCGTATGTCAAAAAGGTTCTCCGTCTGCGTGGTGGGAGCGAACAGCATCATCGCGTTCCCGCGCTCGGGCACCTCGTCATCCAGCAGCCGCCAGCCGTACACCAGCACGCTTGCGGAGCTGTCCTCCGTGCCCCGGTCGTTGAAGGTAAGCATCTTGCGCGTGTTGATGACGCGCAGAAGGCCGTTCTCATACACCACGTCATACGTGATGGACTCGCCCAGGGATACCTCGCCGGTGTTCATCTTGCCCACCTCAAAGGTGTTGAGGATCGTGTTGGCCGCGGTGCCGAACACGTCCAGGGCCAGCGTCCACATGTACTCCCCGTTTTTGCCGTAGAAACCGACGTCCAGGATAATCAGGTCCTCATACGCGTCGGCCTCCTCGTCCATATGCGCGCCGGTATGATCCTTCACCAGCAGGCGCGGGGAGCTGGTATCCCCGATCACCGCGGCCACATACTGCTCGCCGACGCGTGCGAACTGGATCTCCTCGCCAAGGTTATCGTTGTAGGAGGAGTTCCCGTTCTGATCCAGGATATAAATGGTGCTGCCCGCCCACGCGGCCACGACCTTATCGCTGCAGTCATATCCCGCGTCCGAGCCGATCTGGAAGGACCATCGCACCGAACCCGTCTCGCTCAGGCAATGGATGCTCACGCCGTCGTAGTACAGCACGTTTTGCCCGAACGCCATAATGGTGTCGTTATACGGGCAAGGTAGCTGCGCGGCGCTGACGCCTGTGGCCGGCTTTGCGGAAAAAAGCGCGATGCCGCCCCATATCAGCGCGGCGACCCCGATTATCATCAGGATCAGCAGCGCGACCGCCTTCGCGCGGCTCATCTTGGGCTTAACTCTTTGCATACAGGCTCCCTTTAACGGCCGCGCGCGCCGGAGGGCACGTCCCTCCATTCATAACGAACGCAAAGAACCGTTTGTTGCAGACCGCCTTAAAATGCGGCTGCTATTTTCCATTATATCCTGTGCCGGACGCCGATGCAAGATGCAACCGGATTTGTTGCGGTGATCTGTATAGGGCGGCAGTATGCCCTTTTCATCCCCGTCGAAGCCGCGCCATGCCGATGCGACCGCTTCAACAGCCTTCACCGGGGAAGTGCCTCCAACGCTTCACCGGGGCTGCAGCGCCGTCCAGCGTCATGACGTCCCAACCCAGGCCCGACGGATCAGGCGCCTTCCCCGAAAGCCGGCGCTGCCGGCTGTTTTCGTTCATGCTTACAACCGCTTCGACGTTTATAAAACCGCAATCGCATCCGCTATCCGCCTGCCGCAATGGAACGCTTCCCTCTCGGCGCGCCTGTTGCCAAATGCAATCCAAACGACGCCGCCGTGCCGTTAATGAAGCGCGAAGCCCTTTGAAAGGCCGGCGGCCTCTTTTTTCCGCGGGGAATCACTCCCTGGGGCTCTCCTCCCCCAGCAGGATTCCCAGGCTTTCCGCCCCCGCGCCCGCAAGCAGCTTGAGCGACCGCGTAAGGGCCCGTCGGGAGTCCGGCGGCACGCTTTTCAGCGCGGAGAGAATCTCGTCCAGGTGTGTGGCGACGCCCCGCGGAAGCTCCCGAAGCTTGCTCGCGCCGGTTGCGCTGAGGATGCCGAAAAGCGTATCCACAAGCAGCCGCCGCTCTTCCGGCGGGCAGCCGGCAAGGAACGAATGCAGAGCGCGGTCGGTAAAGCGGCTGGAGCGCGTGGTGCTTTCGGCGCGCTCAAAACCCGGGCCCAGCACGTGCCAGTAATAGGGATTGTGCTGCCACAGGCTTACGCTGTCGCTTTGAACCACGGTAAAAGCGTCGGGGTAGCCCAAAAGAAGGCCGATCACCGAGGATTCCGGGATATACGCGCGAATGCGCGGGCTCACCGCCCGATATCCTTCGCCGTCCCGCGTGCGGTCGTCCAGCCCCGGACCGTCAAAGCTGTATACGCCAAGGAGCTTTTCCCGCGCCGTGGGTTCAGCCATGGAGGCCGCGTACATCGCAAGGTTGCCGCCCTTGGAGTGCCCGCACGTATATAGGGGCCCGCGCGCCCGAGCCGCTTCGTTTAAAAAGGCGACGGCCTCCGTTTGGGATGGAACGGGGCTTTCAAACGCCATGTTGAAATCCTCCTTCCAGCCTATCAGCGTCGCGTCCGTACCGCGATAGCAGACCACGCCGACGCCGCCGGCTCGGAATAGCGCGGCGGCAAACTGCTTTTCGGCTTCCGGCTCAAAATGGGACTCAAACCGCTCCAGGGTGACAGAAGAAAACCGCGCGCTTTGCATGGCGGCCAGCCAAAGCTCGTAGCGCGAACGGATAAGGCCGTTGGCATCCTTGCCCGGCGCGCCGGGGTACACCTTCTCTTTAAGCTGCGAAAGGCTTCCGCCGCGGCCGTCCCCGTCAAGCCGTTCCAAAGGCGCATGCACAAGCTGCGAAAAAATCAGAAAGTCCGCCTCGCACAGCGGAACCCGCTCGAGGGACAGATCGCCGCGCCAGGAAAGGTAATCCAGTATGTTGTTCATCCTCCGGCTCCTTTTGTACAAACGCTTTCATCTACGATCTATGCATTCGCCGCCCGCCGCGGCTTATCCTTCCGCGCGGCTCAGGCGGACTTTTCTTTTTCCGCCTTTCGGTGTACAATATAAGGAACAGGAAGGAGGCTTCCCTATGGAGGTCAAACGCGTTTTTCTGGTCGTGCTGGACAGCGTGGGCGCAGGCGCGCTCCCTGACGCCGCCAAATACGGCGACGCGGGAGCCAATACGCTCGGACATATTCTGGAGCGGGAACGCCCTGCGCTGCCCAACCTGGAGGCGATGGGGCTGGGCTGCCTCCCGGGTCTCGACGCCCCGGTACCGGAAAAAGCCGCCGGCGTATACGGCCGTGCGGCGGAGGTATCCGCCGGCAAGGATACGACCACCGGCCATTGGGAAATCATGGGCCTGCGGCTGGAGCGCCCGTTCCCAACCTTTCCCAATGGGTTTCCGCAAAATGTCATTGAAGCCTTTGAACAGGCAATCGGCGTCAAAACGCTCGGCAATTATCCCGCCAGCGGGACCGCGATTTTGGACGAGCTGGGCGAGGAGCACCTTCGCACGGGTTTTCCCATCGTCTATACCTCGGCGGACAGCGTTTTTCAAATCGCCTGCCATGAGGAGGTCGTTGCGCCCGAGCGGCTGTACGAGATGTGCGGGCTCGCGCGCGGCCTTTTGCAAGGGCCTTACGCCGTGGGGCGCGTGATCGCCCGCCCCTTTACCGGCACGGGCAAGGGCGCGTTCCAGCGCACGCCGCGGCGGCGGGATTTTTCCCTGCCGCCTATCGGGGTCACGCTGCTGGACGCCATGAAGGAGCGGGGATTTTTCACCATGGGCGTCGGGAAAATCGAAGATATTTTCTGCATGCGCGGGTTGAGCGACAGCGACCATGCCGCGGGCAACCCGGCCTGCGTGGACGCCATGCTTCGTGCGATGGAACGGGATTTTACGGGCCTTCTGTTCGTCAACCTTGTGGATTTTGATATGGTGTACGGCCATCGCCGGGACGTGCGCGGCTATGCGGAGGCGCTTACATATTTTGACGGCCGGCTCAACGAAATCAAGGCGCAAATGCGGGAAGACGACCTGCTGATCGTCACGGCCGACCACGGCTGCGATCCGGCTCATACGGGCACGGACCACACGCGCGAATACGTGCCGATCCTGTGCTGGAGCCCCGTCATGTCCGGGCTGCGGGACCTGGGCACAAGGCGCAGCTTTGCCGACATCGCCGCGACGGTCGCGGAGCTGTTCGGCCTTACGGAGCGTTTCGGAGCGGAATCCTTCGCCGGCTTGCTGTAAAGCGGGCGTCACCAAATTCAATCAGGAGGAAATTGGGATGAACGAGCCATATACCGAAAAAATTGACGCGGCGGCGAAAGCGATCGATGCCGCCTGCGGCGGCGCCGAGATCGCCGTCATCTTGGGCAGCGGCCTGGGAAATTACGCCGAAGCGCTGGAAAACGCGAAAAGCGTTGCCTACGCGGAAATCCCGGGCTTACCCATATCCACCGCGCCGGGTCACACCGGCCGCTGGCACGCCGGCACGCTTCACGGCCGCCGCGTCTGCATGATGCAAGGGCGCTTTCACGCTTACGAGGGCTACGATCTCAGGGATGTTACCATGCCTGTGCGCGTGATGAAGAGGCTCGGCGTCCAAACGCTGATTGTGACCAACGCGGCCGGCGGCGTCAACACCTCGTTTGCCCCGGGCGACCTGATGCTGATGACGGACTTTATCAATCTTTCCGGCAAAAACCCGCTGACAGGGCCCAACCTGGACGATTTCGGCCCCCGCTTTCCCGATATGAGCCGGGCCTACGACGCGCGCTTGCGCAAGCTGACGGAGGATGTGGCCGCAAAGCTGGGGATCGCCCTGCAAAAGGGCGTCTATTGCTGGATGAACGGGCCCAGCTACGAGAGTCCCGCCGAAATCCGCATGGCGCGCGTGCTGGGCGCGGACGCGGTCGGCATGTCCACCGTGCCGGAAACCATCGTGGCCCGCCATTCGGGCATGGATGTGCTGGGGTTGAGCTGCATCACCAATATGGCGGCGGGCATCCTGGATCAGCCGCTCTCTCACCGGGAGGTGATGGAAACAGGAGAAAAGGTCCAAACCGTCTTCCGCTCGCTGCTTGACGCTGTGATTGCCGCGCTGTAAACCATCAATTACCAGCGGGACGGTTGTTTTTTTCCTCCTTCCATGGGTATGCTATCCAACAGGATTGTAGCCATGGAAGGAGTTTTTGATATGATGACGTCTTGGAAGCAACGGATCGGCGCTTTAACCGTCGCTTTGCTGCTTATGCCCGGAGCGTGCGCTGCCGCCAAGGCCGCGCCGCTGGAGGAAGGGACGCCGGTTGACATCACGTCCCCAAGCGCGATGCTGCTGGAAGCGTCCACCGGCACGGTAATTTTTGAAAAAAACGCGGACGAAAAGCGGCAGGTTGCCAGCGTCACCAAGCTGATGACCCTTCTGCTTTGCTTTGAGGAGTTAGAGGCCGGCACGATCAGCCTCGAGGACGACGTAACCGTCAGCCAGGCAGCCGCCGGACAGATTGGCAGTCAAGCGCTGCTGGATGCCGGCGCGACCTATCCGCTGAAGGATCTGCTGCGCTCAACCATCATTGCCAGCGCCAACGATTCCGCCTGCGCCCTGGCAGAGCACATGGCCGGCACCGAGGAAGCCTTTGCCGACATGATGAACGCCCGTGCCGCCGAGCTGGGCATGACGGATACCTTTTATGTCAATTGCACCGGGCTGCCCGCGGACGGGCAGTTTACCACGGCGCGGGACGTGGCGACGCTGTCCATGGAGGTGTGCAAGCACCCGGATTACTTTACCTACGCCTCTGTCTGGATGGATACGCTGACCCATCCCGGCGGCCGGGTGACGGACCTGACCAACACCAACCGCCTCGTGCGCTTTTACGAGGGCTGCGACGGGCTGAAAACGGGCAGCGCGGACGTTTCCAAGTATTGCTTGAGCGCGACGGCGGAAAAGAACGGCCTGCGGCTGATTGCGATTGTGCTGGGCTCAAGCGCCAGCCAGACGCGCTTCAACGAAGCCCGCGCCATGCTGGAATACGGTTTTGCGGGGTATAAGCGCGTGACCATTCTGCAAAAGGGCGAACGCCTGGGCAAAACAGTCCGCGTCAAGCTGGGCATGACCGAGGAGGTAGAAGCCGCGGTCGGCGCGGGCCTGAGCATGCTTATGAAGCTGGGGCAGGAAAAGCTGCTTTCGCTGGAGGTGGAGCTGCCGGAGGAGGTAGAGGCGCCGGTACAGGCGGGCGATACGATCGGCGTGGTGCGCGTCAAGCTGGGCGATCAGGTGATTGCCAAGCTGCCGGCCATAGCCGCGGAGGATGTCGGGATGCCCGGACTGCTGGAGGGCTTCTTCCTGGTAGTCAAAAACTGGCGGTAACGCTGCCGCGGAAAACGCCATCGACCGCGTGCTAGGCCCGCCATAAAGGCGAAGGAGCTTTGGCGGGCTTGAGGCGGAAAGCGGGCGTGCTTGGGGGCCTCCAAGAAAAAAGGGTTGTTACTGCAAGCGGCATAGTCGTTTTGGCTATGCCGTTTTGCTGTCTGCTTCGTTGGCGTCCGGCAGCTCCATTACGCCGACACGGTTATCGCTGAGTTCCACCTGCCGCGCCCGTTTCCCGGTACTCTTGTCCGGGGCGTGAACTTGGAAATCCGCCCCGCAAAGACGCTGTTTCCGCGCTCTCGGAATTGTGGTAAAATGAAAGAAACCGTAAGCCGACAAGGAGGGCGCGCCATGAAAATGCCAACAGAAAAAATGGATACGGGGATGCTTGCCCCCTGCGGCATGAATTGTTTGGTTTGCTATAAGCATTGTTATCATCAAAAGCCGTGCGCCGGCTGCTTGAACAGCGACATGGGCAAGCCGGAACACTGCCGCAAATGCAAGATCAAGGATTGTATCAAGGGCAAAGGGCTGTCCTATTGTTTTGAATGTCCCGACTATCCCTGCAAGCTGATCAAATGCCTTGAAAAAAGCTACAACAAAAGGTATCAGGCGAGCCTTATGGAGAATAGCGGGTTTGTTCGTCAACACGGTTTGAAAAGGTTCATGGAACAGCAGAAAGGGAAATATACTTGCCCCAAATGCGGCGGTATCATTTCTATCCATGACAGAGCGTGCAGCGAGTGTCAAGAAAGCATGCAGTAAGCATAAGGAGGCGCGCGGATTGGCGTTGACAATGCGGGAACGCCTGAAAGACCTGCGTGTGGAGCGTGGGTACGTATAGGATTGTCCGCCCTGTTCGCCTATTCAGCGGGGCGGGCGGCGCCTTTCGGCTTTCCTCTCCCAAGCACAGTCTGTTTTCCCGCCGCTATCCTATTGGGACGAAAGATCGTGATTTGCGGACGCACTTGCATATTGAAGAGAAGCTTCATTTCCCTGGCCCTTTGAACCGCTCTTGCAAACGCGGAAAAACTATGCTACAATACCTTCCATCGCGCGGCGCATGTCGCGCGGCGAAGGAAAGCGCCCCTCGAGCGCCCCGTTCAGAGAGCCGTCCCAGGGCTGAAAGGACGGTCGCGGGCCTCAGAGACGAATCCCGGCCTTCGCTTGATCGGCTAATCCCCGACGGGCCGCTCCCGTTATCAAGCGCAAGTAAGGTGAAAACGCCGCCGAAGGCGCGCGTTTTAAGTCGGGTGGTACCGCGAAGGCTCCCTTCGTCCCAACGCATGGCAGGGCCATGGCTGGGAGCGCGGAGAGCCTTATTTTTATACGCCGGCAAAGGAGTGGAAACGATGGCAAGAGAATCTGATAAGAAGCAGGGCTTCGTGGAGCACATTACCCCGAGGGACGTGGATTTTTCCCAGTGGTATACGGACGTCATCCTCAAAAGCGAGCTGGTGGATTACGCGCCCGTTCGCGGTTGCATGGTCATCCGCCCATACGGCTATGCCATTTGGGAACGCATCCAGGAGGTGCTGGACCGTCGTTTTAAGGAAACAGGCCATGAGAACGTCTATATGCCGATGCTGATTCCCGAAAGCCTGCTGCTAAAGGAAGCCGAGCATGTGGAGGGGTTTGCGCCCGAGGTGGCCTGGGTGACGCAGGGCGGCAGCGAGCCGCTGCAGGAGCGCCTGGCCATCCGTCCCACCAGCGAAACCATTTTTTGCGCCATGTACAGCAAATGGGTAGGCTCCTGGCGCGATCTGCCCATGAAATATAACCAATGGTGCAGCGTCATGCGCTGGGAGAAAAGCACCCGTCCTTTCCTGCGCACGAGCGAGTTTCTGTGGCAGGAGGGGCATACCATCCACGAAACCGCCGACGAGGCGCAGGCGGAAACCATGCAGATGCTGGATATTTACCGGGAAGTGGCCGAAACGGAGCTTGCCATGCCCGTCATCGTTGGGCAAAAGAGCGAGAAGGAAAAGTTCGCGGGAGCGCGCGCCACATACAGCATGGAAGCGATGATGCAGGATGGAAAGGCGCTGCAGGCCGGCACCAGCCATAATTTCGGCACCAACTTTGCCGAGGCTTACGATATCCAGTACCTGAGCAAGGAAGGCAAGCTGGCCTATGTGCATGAAACGAGCTGGGGCGTGAGCACGCGGCTGATCGGCGCGATCATCATGACCCACGGCGACGAGCGCGGCCTGAAGCTGCCCCCGCATATCGCGCCTATCCAGGTGGTCATTGTGCCTGTGGCGGCTCACAAGGGCGGCGTATTGGAAAAATGCGGGGAAATTTACGACTGCCTGAAGGGCGCCGGGCTGCGCGTGAAGCTGGATGCCCGGGATACCCTTTCGCCCGGCTTCAAGTTTAACGATTGGGAGTTGAAGGGCGTGCCGGTACGGGTAGAAATAGGTCCACGCGACCTGGAAAACGGACAGTGCGTGGTGTTCCGCCGCGATACGTACCAAAAGCAAAGCGTCGCGCTGGAGGAGCTGGCGTCCATGCTGCCGGGGCTGTTGGAGGATATTCAGAAAAACATGTACGCAATCGCGGATCGATTCCGCCAGGAGCGGACAACCGAAGCGCGCAGCATGGAGGAGCTGGCAAAGGCCGTGGACGGCGGGTTCGCCAAAGCCATGTGGTGCGGAGACCGCGCGTGCGAGGACGAAATCAAGGAGAAGCTGAACGCTTCCAGCCGCAACATGCCCTTTGACCAGACGCCGATTGGCGATACGTGCGTCTGCTGCGGGAAAAAGGCGTCCAGGGTCATCTACTTCGCAAAGGCATACTGAGATGGCGGCGGTCAGGCAAATCCTGTGGGATTGGAACGGCACGCTGCTGGACGATCTGGAATACGCCGTCCAGGTGCGCAACCGCGCCTTCCCCGCCTTCGGGCTGCCGGGCTTGAGCAGCGTGGAGGAATATCAGGCCCAGTTTACCTTTCCCGTGCGGCTGTACTATGAACGGGCGGGCGTGACGGAGGAAAACTTCGACGCGGTGGCCCACGCCTGGATGGACGAGTATGTACGCGGCTGCGCGGCTGTTCCGCTGCACCCGGACGCGCTGGAGACCCTCGCGCGGTTCCGGGGGGCGGGGCTTCGGCAGGTGATCCTGTCCGCAAGCCCCCTGGAAGTATTGAAAGGGCAGCTCGAGCGCTATCCGCTGAAGGGCTGCTTCGACAGCGTACTGGGGCTTACAGACATCTACGCCCGCAGCAAGGAGGCCGTTGGCCGCGCATACCTGGAGGGCTGCGGCGTTGCGCCGGAAGCGACCGTCATAATTGGGGATACCTTGCATGACGCGGAGGTGGCTCGCGCGCTTGATATTGGGTGCGTTTTGGTGGCGCGCGGACATCAGAGCAAGAAGACGCTGCTGACAGCGGGCGTGGATGTGGTGGAGTCGCTCACGGAGGCGGCGGACCGGATTATGACCCTTTAAAGGTACCCCCATTTGCACTCAGATCATCATAGGCATCCAACTGCAAGCGCCGCGAGGAACGGCGCTTTTTTGCTTGTTATCTGCCAGAGAAGCCCGAATCTTGCGTCATACAGCTCTCAATATAATCTGAAGCAACCGTCAGCAGCATAAGGCTCAACTTGATTTCCCGCCAAATCCGACGGCTCGTGTTCTACCCGCCGCCCCGCTCGGGCGGCGTTCCCGGTTCGCGCTTACGAAACTTTGCGCTCCGCGTAATAATCTGCCGGGCTGACGCTTCCAACGCCACAGAACCGCCGCTTCCCCCCGTCATTCTCAATCACACTTGGGCCGCGAACGCGGCCCAAAACCGGGATTCCTAAGGGCGAAGCCCTTAGGCGGTGGGCTTGGGAGGCGGAGCCTCCCAACGTCCCTTCCCCAGGCGTAACGGCGCGTTAACCGCATAGGCCCGCGGCTTTACCCCCGCGCCTCAGGGCATCCACTCCGCCATGGCAATGGCCAGCGCCTCCTTATGCGCGTAGTGCTTGACCACGCCGTCCACAACCAAAGCGTCCGAAAAGGCGTCCATGGCATAGGCGGCGATGGTGCGCGTCGTGCCGCCTTCCGTCGTCATGACGATCTGCCAGCGGGGCGCGGAGCTGCCCGGCGTCCATTCCCCATCCACGTCGCCGGAGACGGTCATCGCCCGGAGCCGGTCAAGCAGCGCGTTCCACTGCGCCTCCGTAACCGGCTCGCCGTTCAGCGTAACGGCTGTATCATACACAACGTTCCCGTTTTCATCGGTCTCAAGCTGATTGTTGGGCAGCACGCGCTCCGTTCGGACGACGCGAACGTCCACGCTGCCCGCCCCGGTCTTAACCAGCAAGGAGCTCAGGCGGGCATCGCCAAGGTCCGCCGGGTTTCGCGTAATCAGCTTGGAGGGCTCGGCTCCGACCAGCGCCGCCGCCAGAAAGCGGTTGATGAAGTAATAGTCCCCTTCGTATTCGCAGGTATAAAAGTATTCGTCCTCCGCTCGGCCGATCACGAAGCGGAAGGTCTGCTCCTCCAGCAATTCCGCCACGAGCTGGCCGTCGTCGTTGACGACGCCCCGCGATCCCCCCTTTTGATGAAGGTCGATCACGCAAAGCGGGTCGTCAAGGCCAAGGCCTGCCCGGTTTTGCGGCGTAACCTCTCCCTCCAGGGTGCCAAGTCGGAAGTTTTGCAGCGCGGACAGCAGCGCGCTGGACGCGTCGGCGCTCAGGGGATAGGGATAAGGCGCGCGGAGCATGCCCGATACCAGCCCGGAGCTGTCGGTGGAAAAGGTCATTTCCAGCTCCTCGCCGTCGCGGCCGCGCAGGCGCACGCGGTCGATCAGCGTCTTTTCCAGCACGGGCTGGGCAACCGGGGGCAAGCGGTTTTCCGTCAGGGAAAAGGCGTCCGCCACACCTGCGTCGCACATATAAACGCCGTTGTCGCCAGACCAGCGGAAATAGAAATAGGTCGTGCCCGGCACGGCTGTGCCCAGCTCCAGCTTCATTTGGCTTCCATCCCGGAAGCGCGCGGTAACGGCGGCCCGGGGAGGCTCCAGTCCCATATCGCCTAAGTGCCCGGCCACCTCCGACGCGTCCCATGCCACCACGTCCTCCACGGAAAGCTGCGTAACAGCCTCCAAAAGCTCCCGCGCATAGGCGGCGTTGATTTCCGATAGCTCGCCCCCGCGATCCAGCAGCAGCGCGCCATCCCGGTAACGAAGCGTATAGCTGTCGCCCGCAAGATGGGAAACGGTCATGCTGTCCAGCTCCTCAGCCTCATAGGCGGCAAGGTTCTGAGGGGTGCGTCCCGGCGACGGTTCGTGATATTGCGCGGAGGGGAACCAAGCCCTGATGGCGGGCAGCAGCAGCACAAAGGCCGCCGCCAGCGCAACAAGCAGGCCGGTCAAGATCAGCGCGGCCTTGCGGCCCATGACCGGATGCTTACGATGAACCTTGGGCGGATGTTGCATGGCTTCCTCCTTCAGCGGTTTCGCCTGGGCAGCAGCACGCAGAGGGCCGCCGCCAGCACCAGCAGCGGCGCCGCGACGATCAGCGCCACGCCCGCGGCCTGGCTGCCCACCGTCAGAGCCGGTCGGAAAGCGCTGGACGACATGATCTCCAGCGAGACAGACTTTTGGGGCAATAGCTGGCCCATGAGCTGCATGATGAATTCCTCGTTAAAGGTGCGCTGATAAACATATTCGTCCGTAAATACCGAGCTGTTGCCAATGGCAAACAAGCGGCTGACGTTGCCGGTCGCGTGCATGCGGTGGGCAAAGAGCGCGAGGCTCAGCTCTCCCTCTCGGTCGCCTTCCTGCTTGTCAATGGTATTTTTGCCGTCGGCGGGGTTTCGCAGGTAGGCGTTCCCGCCGGTTTTCAGCACCGTTCCGACCGTAAGGCTCTGGGAAGGCTCGCCGGGGGTTTCAAAGGCGCACGCGCCCGCCAGCAGCAGCACGTCCATGCCGCTGGAAATCAGCGGAAGCGTCATATCCATTTCCACCATGTAGGGCAAGAGGTAGATCCGCTCGCCATAATAGCTTCCCATATCCTCTTCCCCGGCGACGACGACGCCCGGCAGCGGAATGACGCCGTAGCTTTTGAGGAGAGCCATATAGTTGGGCATGCCGTCGATTGGGTCCGTATAGTCGCGGATGACGAACAGGCTGCCGCCCGCCTGCGTAAACGCATCGATCAGGGAAATCTCCGCGTCGCCCAGATCCTTCTGCGGGTCCGCGATCAGCAATAGATCAATCCCCTCCAGCGTGCCGCCTTCCGCCAGGGAAACGGTTACGCATTCATAGTTGTTGCTGGTCAGGAAGTCCAGGAGGTTTGCAAGCTCCGCGGCGGTAAGCTCGCCATGGCCCTGGAGCAGGCCGACGGTAGGGATATCCTCCTGCGTTACGTACACGATAGCCTCGGTCAGGCGCTTTTCATACGCCAGCCCCTCAACCACAAAGCTTCCGCTTTCCATGTCATAGCCCTGGGTGAAAAAGTCGTTATAGCTCAGCACCTTGTACCGTCCGGTCGCGGGACAGTTGACAATGACGGTATCCGCTTCCAGCGCCGTATCCAGGTCGCCCTGAAAGCGCGTCAGAATGCCCGGATTCTTGGCGATATCCGTCGGAACGACGGTAACCCGCCCGGAGAGCACCGCGTACCGGTTGAGCACCTGGAGCACTTGCACGTCCTCCGAGCCGCTTTGATAGAGCAGGTACAGCTCCACGTCGCTTTCCAGCCGGTCCAGGATCTCCTTTGTCTCCTCCGAGGTGGTGGCGTAGCCGTTGAAGCTGAAATCCCTGCGCCAGCCGTACTCCTCCTCCAGCGCCATGACGCCCGCGTTGACCAGCACGCACACGGTCAGAAAGCCCGCCGTCAGCAGCGCGCTCAGCTTGCCGTGACGCCATTTGGGCTGCCGGAAACGGGCCCGGAGGCCTGCAAACCACTTTTTCATGCCGCGCCTCCTTCCGAAAAGCGCCTGGCATCCAGCACGCGCGTGGCGGCGATCAGGCAGGCCGCGATGAACGTGAGGAAGAACAGAACGCTGGCATAGCTGAGCTGCCCCAGGATAAACGGTTCGTAGCGGTCATAAAGGCTGATGAAGTTCAGCGCGTCGCTCAGCCAGGAGACGGACACGCTGTTGGCGAGCAGGTCGGCCATCCACAGCGCGAAGTTCGCGCCGAATCCCGCCACCGCGCCGGTTACCTGGTTTTTGGCAAAGCATGTTACAAACAGGTCCAAAGCCAGGAAGGACAGGCTTTGCAGCGAAAATCCCAGATAGCCGACAAACCATTCGCCCGGATAAACCGTTCCGTAGACGGCGACGATCAGGGTGTATACGTTTGTGAGCAGAATGGTCAGAAGCATGACGCAGGCGGCGGCGAGGTATTTGCCCAGTACGGTCTGCCCCAGGGAGACGGGGCTGGTGAGCACAAGCTGGTCGGTTCGCTTCTGCCGGTCCTCGCAGATGAGGCGCATGGTCAAAAGCGGGCACAGCAGCATCGTCAAAAGCGTCATCTGGGACAAAAAGCTGAGCAGGTCGCCGGAAAGGTTTTGCAGGTTATAAAGGTAAAAAATCAGCCCGGACAGCGCCAAAAAAACTCCCATGAAGGCGTAGCCGACGGGCGTGCGAAAATAGGCCTTAAAGTCTCGCTGAAAGATGATTCGCAAGCGGGTCGCTCCTTTCCGTTATTCCGAGATGGCGCGTAAGAAGACCTGTTCCAGGCTGTCCTCGCAGCGCGACAGATGCAGGATGGGGATGCTCAACCCGCTTAAAAGCGTAAACAGCCTGCGTTCCGGCTCCGGCTGTCCGCGAAAGGTAAGCAGCGCCGTGGTTTGATCCGGCTGCGCCGTCGGCTGGACGGTCACCCGCCGAATCCCCTCCAACTGCCTGAGCTTGCTCAGGACGCTCTTTTCCGAGGCGGCCATGGTGCACAGCAGCGTGGTTTCCTCCGGGTCGGACATGGCGGAGATCGGCATATCCATGCGAACCGTCCCGTTGTGCAATATGACCACATGGTTGCAAAGCTGCTGAACCTCGCTTAAAATATGGGAGGAAAACACGATGGTCCGCCCGCTGCCCAGCGTGCGGATCAACCCGCGAATTTCCGTGATCTGCTTGGGGTCCAGCCCCACGGTCGGCTCGTCCAGCACCAGCACGTCCGGGTCCGCGCACAGCGCCTGCGCCATGCCCGCGCGCTGCCGGTAGCCCTTGCTCAGGTGCGCAAGCAGGCGGTTACGCATATCGCCGAGCCCGGTCAGCTCCATCACCTCGTCGATATGCGCGGGGATCGCGCGCTTCTTAACGCCTTTCAGCTCGGCGGCAAAAGCGAGGTATTCGCGCACGGTCATTTCGTCGTACAACGGCGGATGCTCCGGCAGGTAGCCCAAATGCCGCTTTGCCTCCCGGGCGTCCAGCAGGGTATCATGCCCGTCGATCAGCGCCCGTCCGGACGTCGGGGCCAGATAACCGGTCAAAATATTCAGCAGCGTCGTCTTGCCGGCGCCGTTTTGGCCAAGCAGCCCCAGCACGCCGCCCCGCTGCGCGTGAAGCGTAACGTCGCGCAGCGCGTAAACGCCTCCATAACGCTTGGTCACGTTTAAAATGTCGATCATCGCCCGGTTCTCCTCCTTTGCCGGCATGGGCGGCCATACTGCGTTTATCATAGCACAGCGCGAGAGACAAGGGTGTGAATATATTGTAAATTTGAAAACAGAAGTAGATGCAGGAACGCGCTCGGTTATCCTTGCGGCCGGCTTTCGCAACGCCGTGCTTGCGGGAATACTCCATCAG
This sequence comes from Candidatus Limiplasma sp., assembly GCA_048370855.1. GTDB lineage: Bacteria > Bacillota > Clostridia > Christensenellales > Aristaeellaceae > Limiplasma. Next base: position 24,950 of record DBGEOK010000124.1, on the reverse strand, counting down.
GGGTTGCTTGTCCCTCATGTCCTGTGTTATGCTTTTGATGAAGCATGAGGCTCCCTTCGGCTTTTGTTGGCTGCCATTCAACGATAACCGATTTCGCCTTATCCTTCACTCTTTTTCTTCCTTGTCCAGGATGGATTGCGGGCCTGCAAACATTGCCCGCCCGGCGCGAATCTTCTCTTGACAGGCGCGTTCGGGCCGTGTATAATGCACTTTGTAAGCAGAGGCTGCCCGCTTCTCACCGCGCGAACATCTTGCGACGGTAATGGCACGTAAGTCCATGTAGGCTGAACGCGGCGGGTAGCATGCCCGGCGTTTTTTTGTGCCCGGCGGGCGCAAAGCGCTAAATCTTTTGGAGGTGTATGGATATCAACGAGCCGATGATCAACGAAGAAATCCGCGACAGAGAGGTGCGCCTGATCGGAGCGGACGGCGCCCAGCTTGGCGTCATGCCCACGAAGGCCGCGCTGGAAATGGCCGAGAAGGCCGGGATGGACCTGGTCAAGATCGTGGCCAACGCCCAGCCGCCCGTTTGCAAGCTGATGGACTACGACAAGCACCGCTACGAGCAGTCCAAGCGCGAACGTGAGCTGCGCAAAAACCAGCGCATCGTCACCCTCAAGGAGGTGCAGCTCTCCGCTACCATCGAGGAAAACGACGTTCAGACCAAATTTAAAAACGCCGTCAAGTTCCTGGAGGATGGCGACAAGGTGAAGGTGAGCATCCGCTTCCGGGGTCGCCAGATCGCACACGCGGACATCGGTAGAAAGATTATGCAGGAGTTTGCCGACCGCATTGAGGAATACGGCACCATAGAGCGCCGTCCCATGCTGGAGGGCCGCCACATGATTATGATCCTTGCGCCCAAGGCGGAAAAGAAGAGCTTTGCCGAAAAGAGCCAGCAGCGCAAGGAAAAGCACGCCGCCAATCAGGCGGTTGCCGCGGAGGAGGCCGCCGCGCGCGACCCGAAGCCGCAGCCCAAGAAAAAGGTCAAACGCGAAAGCGAGAATATGATCTGACCTGTATTCGGCCATTCGGCGTCCACGGGCTTCAGCCGCGGTTTCGCGGTCGGGCGCGGCGGACGGGCACGGATAACACACGGAAGGAGGACAACCCCTATGCCTAAGCAAAAATCCCATCGCGGCGCAGCCAAGCGTTTTTCCTTCACGAAGAACGGTAAAGTGACGCATAAGCAGATGAACGCCAACCATCAGGTGCATTTGAAAACCACTAAGCGCACCCGTCATCTGCGCGCGGACGGCGTTGTGGACAACGCGGCCGAGGCCCGCACCATCCGCAAGCTGCTGCCCTACAAATAAGCTTGCTAACGATTCAAGGAGGATAAAAACATGGCACGTATCAAGAGAGCAGTAAACGCTCATAAAAAGCGCCGTAAGGTGCTCAAGCTTGCCAAAGGCTACTATGGCGCAAAATCCAAGCAATACCGCGCCGCCAGCGAACAGGTGGCGCGCAGCCTCCGCTATGCCTATGAAGGCCGCAAGATGCGCAAGCGCGATTTTCGCCGCCTGTGGATCACCCGCATCAACGCGGCGGCCCGCACGAACGGCATGAGCTATTCCGTGCTGATGAACGGGCTCAAGCGGCACAATATCGCAATCAACCGCAAAATGCTCGCCGACATCGCCGTAAACGATCCCGCCGCTTTCACCAAGCTGGTGGAGACCGTCAAGGCCTGATGGAACCGTTGCTTCCCTCGCCCGCCTCACCGGCGCGCGAGGGATTTTTTCCTTCCGCATGAAAGGAGCCGGCGCATGCCATCGCTGACTACGCGCGGCGTGGTGCTGCGGTTTGCCAACTACCGCGACCACGACCGCATGCTATCTATTTTAAGCCCGGAGCATGGCCGCGTCGAAGCGCTTTCCCGCGGCTGCCGGCGGCCTAAAAGCGCCCTGATGCCCGCAAGCGAGCTGTTTGTGCATGGGGAATTCGTGCTTTATCAAAATCAGGAGCGCTATACCCTAACCTCCTGCGCGCTGACCGATACGTTTTATCCGCTTCGCACGGACCCTTACCGCTTGACGTGCGCCAGCTATATGGCGTCGCTTTGCCATGCGGCGGCCCAGCCTGACGAGCCCGCGGCGGAGCTGTACGCGCTGCTGCTCAAGGGGCTGTACCGCCTTGCCTACGACGACGAATCGGACGCCCTGGAGCTGACGACCGCATACCTGCTGCTGTTTGCCGATGCCATCGGGTACCGTCCCCGGCTGACCCGGTGCGCCCATTGCCGCACGCCCCTGGACCCGACGGGAGGCAGCCGGCTGGATATCGCCGCGGGCGGCTTGTGCTGCCCGGGATGCGCCTCCCGCACGACGTACCCGCTCACCGAAGAGCAGGTCGCCTGGCTGGGCAAAACGCTCCGGGATGGCCTGCCGGATGAAAAAAACACCGGCATGGGCACGCTTTTTAACGTGCTGCGCCGGTATGTGGAAAGCCGTTTGGAAATCCCGATCAAAGCCAGCCGTCTGCTACCATAGCCGCGTGGTGGCCTGAAGCGAGCCGTCATAATACGGGGCGCGGGCCAGCATGGCCTTATACGGGTTTGCGATGGTATAGCGGTATACAAACTCCGTATCTCCGTTCACCAGGCGGATTCGCCTGCGGCTCAGGCAGTACCGCCTTCCGTCCCGAAGCGAAGGGAGGCATTCCTCCAAAACCATGCGCAGCGCCTCCTGCTGTTCCGGCGTAAGGTAGGCATAGCCATGCACGCGCATCAGGAAAGCCGCCTCGGCGCCCGCCGGCTGGAAATAGCGGATGGCAAGGCCGGTTTTGTCGATCATGAGCTGCTCAATATGACGTTTCTTCGCGGTTTTCAGCATGGGCAGCAGCTCTTCAAAAAGCGGGGAGGCGTAGAGCTTCTTGACGCGAAGGCGCAAATGCCGCGCGCGCAAATGATCCTGAACCAGCAGCGCGACAACCGAGCCGGTAAGTAAAACGACGAGCAAAAGGGGCAGAATGCCTTCCTGCATATCCAACCCTCCCGCGCAAAATATAAATGGATTATACCATATATCGTATTTTCATGACAAGATGCGACACAAGAAAAACACATATTGTAGATTAAATATTTTGTTACACAATCGCTTGTGGATGTCATGAAATTGTAAAAAATACAGCCGAACGATCCGGCGTCCGCCAACGGAGCGCCGTTTGTTTTTGATTGCGGCTCAACAGACCAACGACCCTGCGACGTAGCGTCTGCTCCATTCCTTTCGGCCTTTTCAAATATCATCCGGAAAAGTTTTCATGCGCAACCCGGGGCTGAAAACGCCCTCCCCGCCAAGCGGGCCGGCGTGGATGCCGGTGTTTTGGCGCGCCCCGGGCGCGCGCCGTTGCCATCATCGGCAATAGAAACGCCCGGTCGGCCGCGAGACCTCCGGGAAAAACCATCTCGATTGCAGCCGGACTGAACCGCTGCGACGCACGCGCGTCTATTACAGGATTTTTGCACGCGAGCGGCTGCCCCCTCCGGCCTCGCGCACGGTTATGCAATCATCCGGTCAACTCCATCCGACAAAGCCGAAGCGGGTAAGCCGTCGGCAGGTCGCCGCAGAGCGCGGCATACCGGCATAGCCTGGCGTGCCGGCGCCGTCCGGAGGCCGGAAAAAAATTGTCCGCCTCGGCGTCCGACCGGGCGGATAACGTAGCGGCAGGGCGCGGCCCCTCGCGCTTTGGCGGCTCGGCTTTTCTCCGCCAGCGCCGATTCCGGATTACAACGAAATCAGAACCGCGGCCTTTTTCCCCGGCCTGAGAGCGGCAAGGGCCCATACGCGGCGGCGGCATATGGAAGAATAGTACCGTCCGCCTTTACATTTTTGCCATTTCAGGGTATCATGTTGCTAACTTTTGGCGCTTGGGGAAGGAGTGAGCATTGCATGGACGCGTTGCAACAGGCTCAAGGCTGGGTTCAAAGCGGATATTTCGATCAGGAAACCCGCGAGGCGGCGCGCGCTTCCATCCAAAACCCGGAGGCGCTGCTCTCTGCCTTTGGCTCCGAGCTGACGTTTGGCACAGGCGGCCTGCGCGGGGTTTTGGGCGTGGGAACGGCGCGGATGAATCGCTATACGGTCGCGCGCGCCACGCTTGGCCTGGCAAGGTGGCTGAGGCGGCGCGCCGCGCAGCCGAGCGTGGCGATCGCGCACGACAGCCGCCACGGCTCGGAGGAGTTTACCCGCGTCGCGGCGGAAACGCTGGCGGCGGAAGGCGTTCACGTGCATGTGTTTCCCGAGCTCGCCCCCACGCCCATGCTGTCCTACGCGGTGCGTTCGCTCCGGTGCGACGCGGGCATCATGATTACGGCAAGCCATAATCCAAAGGAGTATAACGGCTATAAGGTTTACGGGCCGGACGGGTGCCAGATTACCGACCGGGCCGCGGGGGAAATCACCGGAGAGATAGACAAATGCGCTTATACCGACCCTCGGGCGCTCGCCGGGGAGGAGGCCAGGAAAAACGGCCTTTGGTCGGATGTCGGAGACGAGGTTCGCAAAAGCTTTGCTCAGGCATGCCTGTTTTGCCGGGCGGACCCGTCTGTTTGTACCGCCGTGCGCGCGGCGTATACGCCGTTGCATGGCGCGGGGCTTCAGCCGGTGCGCGAGGTGCTTGGGCATATGCAGGGCGTAACGGTTGTTGAGGTAGAAGCCCAGGTAAAGCCGGACGGCGATTTCCCTACCTGCGCCAAGCCAAACCCGGAACTGCCGGACGCGCTGGCTCTTGGGCTGCGGACGGCGGAGCGGTGCGCCGCGGATTTGCTGCTTGCCACAGACCCGGACTGCGACCGCGTTGGCGTGGCCGTCCGCACGCCGCAGGGCGCGTACCAAATTTTAAGCGGAAATGAAGTCGGGCTACTGCTGCTGCAATATATTTTGCGCACGCGCAAGGAACAAGGCTCCCTGCCGGAATCGCCCGTCGTGGTCAAAACCATCGTTTCCTCAGACCTCGCTTTTCCAATTGCGAAGGCTTTTGGCGCCGAGGTGCGGGAGGTGCTGACCGGCTTTAAATATATCGGAGAAACAATCGGCGAGCTGGAGCGGGCGGGCGGGGAAAACCGCTTTGTCTTCGGCTTTGAGGAAAGCTGCGGCTACCTTGCCGGAACACACGTGCGCGATAAGGATGGGGTCATGGCCTGTATGCTCGTGTGCGAGATGGCCCAGGCGCTCAAATCGGAGGGCCTGACCCTTTGGGAAGCGCTCCGGCGTCTATATGAGGAATATGGATATCTCGCATCGGCGCTGACGAGCTTTGACATCGAGGGCGCGCTGCCTATGAAGGCAATGGAGAGCGCGATGGCCAGCCTCCGGAAAAACCCTCCGCAAGCCCTTGCCGGAAGAGCGGTTGAACAAGTCCGCGATTACGCCGGCGGCTTGAACGGCCTTCCGCCCAGCAACGTGCTGAGCTTTGAGGGCGGCGGGCTGAAGGCGGTCGTGCGCCCGTCCGGCACTGAGCCGAAGGTGAAGGTTTATCTGTTTGCAAGGGGACGCGTCCATGAGGAAGCGGAACGGATGCTGGAGGCTATGAAAGCAGACGCCGAGCTTTGGCTGAAACGGTGAGGGGAACGTCCGGCGGCGAGCAGGAAACGCCACGCCGCAAATACGCCTCGCGCCTTGCGTCATAAGCGCTTTGCGCCCGGCGGCGCATGCGCTTACGCTTTCCAGGCTTAACGACAGACCAAAAAAGAGGATGAAAAGCTTCCATGCAAGCGGGGGCCGCGACGATCAAACCAAGAGACGACAGGGGCTTCCCGTTTGCGTTCTCAGCAAGGGCTTTTTCCCTGAACCATGCCGGTCCGCGCTCATTGCGGACGTAAGCTTGACGCTCCTGACCGCCGCGCCGGTTTCAGCCAAGCTTACGGCCCGCGGCCGTCAGTCCGCGCGCTTTTGAGAAAACAGCAGCATCAGCGCTTGGAACTCGTCGGTCAGGGCGTCGGAGAAAGCCTGTTCGTCGAAAACCGTATAGTTGGTCGCAACCATGACGCCAAGGCCATGCGTGTAGATGGACATGTGAAGATGGAAGGCCCTCGCCTCCTCCAGCGTAAACCCGTAGGTATTAATAAGGGCTTCCAGCGTGTAGGCCAGGGTAGGGTCGGAGGCGTCCTCCTCCTGGCGCTCGCCGCTTCGGTCGCGCATGAAAAGGAGCTTGAACAGCTCCTTTTCCTCGTTGGCAAAGCGCAGGAAGGCGATGCCGACGCTCTTGTACGGCGTATCGGCCAGCCCTCCGCTTGCGGTTACGCGCGCGATGAAGAGCTTTTTGGCTTCCTCCATTACCGAACGCCGGATTTCCTCCATATTGCGCAGCTCGCGGTAAAGAGGCTGGGTGGAACAGCCCAGGCGTCCGGCAATCGCCCGCGCGTTAAGAGCGGACGGCCCCCCCTGGCGCACTACGTCCAGCGCCGCGTGAATCACGGCCTCCTTGGCATACTTAATCCTGGGCGGCACAAAACACCCTCCCTCCCGCGCTGAGGCGTCCTGAAAAACATATCATAACTGACGTCATCTTATCAGCGCGTGCGCGGGCTGTCAAGGCTGAACGCCGCCGCGCGCCGCTTTTCCCGCATTCTCCGCGGCTAGTTGCCCGCCGTATCCCGCCCCGAAATCTCACGCTGAAGCTTTTTGGTCAGCTTGGAAAAGACAAGCCGGTAGGACGCCTCGCTGAGATGCCGGATCATTTCTTCCGCGACGGTCCCATCCAGGCGCACGGAGATCCACGTGCGCTTATCCGTATAAAAACCGGGAAGAATATCCGGATACCGGCTCCGAAGCGCCTCGGACTCCAAGGGATCGCATTTCAGCGTAAGCAGCGGATGGCCCGCATACTCCGCCGCATATTTTCCGCTTGGACAGCAGGTGGCGGCGAACAGCTTTCCGCCCACCATATAGCGATCCCAGCCCCATTCCAGCTTATAATCCTTGGTTACGCCCGGCATGTCGCCAAGATATTCCTCGAGCCATTCAAAACCGGTCATCACAAACGCCTCCTGATGATGGCCGAGAACCGTGCCCGGCCCGTCGTTCATCCTATTGTACCATTGCTTCCCAAGCAATTTCAATCTAAATTTTGACCGGTCGCTCCCGCAGGTCGATCGGGGGCGTCCTTTGCGCGCCTGATGGCTTATTGCTCAGAAGCTCTTCAAAATTTTTGATAATACTACTGCAGTAGTATTGACATCGTCATACGACTGTGGTAGTATTCAACCGTGGCCACGATGGAGTCTGTTTCAGGAAGGAAGGGCGCGCTATGAAGCTTTATGATTCCGAACTCAAGATCATGGACGTGATCTGGAAAGAAGGCGATATCGCCGCAAAAAAGATCGCCGCCCTGCTGCGGGACCAGACGGGCTGGAATGTCAACACAACCTATACGCTGATTAAGCGGTGTATTGCCAAGGGCGCGGTGGAACGGCGTGAACCCGGCTTTCTCTGCCGTGCGCTGATTACCAAGGAGCAGGTTCAGGAGGAGGCGACCAACGAGCTGGTCGAGAAGGTATTTGACGGTTCGCGGGAGCAGCTATTCGCGTCCCTTTTGGGGCATAAAAGCCTGAACGCGCGGCAGATTGAAAAGCTGAAGCGGATGATTGACGAACTGGAATGAGGTGGAAATATGAAGCTGCTGTCCATGAGCCTTGCCGCCGGCTTGATAATTCTAACGACGGTGATTGCCCGGGCCCTGGCCGTTAACCGCTTTCCCAAGCATACTTTTCTGGCGCTGTGGGCCGTTGCGGCGTTTCGTCTGCTGGTCCCCTTTACCCTTCCCTCCCCCTTCGGCGCGCTTTTGCCGCTTGAGGCCGTTCACCGGGTAGCTGATATGGTTTCGCCGGTTGCGGCCCAATCCGCGGCAGGCGCGGCCATCGACCAGGCATGGGGCGGGACCCAGACAGCCTTGGGCGGCATGAACGCCGCTCAAGCCGGCGGGCCGGCCAGCCAGGCCGTCGCGTCGTCCGTGTGGATGTGGCTCTGGCTTGCGGGGCTGGCCGCATGCGCGCTTTATTTCATAGCAAGCTATCTCCGCGGCCTGCTCCTGTTCCGGGAATCGCTGCCGCTGGAAAATGACGAGGCCGACCTTTGGCTTTCCGGGCATCAAATACGCCGTGGAATCAGCTTGCGCCGTTCCGACCGGGTTTCCGTACCCCTGACATACGGAGTTTTCCATCCCGTGATTTTGCTGCCGGCCTCTATGAGCCAGATGCGGGGAGAGCCGCTGCGCTATGTGCTGACGCACGAATGGGTACACATTCGACGCTTTGACGCGCTCTCCAAGCTGGTCCTGATTGCCGCCGTGTGCGTTCACTGGTTTAATCCGCTGGCGTGGGTCATGTGGGCGCTTTGCAACCGTGATTTTGAGCTTTCCTGCGATGAGCGCGTGCTCGACGTATGCGGCCGAAGCGCGAGGCGCGCCTATGCCCTGACGCTGATTCAAATGGAGGAGCGAAGGAAGGGCATGATTCCGCTTTGCAATTGTTTTTGCCAAAGCGCAATTGAAGAAAGGATATCGTCCATTATGAAAACAAGTCAAAAATCCGTCGTCTCGATCCTGTTGGCAGTCTTGCTGGTATTAGGCGTCACGGCGGCGTTCGCCACCACCGTAATCAGGCCCTCCGCGCACGGAGGCGCCGAAAGCGCAGAAGCCTCCGGCGCGCGCAGCACGGAGTTTGCCGCGAGGGAGGGCGGCGAACTCCGCCTGAGCCGGGAAAGCTACGAGGAAGCCTACCAAAAATACGAGCCCTATGGGCTGTCCTACCATGAAAGCGACGGACGCCTGTATTATCAGGGCCGGAAGGTACGCCATTTTGAGGATATGTACCCCGTGGACAACAACAGCCAGGCCGGAACGGTCTGCTCCTTTCCGGACGGCGAGGTGGATGTGCGGGCGCTGCGCGACCTGAGCGGCCCAATTGAACGCAACGCGGACGGTTCCTACGACCCAAGCGGCATCCTGCTCGGCCTGGAGGCTTATTCCCAGGAGGAGTTTGACGCGCGAACCGCCCAAAGGAACGCGAACCCGCTAACGCCGGGGAGCGGCAACAACGTACAGGAAACCGGCGTGGTAGTCTATTCAATCTCCGCGGAAAACCAAAACGAGGCCGGCTGGTGGACGGCGGAGGAATATGAGCAATGGCTGGAGGCGGAAAAGGAGCAGCTTCAAGCTCTCGTAGGGTCCGGCGCGCGCAGCTACACCCCCTCGGAGGGTTGGTTTTCCTGGACACAGGAGCGCGTAGACGAAGCCATTGCCGGCTATGAGGAAATCCTTGAGAAAATTCGCGCCGGATGGCGCTATTACATGGATGAACTCACCGGTCTGACGCAATTAGCCCCGCCGGAAACAGGCTCGGCTCAGCGGGATAGCGAAGCTCTCTCGGCGACGGTTCTTCTCCAAGTAGGCGGCGGAAGCGATACCGTGGAACAGAACGGCGGAAGCTTTTAAATCGATAAGGCGCGGGGATTTCGCGCCATAGCCTCCTTTTCCTGGGCCGCGAACGCGGCTCAGGAAAAGGGTTTGTGAATGGCAAGGCCCTGAGGCGGCGGGCTTAGGAGGCCGCGCCTCCCAACGTTCCTTCCCGTTACTGCCCCTTCCGGCCGTCCGCCCGGCCCCCGTCGGCGGAGGGGCGGACCGTAGAGGAACGGTTCGGCTCGTTGAAGGGATGGCAGAAGCAGCCGGTCTCATGATCGTTGACCACGCCGACGGCCTGAAGAAAGCTGTACAGCGTCACGGAACCCATGTAGCGCATGCCCCGCGCCTTCAGGTCCTTCGCCATCCGGTCGCTCAGCTCCGAGGTCGCGGGCAAAACATCCGTCGTGTTGACCGCCGCGCGGCCGCCGGTGAAGCCGTCCAAATACCGAGCGAAGGAACCAAATTCCCGCTGAACTTCCAAAAAGCATCGGGCGTTGGTTATCGCGCCTTCAATCTTTCTGCGGCAGCGCACAATTCCCGCGTCCTGAAGCAAGGCCGCGATTTTTTCCTCGCCATAGGCCGCGATTCTTTGCGCGTCAAAGCCGTCAAACGCGCGCCGAAAATTCTCCCGCTTGCTTAAAATCACGCGCCAGGAGAGCCCCGCCTGGAACGCCTCCAGCAGGAACATTTCATAAAGCTTTTGGTCGTCCCGAACCGGCCTGCCCCATTCCGTATCGTGGTAACGCTCCAGCAGTTCGCCTTGCGCCCAGACGCAGCGGCGTTTTTCATTTTGAGGCATTGCCGCTCTCCTCCCGCCCAAGCTTCCAGCGCTCCGCCATAAAGAAGAAAATCGTTTTGATATCGCTTAGCGCTCCGTCAAACAGCCGGGAACGGACGGCGCTTACCAGCACGACCATCACGATAGGGCCCAGGATCAACCCCAGCACGCCGCCCGTGCGCATGCCCACAAACATGCCGATCAGCGAGAGCAGCGGCGATACGCCAAGGTTGCTGCCCAGCAGGGCCGGCTCCGTCACCCGGCGAAGAAGCGAATAGCCAAGGTACAGCCCCAGCACCAGCCAGCCGTTGCGCGAGGCCCCCACAATAAAGCAGATAATGCTCCATGGAATGTACAGCGTGCCGCAGCCAAACTGGGGGATCAGCTCCAGCAGCGCCGCGACAAAGCCGATCAGAAAGGAATACTCAAAACCGAAGGACTGAAAAAAGACCCAGGAAATCAGGCAGGCGAGCAGAGAAAACAGGAGCTGGACCCGAACATAGCCCATCATCCCCTTGCCCGCGGACTGACGCAGCACGCGAAAGCTCTTCTTGCCCGCGTCGCCTTGCTGCCGCCCTAAAAAACCCCGGATGCGTTCGTATCGGTTGGTGATAAAAATGGTACCCAAAATGAGAAAATTCGCATAAATGAAGGCGTAGGGCAGGCTTGTGGCAAACGAGACGACGGAGTTGACCAGGCTGCCGGCCAGGGACATGCCGGCGTCGCTTAACGACTTATACGCGCTGTCCAGCGAGGAGCGAATGGTCGCTCCAATGCTGTCCGGCAGGGCTTGGGCCATGCCCAGCAGCTTGTTCGTTGCCGTCTGCAGCAGCCCGACCACGCTGGATACGATGCTCTGGGCGTTTTCACCCGCGCTGACGAGCTGGACGACCACAAAGGAAATAAACCAATACAGCAGCAAAAAAGCCAGCAGCACCACCAACGTCACCCATATGGCGACGGCGATGCCCCGCTTGACATGGAGCTTTTCCTGCGCAAACCTGATGAGCGGCTGGAGCATGGCCGCGATCACCAGCCCAATGATAAAAGGAGAAAAGAGGTTCCAAAGCTCCGGCACCAGCGCGACCACGAAAAGGATTGCCAGCGCCGCGAACAGGCAGCGCAAAACCAGACGCTCCGCCGCGTAGCGCACAGGGATATTGGGATTTGCCATGCCTGTTTCCTCCTACTGTCAGCCCGGTCGGGGTCGGCTCGTCAAAACCGGCCTCCGCCCCCGCCATGGCTGGTCCCGCCGCTGGTATGGACGCCGCTTCCTCCTCCTCCGCCGCCTCCGAAGCCGCCCCCCTGAAAACCGCCTCCGCCCTGCGGCGGGTCCGGCTTGCGGGAACGCGTCGTGGTGGTTCTCAAGTACGTATCCTCCCGCCCGGTCATCTCCAGGCGGCAATTGCCGCGAAAATCATAGCGATAGGTTTCGCCCTTGAGCTTATAGCGGCTCCTGACCACAACAACAAAGCCAAGGCCCACCGCCATGGCAATGGCGGCGCATACCAGCATCTCCGTGGAGGTCAGCGCCTTATGCCGCGCGGTAAGCCGCTGGCCCGTCACTACATCATAGCGGTACTGCCCCTCAGGAATGCCTTTTTTGACGTACCCGCTTACCAGCGAAATCATCCTGGAGGCCGCGCGGGCATACGCGCCCCGGCTGAGCTCGCCCTTGCAGGACTCAATGGCGCTGGCGACGCGCTCGTCGGTCATGTAATCGATCATTTTGCCGGTGGTGGAAAGGTAGTGCCAGCGCTCGTACATGTCGATATAATAGAGGATACCGCTGTTTTCCTCGTCCAGCCCAAAGCCGCCCCGGTCGTAAAAGGCGTCCGCCACCTGCTGCTGGCTGGCGTCTCCGTGCTTCTCATCCGAGGTGACGATGACGAAGTCCATGCCCGTTTCCTCCTGAAACCGCGCAATTTCCTCCGCCAGACTTTGCTCCTCGCCGCGCGTGAACAGGTCCGCCCGGTCGAAGATCCGCGTATCCTCCGCGCCGGCTGAAGATAGGCTGAAAACCGCCGCCAGCGCCAGGAACAGAATCAGGGATAGCTTGCGTTTCACGTTCTTTTCTTCCTCCATTACAGCGAGGCGGGCGGCCCGAAAAAGCCGGGCGGCATACCTTCAGTATCGGCAATCTCCCGCCGGCTCATGCCGCGCGCCGACGATTTTTCCCGCAGCCTTCCGGCCCGCGCCAAAGCGCTAAAACAGAAAATAGCTGAGCAGGCAGCCCACGGCAAACAGCGCCGCGGCGACGCCTCCTCCGGTCAGCCAAAGCTTTCCCTTGTGAATGGGCAGCTTGCCGCACACCTCGCCGGTCCTTCCGTTCATGACGTAATAAAACGGGTTTTGCGCATCCGCCCTGTTGGGATAGGTGAGCACCCAGGTCGGCAGGAGCATATATCGCGTTTGAAGCTTTTCCACCTTGGCGGTCGTATGCCCCGAATAGCTGGAATAATGAACGTCGTCGGTCAGCAGCGGCTCGACGTATTGCTCCACCTCGTTACGAACGTCCTCTTGGATGGAAGCGGGGTCAACGTCGCGGCGTTCGGCCAGAAAGCCGGAGAGATACGCCCCCGAAAACGGCTTGACGTCCTCCAGCGGAAAGGGATGGATGCCGTCGGAAAGCTTCCGGTTCACGCTGGAAAGCGCCGGCCGCATGAGGTTTTGAAAGGTGATTTCGCCCTCCCGCCTGACATGGTAATGCTCCGTGTTGGTCACGATGTACTTTGGCGTGTCGACCACGCTGGTGTTGCGGCCCTCTCCGTCAAACCTTCCCTTTACCTCGCAGGTGACTACAAAATGCGGGTAGTATACGCCGGTCATCGTTTCCACCTCGGCCTCGCTGAAAAAGCCCTTGGGCACAAACTTTTTACGGCGTACCCAATCCATGAAGGCTTTGACGGCGCTTTCCTTCCCAACGGTAAAGGGGAGGACGCAGTCCGGCCTCATATCGGCGGTCAGCCTGCCCTGAAGCACCACCGGGTTGTGGCAGTAATAGCAATGGGTGGCGACGGTGGTTTCGTCTGTCATAATTTCGCTTCCGCAACTGGGGCAATGGTACGCAACCTGCTCGCCGGCGGCGGCCCGTTCCTGTTGAGGCGCTTCACGCTCGGCCTGGCGCTGGTATTCCTCCGCCTTTGCCAAAAGCTCCTTCTCCGCGTAGGACGAGCCGCAAAAAGAGCAGCTCCATTGCTGCGTATCGGGATTAAACGCCAGATACGCGCCGCAGCTTGGGCATTTGTAGGTTACGCCCGCCATATGCTCACCCCGTTCCGTCGCATTTTCAGAAAAAACTTGCGCTGTATTATACCATGCTTTCAGAGAAAAAACAAACGGCGCAAGGCGCGAAGGTAAAAGCTAAGCCCGCTGCGATACCAGGAGGCCAACCGTCGTCAGCGCCGCGCCCGCCCATGCGGCAAGCCCCCTCCCGCTTCGCCGCTTAGGCGGACAAAAAGCGCGCCCATGGCCCCGCGACGAGGACATGGGCGCGCCTTTGCCGCCGGTCAGGCGCCCAGCGTAATACAGGCTGGCCCCACGGGCCGGATATCCAGCACGTTGCAGCTATGCGCTCCAAATACCGCTTCCATTTCACGCACAAAACTATCCAAGCGCTTCTGAGGCACAAAGTTAAGCGTGGTCCCGGCAAAACCGCCCCCATGCACGCGCCACGCGCCGCAGTCGCTCAGCTTTTGCTCGCCGAGCATCAGCGCCAGGGACAGCTCCTGACGGTCCGGCTTGGCAAAGATATTTTGCAAATAGCAAAAGCTGCTCCGACCGCTCGCGTTCACAAGCCGCAGAAACTCGTCGAGGTCGTCGGCCTGGAGCGCGGTCACCTCGTCCGCCACCCGCCGGTTTTCAGCGAAGTAATGCGCCGCGCGCATAATGGCGCGGTCGGCGTTATGGCCCTTCAGCTTTTCGCGCACCATGGAAATGCTTTGCAAGAACTGCTCGGGTTGAACGCGGCGCAGGTTTTCTTCCCCAAAGCAGCGGGCCACGGCCTTCATTTCCTCGGGAATGGACGCGTAGTCGGGCGTGAGGTCGTCGTGGCTGCCGCCGGTATTGACCACGACCAGCACATAGCCCCTGGCCGCGAAGTCGTAATGAATTTCCCTGACCAGAGGATCCTCTTCCTTGAAGTCAATAAACGCAAGGCCGCCGACGCTGCTGGCCATCTGATCCATCAGGCCGCTCGGTTTACCGAAATACGCGTTCTCGGCAAACTGCGATATCTGCGCCCGGCGCTTGGCGGTGAGGGTATTGCCGCCGTAAAGCTCGTCGAATATAGCGCAAACCAGCACTTCAAAAGCCGCCGAGCTGCTCAGGCCGCTGCCCGCGCGCACGGTGGAGGTTACCGTCGCGTCAAAGCCGCCGACGGAGCGCCCTTCCTCCTCCAGCTTGGCCGCCACGCCCCGGACAAGCGCCGCGGTGGTGCCTTTTTCCTCCTCGCGCATGCTGAGGTCATCCAGCGTAAGGGACAGCGGCGCATAACCCTCGCTGAAGATATTCACCCGACCGTCGCTCCTCGGGGCGACGGCGGCAAGCGTATCCAGGTTGACGGCCGCCGCGAGCACCTTGCCGCGGTTGTGGTCGGTATGGTTGCCGCTGATTTCCGTGCGGCCGGGCGCGCTGATCATGTACACCTTCCCATCCGCGTTAATCAGCTCCTCGTGCCGCTTTAAAAGCCGCGTATAGCGCGCGGTCTGCGCCACAAGCATCCCGTCCCGCTGCCCGTAGAGGCGCGTCAGCCGCTTCATCACATCGGGGGTTTTTAGCTGGCGGATCATTTGCGCATATTGGTTCATACACGTCACGCCCTTCTTTGGTAATACGCACGCCGCGTGCCAAGAGGAAAGTTAAATACCCCGTTCATCGGCAACGGACTGCCAGAAGGCAATCATTTCATCCATCCCGCGCTGCCTGAGCCCGGCGCGGAACCCGGCGATGGTTTCTTCGTTCAGCGGCGTCTGCCCCAGCACGAAGCGGGCGAAGCTCTCGTCCACATACGCGCCCAGCTCGTTTTGCATCGCAATTGCCTGGGCGCTTTGCTCGTTGGTGAGCGTATAGGTGGGAAAGGGCTGCTTGATGAACGGCTTCAGCCTGGCGAGCTCCGCGTTCATCCGGCGGTCGGATTCCTCCGCGTACCGGGCGTAAAACGCCTGCGGAAACAGCCAGGGCATTTCACCCGTATCGTAAAGGGTCAGCTCGTTGAGCATGGAAACCGTAACGCTTTCCAAACCGCCCTTCCACTGCCAGTAACCGTCCTCATCCACCACGTAGCTCTCGCCTTCCTTGCCCAGCATGGCCTCGGCCGCCCCCTCCTCGGTATAGAGGATATCCACCCACCGAAGCAGCGCGGCGGGGTCGGAGCACGCGGAGGTGATGGCAAACGTCCCTCTGGTGACGGGGCCGATCAGGTCGCGGTAAACCTGCCGGCCTTCATACGCGAAGGGTTCCACAACCACATAGTCCTCCGCCTGGGAAAGCGTGACTAAATTAAGAGGCGTCGGCGCAAAAAACGCGCCATAGCAAAGCGCGGCTTTTTCATCGGTCACACGCCGCAGCGCGTCCGCCGTCTGAAAGCCGTTCTGATCCAGCAGCCGGTCCGCATATAGATCCCGCAGCGTTTCGGCCAAGAGAAAAAAGCTGTCCTCATCCGGCCAGTAACGGACGGCGCCGCCGTCGTCCAGATAAATGTTGTAGTCGTTCGCCACCACTCCATAGGCGTGGGAAAAAAACTTCAGCTCCCAAGGCCCCAGGAAGGTCAGGGGGATTTCGTCCCTCTTTCCGTTGCCGTTGGGGTCTCGCGTCAGAAAAGCCGTCAGCACCTCTCTCAGGGAGGTAAAATCGGTCGGAACCGCCAGCCCGAGCTTGTCCAGCCAAGCCTTGTTCATCCACAGCGCGTTTTGCGGCGGCGTAGGCTGAATGGCGGGCAGCGCGCCGATCTTTCCGCTCGGCAGCGTGATCGCCTCCAGCCAGTCCGGATGAGAGATAAGCAGCGCCCACAGGTTGGGCGCGTTTTCCGCAAGCAGCGGCATGAGGTCGATTAGCTGCCCGCTCTCCGTGTAGGCAATCAGCTCCTCCGTGGTCAGAGCGGCTTTAAACAGCACGTCGGGCAATTCGCCGGTCTGAAACATCTCATCCTTTGCCGCCCGCCACTTCTGCTGGCTGGTGTATTGCTGAAAGGTAAAGGAAATACCGGTGCGTTCCTGCATGCGGGTAAAAAACTGGTTGGTTGTCCAATCGTGAGAACTGCCTTCGCCGTCAAAGCCGGCCATGGAGTAGGTTTCCTGCTCCGCCAGGGAGAGGGCGGGCAGAAGCAGCAGTATCAGGCCCATGAGGAAGCACAGCGCGCGTCGAAACATCTCTTAACCTCCGAACCGGCCGCGTTCCGGTACGGATTCGCGCGGCCTGCTTCGCTTCATTATAACCGATTGTGCAAAATTTGCAAAGTCATTCGGAAAATTTTTCACCGCTTATGAGGACGCGGCGGGCTCGTTCTCCGCGATGCAGGCCAGAACCTCCTCCCGGCCGACCGCTTCGCGCGCGAGCAGCAAGCCCGTCAGGCGTTCCCACGCCGGCAGATATCGGCGGAGAACGCTCGCGGACAGCTTCTGTCCATGGCGGAGCCATTGCTGCGCGGCGGCGTCCTTCTGGGCCTGGGAAAAAAGGTAGACCTCCTCGTTTTGGGGCAGCATCCCCCATTCGCAGACCATGCGCCGCGCGAGGGAAGCGGCCTTTTCAATATCGTTTGCCGCGCCGTTGCTGACCCTGTCCGGGCCCAGCAGGAGCGCCTCGGCCTCCCGGCCGGCAAGCGCCACCGCAATATGGTTGAGCAGCTCCTGCTTTTGATGGAACAGCCTTTCCGGCGGCACGGCCATGCTGTATCCCGCCGCGCCCTTGCCGGTAGGTATGATGGAAACCTTTTTGATGCTGCTTTCGGGGAGCAGGATCGCGGTCAGCAGCGCGTGGCCCGCCTCATGCGCGGCGGTTATTTCCCGCTCGCGCTCCAGGGCGTAGCCCCCTCGGCGCTCCATGCCAAAAAGCATCGCGTCCATCGCGCGGTTGACGTCCTCCTGCTCGATGCGCCCGGCATTGCGCTTTGCGGCGAGAATCGCGGCCTCGTTCAGCACCCCTTCCAGCTTTGCCCCGGAAAAAAGCGCCGTCTGCGCCGCCAGCTCCGGAAGGGATACGCTTTCGCCGAGCGGCTTGTTGCGCGCGTGTACCTGGAGGATTTTGACGCGTTCCTCCAGCCCCGGCAGGGGGACCTCGATATGGCGGTCAAAGCGTCCGGCCCTAAGCAGCGCCTCATCCAGGGTGTCTACCCGATTGGTCGCCGCCAGCACGACGATGCCGTCGCCATCGTGGAAGCCGCTCATTTCGGACAGCAGCGCGTTCAGCGTCTGTTCGCGTTCATCGCTTTGATTGTTGCGCTTTTTGCCGATCGCGTCTATTTCATCAAAGAAAATCACGGCGCGCCCCGCTTTTCTGGCTTTGGCAAACAGCGAGCGAACCCGGCTTGCGCCCACGCCGACGTACATCTCCACAAAATCCGCCCCGTTCACGGCGAAAAAAGGCACGCCCGCCTCACCGGCCAGCGCCCGCGCCATCAGCGTTTTGCCCGTGCCCGGCATGCCGTACAGCAGTACGCCGCGCGGTATTCGCGCGCCCAGCCGGGCATACTGCTCCGGGGTGCGGATAAAGCTGACGAGGTCGCGCAGGCTTTCCAGCGCTTCCTCGTTTGCGGCGATATCCTCAAAGCGGGTGGAGGGCACGGCGCTTTCGGCCGCATGGGAGGCGCTCAGCGCAAATCCGCGTTCGCTTTGGCGGCGGCGGCTGAAAGCGATGATGCCGCCCACGGCCAGCGCCGCCAGCAACAGGCCGTATCCCAGCCCGACGCCGCCCCGCTCGGACACCTCCACGCCCCGGAGCAAAAGCATGTGCTTAAACCCCTCCAGGCGCGGATTTTCAAAGGCAAAGGTCTGGCCGCCGCGATCCGTAGCCACCAGCGTGGCGTCGTCGCTCAGTCGCACGCTCGCAATCTCGCCGGAAAAAAGCTTTTCCAGCATGGCGGGGTAGGTGATGGGCGCGGGCCTCGCCTCCCGCGAGCGCCAAAGGACCGCGGCCAGCGTCAGGCACATCAGGACCACCAGCACAGCCGCGGCGCCCCGTCGATTTTTTGGATGCATGCCAACCACCTCCCATGCGTTGTGGTTTTAGTATACAGGACGGGGTTTGTTTATGTAAATGGTACTTATTGTTGCGGTTTCCACGGTTTTTAGGCCTCCAAAACGAGCATAGTAAGCACGAGCAACGCGCGGCAACTGT
Source organism: Candidatus Limiplasma sp. (assembly GCA_048370855.1). GTDB lineage: Bacteria > Bacillota > Clostridia > Christensenellales > Aristaeellaceae > Limiplasma. The sequence continues at coordinate 6,442 of DBGEOK010000124.1, read as the reverse complement.
TTGAGGCATTTAAATAGCCGGCCGCCTTGGGGGGTAGTTGGATGAAAAAGTCGAAGCGCGGGCAAAGCCGGTCGGCGGGGAAAGCGGCAAAAGCGCGCAGGCAGGCGGAACAGACGCCTGTAACCGAGGAGCCGCAGGGCGTCCCGGAAACGGATGAGGCATTGCCGTCCGGTGATGCTTCAGGTTCCGAGCCGGACCGGAAGGATACGGCTGACGCCGAAGCGTTTGAGCGTGAGGAAGCCGAGCTGGACGACGAGGTTCGGGAGTTCCCCGAGCATGTGGAGCGCATTCACCAGCGGCGCTCGCCCAAAGACCGGGAAGCGGACGCGCTGCGGGAGGCGGCGGAGCGGGAAGCCGAAACGGCCGGGGAGGAGAGCGCTCCATCCGCCGAGGAAGGGCGCTTACGGGAAGCCGTCGCGCCAGACGGGGAGCCGGAGGAGCCAAAGGACGGACGGAGGAAGAAAAGCCGGCGGTCCAAAGGCAAAAACGCGCGCAACGAGGCGGTTTTAAACCGGGAGCCGGATATTCCCCCACGCGACGCGCTGCGCTACGCTAAGACCCGCAGGCGCGCCGCCAGGGGGATGCGCACGCCGAACATCAACGAAACGGGCGTGCCTCATAAGCGGCATCCGGTACGGGCCACGCTGTGGACGCTGTTCACCCTTATGGTCGTCGGCCTGCTGGGCGCTTATTTTGCCTTTGACGTGCCTAACTGGCAGAAGCTGGATATCAATAAAATTACCGCCGCGGCGCAGACGGGCCGCCTGTATGATAACGCGGGCGAGCTCATTACCACCATTAAGGGGGTCCAGAACCGAGTGGTGGTGCCCTTGGAGGAAATTTCCGAGCAGACGCGCCAGGTGTTCATCGCCGCGGAAGACCTGCGGTTTTATCAGCACAAGGGAATCGACGTGGTGCGCCTTTTCGGCGCGGTCGTCGCCAACCTGAAGGAAGGCGGCTTCGCGCAGGGGGCCAGCACGATTACCATGCAGTTGATCCGCCAGAGCCATTTAAGCACGCAAAAGACCATCGCGCGCAAGCTGGAGGAGATGTACCTGGCTATCCGGCTGGAAAGCATGATGAGCAAGGACGAAATCCTGGAAATGTATCTCAATTATATCTATTTCGGCAACGGCGCGTATGGCGTTCAGGCGGCGGCGCAGACCTACTTCGGCGTGGACGCCAAGGACCTGACGCTTACCCAGGCGGCGGCGCTGGCGGCCACCATTAAAGCGCCGAGCCATTACGCGCCTCATGTGAGCGAAAGCAACAACCGCGCGCGGCGGCGCTATATCCTGGATACAATGCTTGACGAGGGCATGATCGACCAGGCCGCGCACGACAGCGCCGCCCGTGAAACCCTCGCCCTGGTGGAAAATCCCCCCGCCGACCTGCCGTATGGCTGGTTTGTGGACGCGGTGCTGGACGAGGCGGAAAGCATCCTCGGCCTGTCCAGCGAGCAAGTGCTGACGGGCGGCTTTACCATCGACACCACGCTGAGCCGGGAGCATCAGGATCTGCTGGATAAGCAATTCCTGACGGACGTGTTTCCGCAAAAGGCAAGCGACGGCACCCAGGTACAGGGCGCGGCGGCATGCGTCAACACCAGGACGGGCGAGGTGCTGGCCATTGTAGGCGGACGCAGCTACGAGGTACGCCGGGGCCTGAACCGCGCCACGCAGCTTCGGCGGCAGCCGGGCTCGGCGCTGAAGCCCCTGGTCGCGTTTGCTCCCGCCATTGACAAGTATGGCTATATGACCGCCAGCGTTTTGAAGGACGAGCCGACAAATTTTAACGGCTACAAGCCGCGCAACTCGAGCTATACCTATTATGGCAACGTCAGCATCCGCTCCGCGGTGACCAGCAGCCTGAACGTGTCCACCGTGTCGCTGCTCAACGAGATCGGCGTGGCCGCCGGCAAGGAGTATCTGCAAAAGGTCGGCATTCCCCTGGACGCCCGGGACGACAACCTGGCCCTGGCGCTGGGCGCGATGACCTACGGCGTATCCCCGGTTCAGCTTGCGGCCGCCTACGCGCCGTTTGGCAACGGAGGCACCTTCCATTCCCCCTATTTCATCCGCAAGGTGACGGACCCCACCGGCCGCGTGATCTATCAGCGGCGCGAGACGGGCGAGCGGGTGCTGAAAGCCACGTCCGCCTATCTGATGACCAGCATTCTGCAATCCGTTACGTCGTCCGGCACGGGCGCGAAGCTTTCCGGGGCGGGCACGCCGGTGGCCGGCAAAACGGGCACCGTCAACATGACGGGCGGAGGCAACCGCGATATCTGGATGGCGTGCTACAACTCCGAAATTTCCTGCGCGTTTTGGATGGGCTTTGACGAAACGGATTCCAAGCATAAGCTCCAAAGCTGGGTCAGCGGCGGCGACAATACCGCCCTGATGGCGAGGAACTACTTCAAGGCGCTGTATCAAAATAAGAGCAAGCCGCAGTTTACCAAGCCGGAGGGCATTATTTCCCTTGAGATCGACAAGCAGGCGATCAAATGGCGGGGCAAGCCGATGCTGGCCGTGGACCTGACCCCCAAGGCATACCGCTATACCGAGGTGTTTGCCGCGGATAATTACCCCACCGAGAAGAGCGACGTATGGACGCCTCCGCGCTCGCCCAACCGCTTTACCGTAGGCCATAACGACAGCGGTTATCCGCTTTTGATGATTCAGCCGGCGGATACGGCCGTCTACCGCGTCCAGCGCGATACCCAGGGCGAGAGCTTCATCCTGACGGAGCTTTACGGAACGGCGGGCGAGACGCTGTATTATACGGATACCGCGGCCAAGGCCGGCGTTGTGTATACCTATCGCGTCATCCCCGTGCATGCCGAGCTGCTGAATAACGGCATTCTTCTGGAGGGCGTGCAGGCGGTGCAGGTAGCGCAGGCCAACCTGTCCGGCGCCCGGACGTTCTGGGATGACGTCAGGAATTTCTTTGGAGGCGGTAATCAAACGGCTGCCTCCGGGGGCGACGCCGTGGAAAGCATGACGGAAAACCAGACCTCGATCTTCTGGGGCGAGTAAAGCGCGCAAGGCGCGGGGGCTGTTGGCGCGGGTCAACGCGCGGCCGATCCGTCCATGCGCTCGCTCTCACGGAACGCCTCTGCCGCTCGACAGCAAAAACTCCCACGCCGGGGAAAGCCCGTGCCGGAAACCTCCGGCGCGGGCTTTCCGCCCTATCGCGCGCCCTTTGCGCGCTTATTTTGATACATTTTCTTATCGGCGGCCCGAATCAGCTCGTCGGCGTCCGCCGTCCCGTCCGTCTCCACCGCGCCATAGCTGATCGCCATAGCAAACGGGCTTTTGCCTTCCCCGCTCGCCTGCTCGAGCCGCCTTTCAACTACGCGCATCCGTTCCTCCACAACCTCCAGGCCCGCTCCCGGAAACAGAATCAGAAATTCATCGCCGCCGTAGCGAAACAGCAGGTCGCGGTCCTTTCTGCATGCGCGCGCCAGCTCCCGCGCTACCGTCGCCAGGTACCGATCGCCTTCGGCATGCCCGTAGCGGTCGTTGACCGCCTTCAAATCATTTAGGTCCACAAAGCACAGCACGAGCTGGGAGTGGCATCCGAGCAGCCTGGCTATGGATTCCAGCGCGTATTGCCGGTTATAAGCGCCGGTCAGCATGTCCCGGTAGGCAATCAGCCTGAGATCCTCCTCCTCCCGTTCTCTGTGAGCCAGTTTTTGTTTGATGGCATGGTTTTGCTCCCGGTAGTCGGACAGCTCGCACATCTCCAGCGCGTAACGGCTGCTCAGATAGGTTCCCACCGTTGCGAACACGCAGGACTTGATTCCCCACACCTTTAGCAGCGGCTCGTTGCTCTGGGATTGGTAGAGCAGCAAATTCAGAAAGAGGTAAAGAAACATCCCGGCCATCAGCTCCACCTGAAACCGAAGATGCTCGGGGTGAGCAAGCAGCACACGGTACCGTTGAACCGCCGCGGGCCTCGCCAGCAGGTGCAAAACCGCGCCGCCCGTCGCAAAGCCAAGCATCACCGGCAGCGACTTCAAATTTTCAGCGCTGCTGATATGGTTGTCAAAGGCGCTCAGCGGCTGATGAAAGACGAGGGAGACGGCGCAGCGGCAAAAAATGTTCATCGTCAGGCCAAAAAGAATGCCCGTCAGCGGAAAAAGCAACGCGCCTCGCCGGCATTTCCCGCAGTACAGAAGCGTCTCCCCAAGCAAAAAAGCAAAAAAGAGCCCCCAGTTAATCACCAAATTCAATTCTAAAATACTGCAAGCGAAAAAAAGGAGGTAGTTGACGGCAAACGCGCCCAGGGCGATTCCCAGGCGCATGCACTTTAGGCCCTGGGCCTTTGTCAGCAACATAAAATAGCGCCAGTTAAAGTAAAAATAGGCCGCGCCGCTCGCCAGAAAAATCAGCAGCGGTAAGTTCATGGGATCGCCCTCCCCGCGCCGCGCCTAAGCTCCTTGTCGCGGTACATGCCCCGGTCCGCGTCCTTCAGCAGCGTCTCCGCGTCTCCCGCGGCCCCGGCCGCAAGCGCGGTAATGCCGTAGGAAAAGCGCAAGGGCGTTTTGCCGTCCCCGCTCCATCCAAAAACCGTACGAATCGCCTCGATCCTCCGTGCGGAAGCGTCCTGCCCGACGCCGGGCATCAGAACGACAAACTCGTCTCCGCCCACCCGGGCCAGTACGTCTCCCTCTCGGAGCTGGCCGCGCAGCGCGTCCGCAAAACGGATGAGATGCCGGTCGCCCGTGTCATGCCCCTCGCGGTCGTTAATCTGCTTTAATCCGTCCAAATCCAAAAAAGCCACGGAAAACGCCGAGCCCTCCGCTATCAGCGCGGAAATTTGCTCCATCAAATACCTTCGGGAAAACGCTCCCGTCAGGCTGTCGCGGTCCGCCAGGCGCTTGAGCGCCCCCGCGCTCGCTTCCTTGGCCACCAGCGCCGCCTCCAGCCTGTCATGCTCTTCCCGAAGCGCGTGATACTGGATGATCGCGTTGATATGCGTCAGAAACCGAACAATCAGAAACATCAGCACCGCGCAGCTCCCAATCAAAAATAGAGGCGCGTAAACGGGCTCCGTCTCCGCCTCGCACAGCAGGCTGTCCACCAGCAAGTAAGCCGTGCTGAACCAGAGAAAGGCCATAAACGGCCGGGCCTCCGCGCTGCCGGCCTCCGCGGCAAGCGCGGAGGACAGCTTTTTCCATTTCAAAAAAACCATATCCTCTATGATGTTCATCCCCAATACCACAACCACGCTGGCGGCCCGCCAGGTTCCGCTGGCCAAAAGCGTCCGCATGGCGACGCCACGCCCTAAGGACGCCGCCGCAATAAAAACCAGGTGGAACGCCAATGTACTGATATAACTGAGGTTTAAGAAAAACCAGTTCTTGATTTGAAGCGGCCGGTCGGCCAGCAGGCGCTCCGCCCGGAGAAGGTAAGCGGCGATATAAAAGAGCGGCAAGGGAAATCCAAACGCGGACCAGCCGACCAGCAGGAGGGACGTCATCAGGAACCGGGCGAACCAAGCGACCCGGGAACCGCGCCCGCAATAACCGAGCAAGGATGTGGAGCGGCGCTCCAGGCAGCTATATACGAGCGCAAAAAGAACGGTAAGCAGGAGCAGTAGCAAATATTCCCATTGCATTTGACATCCTCCCTCCCGGCCCCGCCGCGCGGCGGACGTTTTCCTGTTACAGTTTACCAGCTTATCGTCTGTTATACAAGCTGAAAAGCATCTCGAGCCGTATTTCACAGTTTGAATCCGGCTCCCAGCTAATTCTATGCCATCCCTTTGCAGAAGGTTCCCCGGCGCTGATAAGCGCGAAAAGCCCGGGAAGGCCCGACCGTGTTGCGGGGCTTCCCGGGCCTGTGGATAAGGCTTTACGGGATCGCAAAGCCGTTTCAGCCTGTGTCTGTGCGTTGGGGAGAACTCGCGTCCCCCCGCGCGCGCCTTCAGCGCGTGAAGGTTACCGGTTCTGCTGTTGGTTTTGCCTGTTCTGCTGGTTCTGGCTGTTGGAGGAGTTCGTCTGGGATTCCTCCTGGTCAAGCGTCACGTCAAGCTCCATGGTGTTGCCGTCGCGCACGACCGTCAATGTCACCTTGTCATTCATGGCGGAGGCGCGCACGTAGCCGAGCAGCGAATAGTTGTTGTTCACCGCCTTGCCGTTGAACGCCACGATGGAGTCACCAGCCTTCACTCCGGCCTTGGCTGCCGGGCTATTGTCGACCACGGACTGCACCTGCGTGCAACCGCGGGTCACGCCGTCCGCCTCAACCGTGGAGCTCTTGATGGTGACGCCGAGCGCCACATGCTGCACGGTGCCGTTGTCAATGATTTCGTTGGCCACACGCTTTACCAGGTTCGATGGAATGGCGAAGCCGATGCCGATGGATCCGGCTGTGCCGGAAGACGTTGTGGTGGATGCGATGGACGAGTTGATGCCGATCACCTGGCCGGCCGC
>DBGEOK010000123.1:0-14443 GCA_048370855.1 Candidatus Limiplasma sp. | reverse complement strand
GGCGGGGAAACCGCCGCGCCGCCCGGGGGCCGGGGCGGAAAGCGATGGAGAACCATGAACAAAAAGGAACGACTGATGGCCGTCTTAAACGGCCAAACGCCCGACCGGACCCCCGTGGGCTTCTGGTTCCATTTCGAGGGCGAGCAGGAGAAGGGCGCGGCTTGCGTGAAAGCGCACGTGGACTACTACCGCGCTACGGATATTGACTTCCTCAAAATTATGTCCGACGGGCTGGGCTACCCGCTCCGCGCGCGCATCGACCGCGCGGCGGACTGGAAAAACGTGAAGCCGCTGGACCCCGCCGATCCCTTTTTCTCGGATACGGTCGCCCGCTGCGCCGAAATCAATCGCGCCGTCGGGGACGAATGCTACACCTTTTACAACTTCTTCTCTCCGTTTAATATTGTGCGCGCCTGCGACGTATTGACCGAAAACGCCCTTCAGGGCCGTTCGTGGGACGAAACCGTCATGGCGCACCTGCGCGAGGACCCGGAAGCGCTTCGCCACGCGCTGAACGTCATCGCGGGCGATTTGGCCGTGCTTGCGCGGCGGGTTATCGGGGAGGGCGGATGCCTGGGGGTGTATCAGAGCCTTCAGGGCGCGGAAAAGGGGCGCATGAGCCAAGAGGAATATCAAAGCGTCGTCGAGCCCTCGGACCGGATTGTGATAGACGCCTTCAACGAAGCCAGCCCGTACAACATCCTCCATATGTGCTCCTGGGCGGGCTATCCCAACCATCTATCCTACTGGAAGGATTACCCGTCCCGCGTGAAAAACTGGGGCGTGGGGATCGAGGGCCTATCCCTCTTAGACGGCGTCGGCTTTTTTGGCAAGGACGCGGTGATGCTGGGGGGCTTGGACAACCGCCGCGATTATCCCCTCTATGCCGGCACGAAGGCGGAGGTTCAGGCCGCCGTCCAGGCCGTGCTGGATGAAATGCGGGGAATCCCCTTTATTCTGGGCGCGGATTGTACCGTGCCCAACACCATCGATTGGGAGCATATTCGCTGGGTCATGGAAGCCGTCAAAGCGCAGGCATGACCCCGCCGACGAAGCTTTGAGCCCCGCGCGCCGGCGCGGGGCACCGGAGGGGGTTTCAGAATGAAAGGCAAGGCGCTCAAGCGCTATGGGTTCGCGTATCTCGCGATCAGCCCATTTTTTCTTCAGTTTTTGATATTTCAGTTGGTACCGACGGTCGCCACGTTTTATCTCAGCTTTACAAAATGGAACGGCATGAAGAGCCCCCAATGGATCGGCCTTCAAAATTACCAGATGATGCTCGGGGATTATCAGTTCCTGGACGTGCTGCGCAACACCGCCCTGTACTGGGCGGTGGGCGTGGTGGGCGTGCTGCTCTTCTCACTGATGATCGCCTGCCTGCTCAACAGCTCGGCGCTCCGTTTCAAAAGCTTCTTTAAAACCGTCACCTTCCTGCCCTACGTATGCGCCTCCATGGCCATGGGCCTGATCTTCGGCATGCTGTTTGATGAAAACGCCGGCCTGATCAACGCCGTCATCGAGCTGTTCGGCGGCCAAGCCCTGCCCTGGCTAACCAGCAGCCGCCTCTCGCGCATCCCCGTACATTTGCTGTTTATTTGGCGCACCATTCCCTGGTATACGCTGATTTTCCTCTCCGGGCTGCTCAACATCCCCGGAGAGTACTATGAGGCCGCCACCGTGGACGGCGCCTCCGGCATTCAAAAGTTTTTTAAAATTACGCTGCCGCAGCTAAGCAACATTTCCTTTTTCTGCTTTGTGACCATAACCGTGGACGCGTGGAAGATTTTCAACGAGCCTTACACCCTGGCCGGGCCTGGATCGTCCAATTCCTCCCTGTTCCAGTTGATGTACGTCAACGGCTTTAAGATTTTCAAAATGGGCTACGCTTCCGCTCTGGGCGTCGTGCTGATCCTGATTCTTCTGGTGATATCACTGGTTCAGTTCAGGGTGCGCCGCGCGCAGAACGAGCTGTGACCGAAGGGAGGCTTGGGCATGAGTAATAAAGCCAAAAGGACGCTTTGGAAAATATGCGTCTACGCGATAATGATCCTGATTGTGGCCGTATGCCTGTTCCCCGTCCTGTGGTCCTGCGTAATCTCCATTAAAAGCGTTGGGGAAAAGGTTTCCGGCTTCCACGCGCTCAGCGTAACCGCCCCCACGCTGGCCAATTATGAACGCCTCTTCGAGCTGATTCCCATTTGGCAGCACCTGGGCAACAGCGTGTTCACCTCGGTTGTCGGAACGCTGACCACCTTGTTTTTCTGCGCGCTGGCCGGCTTTGCGTTTGCAAAGTTCAAATTTCCGGGCCGGGAGGCGCTGTTCTACTTTGTCGTGGCTACCATGACCATTCCCGCCGAGGTAGGCGCGGTGCCGCTGTTTTTAATCATGAAAAACATGGACCTGATCAACAGCCTGTGGTCGCTGATCCTGCCAAGGCTGGCTACGGCGGTGGGCGTCTTCTACCTACGGCAGTACATCATGGAGGTGCCGGATGAGATCATCGAGGCCGCCCGCATCGACGGCTGCCGGAACTTTGGGATTTTCACGCGCGTGGTCTGCCCGGTCATCAAGCCCGCGCTGGCCTCGTGGGCGTCGCTCACGCTGATCGCCCGCTGGAACGACTTCTTCTGGCCGCTGCTGTTCCTGAACAAGACCCCCAAGTTCACGCTGATGGTATCGGTATCCATGCTGCCGCTGAGCGACGGCCTGGCGACGCCCTGGCAGGTGATTCTGGCCGGCACCACGCTGGTGATCGTACCCAGCATTCTCATCTATCTGTGCATGCAGACCTTCCAAAAGTCCGGCGCGACCGCCGGCGCAGTCAAGGGCTGAGGCGGGACATCCCATTTGAAAGAGAGGAAACCCAACTATGAAACGCTATGAACCCATCCCCGGGCTTTCCATTCCATGCGTCGCCATGGGATGCATGCGCATTGCCGGCATGGAGACCGGCGCGCTGGAAAAGCTGATGGAAACGGCGCTGGAGGGCGGCGTCAACTTCTTCGACCACGCGGACTTTTACGGCGATCATCTTTCCGAAACCCGCTTTGGCGAGGCGCTCCGGCACAACCCGGCCCTGCGGGACCGGATGCTGGTGCAGAGCAAGTGCGGCATCCGTACCGGATTTTACGACTCCTCCTATGAGCATATCGTATCCAGCGCGGAAAACAGCCTGCGCAAGCTAAGCCTGGAAACCCTCGACGTGCTGCTGATCCACCGTCCGGACGCGCTGGCGGAGCCCGAGGAGGTGGCGCGCGCCTTTGAGGATTTGGAAAAATCCGGGAAGGTCCGTTACTTCGGCGTGAGCAACCACAGCCCCATGCAAATCGAGGTTCTTCAGCAGGCCGTGGGTCAAAAGCTGCTGTTTAACCAGATGCAGATGAGCGTCGTGCATACGGGCATGATCGACCAGGGCATCAACGTCAATACCGACTTTCCCGGCGCGGTGGACCGCGACGGCGGCGTGCTGGACTACTGCAAGCTCAAGCGAATGGTGCTTCAGGTATGGTCCCCCTTCCAGCACGGGTTTATCGAGGGCGTTTTCCTGGATAACCCGGACTTCCCGGAGGTCAACCGCAAGCTGGACGAGCTGGCGGAAAAATACCGCGCTTCCAAGACTGCGCTGGCCGTGGCTTGGCTGCTCCGCATTCCCATGATGATTCAGGTGATTGTGGGCACCACAAACCCCGCGCGCATGCGGGAGGTGATCGCCGGGACGGAGATCGTCCTGTCCCGGGAGGACTGGTACGCGCTGTACCGCGCCGCCGGCAACACGTTGCCGTAAGCGCCGACGGCGCAATGGCTTTAAAGGTCCGGTGGGCGCCCGCGTATGTTTCGCGGTTCTCGCCCCCGGACCTTTACCGTCCGCATCAGAATTTTGAAAGCGTTGGAGCGACGGAAAGAGCGAATCGCTCTCCGGCGCTCCTTTTTGAACGCGGAAAAAGGCTGAAAACCGTTTGCCTAGCGCATGCCGCTTTCAAGCGCGCGGACGCGGCTTACATAACCCTCGATCTTTTCATAAAGCGCGGGAACCCGCTTCATCTCCTCGGCCGTCAAGGGCATGACCGGCCGGCGCGTCTCTCCGATGTCCACATAGCGGAGCCGCACAAGCGCCTTGGCCGCGGCCATAAAGCTGTGGAAGGAAAGGATATCGTCCAGGCAGTCGTTAATCATGCGCTGCGCTTCGTAGGCCGCGTCCATATCCCCGGCCCGCACGCATCGGTCCGCATAAAGGTACAGCTCCGGCATGATGCCGTAGGTTCCGCCGATCCCCGCGCACGCGCCCATCAAGCGCCCCGCGATATACTGCTCGTCCGGCCCGTTGATGACGTTAAAATCATCCCCGCATATGCGGCGGTACCGCTCGATCTGGTAGGCGCTCGTCGTGGTATTCTTCACGCCTTGCAGATACCCGTTCTGCCGCCGGAAACGCGCGAGAAACGGCGCTCCGGCGTCAAAGCCCGTAAGCGACGGGATATTGTAGGCGATAAACGGCAGCTTGCCCGCCTCGATAATGCGGTTCCAGTGCTCGCGCACCTCGTCCTCGGTAATCCGGTAATATACGCTGGGCACGGCCGAGAGCGCCCGCGCGCCATGCTCGCGGGCATGGGCGGCCAGCTCGCAGCTTTCCCGCGTGGAGGGCGCGCCCACATGTACGATCAGCGTCATCTTGTCGCCAAAGGCTTTGGCAAGGCCCTCCAATACCCGCTTGCGCTCGCCGGAGGTCAGCATCATGCCTTCCCCGCTGCTACCATTGACATAGAGGCTGCGCACGCCCAAGGCATAGTATTTCTCCGCCAGCTCGCGCTGCCTGGAGAGGCTGACGTCGCCGTCGGCCTCATAGGCCGCGTAAAACGCCGGGATAACGCCCGATAGTTGTAGTTTTTCCATACTCCTCTTTCCTTCTTTCCGCCTTTCAGCGTTGTTGCCGCTGCCTTGCCAGCGCGTGTTCCACATTCGTGAGCATGCGGGGCGCCTGGTACGGCCCCTGATACAGGCGCGCTTTGGACGGGGTTCTGTCGGGCGGCAATCTCTTCGCAGGTAGCCGAGCCGCTTCCCGTACCGATGTGATCGGAGAAATGCCGAAAGGCATGCTCGGTCCTTCTTTCAAAATCGTCGAAATAGGCCGTTTTCCCCGTTTTCTCAAAAAGCGCTGCCGTGGCGTTCGATCCGCTTCTTTGCCGTTTCGTCTTCGCTTACGCCAACCGCTCCCCTTCGCCGCATGTTATGTATCCCGGGTTAAGCGCGCCCGGCGCGGGTTCTCCCTTGAAGAAACCGTCGATAGCCCGCACGATGGCGCGCGTATACTTGAGAATCGCCTCGTAGGAATTCGCTCCAATATGCGGCGTGATCGACACGTTTTCCAGGCGATAGAGCGGATTGTCGCGCCGGATGGGTTCGTCGGCCACAACGTCCAGCCCCGCGGCCGCCAGACGCCCGCTGCGGAGCGCGCCGATCAGATCCGCCTCGTTGACGACCGCCCCCCGGCAAGTGTTCACCAGGCAGGCCCCCGGCTTCATCAGGTCCAAAAGGCGCTTGTTTACGCAGCCCTCGGTTTCTTGGGTCAGGGGCAGGTGAAGGCTGACTACGTCCGCGGTGGAGAAGAGCGTCTCCAGGCTGTCCACCAGCCCGATACCGCAGCTTTCGACCGCCTCCGCCTCCACGTAGGGATCATAGGCGATCACGCGCACCTCAAAGCCCTTGAGCAGCCGCGCCAGGTTGCGGGCAATGTTTCCCGCTCCGGCCAGACCCACGGTCTTCCCGTCCAGGCCGTGCCCGAAGAACAGCCCGATATCCCCGGCAAAGCCCTGCTTGGCCTTTTCCATCGAATAGCACATTTTGTGCATCGCGCCTAAAATGTGGAACAACGCTACCTCCGCCACCTCCGCCGAATTGGCGTCGCCCACGTTATACAGCGGAATGCCGCAGGCAGTCAGGTACGGGACATCCAGCGTATTGACCCCCACGCCATGCCGCACGAAGATACGCACCTTTTCCCTGACGGCGTCTATCGCCTGCCGGTCCCAGGTCTCGCCGTTGCTGACCACCGCGCAGCAATCCTTTGCCGCCGCAATGATTTCCGGCATTTGGTGATGCTCAAAGCGGGTCGTCGCTAGCCGGAACCCTTTTTCGGCCAGCGCGCCGCGCAGCTCGTCGTATTGGAGCGAATCGGTGGGAAGCGCGTTTAACAATACCCTACGGGTCATGCAAATCACCTCATTCGTCGTTTTCTTCCCGTGTTTCCCTTACATTTTAACGCTCCCAGCCGTCATGCCACCCGCCAGAAAGGAGGAGGCGAACGTATACAGCAAAACAATGGGCACGCTGACCAATACCCCGCTGGCCATCACCTGGGCCCACGGCGTGATATCCGCCCAGGACAGCCCGCTGATGAACAGCGGTATCGTCTCATAGGCGTCCTGGGTCATGCACACGAGCGCGTACAGATATTCCCCCCAGCACATGGTAACGGAAAAGATGAACGTCGCGGCGATGGATGGCGCGGCCAGCGGCAGCACGATTCTCAGCAGCGCGGAAAAGCGGGTGCAGCCGTCCACCATGCCCGCCTCGTCCAATTCCCTGGGCACGGATGCGATGAAGGGGGTCAGAATCCATACGGCATAGGGCAGCGTCTTGGTCGGATAAATCAGGATGAGCCCCCACAGGTTGTTGGTCAGGTTCAACCTGGCCAGCAAGGTGTAAAACGGGATAAACAGCACGGCCGCGGGCATTAAGTACGTAATCAGGATACCCTGCGATACGGCGTTGCGACCCTTGAACTCACATCTTGCCAGCGCATACGCGCATGGAAAGGCCAGGACAATTGTGAAGGCGGATACCACCGCCGACACGGCGGTGCTGTTCAGCAAACTACGGACAAAACCGGTTTTCGTAAATAATCGTACATAGGCTTCTGTGGTAAACCGTTCCGGAAAAAACGTTGGCGTCAGCCGAAAGGTTTCCGACTGCGGCTTAAACGAGGTGATTAGCATCCAGTAGATCGGGAACATGGCGACAACAAAGAAAACCAGCAGGATTGCCCGCCCAAGAATCTCGATCGGTTTCAAACGCCTGGTCCTCACGGCGCTCGCTCCTTTCCTCCGCGTTAATCTCTCCGGGCGGCCGCCTTGTTCACTCCATAGATGAGCAGGATCATCAGCGGCATCGTCAGTACGGAAATCGCCACGCCGCGTCCGATTCTGAAGTGGTACATCGCTGTCTTATAGCTATATACGGCCAACGTCATGGTGCGGTTGAGCGGCCCGCCGCCCGTCATCTGCCAAATGCTGTCGAACTCATTGAGCGTCCAGATCATGGAAACCAAGGTGGTCATCAGCAAAACGCCCTTCACAGACGGAAGCGTAATGTACGCGAACTTCTTCAGCGCGCCGCAGCCGTCGAGCTCCGCGGATTCGTACAGATCGGCGGGAATGGTCGTCAGCCCGGACAGCACGTTGATGCCAAAGAAAGGCACGCCGCGCCACACGTTGGCGATGATAACAGTCAGCAGCGCCAAGGAGGGGTCGCCCGTCCAGGCCAGGTTTTGCGAGATCAGCCCCGCCTTTCTGAGCAAAGCGTTCAGGGCCCCGCCGGAGCCCGCAAAAATCCACCGCCAGTTGAGCACCACCACGATATTGGGAAGCGCCCATGGAATCAGCATCAGGGCCCGCACCAGGCTCCTGCCCCTAAACCTCATATTCAGCAGCAGCGCCAGGATGACGCCGAAAAGCGCCTTTCCCGCGATGGATACGGCGGTAAACAGGAGCGTAACCCATGTGGATTGGTAAATTTCCCTTGTTTTTAGCAGCTCGGTATAGTTCCTCAAGCCCACAAACGCCGCGTCCGCCACGCCGGCCGTCTTGTTGGTGAAGCTCATGCCGATCCCCCAGAAGAAAGGAAGCAGCATGACCGCGACCAGGTAGAGAATCACCGGGGCGACCAGCCGTGCCGCAAAGCGTCCATCGCTTGTCAGGCGGGGGTTCCGCCGTGTTCCCGCCATTTTCTCACCTCCTCTCCGTCCGGCGCGCCCGCCCCCTCCCGAACCGGTCGGAGTCGGGCGTGCCGGACGGCTTCCTCCGTTTGTTTACCTGGCTGCCGCGATGGCTTCTTCCATCTCCCGCTGAAGCTGCGCCATGGAGTCCTCCACGGACATGTCGTCGATCATGCATCGCTGCACCGCGGCGTTGAGCAGCCACTGATTATGCACCAGGATGCCGTTCTTGACGCCGTCCAGGGTTTTGCCGGAGTAGCCAAACGGATAGGTCTTGCATTCCTTTACGTTGTTCAGTACCTTCGCGTTGGTCTCCTCTGTCCACACGCCCTTGGTATCGGAATCGGTAAAGACGGGGATGACGGTTGGCGCGCAGTCGTCAAAATATCGATCGTACCAATCGCCTTCGTAGAGGAACGCGAGAAGCTCCTTAGATGCCTCGACGGACTGGCAGTTCTTGAAAATGCTGAAGCCGAAGCACCAATCCGAATAGTTGACGCGGCCCAGGTCACCCACGGGCGCCATGGTAATCAGCGTGTTCTCGCTCAGATCGGCGTAATCGTCCCCCTTGAGCGCGTTGGCCAAGGACGGCGCGTTCCAGCAGATGCCCTGCGTGCCCATCAGATAAGACTGATTGTTCCACGCGTCGTTGGCGGAAAGCGCCTCCGGCGAGATGGCCCCCGCCTTCCAAGCGTCGATATACTGCTGAACCACCTCGATATTTTCCGGGCGGCAGGCGGTGGGATTGCCCTCGTCGTCAAACAAACCGCCGCCGTTCGCCAGGATCGCGGACATCAGAAATTCCAGCCCGTCGTTATCGTTGGAGCCCATGCCGACCGCAAGCCCGTAAACGCCGTTTTGCGGATCGGACAGCGATGGGGCGATCTGGAACACCTGGTCGAAGGTCCACTCCTCCGGCATGTCGATTCCGGCCTTTTCCATCAGATCCTTTCGGACGTACAGCATCGCCGTGCTATAATTGAAAGGCGTCCGGTACACGCCGCCGCCGAAGGAGCTGGCGCTGATAGCGGACGGCATAAATTCACGCTGGTTGTCCTTTTCAATCCTTTGGATCACGTCGGTCAGGTCCACAAAGGGCATATCGTCCCCATACAGGTGAATGACCAAGTAGTCGGCGGTCATCGCCAGATCGGGCAGCACGCCGGCCTCCAGGTTTGCCGCGAATTCCGAGGCCATGTCCTGGACGCTCATCAGCGTCACCCGTAGGTCAATACCATGAAGTCTTCCAAATTCCTCACATCGTGCGACAAAATTTTCATTGACCTCGTCAGAAAACAGTTCCTTGAACCAAACGGTCATCGTCTTGGGATACTCGATCTCTCCCGTTTCGGCGGCCGCCGGAAGGATGGGGATCAAAAGCAGTGTGCAAAGCAGCAGGGCGACGATTCTTTTCATGGTTGTCTTCCCCTTTCTTTTCCAGCTTCTTCGGCATGCAGATGGGTTTTAAGAATGTGAAGGTCATTTCAAATCGTTTGAAATCATTTCCAGTCGTCTTGGATTGACATTTGCTTGGGGTCTGGGTATACTTTGCTCGTATAGATTGTATGCTCGTTCGTCGCGTAGCGTCGGTTCCCATCTGCTACATTCATTATAGCCGGGAGATGCGCGGGATACCATGAGAAAAACTGTCATATTCCGCCCGGATGTGATGTTTTTTTTCATCCCCGCGCCATTGGCGGGAAATGAGGAAGCAGTATGGAGAACCTGGGCGCGGAAAGCGGCGTGCAAACGCCCCTCAGTATGTATTCAACGACCGTTTCGATCGGCGACGCGGAGCTGTCCACAACCATGGACGTGAGCTTTTTTTCTCATTTTCACAATTGGAACGCGGTGCCGCATCAACACAGCTATCATGAGCTCTTTTTTCTTGCGGAGGGGTTTTGTTCCCTCCGCGTTGGCGCCGCTGCTTATCAGTTTGTGAAAAACGACCTTATCTGGATTCCGCAGGGGGCGATTCATTACGTCAGCCATGTGGAGGAAAGCACCCGGCTTTACTCCATGGGCGTTTGCGTGGCGGAAAGACCGGCAAGAGGCGGCACGCGCGGAATTTATAGCGGGTTTTTAGAGCTGTCTCAGCGTTCCGCGCCTTTTCACCGCCTGTCGGACGCGGAGGAAACCATTGCCCTGATGCAGCGCGTCCGGATCGAGCTTTCCCGCAAGCGCTTCGGCTTTGTAGAGCAGACAAACGCCTATCTCGCGCTTTTATATCTGTCCCTTCTGCGAAAGTCGCGCGGCATACCGGCGGACGGGCAAGCGGCCGCCGGTATGCGGGACCTGGATGTGGATTCCTCCGCTTTGGGGCCGGAAAGCCGGCGGCAATATGACGAAATGGTGGTCAACGTATGGTTCTTTCGGCATTATAAAGAGAAGTTTACCATTTCCGATGTCGCGCGATCCCTTAATATGAGCATCAGCCAGACCAATCGGTTCATCAAGCAGCTTTACGGAATCGGTTTTGCGCAAAAGCTTTCACAAGTGCGTATGAGCGTCGCGCAGAACCTCCTGCTCAAGACGGATTGGCCGGCGGAGCAAATTGCGGAAGCCGTCGGCTATCAATCCTACAAAGGGTTTTTCGCCGCCTTCAAGAAACAGACCTTGCAAAGCCCGGCGGCATACCGACGAAGCGGAGGAGCCCAAGGGGCGCAAACGCGCGAAGTATGCGCGGAACCAAGAGAGCCAAAAGCATAAACGCAAAGCTCCCCATCCGGTTTTTCCGGATGGGGAGATATGGGACGCGGCAGCGATCTACTCTTCCGGGCTGCCGCGCGACGCGTGTAAACCGGAATCAAACGTCAACCAAAAGCGAAAGCGGCGGCGGCTTTTGCCGCGGCGGAGGACAGGGCAAGCCGGCGCTCTCGTTCCCGCTCATCCATAGACCCGGCATTTCCTTGCCTCCTTCCATGTGAATACGCAACGCCGGACACATGCGCTCATGTACGACTCGCGCGCCCTAACGAACCTTGATCGCAATCGCTGCGGCGCTGCAAAACATGAGCATCGAAAGCGCTATCCTGAGGGCTGTATTCCTTTCGCTTTGATTGATTTTTTGTATACAGCGCTGCGGTACAATCCCTTTCAAGAACCCCGGCTGATTTGGATTCCTGCTCGTCCCTTTCGCGTAAAGACGCCTCGCCCTTCTTCTCCGCCCACACTGTCAGCAGGCTTTCCGGCGGAAATTGCGCGATAAAGGTTTTGCCGCGCGCAAGCCGGATTTCCTCCCCCCTGTCGTCCAGAAAAACCGTGGGCGAGGCCTCGCTTTCGCGCACCCAATACCCGGGAATATATCTGCCCCCGATGAAAAGCTCGGCGTTTCCATGGCCTATACAAAGTGGGATGGGAAGCAGCTTGCTCACGGGATAGTCATACGAAACGCGCTGGATGATAACGTTGCTGAACGTGAGCGCCCTCTTGTTTTCCTCGCTTCTATCCTCGGCGGAAGCAAAGCTTCGCCAGGGCGCGCCGCCGCAATACCGCGTGTACAGGCCGCTACACTCGTCGTAGTGAAACTGCGAAACATAGTATTTACGCTTGTCTCCCCAATCGAGGGTAACGGTATCCGCCCGTTCATAACCTTCGTATGGATTCTTGTCAAAAAACAGGAAGGGGCGGGGTTGCGCGGTATATTTCTCCAAAACCCCGTTTTGTACGGTTACCGCGTTTACATCAAGATTATCCGGAGCCTTGACCTCTTGAATCCGTCCCCCAAATCGTCTCTGGATTAGATTTGCACCTTGCATGCGGATGGCGCGGCCGCTTCCGTCTGTTTCCAGCTCCGAAAGCCGCTGCGCGATCCCGTCATTGAGCCCTTGCAGGCCGCCGCTATACACGACGCTCCCCTGCCATTCCTCCCTTAACAGCACCGTGCCGTGCCGGATGGAGCGGACAGGCCCAACGCTTACCGGCTGCCCCCGCGCAAGGCTGTCGCTGAATAGAAAGGTCAAACGTGTCTGCCCCAACTCCCACAGGAGGCCCTCATAGACGATATCCGCATATTGGCCGCCCCATGGAGCGCTTTTGCCCAACCCCGCGGCCGTAACGGTTTTCCTGCCGACCTTTTCCGAGGCGGCAACGTTGCTGATTTGCACCAGCACGGGCATATAGCGCCCTTGCGCGACTGGCAGGCCGGTTATGGGGCTTTCTCCCGCTATGGGGGTATGGACGGTCAGCGGCTTCGACGGGCTGATTTGGCGGTCCGGTTGGTTTTGGATCATGACGGCGGGCTCCACCTTCATTTCTTTAGCGGCATGCGCCGGCATTGCCGCGACCGTCAAAAGAACGATCCATGCGCAGGCCAGCGCGTTACGGGCGTTTCTTTCCATCCCTTTTCCCTCCTTTAGCGCGGGCAGGGACTAAGCTCCGCCCGCATCCGCCGCTTTTCCTACGGCGCGATATATGTGACCGGTTCTTCTTCAATAGCCTTCGTCCGGCCGTTTTCTTCATAAACCGCCTTTAGCGTGATGCTGTCGCCGCGGTGAATTTCGTTCACGGGATAGCCTGCAATGCAGCGCGTCACATGCCATGCACCGCTGCCGTCCTGCCACTCACACCCCGAAGCGTCCGAGGTCATCTGTACGGTTACGCCAAGTTTCTCCGCCTTTTGCGAGCTGAATATATCGCGCTTGCCATTCACATAAACGGTATAGAACGCGCGCGGAAATGCCTCCCTCACGCTTTTGAAAGCGTTTTCGGTCTCAAACACGCTATCTATAACAAAATATAAATAATCGCTGCCGATCTCCGCCGTCATCAGGCGCGGCGTATAACCAGCCGCCTTGCCCTCAGCCAGCGGCCCGCTCTCCATATCGGGCTCGATGGCGCGTTCATAATCGCCAGATCCGCTTCCACTGCATTCAGTTACGCTGTTTTCATTCAGCGCGCCCGTATCCAGGTAATATTGCAACGCCGTTTCGCCCGGATGCAGCCGCTGATAGCGCTCAGGCAGCACGAGCTCAACAGCGCCCGCCTCGCCGTTTTCCCATTCTCCGGCGCTGATGAGAAGCGACTCCGCATTGAAAGCTTCCTCTAAAAGCATTTGCTGTTCGGTATATCCCTCATCGCCGGGTTGACGGTATCCGTCAATCCAGAACAACATCCCGCTATCCACCCGATACCCTGTATACTGCCACCCGCAGGCCAATGTTTGGGGGACGCTCTCAAATGCCAGCCAAACCGCCTGATCCGAGCAACTGGCGCCCGGCTCCAGCCATAGGAATGCCTCAGGCTCCCGCGCCTGCGTCCAGCCGTTTTGCTCATGGTGTTCCACGCTCGTCCTCCACCGGATGACCCATGTGCTTTGCGTGTGATTCACAATCTCCGCTGTAAATTCCGCCTTCCTGCCCGCATAGCGCACGCCAATGTTCACCCGCGGCGCCGAGTCAAAAGCAGCGTTTCTATTTTCCGCGCCTGTGGTGGCTGCGATGATCGGTCGCTCAACCGGCGACGTCCGACCGTTCGTCGCGTCCTGAGGCGGCTGCGCCAGCGTAAGCGCCACGGCCGCCGTTACCATCAGCGCCGCAAAGACCGGTGCAAGTCGAAGGCTCCGCCTTACAACCCGCCGCGTCTCGTCCCTTCCAGCCGGGCTGCGCAGTGTCTGCCGGATTTTTTCCTCCACCGCCGGGTTCACCACAAATTCCTCCTTCTCCAAGCGGCGTCGAAGCGCTTCGTCAAAGGTTTGGTTGTTCATGCTTCCACCTCTTTCGGCCTCTTCATATCCTGTGTTCCTCGAGCAACATTTCCTTGAGCTTTTTCCGCCCCCGCATCAGCCGCATAGATACCGCCGGACGCGACATACCCAACGTATCTGCGATTTCGGCGGTGGAAAAGCCCTCATAGTAGTAAAGCAGCAGGACCCGCGCCATGCCAGTCGGCAAGCTTTCCAATGCCGAATATAACGTATCATGAAGATCGGAAACAAAGAGCGGCGCTTCCGCTTCCTCCGGCGCCGTAGACGGTTGCTCGCGTCTGCTCTTTTTGAGCAAATCATAGCAGCAGCGCACCGTGATTTTGGTCAGCCATGGCCGCAGGCTTTCCTCGTTTCGCAGCGTGTCGAGCTTCTGGTACGCGGTGACAATTGCGGCGGAGACCGCGTCCTCCGCGTTTTGCGTATGCCTGAGGATACCGCCCGCCACCCGCAAAAGCGGCGCGCGTAATTCCCATATTCGCTCGTCAAGCGTGTCCTTATCCATGCCCGTCTTCCTCTCTGATAGTCAAGACACAATATAGAGGGATTCGAGAGGCAAAAGGTAACATCCTATGAAGGAACCCGCGTTTGGGGGAGGGAGGGCGGCGACTGGGAGGAGCGCCTCAAAACGCATCAACGCAAAACTCCCCATCCGGTTTTTCCGGATGGGGAGATATGGAATGCGGCAGCGATCTACTCTTCCGGGCCGTCACCAGCCAAGTACCATCGACGTGCTGGGGCTTAACTTCTGT
>DBGEOK010000122.1:0-20666 GCA_048370855.1 Candidatus Limiplasma sp. | reverse complement strand
ATGGGGGTGGATCAGGCGATTGACGCGCTGGACAAGCATCTATCATTGCTGATATTCCCGGTTGACAGCAAGGAAATCGTCGTGGATTATCTCTCCCTGGAGTATGTTCCCCTTCCCATAACCAACGAATGGAAAGAATTTGAAACCCCAGTATTCATGCGCTCTTGCGGGCTCTTTTCCGCTCAAAATTTTTATTCACACCACGAGCATCGCATCCCCAAAGGAAAAAAACCGGTATTTTTCCCGAACGGCCTCCTCATATATCCTCAGGGCCTCCTCCCGCCCTATCAAAGCGGATACCAGCATTAAAAGCGTGCTCTCCGGCAGATGAAAATTTGTAATGAGCGCGTCCACCGCATGGTAAGTATACCCAGGCGTAATAAAAATGCCCGTATCGCCGCTATGCGCCCGAACCAGCCCGTCCTCTCCGGTTACGGTTTCCAATGTGCGCACGCTGGTGGTGCCCACGCAAACGCACCGCCCGCCCGAGGCCCGCGCCGAGTTGATGCGCGCCGCGGCCTCCGGCGTTACTTCGTAGTGCTCCACATGCATGTGATGCGCGCTCACATCCTCCGCCTTGACCGGCCGAAACGTGCCAAGCCCCACGTGCAGCAAGACCGGTACGATTTCCACGCCCATGGCGCGGATTTTGTCGAGCAGCTCCGGGGTGAAGTGCAGCCCGGCCGTAGGCGCGGCTGCGCTGCCCTCCTCCCTGGCGTACACGGTTTGGTACCGGTTTTGGTCTAACAGCTTTTCATGTATGTAGGGCGGCAGCGGCATTTGCCCCAGCCGGTCCAAAATCTCCTCAAAGACGCCCTCGTAATGGAAGCGCACCTTCCGGCCTCCGTCCTCGGTAACGCTCAGGATTTCCGCGCGCAGAAGCCCGCCGCCGAAGGAGCACCACACGCCGCAGGTCAGTCTGCGTCCCGGACGCGCCAGCGTTTCCCATACGTCGCGCTCTATGCGCTTCAACAAAAGGATTTCCACGGGAACGCCGGTTTCCTCCTTCTCGCCCAGCAGCCGCGCGGGAATCACCTTTGTTTCGTTAATGACCAGCGCGTCGCCTTTGCGCAGAAATTGCGGAAGATCGTAAAAATGCAGATGACGGATGCTCTGATCCGCGCGGTCGTATACCAGCAGCCGGCTATGGTCGCGCGGTTCCATGGGTGTCTGCGCGATCAATTCCTGCGGAAGCTCATAAAAAAAATCGCTTGTTTTCATAGCTTCATCTGCTCCTGTCCGTCGTCCGGAGAAGTCTGCGGCCTGCGGCCCATATGCTCGTAAGCGGCAGGGGTGCATACGCGCCCGCGCGGCGTTCGCATCATGAAGCCAAGCTGCATCAGGTACGGCTCGTACACGTCCTCGATGGTGGAGGCGTCCTCGCCCGTCATCGCACTCAGGGTTTCCAGGCCCACCGGCCCCCCCGCGAACTTGTCCATCATCGTAACAAGCATGGTCCGATCCAGCTTTTCTAAGCCCAATTCGTCCACGTCCAGCATTTCCAGGCCCTTTCTGGCAACCTCTCGGGTGATCACGCCGTCGGCCTTGATTTGGGCAAAATCCCGCACACGCCTGAGCATACGGTTTGCAATGCGGGGCGTTCCCCTGCTTCGGCGCGCGATTTCCAAGATGCCGCTTTCATCCGCCTGGACGTTTAAAATTCCCGCGCTTCGGCGGACGATGGCGGATAGCTCCTCCGGCGTGTACATCTCCAGCCGGAACAGTATGCCGAACCGGTCGCGCAGCGGCGCGCTCAGCAGGCCCGCCCGCGTCGTAGCGCCCACCAGCGTAAAACGGGGCAGATCCAAGCGGATGCTCCGCGCCGTCGGCCCTTTGCCGATCATGATGTCCAGCGCGTAATCCTCCATGGCCGGGTAGAGCACCTCCTCCACGGATCGGCTCAGCCGGTGGATTTCGTCAATAAACAGCACGTCGCCGTCCGCCAGGTTGGTCAAGATGCTGGCCAAGTCTCCGGGCCGCTCAATCGCCGGCCCGCTCGTAATGCGGATGCTCTGTCCCATCTCGGCGGCAATAATGCCCGCCAGCGTCGTTTTGCCCAGGCCGGGGGGGCCGTACAGCAAAAGATGGTCCAGCGGCTCATGCCGCTTGAGGGACGCTTCAATGGAAATGCGGAGGTTTCGCTTGATCCCCTCCTGCCCGATGTATTCCCGCAGGGATTTGGGGCGAAGGCTCTGCTCCTGCTCGTCCTCGCCCTCCCGGAAACCCGTGGAAACGATACGGTCGTCCATGCCCCTGCC
The DNA here is from genome assembly GCA_048370855.1 of Candidatus Limiplasma sp. GTDB lineage: Bacteria > Bacillota > Clostridia > Christensenellales > Aristaeellaceae > Limiplasma. Next base: position 18,408 of record DBGEOK010000122.1, on the reverse strand, counting down.
CTCCTCTTATCCTTGCTGCGCCATATGGCGCAGCGCCAGCTTAATCAGCTCGTCCGGGCTATCCGCCTGCCCTTTCACGCCCTTCAGGGCGGCGGCGGCCTCCTGCGGCGTATACCCAAGAGATTTCAGCGCTTGCATGGCTTCTCCCAGCGCGTCCCCGGCGGGGGCTTCCGCGCCGTCGATCATTGATAGCTCGTCCATGGCCACGCCTGCGTTAAGGGCCTCCTGCGCCAGCTTGTCCTTCAGCTCCAGGCTGATGCGCTGCGCGGTCTTTTTGCCTATGCCGGGGGCGCGGGACAAAGCGTTGGCGTCCCCTGTCAAAATCGCAAGCCGAAGGTCGGACAGCGGCATGCTTCCCAAAACAAACAGCGCGCTTTTGGGCCCGATGCCGCTGACGGAAATCAACCGCAAAAACATATCGCGTTCCTCACGCTTGGAGAAGCCGAACAGCTCCATTGCGTCCTCGCGGACGTTCAAATGCGTATAGAGCGTGCATTCCCGCCCAGCCGACGGGAGCGCGGCAAGCGTATTCATGCTGCATAAAACCCTCAGCCCCACGCCGCTTCCGGTCATCACCACCGCCTCGCCCTCTCCTTTTTCCACCAGGCTTCCGCGAATCATCGCAATCATGCGCCGCTCCTCATTTCATCTCAAATTGCCGCTTGGCCGGGCCGGTAGCCGCGTGCGTCAGCGCAATTGCGATGGCGTCCGCGGCGTCGTCCGGGCGGGCGATCTCCTCCATGTGCAAAAGCAGCTTGACCATTTGCTGTACCTGCCGCTTTTCCGCCCCTCCATAACCCACAACCGCCTGCTTGACCTGCATAGGGGTGTACTCGTACAGCTTGTCGGTATAGTCCGCGCAAACGGCGACGCTCACGCCCCGCGCGGCCCCGACGGTAAACGCCGTCGTTACATTTTTCGCAAAGAAAAGCTCCTCAAAGGCGATTTCTTCGGGATGAAAGCGCGAAAGCAGGCCGCGCATCTCCGCGCCGATTTGCTTCAGGCGTTCCGGAAACCGCTGCCTGGGGGATGTCAGAATGCATCCATATTCAATCAGGCGCTGCCGTCCCGGCACGGCCTCGATCACGCCCCAGCCCAGCGTCGCCAAGCCGGGGTCAATGCCCAATACGATCATGAGAAGCCCCCTTGTATTCGCTAACCGGTTTATGATACGGCTTTCAAAGGGGTTTGTCAATCCGGCGGCATAGAGAAACACGGATGTCAACTTTGGTTATCGATAGGCAAACGTATTTCTCAATGCCCCTTTTTCTTGTCAAGCAGGCGGTACAAGGGCTCGTGGAAAGGCACGGTAAAGCTTGTCGGCTGTAAGGCTCATCAACATGCGCAAGCTTGGTTTCCGTTACAGCGAAAAGGCCGCTGCGGAAGGAACGCTTCCCACAGCGGCCTAAGGCTGGGAACGGATCGTCCCGCCCGCCCGCCAGATCTTGAGAGCGGTCAAAGCCGCTTTACAGCTCCGCGCCTGCGGCCTCTTCCTCCGCTCCCCCGGCGGTTCGGATGTCGTCGCAGGTTAAAACCATCAGTTCCTCCCGCGTCACCGTCTCCTGCCCGGCAAGGCGGTTCGCCTGCGCGCTCACGGCGCGCTCAAACAGATTGCGCACGCCGCGCGCGTTTCCAAAGCCCTTCACATCCAGGCTGTAAAGCGCCAAGAGGCTTTTAAGCAAATCACGCGCCTCCGAGGCCAGCTCATATCCGCTCTTTTGGCATCGCATCTCGAAGATGTCCAGCAGCTCCTGGGCCGTGTAATCGGGGAAGCTTAAAAAGCGGTTAAACCGGCTTTCCAGGCCGGGGTTTGAATGAATAAATTCCTCCATCAGCTCGATATACCCCGCCACAATAACGATCAGATCATCCCGCTGGTCCTCCATGGCCTTAAGCAGCGTATCCACGGCCTCTTGCCCGTAGTCGTTGCCGCCCCTGCTGGTCAGCGCGTAGGCCTCGTCGATAAATAGCACGCCGCCGAGCGCCTTTTGGATGACCTCGCTCGTCTTGATCGCCGTCTGGCCTACAAAGCCCGCCACCAGTCCGCTTCGGTCCACCTCCACAAGCTGCCCCTTGGACAGGATGCCGAGGCTTTTATAAATCCGGGCCATCAAGCGGGCGATCATCGTTTTTCCCGTGCCGGGATTGCCGGAAAACACCATGTGCAGCGATAAGTCGCTTACCGGCAGCCCGTTCTGCTCGCGCAGCTTCTGCACCGTCACCAGGTTGATGAGGCTTTCCACCTCTCTTTTCACAGTCGCCAGCCCGATGTACTCGCTCAGCTCTTTTTTTAGATCCTCGATTTTCTCCGGCGGCTCCTCGCGCTCCTGCACGCTCTTTTTCGCGGAGGCGTCCGGCTCGGCCTGCCTGGCCGCCGGCTCCTTGTCCGCGCCGTCCGGCGCTCCCTCCGGCGCGGGGTCGGCCTTCACGCCAGGAACCGGACCGCCCCACAGGTCGTCCGCAATCCGGTTTAAATTGCTGCGCGTCATCTGATTGATAACATCCATCTGCAGCCTGATGATCTCATCCTTGCGGTCCATTTCAATCCTCCATCAGCGCCGCCTGCGGAATGAAAAGCCGGCACGGTTTATCCTCATGCGTGGTTTGTACATAAGCCCAGTCGCTGCCCATAAACGCCAGCAGCGTGACCTTGTCGCCCTTCTTCAGCTTGGCGATGGTCGCCTTGCCGTTCAGCGGGTCGTCCGTTGCGTCGGCATCCTTGCTCAGCGTCATCTCGATGGAGGCCAGGTTCAGCCGCGCCACCTCGTCCGGGGCGTTAAGCGTGGAGTTCTCTATGTATCCGATACGCCCCTTTGACCCGTTGCCAATGGTGTAGCTTACCAGCACCCACTCGCCCGTCACGCCGTAAATAGCGACGCTTTCATCCGTGGTGACCTGAGCCTTCCCGTCGCGGTACGCGTCCTCCTGCGGCGCGCTGTAAACCTTGAGGGTCCGCGCCTTCTCGAAGCCTGCGTCTCCCAACGCCGCCAGCGAGGGCGCCTGGGAAAGCGCCGCCTCGTATGGCGATAGGGTTGGCGTGGGCGCGGGCGTGGGCGCTTGCGTAGGCGTCGGGCTTGGGGTGGGGGTAGGCGTGGGCACAGGCGTAGGGCTCGGCGTTACCAGTTCCTCCGGCGCGACAGCCTCCCCCTCCCGGTTCAGCACGTATCCCCTGGGCGCGCCGTCCACGCCGCGCAGCGTAAAGGCGCTGTCGCTTCCCACATCCACGCTGCCGTTCATCGGGCCGCTGGAAAGCATGCCGTCCGCCACAGCGTAGTCCGAAACCTGGACGGTCAGCAGCTTGCCGTCCGCGGTAAACTGATAATACGTTTCCCCGTCGCTGCCAAGCTCCTTCCACAGGCCATGCGTCAGCACGTCCACAATAATCGCGTCATTGCCGGACACGGGCATGGGAGTCGGCGTTTGAACCGGCGCCAGAGAAAAGTTGGGATCAATCGCGGGCGCCGCCGGGGAGGCTGTCGCCGCATCCCCGGCTCCATCCCGGATGCCCGCGGCGTCCGCCGGTTCCGGGGCGGCCGTCGGTTCGCCGTCCGGGGAGGCGGTTCCCGCCGGCTCAGCCGTATCCAGCGGGTCGGACGTCGGCTCGCCCGCCTCTCCCGCCGGCGTCAGCAGCTCGGAGGGCGTCAGGGGCAGTTCGTTCCACGGTATGTCCACCACCACCGCGTTTTCACTGATCGCGCCAGCCGCGAATATGGTACGGAAATATTCCGCGCTCAAATAATAGGAATTTGGCGCGGGGACAGCGCCGGCCTCCGTGATGGAAGGCAGCAGCATTCCCTGGCTATCGGCCTTTGCGAATACCGCCCGCGCAACGGCGTCCCTCACCGCTTCGGCCGGCTCGGTAAACAGCTCCTCCACCGTCAGAATCCGGCTGGCCGTCAGGTCGATCATGCGGTAAAAAAACGAGGTTTCCGCCGCGGCGGCTCCGGCTGGACGGTTGCTGACCGACGCCTCCACCGACAGAAGGTTCTCAAAATCCAGCGAGGCAAAATAGCCGCTTCGGATCGCGTCGAGCTGCCCGTCCGCATACGCCTCGTCTCCCGCCATTTGCCCCAGTTTCCGAAGCGCCAGGATAGGCGTGGTGATGCTGTCCGTTAAAAATTGCTGCAAAGCGGCGTTTTCGCTCTCAAAGGTCGGATAATCCAGCGCCAGCTTCTGCCGGCTTCCGGTTTTCACCTCATGGTTTCGGATGACGGTAACGCCGAACGCGCTTATATCCTCCGCGGCGGAGCTTTCATCCCCCGCCTCCGCCAGCGCAAACGCGCAAATGGAAAAGCACAGCGCCAGCAACGCCGCTCCAAAACGCTTCTTCATCGTCAAAAGCCTCCTTGGTTTAAAACTCGCCGTCCAGCAGCAGCGGATAGGAGGACGACGTCGAAAGCGCCACATATTCCTCCTGCCCCTCCCTGGATAGAACGAAATAATGCGAGAGCGGCTGCGGATAGGCCGCGTCCGTCACGGCGCAGAGCGTCATGCTGCCGGACGCGCCCGACAGCGTTTTTTCATCCCACCGAATGTCGCATTCCACCGGTAAAATGCTGTCATAGGCAAAATCATAGTGCTGCTCGCCATGCACAAACAGGCCGTACTTCCCGCTGGCCGGGTCGCGCGCAACCATCGCGTCACAGTCAAGGTATACGCGCACCTCGTCTGTCAGGCAGAGCGGATTTTCAATATCCTCAAGCCGGTACAGTTCGCCATTGGACAAATAGGCCGAGCCGCACGCGGAGCCTACCACGTCCGTCATATCCGCGGCGCTCCGCCATTTTGTCATGGCGCCGTCCGTTCCAATCACATAGAGCAGATACCGCGCTTCCTCGTCGGCCAGGTTCCCCGTATCCACATAGGCGGCGGTCAAATCGCCCGTAAAGGGAAACGCCCGTGAAAACCACAGCGTGCTCAGCATCTGGCCGTTCAGGTTGATATAGTTCGCCGCGCCGGTCTCCCGGCCCTCGATCACCGCCCAGCCGTTATACAGGGGATGCAATGCAAGCGGCTGACCAACCGTCTTTTCAATTTCCTCTGTGCGGATCAGCGCGGAGCCGTTCGCCCCCACCAGATAAGGCGGCTGCCTGACATAGAAGCCGCCCTCCGGGAGAGGAATCATATCGCGCGCGCCAAGTCCTTCAAAATAGCACAGAAGCCTACCCTCGTCCCCGGTAAAAAGGTAAAAATCATATGTTCCGTCGCCGCGCTGGTTTCTTGTCAGCACATGCTTGTCCGTCACGGCGTAGGTTTGCATGTCCACCGTGCCGCTGATCTCGCTGATGGCGGCCCTCGCCTTATCGGCAATTTCAATCGGCTGCGCCGCGTCATAGCCCTTCAGCGGCATAGGCGTCGTAAGCGCCTCAAAGGGAAGGCCGTCCTCGGTCCGCTTCCCCGCGAGGCTTTCTATCCACTGGCCGAGGGGCTCCCGGAACAAATAAATGCCCCCGCCGATCAGCCCGGCCGCCGTCAAAAGCGCCAGCGCCCGCCTGAGCAGATGCCTGCGGCGGCGCCGTTTGCGCGGCTGTTCCCTGTCCTCCTCCACCTGATAGCCCAAGCCGTCGCCGCTTAATACGCTCCGGCGCGCCGTTTCCGCCCATGTGGCTTCGCGGGGGCGGTACACGTTCATGGGAGCCTGCGTCTCAGACGGCGAAAGCTCCGGCTCCGGCCACGCCTCATGAGGCGCTCGATAAGGGTCAAATTTGGGCGGCGGCGCAAAAGCCGGCTCTGAAAGGTCCGGCCCGGCGGCGTCTCCACGGCGGTAGTAGGATGAAAGGTCAACGTCGGCGGGGGACGGCGGCACAGCCGCCGGACCGCCTGTCGGAAGTCCGTCCGCCAGACCCGGCCTTTCCTCGGACTCGTTCGGCGTATATTGGCTTAAATCGGAAGTGGAAACGCGCTCCGGCGCTGGTTCCCCCTGCGGCCACGAATAGAGCTGTCTGGCCGCATATAAATGCTCCGCCGATTCTCCGTTCCGCGTCCGCTCGTTCCAGGGGGTATTTTCACTCATCGCTGTCACCTCGTCCAATGGCATACGGGGGCGTTCATCCAGCGTTAAAGATAGCACGAAAACCTTGTTCCGTCAAGTTTTCGGCCCCTTTGACCATGTAACAAAGAGAAGGGCCCGGACGTCCCGCGCCGGACGACCGAGCCTTTCCGCTTTCCCCCGCGCCGATTACCGCTTCAGATAGCCGCTCTTTTCCCATAGAGCCACCCAGTCCTGAAGGCGGTTGAGCAAGTCGGCGTTGCATTTTGTCTTTTGCATCATATCGATCAGTTGCACGACGGCTTCGCCGTTGGTGGTGGAGCCGAGCACCCTCCGGATTGCGCGGAGCCCCTCTTTTTGCTCCTCGCTCAGCAGCATGTCGTCCTTTTTCGTGCCGCTCTGCTGCAAGTCGATCATCGGGAACACGGGGTCGCCGCCCTGCCGCGGGCACAGGAACAGCTCCATGTTGGCCGTGCCCTTAAATTCTTCAAAGATAATGTCGTCCACACGCGAACCCGTTTCCACCGCAATGGTCGCCACCATCGTCAGGCTTCCCGCGTCCCGCGTATTGCGGGCCGCGCCAAAAAACCGCTTGGGACGCACCAGAGCCGCGGGCGTAACGGTATTGGTCATGGGCCTTCCACCCTGAACCAGCGCCGACTGGTAAGCGCGCGTCAGCTTGGTCAGGCTGTCCAGCAGAATCACGACGTTGCGCCCCTCCTCCACCAGGCGTTCGGCGCGTTCAAGCATGGTTTCACTCACTCGGGTCTGCGTTTCAGGCGCGTCGGCGAACGTAGTGGCGAACACCTCCGCGTCCACAGACTCGCGGATTTCCGTCACTTCCTCCGGCGCTACGTCGATCAGCAGCATCAGCACCTCGGCATCCGTGTCGTTGCGCTTAATCGCCTGGCTGATCTCCCGGAGCAGCGCCAGCCTTCCGCTGTCCGGCGGAGATACGATCATCGCGCGCTGACCAAAGCCGATCGGCGCAATGAGATCCACCAGCCGGATTGCCATGCTCCCTTGGTTTTCCGCGCTTTCCAGCACAATCCGCTTTTCCGGATAAATGGGCACAAGCTGGTCAAAGGCAAGCCGGTCCGGGTTTTCCTCCGGCTCGTGCCCGTTCAGCTTTTCCACAAGAAGCAGCGCCGCGAATTTATCGTTGTCACGCTGCGCCCGCGCCTTCCCCTCCACGTAATCTCCCGTGCGAAGGCCGAATCGGCGCACCTGCGCCATGGATACATAAATATCCTTTTTCCCCGGCAAAAGCGTTTCTCCGCGCAAAAAGCCGTAGCCGTCAGGCAGAATTTCCAGAACTCCGGCGACCTGCTCGCTCTCCGGCGCTTGCAGCAGCTCGGGAACCTGCCCGCTTTCCGCCTGCTCGGCAAACTGCGGGTCGCGCGCCATGCGATAAACGCCGTCATTCGGGTTCGCGTCCGAAACCGGAGGCTGGTAGCCGCGCTGCTGGTAGCCATACCCGCCGGGACGGTAGCCGCCTTGCTGCTGATACCCGCGCTGCTGATAGCCATACCCGCCGGGACGGTAGCCGGACTGCTGATAGCCGCCGGGGCCTTGCCCAGACTCCCGCGGGCTGTAATCGTTACGGCCTTGATATGGGGCGCGCTGAGGGGCCGCGCGATAGCCTAAACGGTAGCCGTCCAGCTTAGGGCCGTTTTCCGCCGCCGGCCGGGGCGCGGGATCTGCATATACGCGACGCGGCTCCTCCGGCTCGCGTTCTTCCCGTTCCGTATCGGGCGCGGGCTTGGGACGCGAAACGTTCTGCGGCCCAAAACGGTTGGCCGCGCCGGTTGGGTGCTGCGGCTGCCATAGCGGCTTGGGCGCGCCCTCCCTGGGCGTTGTGCTGCGCGCCTGCCAAGCCTGGCGGTATACGGGCCGGTAGCCCGTCGGCTCCTGGGGACGGTTCCATGACCGATATCCGGAGCCAGGGTCCACCGCCGTGACATCAAAGGACACGGGCGCTTCATGCAGCCGGTCGGACTCGGCGGAAGCCGCCTCTTGCTCCGCGGGCTTTCCGCTTTCCTCAACGGGGGCGTCCTGCCCCTTGCCGTCCGGCTCCGCCCCGCCGTGCGCGGAAGCGGGCATATCCGTCCCTTCTTGCTTTTCGCCGTTCAGCGCTTCAGATATACGGGCGATAATCCCCTCTTTATCGATACCGGCGCTCAGCTTCACGCCATTTTCCTTCGCCAGCTTGCGCAGTTGAACAACAGTCATAGCCTGAAGTTCCGTTTTGTGCAAAATGAACCCTCCTTACTCTTTGTCGGTAACGCATACGGGAAGCTTACAACGAAAAAAGAAAAATACGTTTATCCCTTTCGCGCGATGACGACATCGCGGTTGACCGCTTGTTCCACCCAGTGCTCAAAATCATCATAGGGAGGCGCGTCCAGCACCTCCAAGCCTGCGCTTCGCATCGCCTTGGCAAGCTCGCGCCGCTTCAGCGTGTGCGTGTTAAAGGCGAGCGCGGCAACGCCCCCCGGGCGCAGCGCGGTCGCATACAACGGCATAGCCTCCCAAACCAGCCCTTGCAACGTGGACATTTCCCTCCCCGATCGGGGAGCGTGTTGGATGCCATAGGGCAGGTCGCCCACAACAAGATGCGCGCTTTCCGCCCGCACAAGGGCGGAAAGCTGCAGCGTATCGCCATGAATCAGGCGCAGCGTCTTGACGTTTCCCTGCTTCATGCTTTCAGCGCTCGGCGCAAGCGAGTAGCTCACTGTTTTTGCGCATTCTCCCTTGGGAAGGGTCCGCGCCCCGGTCTCTTTCCGGTATTTAAGCCGATGCGTCTGTAAAAAGCGTTCAAAATACCGGTCCGCCTCCTCGAGCGCCTTCGCGTCCCGCTCGACCCCTACGCCGCCGTCTCCCTCCTGAAGCGCACAAAAAAGCGTGGTTCCCTTTCCGCACAAAGGATCCAGCACGCACAAAGGCCCGTCCTCCCTTGCAAAGGCTGATGCGGCTTTAGCGCAGTGCAAAAGCATCCGCGTAAAATCCGCGTTGGTTTTTCCCTTGTACTTCAACACCTGTGATAAATCTTCGGGCAGAAACGCCCTCTGTTCGCGCCGGAGCGGCTTGAGCGCATCGCCTTCCAGCACGGCGGCAAGGCATATTCCTGAATGGCTCGACAGTGCGCGCCATGCTCCGTCCGTCATTTCCTCCGTTTCAAAAGTCAGGAAGGGCTCGTCCTGGATCAGCGCGATCTCCGGCCGCGCGTCACGGATTGACCAGGCTTCTGCGATGCATTGAAATTCGATCGGCGCGAGCTTTTGAAGCGATTGACGGTATCGCACATTTGGGTGTGGTTTCAAAAGCATCGCATAGCGCACAAGGACCTCTTCCCATCAATCGTATTTGGACAAAATGAAGAATCTGATGAATCATCAGTTAATTTCATTATAGCATATGGGCTTTGGATTTGCAAACATTTTTCCGCGACAGCATTCGTAACCTTTCCTTTTTTCTCCGGACCAAAAAAGTCTTTTTCTGTCGATTGATCGACAAAGCCGCCGCGCGTCGGTTGACGTGCGGCGGCAGATATTCTTCCTTGTCGGGATTATTCCCCGGCCGGCGGCTCCTCGTTTCCGGAAGCCTCGGCTTCCAGGGCCGCGCCCATCGCCTCGATGTCCACGGGAACCGCTTCCTCGCCGTTATCCAGCATCGAAGCGGCTTCCTCCTGGGGCGCGGGTTCGGGCTCCAGCAGCGCGCGGATGCTCAAGCTGATCCGCTTGGCGTCGGGGTCGATGCTCAGCACCTTGACCTGAACCTCCTGGCCGACGCTGACCGCATCCTCCACCTTGTTAATGCGCGTAGCCGCGCACTGGCTGATGTGTACCAAGCCGTCGATACCGGGCTCCAGCTCCACAAAGGCGCCGAAGGTCGTAATGCGCACCACCTTGCCGGTGACCACCGATCCCGCGGGATATTTCTCCGGCGCAAGATCCCACGGCTTAGGCTGAAGCTGCTTCAGGCCAAGCTGAATACGCTCCCGCTCGGGGTCCAGGCTGAGGATTTTGACATCCACCTCCTGATCCGGCGATACGATTTCGGAGGGATGCTTCACATGCGCCCAGCTCAGGTCGGTCACATGGATCAGCCCATCCACGCCGCCCAAGTCCACAAACGCGCCAAAGTCCGTCAAACGCCGGACAATTCCATGGACGATCTCGCCCTCCTGAAGCCTGCCCCAAGCCTCCGCCTTTTTGGCGGCGGCCTCTTCGCGCACCACCGCGCGGCGGCTGGCGACAATGCGCCGCTTCTGCTCGTCCATTTCAATAATCTTCAGCTTGAGCGTCTGCCCTACAAAATCTCCGATCTTTTCCACATATCGGTTGGAAAGCTGCGACGCGGGCACGAACGCGCGAATGCCGTTGACCATGCAAATCAGGCCGCCCTTGACGACCTCCTTGCCCAAACCCTCGACATACTCGTTGTTTTCGTGCTTTTGAACAAGCTCCGCGAAGGCCTTGCGGTTCAGGATATTGCGCTGCGACAGCAGGACGTTGCCCTCGCCGTCGTTGACCTTGACGACCTCTACCTCGATTTCGTCGCCCAGCTTAACATCCTCCGTCACCAGATCCTCGCGCTTAATCAGCCCGTCGGATTTAAAACCGATGTTGACGCAGACTTCGTCGTCCGTGATCTGCACCACGGTACCCGTTACCGTCTGCCCGGGCCTGATCTTGACCAGAGTCGCTTCCACGTCAGCCATAAAGCTGTCCTTTTCCGCCTCCTCGGTGGAAACCTGCCGGTCCAATTGTTCCTTGTCAGCCATGCGTGTGACAACCTCCTTAAATGACCAATCCGGCGTGCTCGCGCCGGCGGTAATTCCAATGGATTCCGAATGGATATTTGCAAAGCCCGGCGGAATATCCGCCGCACGCTCTACCAAAAGGGTCCGCTCGCAGATTCCTTTGCAGGTTTCATAGAGCTTGCGCGTGTTTGCGCTCGTTTTGCCGCCGACCACCAGCATTGCGTCTACCCGGGCGGCAAGCCGCTTGGCCTCGTTTTGCCGAAGCACCGTCGCCGTACAAATGGTGTCTTGCACGTCCAGCCGCTCTACCCGCGCCCGGAGCGCCGGAAGAATTTCTTCCCAGCGCTCGTGCGGGAAGGTCGTCTGGGATACGGCGAGCGCCCGTTTTAAAACGGGCAGCCCCCGCGCCTCCTCCACATCGTGAACGGTAAACACCGGGCCCTGACAGTATCCGAGCGTGCCCACAACCTCGGGATGATCCGCCTGGCCTACTAAGATGACGGGGGAACCGTCCGCGCTGTATTTCGTCACCACGTCATGCAGACGGGAAACAAAGGGACAGGTCAGATCGACGACCCGTTTCGCGGTTTCACGGAGCAGGCCGGCCACATCAGGCGCAACGCCATGGCTGCGGATCATCACCGTCTTCCCGCGCGTGCGCTCGATATCATGCACGGCGGATATGCCCACGGCCTCCAGCTTTTCAATCACCTGCGGGTTGTGAACCAACTCGCCGAAGGTAACGATTTCCGCGCCGCTTTCGGCCGCCTTCAGCGCTTCATCCACCGCGCGCCTGACTCCCATACAAAAGCCTGCGTGCTGTGCAACCGAAACAGGCATTCGACCGTCCTCCCAAGCATAACATGAAAAAGATTCGCCGCGCAATATGGATTTCCTTCTTTTTCGTGCCTATATTCACAAAAGATGTTCGTAAAATGATGGAACAACGCCGAGAATCTATGCTTTGTTACAAGAAAGACGTTTTAAGACGTCGCCGCCCGCCCCCCGGTTTGCATGCGGTGCAGCTCCACCATCTCCCGGTAGGTATCCCGGATCAACGCGAGCACCTCGTCGCAGGTTTCCCGGTTGATCCCTTTGCGGGCAATCGCGGCCAGGGAAATGGGCTGGCCATAATACACGTGAATTGGCCGGAACAGGCGCGGCTTATCCGCGATATAGGCGGGTAGCAGCTTCACGCCTCCCCGCAGCGCCATCATGGCGATCCCGCTTTCCAGTTCCTCCATAACGCCAGCCTTATGCCTGGTTCCTTCCGGAAAGATGCCCAGCGGGTGGCCTTCCTTCAGCGTTTTCAGGCAGGCGCGCATGGCGGCCATATCCATATTATGGCGATCGACCGGAATCATGCGCATATGCGCGAACAACCACCGGGTAACCGGATTGCCGACCAGCTCTTTTTTTCCTAAAAACCGGATCTGATACCGGTAGCACTTCCATCCGGCCACGAGCGGGTCCAGTAGGCAATTGTGGTCGGCAATCAGGATATACGGCGCGTCAAGCTGGGCGTTTTCCACATTGTGATAGCGCACCGGCATCAGCACGGTAAAAAGCAGGCAGGCCAATCCCCGCGCGAGCTTGTATACAGCCGTAAAAGGCTCTTCCGGCTTAGGCTTCCGTCCCAGCTTCATATGAAGACGCCGGATGATGTCGTCCGCCGCCTGTTCCAGCGTCAGCTCGGAGGTGTCCAGGCGCTGCGCGTCCCGGGCGGGACGGAGAGGGTCCACCTCTCGGTTCATGTCCTGTTCGTCCCGGCGCAGCACGTCGGCAAGCACATCCTCATAGGCGGAACCGTCGCCGCTACCGTTAAGCTCCTCATAACGCCGCCGCGCCCGAACCTCGGCCGGGGCGGTCAGGTAAATTTTCAGGGTCGCGTCCGGCAGCACGCGCGTGCCGATATCCCGTCCATCCAGCAGCATGCTTTGACGGGAGGCCAGCTCGCGCTGTCGCTCCACCATCGCCTTTCGGACGCCCGCCACCTGGGAAACGGCGCTTGCCGCCATGCTGATTTGGGGCGTCCGGATTTTTTCCGTCACATCGACCCCTCCAATCAGCGTTCGCTGGAGGCCCCCCTCATAGCGTACCTCCGGCAGGCCGCGTTCTGCCAGCAAGCACAGGCCGGGCCCGTCGCTCAGGTCCACGCCCGCCTCGAGGGCCTTCCAGGCAAAGGCGCGGTACATCGCGCCCGTATCCAGGTGCAAAATTCCCAGCTTGGACGCCACCTTGTCGGCAACGCTGCTTTTGCCCGCCCCCACGGGGCCGTCGATCGCTATGGTGTATAACACAGATATCCCCTCTTCCCGCCCGTCGTCGCCCTTTAGATGGCGCGGTGCCCAAGCCCGACGCACACCTCGTCAAGATGGCCAAGGCCGATGCTGAAAAACACCGCGACCGCCACGTGCTCTCCAAAGCGCGCAACCCCGATTTTCCCGCCGACGCTCATGCCCAGCGCCTTGGGCGTAATCTGGTTCAACGCCTCGCGCGCCGCTCCCGCGACGCCGCCTTCCTCCAGATGGGAGTCCCCGATGACCTGCTCGCGCTTGGCGGCAACCACCGCCCGTTCGACGATGCGCATCATGCCAGGCAAAAAATCCCCGCCAAAATCCGCGGCGGCTGTCACGATTCCTTCCCGGGCCAGAAGCGTTCGGCACCTTTGTTCATCCTCGCGGTTTGCGGACATGCTGAGCTGGATGGCCGCTCGCGCAACCTCCCGGCTGCCAATAGGCGGCTTTGCCTGCATTTTACACACTCCTTCCGCGGTATGAATCCCCGATTTACGTATTATAGCATGGAAGCCTTCCGCGCGCAAAGGCTTTCTTGCCGACGCGCGACTTGACAGCGGCCCGTTCGCCTGTTAGCATCAGCATCGACAGATGATGCCTGAAAGGAGGCGGTCGGCATGAAGCTCGCCGTCCTGGGCGATATTCACAGCAATCACGCGGCCCTTCGCGCCTGCCTCGGACAAGCTTTGGCGCTGGGCGCGGAACGCTTTCTTTTCCTTGGCGATTATGTGAGCGACTGCGCTGATCCGCAAAAAACCATGGGGCTTCTCTACGCGCTTGCGCGGCGGCGCGAATGCTTGTTTATCAAGGGCAACCGGGAAGAATACCTGCTGGACTACCTGGACGGTAAAAGCAGGGGCTGGCGCTCTCCGTCCTCTTCCAGCGGCGGCCTGCTGTATACCTACCGGCATTTGAGCCCGCGCGACTTTTCTTTTTTCCGCGGACTTCCCATCCGCGCGCGCCTGGAGTTGGAAGGCTGCCCCGCCATAGAGTGCTGCCACGGCTCCCCCTCAGATACGCGGGGCGAGCTTGCCTTTGGCGGGCTTTCCGCCAGAAACGCGCTGGAGGCGCTGGACGCGTCCGTTCTCATCTGCGCCCACACGCACAAGCAAGGCGTTTATTTGCACGCGGGGAAGAAGCTGGTCAATCCCGGCTCCGTCGGCGTTCCATCCGGTCATGGCGGAAAGGCGCAATTCGCTATGCTGTACGGCCGTCAGGGTTGCTGGCGGGAGGAATTTCATCAGCTTGACTATCCGCGAAAGGAGACGATCGAGGCGCTTCATACAAGCGGCCTTTATGCGGAGGCCTGCGTCTGGGCCAGGCTGACGGAGGCGGCGCTGCTCACCGGCGAAGACCGTACCTCAGAATGTTTAGCGCTAGCCCGCCAGCTCTGCGCCCGTTCGGGAGCTGCCGCCCGCCAGGGGCAGACGCCGGAGCGTTGGTGGCGTGAGGCCGCCGCTCGGCTCAACCTCTGAGCATCAAAAAGAGCTTCCGCCGAAATCGCCGGAAAGCTCATGGAGACCCAAAGTGCCGCTGTGACTCTGTTTTTTCACCCGCTATGTTAAGCAGGCCGGTGCTCTACCACATCCTTTTGCCGTCCCCTGGCGTCCGAAGACGGGGGCATGACATCCGAACATGGACGCGAACTCCGTTTTGTGAAATGTGGGTAAAAACAGAGCCCTGGCGCACACTTCAGGAGGCTCTGTGAGTATTATAGGAGCATCCGCGGCGTCTGTCAAGGGTGCGGAGGGCGCTAACGCGAATGAAAAATTTTGGTACTTTGAACGCCGGTTCCGGCCGCCTTACGGCGCCACCCCCTCCAGCAAGCCGTCCACGAGCGAAATCGCGCGGGCAAGCCGCTGAGAATAATCCCCTGAGACAATGACGATTTTATCGCTGAAGCCATATTCGCGGTACATCCGCAGCAGCCGCTCGCTCAGCCTTCTGCGCTTTTCCTCGTCGCCATGAAGCCGCTGCCCGTCCGCCACCCATCGGACGTCCGGGGAAAGGTACAGCAACAGATCATAGCGCGTGTGGTCGATGTACTTTTCCACCAGCTCGTTGCGGTGGCCCATGTAAAGCTCGCTGAAATAATCGGTATAGGTTGCGTCCGTATCAAAAAAGCAAACCTTGTTGGCCGTGCGCAGCGCATGGTAATCCTGCTCGTACTGAATGTGCGCAATGCGGCTGAAGTCCTCGTCGGTATAGATGGTTTCGTCGTTGCCAAGGTAGTCGTGCGCGTAGTAGCGCCCGACCTCCTCCGACCAGGACGTATTGTACAGCTTGGCCAGGCACTTGGTCAAAGTGGTTTTGCCGCAGCTTTCCGTACCCGCGATCAGCACCTTTTTGGCGAAAAACGGTCTCGCGGCGCCCAGAATATAATGCCAGTTGCCCAGGATATTGCCGCGGATATCGGTCGCCGAAATGGGATAACGGGTACGCTTAGGGTCAAAAAGCTCCACCCGGGCCTCAGGAAAATATTTTGCAAGCGTATCGCCGTATTCCATGTCGCCGACAAAGAAAGCGTCGATTGGCTCTCCGACAACCTCGCGCATGCGGGCGCTCCATGCCTCCCATCCGTCGGGATACACGGGAATATCCGTCTCGTCCAGCACGCGTACCACAATATGGGATATATCCTGAATCTGCTGTGAAATCCATTGCTTGCGCAGGCGGTAGGAGATTTCGGGAATGCCGTCTCTCCGGCAGATTTCCCGCGTCTGGTTCGCGTTGTCCGAAATCACGACCACCAGCTTTTCGCATTTTGCCGAAGCCTCGATCATTTGGTACAGGTGCCCCCTGTGCGGCGGCAAAAAACGGCCGAAATACACGCCAACCTTGTACATCCTTCACAGCCTCCCTTCGGAAAAGCTTATCCCGTACAGAGTTCTACGCCCGCCGCGCCCATTCCTGCCCGTTCCCAAAGCGCCGCGAATATGGTATGATGAGGCGCGGAGCCGAGAGGAGGATTCTTGATGAAAATACATTGGCTGAAATGGGCGGTTGCCGGGTTCTGTCTGCTCCTGTTTATCACAATCGCCCTGAACCTGGATCGCGTATCGGAGCTTGACGGCGCGGTTTACGCCGCGGTTTCGCGCTTGCATTCCCCTGCCGCCACCGAATTTTTCAAGGCATGCACGCTGATGGTCGGCCCCATCGTTTTGCTCGTCATCAGCCTGACCCTGGTATTCATCCTTCCCCACAGAGAATATCGCATCCCCATCCTTTTGAACCTTTCCGTCGCCGTCCTTCTCAATCTCGGGCTGAAGCACGTCTTTTCACGGCCGCGCCCAACCGAGGTGGTTCGTATCGTCGTGGAAACCGGCTCCAGCTTTCCCAGCGGGCACACGATGGCCGCCTCCTGTTTTTATGGCTTTTTAATCTACCTCGTATGGCAGCTTTGCCGCAACCGCGCTCTCAGAAACGCGGTTACCGCGCTGCTATCCCTCGTCATCGCCCTTGTCGGCTTCAGCCGCGTCTATCTCGGCGTCCATTATTTTACCGATGTGCTTGCGGGGCTCTGCGTTTCCGTTTGTTATCTCATCGTATTTACCTCGCTTGTCAGCCGCTTTTTTATGCATGAGGAAAGCCTGAAGCCAAAGCGTTTGAGGCCCTCCAACCGCAACCGCCTGGTGTTCAGCTTTGCATACGCCTTTAACGGCGTTCTGTCCGGGCTGCGCTCCGAGCGCAACATGGTCATACACTTTTCAGCCATGGCAACGGTCGTCGTGTTCGGCGCGCTGCTCAGGATCAGCAAGATGGAATGGATCGCCTGCATCATCCTTTTCGGCGTGGTGCTGATGGCGGAGCTGGTCAACACATCCATTGAAACCATCGTCGATATCGTCTGTCCCCAGGAGGACCCGCGGGCTAAGCTTGCCAAGGACACCGCCGCCGGAGCCGTGCTGATGGTGGCGATTGCCGCCGCAGTGATCGGCGTCATGATTTTTGCGCCTAAAATTTTGGATTTGGTGCTCACAGAGGTGTAGAAGCCCCTGCTGCCGCCCTTTAAAGAAAGGAAACTGAGCTATGCCCTTAGATGAACGCTATGCGGCCGACGCGGAAGCCATTCTTTCTCACCGCCATGATCAGGGCGCGGACTATTGGACGACGCCCGACCGGCGTTTGGCCAAGGGCGCTCCCTTCTCAGCCCTGGAATGCGCGCTTTATTTGCTCGAGTTGGGAATGGAGGCCGATGAATCTCCGCTCAAAGAGGTTGCCGAGCTGCTCTTTAGCGCCTGGCAAACCGACGGCCGCTTCAGGCTGTACCCAAAGGGAGCGGTATATCCCTGTCAAACCGCCGCTGCCGTAAGGGTTCTCTGCCACATGGGATATGCCGCCGACAGCCGGGTGCGCGCAACCCTCTCGCATCTTCTCTCCATTCAACATACGGACGGAGGCTGGCGCTGCCAGAAATTTTTCTTCGGCCATGGGCCGGAAACTGAGTTTTCCAATCCCTACCCAACGCTGGTAGCCCTTGACGCGTTCCGGTTCGCCGAGGCCCCGCTAGACGAGGCGGCGCTCGACCGGGCCGTGGATTTTTTGCTGGCGCATTGGGTTAGCCGCAAGCCGCTGGGCCCGTGCCACTACGGCATCGGTACCCTGTTTATGCAAGTGGAGTATCCGTTTCGCAATTACAACCTCTTTGAATATGTGTATGTGCTCTCCTTTTATCGCCGCGCAATCCGGGACCCCCGCTTTCTGCAAGCCCTTGCCGTCCTTGAGTCAAAGCTTTACAATGGGCAGGTAGTGGTCGAGCGCGTGGTTCCAAAGCTGGCCGGGCTCTCCTTTTGCACGAAGGGCAAGCCGAGCGCGCCGGCCACGAAGCGCTACCAGGAAATCCGGCGAAACCTGACCAATGCCGGGTTTTAATCATCCTGTTCCGGCTGACAAAGAGCTCCTTTTGAGGGTGGACTGGCGGGGGCGCGAATTACCCGAATGAGATTTGAATGGCTTTGCCGAGCGGGCGGCGATGGCTCCGGCGCTTTCGCAGGGCGCAGCGCCCGGGCAGCAGCTTCAGCCCTGACCGAAACCGTTCCGAAAGGCCTGGGCGGAAAAGATCGCCGGCAAGCGAGCTTTTTCGGCACGCGATCCAAGAGCGATTCCTTCACTCATCAATGTCATGGCGCACGATAAAGGGATTTAACGGAGGAATGCGCCGCGGAGAAGGTAACAGGTTCGGTAAGGAACCCGCGTTTGGGGGAGGGAGGGCGGCGGGGAGGAGCGCCTCAAAACGCATCAACGCAAAACTCCCCATCCGGTTTTTCCGGATGGGGAGATATGGAATGCGGCAGCGATCTACTCTTCCGGGCCGTCACCAGCCAAGTACCATCGACGTGCTGGGGCTTAACTTCTGT
>DBGEOK010000121.1:0-20344 GCA_048370855.1 Candidatus Limiplasma sp. | reverse complement strand
CTATAATACATCTTTATAGCCAGCTTTCGGGTTTCCTCTGAGTATTCGTGATGCTTCGGCTCAATGGTGTAATAGATGCCGCACTCCTTACACTTGCAGCGTTGACTTCCCGACCCATTAAACCCCGCCTTGATTTGATTCCTGGTTTTTCCGCATTTCGGGCACTTTTTCCATTCCGCTTCTCTTATCTTCTTCATGCTTCCTATTATATCACAAAATCCTTACTTTGGACACTCCCCAGCCTCGTCTCCGGCACCCTCCCCGAAATCCCATCCTCTGGCGGGAATCACACAAAACCCTTGCGCAGCCTCAGATTCAAACGTACCGCGTTCGCCGGGTCGGCCGCCCGCGCGCACGCTATCCGGAAAGTATTGCCGGGCGGGATTTCGCCTGCCGCGCGCGGAGGATTTGAAAAACCGCCTCCGGACATGGTACAATGTCCTTGTGCCCAGCACTTAGTTTAAGAAGGGAGAAACGCCATGCCCTTTGCGCATCTGCACCTGCATACCGAATACAGCCTTTTGGACGGCGCGAACCGCATCAAGCCGCTGGTTCGCCGCCTCAAGGAGCTTGGCTATACCCATGCCGCCGTTACCGACCACGGCGTGATGTACGGAGCGGTGGAGTTCTATACCGCCTGCCGGGACGCCGGCATTACGCCCGTCATCGGCTGCGAGGTTTATATCTGTCCGGACCGCTTTGAGAAGCACGGCGCGGCGCGCGAGTACAGCCATATGATTTTGCTCTGCGAAAATCTTACCGGCTACCGCAATTTAATCAAGCTGGTCAGCGCGGGCTTTACCGAGGGCTTTTATTACAAGCCCCGTATCGACTATCGGCTGCTGGCCCAGCATACGGAGGGGCTGATCTGCCTGTCCGCGTGTCTGAGCGGCGACCTGCCGAAGCTGCTTTTGCAAGGCAGGCACGACGAGGCGAAGGAATACGCGCTTCAAATGCAAAAGCTTTTTGGCCAAGGCAATTATTTTATTGAAATCATGGACCATGGGCTGGAGGAGGAGCGGCTTGTGCTGCCCCGCCTGGTCAACCTGTCCCGGGAGACGGGCATTCCCCTGGTGGCGACCAACGACTGCCATTACCTTTACCGGGAGGATGCCGCCGCCCAGGAGGTGCTCATGTGCATCCAAACGGGCAAAACCCTTCAGGACGAGACGCGCATGCGCATAGATTCCGAGGAGCTTTATGTGAAAAGCGAGGAGGAGATGCGGGCGCTGTTTCCCGATACGCCCGAGGCCGTGGACCGGGCGGGTGAAATTGCCGCGCGGTGCAATGTAACATTTGAGTTTGGCCGCCTTCACCTGCCGCATTATCCCATCGAAACCGGGGAGACGGCGGAGGAGATGCTTACGCGCCTGTGCCGGGAGGGCTTACGCCGCCTTTACCCTGAAGATTTTGGCAACCCGGAAAGCGAGCCCTGCAAGCGCTTGGACTACGAGCTGAGCATGATCGCGCGGATGGGGTATGTGGACTATTTTCTGATCGTGTGGGACTTTATTAACTACGCCAAGCAAAACGGCATCATGGTGGGCCCGGGGCGCGGCAGCGGGGCGGGGAGCATCGTTGCCTATACGCTGTCCATCACCATGCTGGACCCGCTGAAATATAACCTGCTTTTCGAGCGGTTTTTAAACCCCGAGCGCATGAGCATGCCCGACCTGGATATCGACTTCTGCTACGAACGCCGGCAGGAGGTGATCGATTATGTGGCGCGCAAATACGGCGCGGACCATGTGGCGCAGATCATCACCTTTGGCACCATGAAGGCCAAGGCCGTTGTGCGCGACGTTGGGCGCGTGCTGGGCATGAGCTACGCGGCGACCGACCAGGTGGCAAAAGCCATCCCTTTCTCGCTGGACATGACGCTGGAAAAAGCGCTGGAGCTGAGCCCGCAGCTCAGGACGCTGGTGGAGACGGACCCGCAGGTGCGCCAGCTATACGATACCTCGCTCACCCTGGAGGGCATGCCGCGCCATGCCAGCACCCATGCCGCTGGCGTGCTGATTACGGCCAGACCGGTGACGGACTACGTGCCCCTCCAGCTCAACGACGACGTGGTGACCACCCAGTTTCCCATGGGAACGCTGGAAAGCCTGGGACTGCTGAAAATGGACTTTTTGGGCTTGCGTACCCTGACCGTGATCCGGGACACGCTGGACCTTCTGCGAAAGGACGGCGTGGAGCTGAAGCCCGAGGAGATCCCGCTGGATGATCCGGCGGTATATGAGATGATCTCCTCCGGGGATACCGACGGCGTATTCCAGCTTGAGTCCAGCGGAATGCGGCTGTTTTTGCAAAGCATGAAGCCGGCCTGCTTTGAGGATATCATCGCGGCCATCTCCCTGTACCGCCCCGGGCCCATGGAGTCGATTCCCCGATACATCGCGGGAAAAAACGACCCGTCCACCGTGCATTACGAAACGCCTCTGCTCAAGCCGATCCTCGACGTTACCTATGGATGCATGGTCTACCAGGAGCAGGTGATGCAGATCGTGCGGGATCTGGCGGGCTACAGCCTGGGCCGGAGCGATTTGATGCGCCGCGCCATGGCCAAAAAGAAAAAGGACGTTATGGCCAAGGAGCGGGAGTATTTTGTCAACGGAATGAAGGACGAGAAGGGCAACGTGCTGATCGACGGCGCAGTGCGCCGGGGCGTGCCCAAGACGGTGGCGGAGCATATCTTCGACGAGATGAGCGCGTTTGCCAGCTATGCCTTTAACAAGAGCCACGCCGCCGCCTATGGCGTGGTCGCCGTGCAGACGGGCTGGCTCAAGCGGTATTATCCGGCGCCGTTTATGGCCGCCATTATGAACAGCGTGATGGACAACGCGTCCAAGGTGGCGGGCTATATCCAATACTGCCGTGCGCACGGGATTCCCGTTTTGCCGCCGGACGTCAACAAAAGCGGGTGGCGCTTTGGCGCGGATACCGACGAGAACGGCTTAAAGAGCATCCGATTCGGCCTGGGCGGGGTCAAAAACGTGGGCCGAGGAGCGGTGGAGCTGGTGGTGAGCGAGAGGGAGAACGGGCCGTATCAAAATATTTTTGATTTTATCCAGCGCACCAGCGGGGAGGCGCTCAACAAGCGCACGGTGGAAAGCCTGATTAAGGCGGGCGCGTTCGACCGCCTGGGCCATAACCGGGCGCAGCTCATGAGCGTTTACGAAAGGCTGATGGATGAAACCGCGCAAAAGCGGAAGGCAAACGTAGAGGGGCAGGTTTCGCTGTTTGACGCGGGGATATCCCCGGCCGGCGCGGGCATGGACGCCATGTTCGTCATCCCCGATATGCCGGAGCATAACCGCAAGGCGCTTTTAAGCATGGAGAGGGAAACGACGGGCGTTTACATCAGCGGGCACCCGCTTGACGAGGTGGCGGACCTGCTTGGGAGCGGCTTTACAACCGTGGCGGACGTACAAGAGATGGCGGAGGGCGAGGAGCGCGGGGTCGCATATGACGGCGCGCAGGCCAGCATGGCCGGCATCCTGACTATGTGCAAGGGAAAAATTACCAAAAAGGGTTCCATGATGGGCTTTTTAACCCTCGAGGACCTGACGGGACAGATCGAGGGCCTGGTGTTTCCGAAGGTGTACGAGAAATATGTTTCCATGCTCGTGGCGGACAGCCTGGTCATTGTGGAGGGGAAGCTGAGCTTCCGCGAGGAGGAGGAACCCAAGCTGCTGGTGGACAGCGTGCGGCCGCTCAACGCGCAGAGCGCGGGCCTGCGTCCTGCGCCCGGGGCGCGCGCGGCGTCCGCAAAGCGAAACATTTCCGGCGCGGTGGCGGAGCCTGAAAACGCCGGCATGCCGGAAAGCCTGCCGCTGACCGACGCGCAGCGCGCAAAGCAGGCGGAGCATAGGCTTTACCTTCTGGTTCCCACGCGGGAGGAGCTGGAGGGCGTGAAAGCGGCGTGCGCCGAGCGCGCGGGCGGCGTGCCCGTGTACGTAAAGCTGAAGGACGAAGGGATCGCGCTGCTGCTGAGCCGCGAGTACTGGAGCGACGGCGGCGGCGAATCGCTCGCTTCGCTGCGCGCCCGCTATGGAGAGGCGAACGTGGTGCTGCGCTGACGGCGGGGCGCGATCGTTTGCAGATTCTTCACACGATCAACACACAGGAGTGTTAGGATAAGCGTGTCAAAGGAACCGGACGCGGCAGTTACCCCCTCCGCGCGGAACCGGAGACGCCGACTGTGACCGGGAAAGAGGAAGGCCCGTTCACAGCCCCGCATTCCTCCTTTTTCCCCTTGCCAGAAGGCGGGCGGCTGTGGTGAGCCGTCCGCCTTTTTTGCATGGCTTAGGGGAAGCGGGGCCGGGGCCCTCTGACGATGGCCGTATCGCGCGGCCCCGCCTCGGAGGATGCCGCGCTCACGCCGCGTACGCCTTACCACGCTTCTAAGCCCGTGAGCAGCGCCTGACCCAGCCGCGCGCCAAGCAGATTGCCCGCTCCCGTGACGACGAGCAGCGCAAGCGATTCAAGCGGAGAGACCGCATAAAGCTGACCTACAAAAAGATAAGCGGCGTTCAGTACACAGTGCTCAGGCCCGGATAGAAACCATGCCGTCGCCGCCAGCAGAGAGCACGCAAAGCATGCCGTCGGGCGCAGCCTGCCGCCCCGACGCCGGCAGCGGTCTACCGCGAACAGCAGCAGTCCGCAGGGAACCGCCTTCACCAGGCAAAGAATCATTCCATTTTGAAATTTTACCAGGCAAAGCTCCCGGGCGGTCAGCTCCACCTTGGGATAGGCCAAATAGAGAAGGCCGGGCGGAAGAGTCCCGATGATGTTGCCTATCAGCAGCAGGGCCAGGACGCCGGCCTTCGCCCGGTCCATGGAAGGGCAGGGGAAAGGCGCGCCGCCAAACAGCGGCGCGCCGACAAAGCCGAGCGCCAGCAGCGCGGCGCCCGCGAGGGGCCCGCCGTAATAGAGCCGCAAAAAACAACCCGTGCCAACGCAGGCTCCCGCCACAAGGCCGCGAAGCAAAACATCGGCCGCGGCGTCTTCGCTCAGATTCATCTGCGGACGCTCCTTTAGTATCGTCGTGAGATGGCCCGCCCCATGAAGTGCGGGTTTGCTGCAATGTCGACCTTCGGATCGGAATTCAACCGCATTATACTCAATTTATTGAGTATAGTCAAGATATTAACCACGCTACACTAAGCGTGGTGATGTGCATGATTTCGTATCAGCCGTTTTATGAAACGTTACGAAAGCAAGGAAAGACCGAGTACTACCTGATTTACAAGCAGGGCCTTTCCGCCAATACGCTCCACCGCATCCGGCATGGGCAGGCGATCAGCACCAAAACGCTCGATACGCTGTGCTTCATCCTTGACTGCCGCGTGGAGGAGGTCATCCGTTACGACAGGGAGGAACCGTAGAGGTCTGAGCTTGTCCCGTCATCTTTCCCCGGAAGTTCCCAATTTGTTCGGATACTCTTCACAGTCTGTCCATATCGATTTGGTATTCTGTATTTGTCGATAAGGACATCATGCGTTGCGGAAGCGGCGCAAAGGGAAGCTCTTACGTAAGAAGGACGGCAAGCCGGGCAGACCCCGAGACGGCGCGCATTTGCGGAACGAAACATCCGCCCGCGCGCGGCGGGATGGCTCTATTCCCTCCGCTTTCGCACGCGACTATCAACAACACGGGCGCGCCCGCGCGCGTTTCCGTGACGGCTTATAGATAGGGCCGCCGCACCGGCAACGGTACGGCGACCCCGTTTTGCGCGCCCTCGTTTTGCTTGACAACCGGTATTTTTCCATGATAGCATAGAAAATACAGAGAAAAAGCAAGGGGGAAGGCGGATGATCGTGACAAGCTTGACGCCTGCTGTTGAGAGCAAGCCCATTCGGGAAATTGCCTATGAAACGCTCAAGCACGCCATCATCACGGGGGAAATCCCCGCGGGCGCCCGCATCGTGGAAACGGAATATGCCGGCCGTATGCACATCAGCCGCACGCCGCTTAGGGAGGCGCTGCGCAAGCTGGAGCGCGACGGGCTTGTGGAGTATGCGCTCCGCCGGGGCGTGGTGGTGCGGGCCTTTACCATCGCGGATGTGGAAGAAATCTACACCATCCGCAACGCGCTGGAGATGCTCACCCTTCCCGATATTATCCGTAACGCGACGGCGGAGGATATCCGCTCCCTTCGGGACAAGCTTCACGAGATGGACGCTTACGACCAAAGCAGCGATATCCAGGCGCTTTCCCCCCGCGCGCGCGCGTTCCACGCCCAGCTCACCTCCATTTCCAGGCTGAACCGTATTTTGCGCGTGATCGAGGGGCAGGACGAGTATATCACGCGCTTTTCCGCCGTGTCGATCGCCAAGGAAAACCGCCGCCACGCCGCCCATCAGGAGCATTACCAGCTTGTGGAGTACGTGGAGAGGAAGGATCTCGATAATTTTGAAAAGCTGATGCGAAAGCATATCGAGCGCAGCAAGGAAACCTGCCTGATGGCGCTGGCGGAGAGCAAGCTGAACGGAAAATAACCGCCGGGACGGCGGCCTGTGCAGCGCGCCGCCGTCCCGGCTGAAAGAGAAAGAGGGTTGATTTGGATGAATGGGGACACATGGGATCTTTCCGTGCTTTATCAAGGGCTTGAGGACCCGGCGCTGGATGCGGATATCGACGCCGTAAGGCGGCTTGGGGCGGACTGCGACGCGGCGCTGGCGGGCGGGGAGGATGACGGCGTCAAGCTGGAGGCCGTTGTCCGCATCATGGAAACCGCTGTGAACAAGCTGTACCGCGCCGGCATGTACGTCAACCTGCTGCTGTCGACCGACGCTGAAAATGAAGCCGCCCTTCGCTATGCCGATACGCTGAGCAACCTGATGGTTGACGCGCAGCTTTTGAACAGCAAGTGCGTCCGCTTTATCGGCGACGTGAAGGACCTGGACGCGAAAATCGAGGGCAGCGAGCTGCTTGGGAAAAACGCTTTTGCCCTCCGCGAGGCCGCGAAAAAGGCGGCGCATATGCTGCCGGTAGACCTGGAGCAGTGGATGCTTCGCATGTCGTTAAGCGGGGCGGACGCTTTCAGCAAGCTGCGGGACCGCCTGATGGGGTCGCATACCGTGGAGCTTAACGGGGAAAGCCTGCCGTTGCCCGCGGTGCGCGGCATGGCGTACGATCCCGATCCCGCCGTGCGCAAGGCCGCTTACGAGGCGGAGCTCGCGTCGTACCGGAAGGTGGAAACGCCGATGGCCTACTGCCTGGCCGGCATCAAGGGAGAGGCGCTTACGCTCTGCGAGGCCAAGGGCTACCCGGACGTGCTGACCCAGCAGCTCGAGGAAAGCCGCATGGACCGCGAAACCCTGGATGCGATGCTCAAGGCTATTCGGGAAGCGCTGCCGGATTTCCGGCGTTATCTGCGCGCAAAGGCCGGGCTGCTCGGGCATCCCGACGGGCTGCCGTTTTATGACCTGTTTGCTCCCGTGGGCAAAAGCGTCCGGCGCTATACCATCGAAGAAGCGCGCGCGCTGCTGGTGCGGGTGTTTACCGAGGTCAACCCGGACATGGGGGCGTTTATCGACCATGCCTTTGACGCCCGGTGGATCGACCTTTATCCGCGCAAGGGCAAGGAGGGCGGCGCCTTCTGCGCGGGGAACCACGAGCTCAGGATCAGCCGGGTGCTCACCAATTTTGTGGGCAGCTTCTCGGATGTGAGCACGCTTGCGCACGAGCTGGGGCATGCCTGGCATAACCGGTGCCTGGAGGACCAGCCCGTCCTGCTGACCGACGTGCCCATGCCGCTTGCGGAGACGGCGTCCATCTTTAACGAGACGCTGCTCAACCATACCGTTCGCAGCACGGCGGACGAGGAAACGAGGTTCGCCCTGCTGGAGAGCGACCTGATGGAGGCCACGCAGACGGTGGTGGATATTTACAGCCGCTTCCTGTTTGAGTCCGCGGTCTTTGAGGCGCGCAAAACCCATATCCCCACAGCGGCGGAGCTGAACGGCATGATGCTGGATGCCCAGGAGAAGGCCTACGGGGACGGCTTGGCCAAGGATGCGCGGCATCCCGGCATGTGGATTAACAAAAGCCATTACTATGGCACGGATATTCATTTTTACAACTTCCCCTATGCGTTTGGGCTGCTGTTTGGCTTGGGCGTGTTTGCTAAATACCGCGAAAAGGGCTCCGCGTTTATGTCGGAGTATAACGCGCTGCTCGGCTCCTGCGGCCGCGGAAAGGTGGCGGACGTTGCCGCGAGCGTGGGTATCGACGTGAGGAGCGCGGCGTACTGGCGCGGCGCGCTGGACGTCGTCCGCGCCGAGGTGGACCAGTTTGTGGCTGGGTGTGGCAAGCGCTGATGGAAGCGCTGACCGGCGCGCCGTGGCTTTGCGCCATGGCGCGCGTTTTTCATCGCGCGCGTATGCCGCTGTATCTCGTCGGAGGCGCGGTGCGCAATCCCCTGATGGGCCTGCCCCTGAGCGATGTCGATGTCTGCGGGCCGGCGAGGCCGGAGGCGGTTTTGGCCGCGTGCCGGGGGACGGAGGTTTTCGCCAGGCTTCGGGCGGCGCATTTCGGCACGGTGGAGCTGTATGCCCAGGGTGCGGATGGAAAGCGGTATATGGCCGAATATACGACCTTCCGCGAGGATAGCTACCGCTGCGGGCACCGCCCCGAAGCCGTGCGCTTTACGGAGGACTTGGCCGTGGACGCGCTTCGGCGCGATTTCAGCGTTAACGCGCTGTACCGAAGGGTGACGGCGGAGGGCCTTGGCGAGGTGACGGACCCGACGGGCGGGCTGTCCCACCTGCGCGAGGGCGTGCTGCATACCGTGACGGCCGACCCGGACCGGGTGCTGAAGGACGACGGGCTTCGGATTTTACGCGCGGCGCGCTTTCAGGCGGAGCTGGACCTCAGGCCGACGGCGGAGCTGCTGATTGCGTTAACCAATCGGGCTCCGCTTCTGGAGCAAATCGCCTGCGAGCGGATTCGGGATGAACTGGAAAAAATTGTAATGGCGGATTTGCGGTATCCGTCGCTGCCGCGCCGCGTGCCGGGTACGGCGGCGGGGCTTAAAACCATAAACGACACAGGCGCGTGGCCGTATGCCCTGCCCGGCCTGGTTTATAACGGGCCGGCGGCGGAGGCGCTTTCCGGCCTGGCGATGCCGGAGGATGCGCCGGCGCTCGCGGGACGCTTGGCGACGCTGTTTTCCGCGTCAAGCGCGGCGGGGCTGGAAGCGGGGCTGAAGCGCCTTCGCTTTTCGTCCAAAGTCGCCGGACGGGCGGGCGCGCTGGCCGAGGCGCTTCAAAAAATTTCCGCCGGCGAAATGACTCCCTTTGATGCGGTAAGCGCGGGCTTGCCCGCCGTTCGCTTTGCCCGCGCCGCCCTGACGGCGCTCGGCGACCCGGCCGGAGCCGGACGGGCGCGGGAGCTGGAGCAAAGGCTGGCCGGCGCGCCCCTGTCGCTTAGGGAGCTGGCGGTGGGGGGCGCGGAGCTTCTTCCGCTGTTTCAAGCCCGCCATTGCAAGCTTTCGCAAATGGGCCGCGTGCTCAACGGGCTGTGGCGGAGAACTGTGGAGGACGGGCTGCCGAACAGGCGCGAAACGCTGATGAGAGAGGCGGAGCGGATGCTTGTCAAAAAGGCGGCGGAGGGATAGACGGGGAGGGACAGCGCCGTGAAGGAAAGGGGTGTAAGAGCGGATGAAATGTCCTTTCGTTCGCGTGGGTTTTCTCCGCGTGCCGGTACGGCGGCTGGAGAGGCGTTAGAGGCGGTTGCCTTTAGGCTTGAAACGGGCATCCGTTTGCGATATACTGAAAGCCTATTTTCATTGCGGGAGCCGAACCGGCCCGAGAAGGAGGAGTATGATGGCATCCGACCTGGAAATCGCGCGCGGCGCGTTGATGAAACCCATTGAGGAAATTGCCGCGGAAGCGGGCTTTGCGCCCGGCGACGTATCGCCCTACGGCAGGTATGCGGCCAAGGTGGACCCGCGGGCTTACCGGAACCGGCCTTCCAAGGCAAAGCTTGTGCTGGTTACCGCCATCAATCCGACGCCGGCCGGCGAGGGGAAGACGACCGTTTCCGTCGCCCTGGCGGACGGCATGCGCCGGATTGGGAAAAACGCGATGCTGGCGCTCCGCGAACCGTCGCTGGGCCCTGTGTTCGGCATGAAGGGGGGAGCGACCGGCGGCGGCCGCGCCCAGGTTGTCCCGATGGAGAGCATCAACCTCCATTTTACGGGGGATCTGCATGCCATTACCTCGGCCAATAACCTGCTCTGCGCTATGATCGACAACCATATTCAGCAAGGGAACCGGCTGTCGATCGATCCGCGCCGCGTGTGCTTCCGTCACTGCCTGGACGTGAACGACCGCCAGCTCCGGCAGATTGTGATGGGGCTGGGCGGCCCGCAGAACGGCACGCCACGGGAGGACGGCTTTGATATCACCGCCGCCAGCGAGGTGATGGCAACCTTCTGCCTTGCGGCGGACCTGGAGGACCTCAAGGCCAGGCTTGGGCGCATTGTGGTTGCGAGATCGTATGACGGCCTTCCCGTTACCGCCGGGGAGATCGGCGCGGCGGGCGCGATGACGGCTCTGCTTCGGGACGCCTTTTCCCCAAACCTCGTCCAGACCATCGAGCATACGCCCTGCCTGATGCATGGCGGCCCGTTCGCCAACATCGCCCATGGGTGCAACAGCGTGGCGGCCACGAAGCTGGCCATACGCATGTCGGATTATACCGTGACGGAGGCCGGCTTTGGCGCGGACCTGGGGGCGGAAAAATTTTTGGATATCAAATGCCGCATGAACGGCTTGTGGCCCAACGCGGTGGTGCTGGTGGCGACCGTGCGCGCGCTGAAGCATCACGGCGGCGCGGAAAAGGGAACCTATGGCGAGCCCAACGCGGCGGCGCTGGAGGCGGGCCTGAGCAACCTGCTTTCCCATATTCATAACATCCGGGAGGTTTGGAAAACCCCTGTCGTGGTGGCGCTCAACCGCTTTTCCACCGACAGCGGGGAGGAGCTGGACCTTGTGCGAAAGGCGCTTGAGGCCGAGGGCGTTTCCTGCGCGCCGTGCAACGGCTGGGCGGAGGGCGGCAAGGGAGCCGAGGAACTGGCCGCGCTGGCGTGCGGGGCGGCGGACCGCAACCCAAACCCCGAGCCCAGCTACACCTATCCGGACGACGCAGGGTTGAAGGAGAAAATGACGCTGATTGCCAAGCGCATTTACCACGCCGGGGATGTCCGCTTTTTGCCCGAGGCGGAGAAGAACCTGGCGCAGCTTGAGGCCGAGGGCTATGCCCGCTGTCCCGTATGCGTTGCTAAAACGCAGTATAGCATGAGCGACGACGCGTCCCTGCGCGGCGCGCCGGAGGGATACACGCTTTCCATCCGCAGCGCGCGGCTGAGCGCCGGCGCCGGCTTTGTGGTGGCGTTTGCCGGCAGCATCATCGCCATGCCGGGCCTGCCCAAGACCCCGGCGGCGCTGGGCATCGACGTGGACGGCGAGGGCGAGATCGTCGGCTTGTTTTAATACCGGATGCAAGGAGGTTTCAGGAATGCAGAGCTTACAGATGGAATTGTTACAGATACTCAAGGAGGATTGCCGCTTGCCCCTGGAGAAGCTTGCGGTAATGACCGGGGCCACGGCGGAGCATGTGGCGGAGACCCTTCAGGAAATGGAGGATAACGGCGTCATTCTCCGGTATTCCCCCGTCATCAACTGGGATAAGACCGACCGGGAGCGCGTGGAGGCCATGATCGAGGTGCGCGTAACGCCGCAGCGCGATCAGGGCTTTGACGCCATCGCGCAGCGGATTTATCGTTTCGACGAGGTCAAAAGCGTGTATCTGATGAGCGGGGCTTATGACCTGCTGCTGCTGGTGGAGGCGCATACGCTCAAGGAGCTTGCCTTTTTTGTCAGCACAAAGCTGAGCACCCTTGAAACCGTGACGGGTACCGCGACGCATTTTGTGTTGAAGCGCTACAAGAGCGACGGCGTGGTTTTTGAGGGCGGGGACGAGGACAAGAGGCTGGTGGTGACGGCGTGAGCATCAACTACCAAAGCTATATGAACCCGGCGATTGCGGAGGTTCCCAAATCCGGCATCCGCAGGTTTTTTGATATTGTTCAAACCATGCCGGGCGCGATTTCGCTTGGCGTTGGCGAGCCGGATTTCGTAACGCCTTACCATATCCGCAACGCGGCGATCAACAGCCTTTTGGACGGCGAAACGCAGTATACCAGCAACTGGGGCCTGCTAAGCCTTCGCCGGGAAATCGCCCTGTATATGGAGGGCCGCTACGGCGTCCGGTATGACCCGTCCAGCGAAATCCTGGTAACCGTGGGCGCAAGCGAAGGCATCGACCTGTCTCTCCGCGTGCTTTTACAGCCCGGCGAGGAGGTGCTGGTGCCTGAGCCCAGCTATGTCAGCTACGCGCCCGGCGTCATTTTCGCGGGGGGCGTGCCGGCGCCGGTCCGCACCTCGGCGGAAAACGGCTTTGTGCTTACGCCGGAGGCCGTTTTAGCGGCGGTTACGCCCCGGACCAAGGCGATCATTCTGCCCTATCCCAACAACCCCACGGGCGCGATCCTCGGGCGGGAGGCGCTCGAGCCGCTTAGTAAGGTGTTTGCGCAAAACGACCTGATCGTTATCAGCGATGAGATTTACAGCGAGCTGTGTTACAGCGGCCAGGGGCATGTGAGCATCGCCTCCCTTCCGGGCATGAGGGAGCGAACCATCGTTCTCAACGGCTTCAGCAAGGCGTTTGCGATGACCGGCTGGCGCATGGGCTACCTGTGCGCGCCGGCGGAGCTGACCGACGTGATGTGCAAGATTCACCAGTATACCATTCTGTGCGCGCCGCGCCAGGGGCAGGTAGGCGCGGAGGAGGCGCTCCGCCAGGGGCGCGAGGACGGCTACGCGGATGTGGAGCAGATGCGGCAGAGCTACAACCACCGCCGCCGGCTGATGGTGAAGGCGTTCCGGGATATGGGGCTTGATTGTTTTGAGCCGCTCGGCGCGTTCTATGTGTTCCCGGGCATTCAAAAAACCGGGCTGACCAGCGAGCGGTTCTGCGAGCGTCTTCTTCGAGAAAAGCAGGTGGCGGCGGTGCCGGGCACGGCTTTCGGCGCTTGCGGGGAGGGCCATATCCGGTGCTGCTACGCAACGGCCCTTGACAAGATGACCGAGGCCCTCAGCCGGATGGCCGACTTTATTCAAAGCCTGTAAGCTTTTTCATTAGGAGGTTCCCATGACCAAGAAGCTGCTTTCCTGGCTGCTGATTCTGAGCATGTGCCTGACGCTGTGCGCGCTGTCCCTGGCTGAGGAGGACGACGAGGAGGTATCCATCGTCATATATGATGAAAACGGTGCGGCCGTGACCGGCGAAACCACAGGGAGCCCGGGCGCGGAGGCGACGCCGGAGCCTACGGAAAAGGACCAGAGCAAGCCGGTTTATGAGGCGGACGGCTCCATCCTGCTCACCATGTCCTTTACAGGCGACGTGACCATTGGCAGCAACACGCAGTCCGGCGGGACGTCTATCTTCGACAAGGAACTGAAAAAGCAGAACGGCAACATCAGCTTTCCCTTCCGCAACGTCAAGGAGATTTTTGACTTGGACGACCTGACGATGGTGAATTTTGAAGGCACGCTGACGACGGCGGGAAAAAACCGGGATAAGCTGAACAACGACTATTTGTTCCGGGCAGACCCAAGCTATGCAGCCATGCTTCCGGAAAACGGCGTCGATACCGTATCGCTGGAAAACAACCACGTGCTGGACATGGGGGAGGACGGCCTGGCGGAAACCAAGCAGACGCTGCTGAGCGCGGGCGTGAGCTACGCCAGCGAGGATGAGCCCGCCGTGATGACGGTCAAAGGCGTGAAGATCGGCAGCCTTGCCTACCAGACCTTCGGCGGCAGGCACGACGAGCTGATCGGGAAGGTTCCCGGCGATATCCAGGCGCTCCGGGACCAGGGCTGTGAGGTCGTCATCGTCAGCTACCATTGGGGCGACGAGCTGGATTACGCGCCGAACAACAATCAGGTGCGCCTGGGGCGCGCCACCATCGACGCGGGAGCCGACCTGGTGGTCGGCCACCACAGCCACCGCATCAACCCCATCGAGTATTATAAGGGCAGGTATATCTGCTACTCTTTGGGCAATTTCAGCTTTGCGGGCAACACCAAGCCCAGCGACATGTCCACCTATATCTTCCAGATTAAAATGCGCGTCAAGGACGGCGCCGCCACCAGCGAGCAAATCAAAATTATTCCCTGCCGCATTTCGAGCAGGCGGGATTATAACGACTTTGCGCCCACGCCTTACACCAAGGACGAGAACGTTGAGGCGGTGCTCCGCACGCTGAAGCAAAACGGCAGGAACCTGGAATACGCGGTGGAGGAATACCCGCTGAAGTGGATTGGGGAGGAATAGGGCCGTTTGGTTATTACAGTCATCGCTTCGTCGGACGGCTTTGCCGACCGGGACCCGCGCAAAGCGCAAGCCCCGGTCGCGCGACCGGCAAGGAGAAAGCCGCGAAGCCGGCTTTGAAAAAGGCCGGCGGCCATCCCGGTTCCGGATGTTTTCCGGGGCCGGGCCCTTTTTTAAGAAAGAAATGGCTGGCCGCACAGGAGCACGGTCAAATCATTTACATTGGTGCCGGTGGGGCCGGTTACGATGAGCCCGCCGGCCTTCTTTAGCAGCGGGTAAGCGTCGTTGTTGCTCAGCGCGGCATCGACGGAAAGCCCCATTTGCGCGCAGACATCCACAAAGCCTCCCGTCACGATGCCGCCTGCCGCGTCCGTGGGGCCGTCCGTGCCGTCCGAACCCACGGAGAAGATCGCCGTTTGGGGGAGGCCGGCGATGCCCTTGGCGGCGGCCAGCGCAAGCTCCTGATTTCGTCCCCCCTTGCCGTCGCCCTTGAGATGCACGACGGTTTCGCCGCCAAGGATGACGGCGCACGGCGGCTTGACGGGCGCGCCGGTCGCGTGGATCTGCCGTGCGATGGAAGCCAGAAACGCTCCGGCGTCGCGCGCTTCGCAATCCAGCGTGGTGCTCAGCAGCAGAGGCGCGTAGCCGAGGCGCGCGGCGGCCTCCATCGCTCCCCGGCAAAGGGCGTTGACGTTGCCGGTGATTTTGCTTAATACGTTGTCTAGCGCCTTGGGCGTTTCCAGCAGCATCGCCCGGCGGACGCCCTCGCTGACGGGGATGCCATACTTTTTCAGGAGGCCGAGCGCGGCTTCGCTGGTGGCGCCGTCCGGATAGGCCGGGCCGGAAGCGATAGCGTCCAGCGGGTCTCCCAGCACGTCGCTGAGCACAATGGCCAGGACCTGCGCGGGAGCGCAGCGCAGGGCGAAGCGACCGCCCTTTACCGCGGAAAGGTGCTTGCGGATCGCGTTGATTTCGGTGATATCCGCCCCGCAGGCCAGCAGGCGTTTGGTCAATTCCGCAAGGTCGTCCAGGGTAACGCCATCCAACGGCAGCTCAAACAATGCCGATCCGCCCCCGGATATCAGAAATACCAGCCGGTCTTCCCGCGTGAGGGAATCCGCGAGCGCCAGAGCGCGCCTGGCGGCTTTTACGCTGTTTTCATCCGGGACGGGATGGCCGGCCTCGATGATCTCCATGCCCTCAATCGGCCCCTCGGAGTGCCCGTATTTGGTAATGACAATGCCGGACCTCAAACGGTCGCCTAATGTATCGGCGGCCGCGGCCGCCATTTTCCACGCCGCCTTGCCGATCGCCACCACATATGCGGGACCGTCCGGGAAGTCCGCAAGCGCCCTTTTGACGGCCTCCTCCGGCAGAACGCGGCGGATTGCTTCTTTGATGATGATATGAGCATGATCCCATATGGCTTGCATTGGCAGTCCTCCAGTATCAAAAAACGGATGGGAAGGCGGGGAAAGCCGGCCTCCCGGCCAGATTTCCCCGCCCGAACGGCTTTGCCGGCGCGGAGGATTCTTAGACAATCAAAAGGGAAACCAGCCAGATAAAGACAATGGCGGTAACGCCCATGACCAGGGTGCACAGCGTCTGGGTTTTATACCCATCCTGCGCCTTCATGCCGCCAAACTCCGTCACGACCCAGAAGTAGGAGTCGTTGGCGTGGGAGACGGTCATGGCTCCCGCTCCAATGGCCATTACCGTCAGCGCGGCGGCAAGCGGAGAGGTCAGCCCAAGCGCGGCCATCAGCCCGCCTTCCGCGGAAAACGCGCCCATGATACCCGCCGTTGTGGTAATGGCGACGGTCGAGGAGCCCTGAGCGGTCTTGAGGATGGCGGCGACCAGGAACGGGAAGAAGATGCCCACGCCGCTTAAAAACGCCGCGTTTTCCGAAATATAGGATACGATGCCGGCCTCGGATATCACCTTGCCCAGCACGCCGCCGGCGGCGGTGACAAACAGGATGGGGCCGACGGTGCGCAGCGTATCGTCCGCCAGCGCGCGGAACTGGCCCATCTTGCCGGTGGCGGCCAGCGTACCGATGCTGATGAGCAGGCCGACCGCGAGGGAGATCATCGGCGTGCCGAGGAACACAAGCAGATCGGCCAGGAAGCCCGCGCCTCCCGCCATATCCACGATGGATTTAACGGCCATCAGCAGGATCGGCACCACGATGGGGGCGAAGGAGAGCCACACGTTGGGCAGCTTGCCGTATTCCTTGACCAGCTCGTCATAGTCCTTGACGGTTTCGTCGCCCGCGGCGTCGTCGGCCGAAGCCACCTTTTTGCCGATGAGCCTGGCAAAAAAGTAGCTGACAACCAAAACGGGTATGGATACCAGCACGCCGATGCCGATGACCAGCAGCATGTGGCCGTCCAGCCCCAAGGAGTTTGCCGCGGCAATCGGCCCCGGCGTGGGCGGAATGAACACATGGGACGTATACAGGCCCGCCGAGAGCGCCACGGCCATTGCCACGCCGGATACGCCCGTTTTTTTGGTAATCGCCTTGCGGATGGGGTTAAGGATGACGAAGCCGCTGTCGCAGAATACGGGGATGGACACGATCCAGCCCATAATCAGGATGGCCAGCTCGGGGTGCTTTTTGCCCACCCGGCGCACCACCGCGTCCGCCATAGCCAGCGCCGCGCCCGTCTTTTCCAGAAAGAAGCCGATCATCGCGCCCAGGATAATGACGATGCCCAGGCTGGAGAACGTGCTGGAAAAGCCCGCGCCGATTACCCCGGGAATGCTGGTGAGCGGAATGGAAAGGAGCGCCAAAATGAGAGAAACGCCCATGATGGCGAGGAAGGGATGAATCTTCCACTTGGAGATGGCAAGAATCATCACAACGACCATGATGATGAAGGCAATAATCAGAGGGATTCCAGTCATACTTTTTCCTCCTTTATGATGAGTGTACGTGCCGGGAAACCGAAGATCCGCCGTCTTGCCCCCTTTCCTGTTTCATGCGGTTTCTGTAAAACAGCACGGCCAGATCAAACAAGGGAATGAAAGAATAGGAACGCGGATGATAGCCGGTTTGATAAGCCAGCCGGTTCGGCTTCTACTGAAGGGTGTTTTTGCGGATGAAGTGGGCCCGGGCCGTTTGGCCGGAGAAGCCGTCGATTTGGCACAGGGTTGGGGAGGCGTATTCCTCGATATTTGCGTCCGGCAGGCCGTTGAAGACCCGCCTGACAAACTGCGTTCGGATCGAGCCATTCTCTCAAAAACAGCGCATAGGTCGTTTCGTCGTAGAAAAAAGTCGCGCTTTGCCTCGCTGAGCATGCGCGCGTGGAGGCGTCGGGCGCCATCAAATCAGCCTGATGAACGCTCAGCGCTCCCACGTCCCGCTGTCCGCGACGGCGATCAGAAGGATGTGAAACCGTTCCTCCACCTCGTTATGCGGGCCGAGCGCCGCGGGCGGCAGGAGGATCATCAGGAAGACGGTTTTGCTGAAATCGCCGCCCGATGCAAAACGGATCAATCCGATCGCGGCTGGCGCTGGCAAGGATAACGCCCTCCCCGTTAAAAGGGTAAGCTGCCCTGAAGCACGCTGCTTAGCCCGTCAACGATCTCCCGGGCGGCTTGCCGGCTGATTTTCAACGTATCTCCCTGCCTTTTGCGGGCGTCGCCGCGATAAGCTCCCCCTAACGATATTTTATGATCGCGCTCTGCGGCGTCATGCGTCGGCTTAACTGAATCCGATAATGAAAATATGGGGCGAAAATAAGGATGGTATGAAGGACGAAAGAGACCCGGAAAATTTGTTTTCCGGAACCAAAAGGCCGGCGGCGCGAGGCGCTTCATATGGCGCGCGTGGGAAAACCGGGCGGTTTTCATCCGACTGGAAGGGCGTCTTGCGCGGATCAGAGCGGAACCGCTGCCTGAAGAAACGACGGCCCGCTGTCCGGCGGCGCGGTCAATCGCTTATAAAAACTCCGCGAAGCGAATCAGGGCGGCTTTGCTTCCCTTGACCTTGATTTTTCCGCGAATCAGCGCGGACATGGGGGCGACGTCGCGCCGGAGCACCGAAAGCAGGCTCTGCTCCGTGCCGGTGACGGTAACGTCCGCCTCGTCCGCTTCCCCAAACTCCGCATAGCGTCCGTTGGTAAGGGAAAATGATTTGGTAAAGCCCGTATCGGACGCGCACAGCCGGTAGCTGTACGTAACGTCCGCCAGCGCGTCCGGATGGCGCTTGAGCGCGGCGCATATGCCGTCGATCAGCGCTTCCAGCCCCATCCCGCCGGCCAGCTTGTTCAGCTCCCGCACATCGTTTTTCAGACCGCTTACAGACATCCGGAATCCCTCCTTCTTTTCGCGCCCGGCTGATCCCGCCAAGACCGAGTCTCAAGCTCCCGCAGGAGCCCGGCGCATCCGCGCGTCACATCGCGCCAGGTTTCGTCAAAGTCTCCGGTATACCATGGGTCCGCCACATCGCCGTCTTCGCCGCAGAAGCGGAGAAGCTTTGTCATTTTGCCGTCGGGGTCTCCCCCAAAAAAAGCGCGCATGTTGCGGAGGTTTGCCTCGTCCATTCCGATGAGAAAGTCGTAGGCTGCATAGTCGTCCCGCATAAGCCGGCGGGCCGTTTTGTCTTCGCACCGGATGCCGGCCTGCGACAGCTTGCGGCGCGTGCCGGGATGCACCGGATTGCCGGCTTCCTCCGCGCTGGTACCGGCGGAGGCGACCTGGACGCTCCCGGCCAGCCCGCTCTTTTCCAGCAGGTCCCTCATGACAAACTCCGCCATGGGGCTGCGGCAGATGTTGCCGTGGCAGACAAACAGAATCCCGCGCGTCCTCATCCCGCTTTCTCTCCTTCCGACCGGCGCTCAGCCGTCGTGCTGAAAAGCCGCATAGGCCGCGTTCAGCAGCAGCTTGTGCATGCGCTCCATCCTGCGGCGCTCCTGTGAACCGACCCGGCCGTTGGTCAGCAGCGCTACAAAAAAACCGTCCTCGGGGCTGACCGCAATCAGTGATCCGCTGGTCGCGTCCTGGAGGCCGTAGCCGTCGCTGGGCCATAAATGTCCCAGGAAGGGGTTCGAGCGCTTTGTGATCCGGAACCCATAGCCGCGCGCCGCGTTCATGCCGCGCGTGCGCTCCGTTGTCGCCAGGTGGACCGCCCGGTAGGAAAAGGCCACGCCCTCGTCCGTGCGGCCGTCGCCCGCGAGCATCGCGGCAAAGCGGATGACATCCTCCAGGGTTGTAAACAGGCCCGCATGCCCGGCAACGCCGTGCAAGAAGCGCGCGTTGCCGTCAAGGGGAAACCCTGCCTGCCATTCGCCGGTTTCGCTTTCAGCCTCGACGGGCGCCACGTCGTCGCCCGACGGCAGGAAGCCCGTGCGAGCCATGTGGAGCGGCGCGCTCACATAGCGCTTCATCGCCTCGTCCAGGTGCATTTTGAATACGCGCTCCAACAGAAAGCCCAGCAGGATGTAGCCCATCGAGGAATCGCGCACCTTGCCGTTTACGCTGCCCGCAAGAGGGTGGGCCAGCAGGGCGCGGAGGGCGTCGCGGCTTCCCTCCGCCTCCTGGGACAGCAGAAAGTGCGGCGCGATGCCGGATGTGTGCGTCAAAAGCGCGAGCGGGGTGATTTCCTGCTTATCCGGCGGCACGTCCTCCAGATAAGCCGCGATGGGGTCGTCCAGGCTGATGAGCCCGCGCTCCAGAGCCGTCAGCATCAGCGGGACGGTTGTGAGCACCTGGGTAAGCGACCCGATATCGTACCGGGTGGTATGGCTGACCTCCCGCTCGCCGTCGCGGGCCAGGCGGCCGTGCGTGCTTGTGTACAGCACGCGGCATCCCTGCCCCGCGGCCATCGCGCAGCCGGGAAAAGCCCCCTCGGAGATGCCTTGCTTGAGAAGCTCGTCCACCGCGTTCCACATTGGTATCCTTCCCCCCGTCCGCGGGATTCCTCCCGCTCCTT
>DBGEOK010000120.1:0-2186 GCA_048370855.1 Candidatus Limiplasma sp. | reverse complement strand
TCGACAATCTGCCCAAGGGCTTCGCCCTTGGGCGGAGGGCTTGGGAGGCGGAGCCTCCCGATACGGCCCGCGGCATCGCAAAGCGCCCCCTTCCCCCGGGATCCGCCCGGAGGGAAGGGGGCGCGAGGCCGGCGCGGCGGCTTAGCGGCGCTTGCCGGTGAGGGTGCCCATCAGGCCGCGCGTGAGCTCGTTGGTCACGGTTCTTGTAACCGTGGCAATGGCGGTGTTCTTGATGCGGCCCAGCACGCTGTTGTTGGCGCGGGCGCGCTCGGCGCGCTCCTCCCGGAGCTCGTCGGCGCGTTGGCGGCGCTCCTGGGCAATGCGCTCCTTTTCCGCCTTGGCGGCTTCCTTCTCGGCCTTGGCCTTGGCGGCGGCGGCTTCCTTGGCGGCCTTCAGCTCTTCCTCGCTCTGCACGGGCGCATACTGGCCCGTGACGGGGTCCAGCGCCATGGTCATGAGCTTTTGCACATATTGCCCCGTGGTGGGGTCCAGCACCAAAACGTTCTGCTGAACGGTCTGAGGCTGCGCCGGGGCGGCCTGCGGGGCCGGAGCCGGCTGCGCGGCGGGCGCGGCGTTAAGGGTTTCCAACTGCTTTTGCACGTACTGTCCCGTCGTGGGATCGAATACCATAAAGCCCTGGGCGGGCGCGGCAACCTGAACAGGGGCGACCTGCGCGGGCGCGGCCTGCGGGGCGGGAGCCGGCGCGGGAACGTTCATCACGGGAGCGGAGCGCACCGGCTCCGGAGCCGGGCGCGCGGCGTCGTTCATCTTGCCCACAAGGTATTCATAGGCGCTGGCGCGGTCAATTTCCTGCTCGTATACGCCGTGAAAGGGGCTGGTTTCGATAAAGGTGTCGCGGAGGTTTTCGGAAATCGCGCCCATGTAGCTCTGCGGCGGCAGGATGGTCGCGCGGGTGACGACGCCGGGCGCGCCCGTTTCGTCCAGGAAGGAGATCAGCGCCTCGCCCGTCTGGAGCTGGGTGATGGCCTCCTCGGTGGAGAAGGCGGGGTTGGTACGGAACGTCTGCGCGGCGACCTTCACGGCCTTCTGGTCCAGCGGGGTAAAGGCGCGCAGCGCGTGCTGGACGCGGTTGCCAAGCTGCCCCAGCACGGACATCGGCACGTCCGCCGGGTTCTGGGTAATGAAGTACACGCCCACGCCCTTGCTGCGGATCAGCCGGACGACCTGCTCGATCTTGTCCATGAGCTGCTTGCCGCAGTCGTCAAACAGGAGGTGCGCCTCGTCAAAGAAGAACACCATGCGGGGCTTGTCGGCGTCGCCCTGCTCGGGGAGGGTTTCGTACAGCTCGCTGAGCATCCACAGCAGGAAGGTGGAATACATGACCGGGCTTAAAAACAGCTTGTCGCAGGCCAGGATATTGATGAAGCCCCTGCCGTCCTCGTCCGTGCGCATCCAGTCCTCAATTTTGAGCGCGGGCTCGCCAAAGAAGCAGTCCCCGCCCTGGTCCTCCAGCACGGCCACGGCCCGCTGAATCGCCCCGATGGACGCCTTGCTGACGTTGCCGTAATTGAGCGTATACTTGCTCGCGTTTTCGCCCACATAGGCGAGCATGGCCTTGATATCCTTGATATCCAGCAGCAGCATGCCCTCGTCGTCCGCCACGCGGAACAGGATGTTGAGCACGCCGGCCTGCGTTTCGTTGAGGTTGAGCATGCGGGACAGGAGCATCGGCCCCATCTCGCTGACCGTGGTGCGCACGGGATGGCCCTGCTTGCCGTACACGTCCCAAAACACGGCGGGATAGCTCTCGTACTTGAACCCCGGCACGCCCACCTTCATCAGCCTGGCGGAGATCTTGTCGCTTTGCTCCCCCGGCTTGACCATGCCGCTCAGGTCGCCCTTGATATCCCCCAGGAATACGGGCACGCCCATGTCCGAAAAGCCCTCGGCCATCACCTTGAGCGTGACGGTCTTGCCCGTGCCCGTGGCCCCGGCGATGAGGCCGTGGCGGTTGGCCATCTGCGGCAGCAGGTACACGGGCTTCTGGTCGTCCCCCGTGCCGACCCAGATTTTTTGATCCACAATCATTTGTATAATCCGCCTTTCTGCGAAAGGCACCGACGGGGATATGAAACCCGTGAGCGCTTTCGCCGATGATAAGAGTTTGCTATACTGTTCACGGGAAGAGCTGTACACTACACACCCCGTGGAGGAGAGTGGCGGGG
>DBGEOK010000119.1:0-145313 GCA_048370855.1 Candidatus Limiplasma sp. | reverse complement strand
CTATAATACATCTTTATAGCCAGCTTTCGGGTTTCCTCTGAGTATTCGTGATGCTTCGGCTCAATGGTGTAATAGATGCCGCACTCCTTACACTTGCAGCGTTGACTTCCCGACCCATTAAACCCCGCCTTGATTTGATTCTCTGTTTTTCCGCATTTCGGGCACTTTTTCCATTCCGCTTCTCTTATCTTCTTCATGCTTCCTATTATATCACAAAATCCTTACTTTGGACACTCCCCCCGGACAGGAGGATCAGCTTCAGCATAGGTTGAAACGCAAAGCATAGATAACACATACAAAGAAAAGCGGCGGGGAGTTTGCGGCTTTGCCGCAAGCACTTCCAACAGTCCTCGGCGGAAAAGCTCGCCGAAAGGCGGGCTTTTTCGACGGCCTGAGAGTTTGCGCCTCCGGCGCAAACAATGCCCGTATTGTCAAAAAAGGCGCCGTCCTTTTTGGGATACGCTGAGGCGACGCTCCCGCCGTCTGACGGCCTCTGCTTGGGAAGCGGTCTTCCGCGCGCCATCGCGTTCCCGGCAAAACAAAGCGCCGCCGGTTCTCATGAACCCGCGCGGCGCCGTTGCGTAGCTCTTCCGCTTTTCTCAAAGCTCGTCGGCGAAAGCGTCTCCCCATTGTTCATCCCGTTTTTCGATCTCCTCCGGCGTCAGCTTGCGCAGCCTTCCGCAGCGCTCGCAGCGGTCCACCCCACGCTCAAGCGGTTGATCCTGGTGGCGGCTCCGCCGCTTGCCGCATACGCGGCATACCTGCTCGCACTTGCTTGTGCTCATCCAGTCATGGTGGCTGTCCCTCGTCCGGCCGCAGTGCACGCAGGCGCAATGGTGCCACTCGCACGCAACCGCTTCCGTCTTGCCGCATACCGTGCATACCTGCTCGCAGCGGCCTTCGGCCAGCTCAAAAAGATGATGATCGTCGCGCTGCCTTCCGCAGCGCTCGCAACGGCAGCCCCGCCACCGATGGCCGATGATCCGGCAAAGAAAGGGCATCGCTTCCACCTCGGTCGCATCAGATACTTCATTATAACACAGGCGCGCCTGGCCCGCAAGGCTTGACAAGCCTCCGCTTTCGTGCTACGCTGTTGCCGCTACCGGGCGGCCAGGCGATCGCGTGGCGAAGGCCATGAGGAAAGTCCGAGCATCGCAGGGCAGGGTGCCGGCTAACGGCCGGTGAAGGCGACTTCAAGGAAAGTGCAACAGAAAGAAACCGCCCCGCGTCTGCATGGCAGCGCGGGGTAAGGATGGAAAGGCGAGGCAAGAGCTCACCCGCGCCTTGGCGACAAGCGCGCGCTGTAAACCCCACCCGATGCAAGATCCGACCAGGAGCGATACGGCGGCCCGTCGTGCTCCTAAAGAGATCGCTGGAGCCGCGCGGCAACGCGCGGCCTAGATAGATGATCGTCCAACGACAGAACTCGGCTTACGACCGCGCCGGTAGCAACCCAAAGGCGAGCTTTTGCCCGTTTTGTTTTTGGCGGAAGGTTTGTTATCCCGAGCCGTTTTTACAAAGGAGGGTGTGGCTCTTGAAACGGGGAGAGCGTCGGTTCTGGCATGCCCTTCCATCCTTTTTTTCCATTGTAACAGGCGCGGCGCTTTTTTTTATCATCGGCATCCTCCTTTTCGCACAGGAAGCGTTCGGCCATGCTTATCAAAATTTTAGCTTGCTGTCCAACCTCGCGCTGCTGCCAGCCGCGCTGG
Source organism: Candidatus Limiplasma sp. (assembly GCA_048370855.1). Taxonomy (GTDB): domain Bacteria; phylum Bacillota; class Clostridia; order Christensenellales; family Aristaeellaceae; genus Limiplasma. Next base: position 143,604 of record DBGEOK010000119.1, on the reverse strand, counting down.
GGTTCGTCATCGTTGGCACGCTGCTTCTATCGCGTTCTACCCCAAAGCGTCCTTCCCCGGTATGGCGCTATTCCCTCTATTTTTTAGCGTTGCTTGCGGCGCAGCTCATCATTACGCGGAGCACCTGGTTCTATGCCGGTTGGGATGTGGAATCCTGCTATCGCGCGGCAGAAAATCTTGCGCGTGGCGAGGCGGTTAAAAACGCCGATTATTTTCGTCTTTGCCCAAATAATGCGCCGCTCACCGTGCTGCTGTCGGCAATTCTCTGGGTTGGGGAAGGTCTGAAGCTCTCCGTTCCCTATGCGCTGCTTCCATATACCGGCACCTTTATGTTAAACATTACCTGCTTTCTAACCGTTCTATGCGTCCGCAAGCTTACCAAAAGCGGGGCGGCTGGCGTTTTCACCGCCGCGCTGTCCACCGTGTGGATTGCCCTGTCTCCCTATATGTCCGTACCCTATACCGATACCTGCGCCATCCTGTTTCCGGTGCTTGCCCTTTACGTGTTTCTTTGCAGGCTTCCCTCCTTTCCCAAATGGCTGCTGATTTCCTTGCTTTGTTGTTTTGGCGCCACCCTGAAGCCGTCGGTCTTGATTTTAATGATCGCCTTCATCATGATCGGCTCGTTTCGGGCGCTGGCGAAGCGTGAACCCTTAAAAGCCCAATTCAAACGGCTTGGGGTTGTTTTTGCGGCGATTATGCTGGGTGCGATCCCCTCGGCGCTTTGGCAGAATGCGGCTACAACGCTGGTTGCCGGCAGCGCGACGCCGCAAGAGCAGCTAAGCGAAACGCATTATTTGATGATGGGTATGAATGGAAATACCTACGGCGGACACTCGCCTGAGGACGTGGCTTTTTCCTCCTCCTTCCCAACGCTTTCCGAACGCAGGCAGGCCAATTTGCAAAAGGCCTGGGAACGCCTCGCTTCCAGAACGCCGGGAGAAACCCTTCATTTCTTCGCCGTCAAAGCGTTTAAAGCCTATGCGGACGGGACCTTCGCTTCTAATAAAAGCTTGCTTGAGATTGAAATTCCCTCCAGAACGGACGCTCTTTCCTCCTTCCTGCGCTCCATCTATTTTACGAACGGCTCCCTGAACGGGGTGTATGCGACAATCCAGCAAGCCGTATGGCTTGCCGTGCTCCTGCTATGCGCCGTAGCCGCGGTTTTTGACCGTCGGGCGCATCCGGTCGTCCCCATCCTGGCTCTGGCCTTGCTGGGCGTGACCTTCTATCTGCTGCTCGTCGAGGTCTGGCCGCGATATCTTTTCGTGTATGCGCCGATCTTCGTCGTTCTCGCCATGATCGGGCTGGAGAACCTCGCAAAGCGTTACGCCGCCTTTCGGAAGAGGAGCGTCCGTATTCAACAAAAGCCATCGTCCGCACAACGCGCAAAAACGGAAACGCATCGTCTCGCAAGCGAAGCCTGACAAAACGTCTTCGGCGTTCCCGGTTGCGCGGCGCGTTCAGCGCTCCTTGCCCCGCGTTAGTTTGTTTTGTCCCCGCCGCCGCGCAGCGCGGCAATCCTGTCATGCACCGCGGTGAGCAGGGGAATCGCAAGCGCGAGCGCCTTTTCCGCCGTCAAATCGCTCTTAGCTAAAACCAGCTCGGGGGTTTTGCCCACGGAAAAGCGCAAGCTGTTATCCGTCTTGGTAATCGCCTCATACAGCATCGCCGGATCGAGCATGAAACGCTCGTCGATACGCATATGCATGCCGTCGGCACGCAGGAATACGTGGCTGATGCCCAGCTTTCGCGTAACGCCGCGAAGCTGCGCAATGCGCATGAGGTTACGGACCGGTTCCGGCACGTCTCCAAACCGGTCGATCAGCTCCTCCTCGATATCCAAACGTCCGGCCTCGTCCTCAATCATGGCGATGCGCTTGTAAATCTCCACCCGGAGCTGCTCCTGCGACACATAGGCTTCTGGCAGGTACGCATCCACGCGCAGCTCCACGCGCGTGTCCAGCTCCGGCGTCTGTTCAACGCCCCGCGCCTCGCCTACCGCCTGCTCGATCAGCTTTACATACATGTCGTATCCGACGGCGCTCAGGTGGCCGCTCTGCTCCGGCCCCAGCACGTCGCCCGCGCCCCGGATTTCCAGGTCGCGCATGGCGATGCGGTAACCGGCGCCAAACTCCGTAAACTCCCGGATGGCGGATAGACGCCTTTCCGCCGTCTCGGACAGCACGCGGTTTCCCCGGATGGTAAAATAGGCGTAGGCCTGCCGGTTGCTGCGGCCCACGCGGCCCCGTATCTGGTAGAGCTGCGACAGGCCGAAATGATCCGCGTCAAACACGATCAACGTGTTCGCGTCGGGTACGTCCAGCCCGCTTTCCACGATGGTCGTGCAAAGCAGCACGTCATACGCGCCGGCGTAAAAATCCAGCATCACGTCCTCCAGCGCGTTTTCACGCATCTGTCCGTGCGCGATGCCGATGCGCGCCTCGGGCACAAGGGCTTGCAGCCGATCGTGCATCTGCTCGATGCTTCTCACGCGGTTATACAGAAAGTAGACCTGCCCCCCGCGCGACAGCTCGCGGCGGATTGCCTCTCGAATCATTCCGTCGTCGTATTCCATCACGTAGGTTTTTACCGGCAGCCGCTCCTCCGGCGGCGTTTCCAGCAGGCTCATGTCGCGGATCCCGACCATGCTCATATGCAGCGTGCGGGGGATCGGGGTCGCGGACAACGTCAGCACGTCCACGCGCGTCTTCATATTCTTGATGCTTTCCTTATGGCTGACGCCAAAACGGTGCTCCTCGTCCACAATCAGCAGGCCCAGGTCCTTAAACGCCACGTCCTTCGCCAGCAGCCTGTGCGTGCCTACCACCAAATCAAGCTCTCCCTCTTTCAGCTTCCGCAAAATTTCCTTTTGCTCCTTTGGAGTGCGGAAGCGGCTGAGCATATCGCACTTGACGGGAAAACCGGAAAAACGCTTCTTAATCGTATGATAATGCTGCTGGACCAAAATGGTCGTAGGGGCGAGGATGGCGACCTGCTTGCCCTCCACCACAGCCTTGAACGCCGCGCGCAGCGCCACCTCGGTCTTGCCGTACCCTACGTCGCCGCAAAGCAGGCGGTCCATATTGCGCGGGCTCTCCATATCCGCCTCGATCTGCGCCACGCACTGCTGCTGGTCGGCGGTCAGCTCATAGGGAAACATGTCCTCAAACTCCTGCCGCCAGGGATTGTCATGGCTGAAGGCATAGCCCGTGTTCCTGGCGCGCCTGGCGTACAGCTCCGCAAGGTCGAAGGCCAGCTTTTTCAGGCCCGCCTTCACGCGGCTTTTCTGCTTTTCCCACTCCGCCCCGCCCAGGCGGTTCAGCTTCGGCGCGGCATGCTCGGCCCCAATAAACTTCTGGACCCGGTCAAACTGGTCCGCCGGAACATACAGCTTATCGTTGCCCGCGTACTGGATCAGCAGATAGTCGCGCTTGACGCCGTCGTTTTCCATCTGCACGACGCCCTGGTACAAGCCCACGCCGTGCAGATCATGCACCACATAGTCGCCCGTCTTCAGGTCCGTAAAAGACGCGATCCGTTCTCCCGCGTTCTGTTTCCGGCGCGCGCGCTGATAAGCCGTACCGTAAATATCCGTATCGCTGACAACGCAAAGACCGGCCGCCGGATGAAGAAAGCCCTTGCTGTACGTTACCGGCAGCAATATCGTCTCGCGCACAATCAGGTTGCCGTCCAGGCTTTCCGCGTAGGAGGAAGGCACGCCTTGTTCCCCCAGCGCTTTTTGCAGCCTTCTCCCCCGCGCCTCTCCGCCTGTCAGCAGGATGACGGCGCAGCCTTCTTCCTTCCATTTGGCGATGTCCTCGCAAAGGGGAGCCAGGCGGCTTTGGTACGGCATGGGGGACTGCGATCCAATGGCGATCGCCTCCGCCGGCTTCAGCCTCCCAAGGCTGCCGCGCATATCCGTGAATACGGCGACCGACCGCGTTTCCCAATCGTTCAGCAGGTCGTCATAGCGGTATCGAAGCTCCTTTTGCGCGTCAAACGCGTCGCCGCGCAGGCGGGCGTCCTCATAGGCCTCCGCAAACTCCGCCTCCCGCGCTTTGAGCCTTGCCGGATACTGATCCGGCCGGTCGCACAGAATGATGGGATTTTCCAGATACTCGGTTGCCAGCACGGTGTTTTCACACAACACGTTCATCCACATCGGCGCGGTGCGGATGCTCTGGCCCGCCCGGACGCGGTCCACATCGTCCAAATGCCGCTTCCAGGCCAGCTCCGTTTCTGAAATGGGGCGGTCTTCCGTCTTTTCCGCGCCTGTGGCAAGCATATCCTCCGTCATTTCCAGCGCGTCCAGCCCGGATAGAAAGGCGTCCAGCGACGGGAGCTCTCCGTCGTCCGGCGGTTCCGCGCGCCCCTTCTCCTCCTCGCGTCCGTCCATCGCATGACCGGCCCCGGCCTCCACGGCGGCCTTCAGCCTCTCGGCGGCCGCGGCGTCGTCGTCAATCAGGCATTCGGTGGCCGGCGCAAGGCGCACGCCCTTGATGCGGGCAATGCTTCTCTGGCTGATGCAATCGAAGCGGCGGATGCTGTCGATTTCGTCGTCAAAAAACTCGATCCGAACGGCGTCCGCGGCATTGGACGGGAAAACGTCCAAAATGGACCCGCGCATGGCGCATTGCCCCCTGCCCTCCACCATGGGCACGCGTTCATAGCCGTTGCCGATCAGCGCGGCCATCAGCCTGTCGGGCGCGTGACGCTCGCCTTCCGCCAAGGTCAAAACCGCGGCCCGGAAGCGCGCCGGCTGAACGCACCGGTCAAGCAGGCTGTCCACGCTGGCGCACAGCACGCGCGTTTTACCGTTTACCAGGCTGTCCAGCACCTGTATGCGCTGCCAGGTGCTCTCGCGGCTCGCGGCGGCGCGGCTAAACTGAATATCCCGGGCCGGCAGCAGCGCGCAGCTCTCTCCCGTCAGCCGTTCAATGTCCTGGGCGTGCTTCTGCGCTATCAGCTCCGTCGGCGCAACCAGCGCCACCGGGCGTCCGGTCTGCCGCGCGAGCGCCGCGGCCATAAAGGGGCGTTCTCCCTCCGCCACCTCGTACAGCGCGGCGCACCCCGCGCTTTTCAGCAGCTCTGTCAGCTTTTTCCATTCCGGCAGCTTCGCATAGGCGGTAAACAGGCCTTCGTTCATTCGGCCTCTCCTTTTCCGGCTTCCGTGGGAAGCTTCGGCTTTTTTTGCTTTTTGGTATTATACTTGCACATGGCGCTTTCAATACCGTTTTGAACGTATTCGACCGCGGCGTCCGCGGCCCGCTCATAGGCCGCGCGTGCCGCCTCGCGCTCCTCGGGCGTCTGATACCGGCTTAGCACCCAATCCGCCAGCTCCCAGCCGGGGGGCCTCTCGCCCACCCCTACCCGGATTCTCGGAAACCGGTCGGTTCCCAGCTCGCCAACCACGCTGCGCATGCCGTTGTGCGTACCGGCGCTTCCGTTGGGCCGTATGCGCACGCTGCCCTGCGGCAAATCAATATCGTCATAAATCACCAGCAGGTTGTTTATCTCGATCCGATACCAGCGAACCAGCCCGGCAACCGCCTGGCCGCTTACGTTCATATACGTCTGAGGAAGGGCGAGCAACGTTTTTTGACCCTGGACAAAGCACTCGCCGACCAAAGCGCCTTCCTTCCCGCGCGTGATGCCGACGCCCAGCCTCCCGGCCAAAACCTCCACCACGTCAAAGCCAACGTTATGGCGCGTATGCGCGTATTGGGAACCCGGGTTTCCCAGGCCGACGATTAAATACATAGCGCTCTCCTCCCATTGCTTTTAGGCGCGGCGCCCGGTCGGGCGTTTTCGCGCAAACGAGCTTTGGCGAGGACGGCCAATGCCGCCCCCGCTGTGGCTTTTGTATTGTAGCATACCGCCCCGCCACGTTGCAAGCCCAACCTGACGGCGTCGAACGTCTCCCGCCAAAGCCGTTTCAGACCGACCTCTTTACAGAGCGCTTGGGAGGAACCGGCCCTCCAAATGGAATCGTATCGCCCGGATCACCTGCGGTCGGCAACGGCTCCGGCACTCTCGCCGCGCACGGCGGCCGGGCGGGCAGCTTCCGCCCTGGCAGTTTTAAAAGTCAGGCGGGCTTTTTCAATGGCCTGAGGCGGCCGCGGGCCGCGCGCCCGTTCCGGCGCGCTTCCCTTCGTCAACCTTGGCCACTATGCTTGGGCCGTGAACGCGGCCCAAAAAAGGGATTCCCAAGCGTAAAGCCTTGATGCGGCGGGCTTGGGAGGCCGCCCCTCCCAACGTTCCCGAGCGCTCCAGCCGCGAACGCGGGAACATGGGACAGCCTGAAATCCGCCCGCGTGCGCCTTTTGGATCGGCAAATCCGCCGGCTTACAGCTTGCCGGCTTCCTTGCGCCGCTTCACCCAGCCCTCCTTGACAACGCCGCGCGAACGCGCGATGAACAGCGCGTCCTCGGGGACGTCCTCCGCGACGGTGCTTCCGGCGGCCAGATAGGCGTTCTTTCCAATATGCACGGGCGCGACAAGGTTGCAATTGCATCCGATAAAGGCGTGGTCCTCCACTTGGGAGCGGTTCTTTGTCTTCCCGTCATAATTGACAAACACCACGCCGCACCCCAGGTTAATCTCCCTGCCCAAATCGCTGTCGCCTACGTAGGTAAGGTGGGAAACCTTTGTGCCGTCCCCGATGGAGCTGTTTTTGACCTCCACAAAGTCCCCAATCCGGCAACGGTCGCCAATGCGGGACTGAGGCCGTAAATAGGCGTAAGGCCCTACCGTGGCGCCCGAGCCGATTTGGCAGTCCAGCAGCACGCTGCTTTCCACCGTCGTCCCGTCTCCCACAATGGCGTTTTGCATACGGTTGTTGGGGTACAGCACACAGTCCCGGCCGATGGATGTAGCGCCCTGCAGGGTGTTGCCCGCATAAACAACCGTGCCCTCGCCGATGGTTACGTCCCCCTCGATCACGGTGCGCTCCGGGTCCAGAATCAGCACGCCGTTATCCTGCTGCCGCCCAATATTGACGCGGTTCAGCATTCCAAACGCCTCCGCGTAGCTCTTGGCGTCGGTCACGGGCAGGCAGGCGTCCGCCTGTCCGTCCCTGCATACCCGGGGGGCGACACCCCGGCTGTTGAGCCGTTCCACGGCTTCCCCCACCGTCGGCAGCGACGGCCCGCCGTCAACCGCCAGCGCCAGCGCCTCCGCGTTGAGCGCCAAGGCCAGAGGCGTTCGGCTGTCCGGCCCGACCAGCACGCATGGGCGCTCCCGCGCGCCGCGCGCCAGCGCCTCGAGCGCCGCCCCGGTCATGGCGGGCACGTCTCCGCGCGCTATCAGAGCCGTTTCCACCTCGCCGGGCAGCGCCCCGCTCTCCACAGGTTCCGCCCCCCACTCGGCCAGCGCCTTCCTCACATAAGCGTCGCACGGCATGCCAAGCAAGGGCTTTTTTGCAAACGCATTTCCCTCCGTTATCCAACCGATCCGTCTCATGATCCCTAACCCTTTCTTTCCCCAGCGTTCAATCCTTATGGCCGCGAAAGCCATTCCGCGGGCCTGACGCTCAGCGTATCCGGCGATTCGCCGTCCACATTCATCACCATCAGCGCGCGCTCGCCTTGTATCCGCTTATGCTGCGGCTCTCCCTTCGCCATCACAAACGCCATGCCGACCACCGCCACGCTGAACTCGTTCATCAGGTCGATCATCCCCCGGGCGGTGCCGCCCGCCTTCAGGAAATCGTCCACGATCAACGCGCGCTGTCCCTCCCTGACGGCCCGGCGGCTCAGGCTCATCGTCTCGATACGCCCGGACGACCCCGACAGGTAATTGATATTCACCGCGGGCCCCTCGTACACCTTGCTGGAACGCCTGGCAATAACCAGCGGCACGCCCAGCGCCTTGGCGGCGGCCAGCGCGACCGGAATCCCCTTGGTTTCCATCGTCAGCACAAAGTCCGGCGCGGCGTCGTAAAATTGTCCGGCGATAATCGTTCCCATTTTGCCGACGATTTCCGGCATGCTCAGGATGTCGCTCAGGTACAAAAACCCGCCCGGCAAAAGCCTCGACGGCGAGCAGAGCTCTACGCAGAGCCCGCTTAGAAACTCTAGCGCCTCCTCCATCGGCATGCAGGAGCGGAAGCGCACGCCTCCGGCGGCTCCGGTCACAGTATCCAGTTTGCCAAGTCCGAACCGCTCGAATACATCCCGCAGGATATCAATATCCTCGCTCAGCGTCGACTTGGCCGCGCCAAAAAGCTCGCAGAAATGAGAAAGGGTAAAAATACGGTTTGGCGAGCCGGTCAGCACTCTCGTCAAAACCGCCATACGTTCATTACGACGGATGCGGTCCACTCGGCTTCCTCCTTGTTGCTTACCAATTTTCCCGGCCAGTATATCACAAAATATCGAATATTTCCAGCCCGTTTTCATACGAACGTTCGGAAAAATTGCGCCAATAAAATCGACCGGCCTCCTTTCCCTCCGCCGTGGACTTGTATCATTATCCGCGCTCATGATATACTGATGCGTACCCTCCCGCGTCAACCTGCCGGTGCTACCGAAGGATGTGTTCCGCTTGCTCCATATTATTTCGCTACTCCTGTTCTCCGGCTGCCTTTGCCTGACGCTCAGGCGGAGGTTTGACAGCGTGCTGCCCGCCGTCCTATCCGCGTTGATGATTGTGCTGACGGTTTTTGCGATGCTTGGCCGGCTTTACTGGGCCGATGCGCTGGCGGTTTTGGGGCTGGTCGCGTCGGCCGGGCTTGCGGCTTTCATGCTTATGCGCGGAGCCCGCACGCCCGGGCAGTTGGGCAAGGATGTTCTGTCCTACGTGCTCACCCCCGGCTTTGCCTGCTTTGCGCTGCTATGCGCGTTTCTCTGGTACGCCACGGAGCCCATGGTCGTCTGGTGGTGGGATGACGTCGCCTACTGGGCGATGGAGCCTAAATCCCTTTGGGCGCTCAACGGGCTGGCAGACGCGTCCGATCATTGGGCGCTCGCCTATGCCACTTACACGCCCGGCGTACAGGTGCTTCAGTGGTGGATGATGCACGCCGTGGGCGAATGGCGGGAATCGCTCCTGTACTTTACGCTTTTCATTACCTATGGTGCGTATCTGCTGCCGCTGTGTAGCCGCCTGCGCTGGAAGCGCTTTTACCTGATTCCGCTCTTTTTCATCGGTATGATCGCTTTGCCGGCATGGGGCAACGCAACCAGCTATACCTTCTTGAGCGTGGACACGACGCTGGCGATATGCTTTGGCTATGTGCTTGTGCAAATTTGGCGGCTGCGGGAGCGGGATGGCTGGGGGCTATGCTCGATCGCGCTTGGGCTGTGCGCGCTGGTTCTCATCAAACAAACCGGAGAGTTGCTCGCCTCGCTGGCGATTTTGTTTTTCCTGTTGATGAAGCGATGGCAAAAGCAGCGCCGTCCGGCGCTTTGGGCCGCGCTGCTCTCGCCGCTTGCCGCCGTTGGCGCGTGGATGCTGTTCTGCCAGCTATCCGGGCTTTCCGGCAGGCATACGGAAAGTCTCTCGTCTGCGCTGACCGCGGTACTCTCCGGCTCCTACGTGCCGCCGGAGGGTTATGAAAACGTATTGCCCTCTTTGCTCCATTCTTTTATTGGGCATTATTCCAGCGTTTCAGCCTCCTATTCGGGAATGCTTCAAATCTTCGGCCGGCCGATCCTCCCGCTGCCCCTGCTGGTCCGCCTGATGCTTGTCGCGCTGTTTCCGCTGTTTTTAACGAAACGCAATTCGGCGCGGCGCATGGGCGGCGTCAGTCTGTTTGCGGGCGTATCCATTCTGGTTTGCTTCGTCGCGCAATACCTCGGCTTTTTTACCGTATTCGCAGTAGAAATCCCGCAATATACCGGCGCGCAAAGCGATAATCTGTTTTTACTGATGGAGCGCTACCTGGCCCCCATGGTATTGGGCTTTGGCGTTTTATCGCTGTGTTTGCTTCTTGACGCGCCCCTGCCGGCGGACCGGCGCAAACCCCTCGCTGCCGCGCTGACAGCGATGGCGGTTCTTTTTGGCGTCCTGACGGTCAACTGGATTGACCTCTACGAGCTTTTAATCCCATACCGCTATATCCAGAAGGACCGGGCGCTGGGTACCGAGGGCATGGTCATGATGGATAACGACTGGGGCACGCAGCTCGAGGGATACGAGCGCGCGAAGGTTTTGGTCGGCTATGAGCCAAACTCCAGCTTTATCAAGGATATGGATTACGTATTCGCCCCGGCCAGGTTCGAAGCGTCTCAGCCCGCTGTTACGCAAAACGCGGCCGCGCTTTCGTCGTATCTTCTTCAAAACGGCTTCACCCACCTGTTCTGTCCGGACGAGGGTTCCCTGCTTTACGCGCCGGCGTGCGGGCTGATGGAGGAGGGCGAGGCGTTTTATACCTATACGCTTTATGAAATAACGCCGTCCGGCAACGGGCTTGTGCTGACGGAGGCCGAGTGAGCCCGCCTTCTCTGCCCGGGGGGATCATGCGAAGAAGCGGCCGCCGTAAGGTTGCAAAACGGCCGCCCGGGTGATATAATCACACAAGGCGATGACGAAGACCAACGCCCGGTTGCCGACTGCCGAAAAAGAGAAGGCGTCGCGCGCTGTCTTATGACGGCGCGCGCTGAAAGACGTCCACGGTCGTCGCGGGAAATTCGCTTCCGAGCTTTTTCTCTGAACGGACCGCGTTCCCAGTAGGAAAAAACGGTTAAGCCCCGTTACCGGCAAAGAGCGCATCGGCGGCAGGCTCCGTCCGTGCGGAATTTGGGTGGTACAACGCGGCGTATGCCTTCGTCCCATATACGCATGGGCGAGGGCTTTTCTTTTACCCTTCAGGCTCTTGTGAACGACAATAGAGGAGGAAATCAAATGTCTGTTGTGGATACCCTGCGGGATATCAAAAACCAGGTCGAGGAGGAGCTGGCGGCCCTGGACGCGTCCGCGAAGCTGGAAAGCCTTCGGGTTCGCGTGCTGGGAAAAAAGGGCGAGCTTACCGCCCTGCTAAAGGGAATGGGACAGCTCCCGCCCGAGGAGCGCCCTAAGATCGGCGCGCAGATTAACGAAGCGCGCGAATGGCTGACCGGGCGCATGAACGAACGCCTGAGCGCCTTACAGGCCGCCGAGCGCGAAGCCGCCCTCCGCCAGGAAACAATCGACGTGACGGAGCCGCGTCCCCTGCCCAGGGTAGGCAGCGCGCATCCCATCACCCTGGTTATGAACGAGCTGATCGACTGCTTTACCGGCCTTGGCTTCGAGGTGATCGAGGGGCCGGAGGTCGAGCTGGACCGCTATAATTTTGAGCTGATGAACCTGCCCAAGAACCATCCCGCCCGGGACGCGCAGGATACCTTTTATATGGACGACAACGTCGTCCTGCGCACGCATACCAGCCCCATGCAAGCGCGCGCCATGCTTACGCGCAAGCCGCCCATCCGCATCATCTGCCCGGGACGCGTCTACCGCGCCGACGAGGTGGACGCCACGCACAGCCCGGTTTTTCATCAAATGGAGGGTCTCGTGGTGGACGAGCGGCTGTCCATGGCCGATTTGCGCGGCACGCTGGAGGCGTTTGCCAAAAAGCTCTATGGGCCGGACATTCAAACCCGCTTCCGGCCAAGCTTCTTCCCCTTTACCGAGCCCAGCGCGGAGGTGGACCTCACCTGCTCCGCCTGCCATGGCAAGGGCTGCCGCATCTGCAAGGATACCGGCTGGGTGGAGGTGCTCGGCTCCGGCATGGTCAACCCAAAAGTGCTGGAGATGTGCGGCATAGACAGCGCCAAATACAGCGGCTTTGCCTTCGGCATCGGCCTGGAACGCATCGCCATGAAGCGTTACGGCATCCGCGATATGCGGCTGTTGTACGAGGGCGACGCGCGGCTGCTGGGGCAGTTGCGGTAACGGAAGCGGCTATACGCCCTCCGCCGGCCCGCCGAAATCCGCGCCCTTTAAAATCGCCGCAGGGCGCGGGCTGTCAGGGGGAGCCCTTTGACAAAACGCGGTTGCGTCCACTCCGACGCTCATCGTGCCGCGCCGTCGGGGCGTTTGCCCTCCAGCGCTTACGCCGCCTGTATCATCAAAAAAGAACTCGATTCATCCGGGACGCGCCGGGCCGCATAGCGGCCGGGCGGTCGCAACAACAATTGGTCTGGGAGGTCATGGTTTTGAAAATAGCGATGGACATGCTGCGGGAATACACCGATATTCCCGTTGAACCCAAGGAATATGAAGAGCGCATGATTATGACCGGCACCGCCGTGGAAGGCGTGGAGGAACTGGCCGGCGGCATGGAAAAGGTGGTCGTGGGCCGGGTGCTTACCTGCGAGGGCGTGGAAGGCACCCATCTGCATCAATGCACGGTGGATGTAGGGGGCGAGGCCCCGCTTACGATCGTCTGCGGCGCGCCAAACGTGGCCGCGGGCATTCTGGCTCCGGTGGCGCTGGACGGCGCGCGCCTGCCCGGAGGGATCAGGATCAAGAAGGGCAAGCTTCGGGGCATGATCTCCGAAGGCATGCTCTGCTCCGCTACGGAGCTGAAGGTTCCGCAGGAGCTATATCCCAGCGTGGGCGACGCGGGGCTTCTGATCTTTCACGAGGACTATCCCCTTGGAAGCGATGTCCGGCCCATTCTCGGCATCGACGGCTATGCCGTGGATTTTGAAATACTCGCCAACCGACCGGACTGCCTCTGCGCCATCGGCATCGCACGGGAAACCGCCGCCGCGCTCGGGACGGATTTTCACGCGCCTAAGCCGGTCGTCGTCGAGGCCGGGGGCAATATCCACAACGAGGTCAAGGTGCGCGTGGACGCGCCGGATCTCTGCCCGCGCTATGCCGCGCGCGTGATTCAAAACGTGCGCATCGCGCCGTCGCCGCTTTGGCTGCGCAAATATTTGCACGGCGCGGGCCTCCGCGCGATCAACAACATCGTGGATATCACCAACTACGTCATGCTGGAATACGGCCACCCCATGCACGCCTTCGACCTGAGCAAGGTCCGCGGCAGGCAGATCGTCGTGCGCCGCGCGGGCGAGGGGGAAAAGCTTACCACGCTGGACGGGGTGGAGCGCTCGCTGCGCACGGAGGATCTCGTCATCTGTGACGAGCGGGCGGCGACCGGCCTCGCGGGCATCATGGGCGGCGAGGAGAGCGAGATTACCGAAGCGACCGCCACCGTCATGTTTGAATGCGCCAGCTTTGACCGTACCGCAATCCGCCTGACCAGCCGCGCGCTGGGCATGCGGACCGAAAGCGGCGGCCGCTTTGAGCGCGGCGTCGCGCCGGGCACGGTGATGGAGGCGCTGGATCGCGCGTGCATGCTGGTTAACCTGCTCGATGCCGGGGACGTCGTGTCGGGCGTGATCGACCTCTATCCCAGCCCTAAAAAGCCGCAGGTGATTACAGCAAGCGTCCGGCGCATCCAGGAGCGCGCGGGGGCGCCCATCCCGCCGGAAGCGATGGTTTCCATTCTGACCAAGCTTCAGTTTGAAACCGCGCTGGACGGCGATACGCTGACCGTAACCGTCCCCCCCTTCCGCGAGGATTTGGACGGAGAGGCGGATCTATGCGAGGAATGCCTCCGCCTGTACGGCTATGAGCATATCGGCGCAACCGCCCTCCGGGGCGAAACCACGCAGGGCGGCGTAAGCCCCATGAAGCGCCTCAAGAATGCCGTCGGCGGCATTCTTCACGGGCTTGGCTATCTGGAAATCATGAATTACAGCTTCACGGGCCTAAAGGAGATTGCCAAGCTCGGGCTGCCCGAGGGCGATCTGCGAAACGATCCTATGCCCATCCGCAATCCGCTGGGAGAGGATACCGCCGTTATGCGGCCAACGCTGGCCTGCGACATGCTCAAAACCCTCGCCTTCAATATGAACCACTCCACCGACCAAGCCAGCCTGTATGAGATGGCGGCGGTGTTTGACCACCATGAGCCCACTGCCGAGGGGCTGCCCGCCGAAACCCAAACCCTTTGCCTCGGCGCGTATGGAGAGGACGTTGACTTTTTTACCGTGCGCGGGGCGGCGGAGGCGGTTCTCCGTTCGCAGGGTATCTTTTGCGAGGTGGTCGCGGGGGCCGACGCGTATTATCATCCCGGTCGTTGCGCCCGGCTCGTTCGCGGCGGAACGACCTTCGCGCAGGTGGGCGAGGTTCATCCGGCCGTCCGGGAACGCTTCGATCTGCCCAAGCGCGCCGTCATGGCGGAGCTGAACCTTCAGCAGTTGCTGGAAAACGCGAAGCCGATGGGCGAGATGAAGCCCCTGCCCCGCTTTCCCGCCGTTTCCCGCGATTTGGCGCTGGTGGTGGACGAGGATGTCAACGTCGGCCCCCTGATGGCCGATATCCGAAAGGCAGCCGGCAACCTGCTGGAAAGCGTTTCGCTGTTTGACGTGTACCGCGGGCTGCAAGTCGGCGCGAGCCGCAAAAGCGTCGCGTTTTCCCTCTCCTTCCGCGCGGCGGACCGCACGCTCACCGAGGCCGAGGTGCAAAAGGCCATGGATAAGGTGCAGAAGGTCTGCGCCGAAAAGCACGGCGCCGCGATCCGGGCCTGACCCCGGACGCTCCCGCGCAGAAAAGGAACGTTGGAGGCGCGGCCTCTCAGGCTCGCCGCCGGAGGGCTTCGCCCTTGGAAATCCCGCTTCCTGGGGCGGGCCCGCGGCCCAAACGGAGCTGAGAGCGGACGAAAAAAGCTCCAGCCCAAGTCCCGCGCGGGATAGAATGCGGTCGGAGGGCGGCGGCCCTCCGACCGCCTCCCCAAAGCGCTTAACAACAGCCTACGAACCGGGGCCGGCTGCGATGGCAGCCGGCCCCGGTTCCATACACTGTTTTATTTTTTGAAGGGAAGGCGCATACGCTGCGCCGTCACCGGTAAAGCATCTCGCTGCGCTTCGGTCCCGTGGAAACCATATGGATCGGCACCTCCAGCTCCTTTTCCAAAAATTCAATATACTTTTTGCAGTTTTCTGGCAGCGCTTCCCATTCGGTAACGCCGCGCACCTCGCTCTTCCACCCTGGAAGCATGGTATATACGGGCTTGCAGTTCATCAGCGTCGGCGTGCTGGGGAAGTCGGTGATTTTCCTTCCCTCCGTCTCATACGCTGTGCACACGGGGATCTCGTCCAGATAACCCAGCACGTCCAAATTTGTCAGCACCGCCTCGGTCGCGCCCTGAACGAGGCATCCGTAGCGTGTAGCCACCGCGTCAAACCAGCCCACGCGTCGCGGACGACCGGTCGTGGCCCCATATTCCCCGGCGTCGCCGCCCCGCCTGCGCAGCTCCTCCGCCTCCTCGCCAAACAGCTCGGTCGTGAAGGGACCCGCGCCCACGCAGCTTGAATACGCCTTGGTAACGCAGAACACGTCCTTCATCGCGGAGGCGGGCACGCCCGCGCCAACCGTGCCGAAGCCGGCCAGCGGCGAGGAGGAGGTGGTGAAGGGATAGATCCCGTGGTCAGGGTCGCGCAGGCTGCCGAGCTGGCCCTCCAGCAATATGGTTTTACCCGCCTTGAGGGCCTGGTGCAAATAGATGGTGGTGTCGATGACCATGGGCCGGATCTGTTCGGCCAGCTTCCGCAGATGGGCGGTCAGCGCTTCCACGTCGATAGCCGGCTGATGGTACAGGTTCTCCAGCACCACATTTTTCTGCGTCACGGCGCTCTGAAGGCGCTCGCGCAGAATTTTCTCATCGTAAAGCTGGCATACCTGAATGCCGATCTTCAAATATTTGTCGCCATAAAAGGGCGCGATGCCGCTTTTGGTGGAACCGAAGCTGGCTTTGCCGAGCCGCTCTTCCTCATAGCGGTCAAACGCGACATGGTAGGGCAGCAGTACCTGCGCCCGGTCGCTGATATAGAGCGTGGGCTTGGGAACGCCGCGTTCCACCACGCTTTGATACTCCGCCATCAGCTTTTCAATATCCAGCGCGACGCCCGGACCAATGACGTTTGCGATGTGCGGATGAAATACGCCGGACGGCAGCAGGTGCAAGGCGAATTTTCCATAGTCGTTGATAATGGTGTGCCCCGCGTTGGCTCCCCCCTGAAAGCGCGCCACGACGTCGCTGGTTTCCGCAAGCACGTCGGTGATCTTGCCCTTGCCCTCGTCGCCCCAATTTGCGCCTACGATGGTACGGACCATAAAAAAGATCCCCCTTTGATGGAATTGCCGGCCCGCGTCCGGCGGGGTCAACCTGAAAACGAGGCATAATGCCCACTGCTTTTTATACTATACCGTGTATGGAATGTCAAGCTGACAGGAGGGAAACCACATGCGCACAGGAAGATTTTTTCTGACCGCGGCCCTGACGCTGGCGCTCTGCTGCGCCCCGCCGCCGGGCGGCGTATGCGCCGAGGGCTGGCAGGACGGCGTCTACCGCGACGTTGCTCCGGGCTTTAACGACGACGAGGTCATCGTCACGGTCATTGTACGCGATGGAAAGCTTGCGGAGCTTCGGGCGGAAAACAAGTCCGGCGAGGAAAGCGAATATTTCCGAAAAGCCGAGGCGGGTCTTTCCGCCGCCATCGTGGAAAAGCAGGGCATCGAAGGCGTGGACGCGGTCAGCGGAGCGACGGGAACCAGCCGAAGTATTCTTGCCGCCATGGAGGGCATTCTCACGCAGGCAAGCTATGCCGGTTCCGGCGGCGCTTCCGCGGATGGTTCCCAGGCGCAAGGCGCGTCTCCTGACCCGACGCCGAGGCCCACGCTCGATCCCGCGAAGGCGGAGGTGTTCGCCGGCCTGGGCGGAGCCGCCAACTTCCGCGCGGGCCCCGGCAAGGACGATACGGGAACGCCGGTATACAGCTTCAACGTCACCATGGCCAGCGCGCTGTTTGACAAGGACGGCAGAATCCTGGATGTTCAGGTGGATGTTTACGAGGTCGCCACGCCAAACTACGACGGCGAGAGCATGCCGCATTTCAGCGGCTGGCCGGGCAAGGAGGGCTATAACGTATACAGCCGGGAGGCCGGCAAGATCGACGGCGTAAGCCAAAACACCGAGGAAAGCGTCCGGCAGGAAATCGCGGACTGGAAAACCAAGCGCGAGCGCGGCGACCGCTACGGCATGAACCCGCAGAACGAATGGTATCAGCAGATGGACCATTACGAGCAATGGATGATCGGCAAAACCGTGTCCGAGGTCCGCGGCTGGTTCGCCCGCTATACCAGCGAGCGCAACGGGCGGCCCATTCAGGAAAACAGCGGGAACCCTGACGACCAGAAAGTGTACGCAAAGCTGACCGACGAGGAAAAGGCGCAGCTTTACGACGTGGTCTCCATGGCTACCATGAGCTTGAGCGACGATCACGGGCTGCTGCTGGAGGCAATCGAAAAAGCATACGATCACCGCACGCCCGTGGAGGGCGTCAAGCTGGATTGAGGCATGTCTCACGGAAGCCGCCGCCTAAGCGCCGGCAGGGCAAACACCGCTGATAAAGGAGCCGCGGCGGGGGGAGGGGACGTTGGGAGGCTCCGCTTCCCAAGCCCTCCGCCTAAGGGCTTCGCCCTTAGGAATCCCGTTTTTGGGCCGCGTTCGCGGCCCAAATGTAATGAGAATGGCAGAGGCGAGCGGCAGCCCTGTGGCACTGAAATGAGCGTCAGCCCGGTGTGCTGTTCGCCGAAGGCGAAAGCGAATGGAAGCGCGCCGGAGCGAAGCGGCAAAGCGATGCGCAGGCGTGAGCCAATATCGGCGAGGGAACGAAACGAGCGCTGGACGCGCCGGCGGTTTTTTGACAGCCTGAAAAATCCGCCGCCAAGCGACGCTTGGCGGCGGATTTCCATTACCGTTTCCTATGCGCGTCATGAAAAGTCACATCCACGCGGCTTCCCCTTGCGGCTCCCTCAAAAACTTTTCAATCCGCCTGCCCGCGCCTATTTGGCAAACAGCTTGTTATACTGGCTCTCGGAGATGGAGCCGGTCACCTCATATCCATTGGCCTTCTGCCAGTTCTTTACCGCTTCCTCGGTGGAATTGCCAAACTCTCCGCTGGTATCGCTGTGCGCGTACCCCTGGCTGGATAGATACCCTTGCATTTTTTTTACCTCGGCGCCCTTGCTGCCCACAGCCAGAAGGAAGGAGCTGCGCACCTTCTTGCCGCTGACGCGGTTGAGGCTGGCGAGCGTCTTGGAGCCGGCCATGCCGTCCGCGTGCAGGCCGCGCTTGTATTGATATTTTTTAACCGCCTCCAGCGTGAGGTCTCCATAAACGCCGTCGATCGAGCCGCCGTAGCAGTCGACGGCCTTTAAGGCGCGCTGCAGCTCCTTCACGCGCGCGCCCGTGCATCCGTAATACAGCGTGCGCGGGTTTTTGGGCTCGATCTGGTTTTTGAGCTCGGAGTTCCGGGTCTGGTTAATCTTGCTCGTACCCTCGTATAGCGCTGTCAGGGTCTTTTCCCCAGGCTTTCCGTCCGCCTTGATCCCGACGGATTTCTGGAACTTCCGAACCGCGCTTTGGGTCGCGGGGCCAAATTTTCCATCCACAGAATCCTTTAAAAAGCCCTTCTCCTTCAGCTTGTTTTGCATTTTGCGCACTTCGTCGCCCTGCTTGCCGTATGGGATGGTCGAATAGGCAAACGCAGACGCCGCGAAAGACAGCGTCAGCATCAGCGCCATTCCGAATGCCGCAAAGCGCAGAAAACGCCGCTTGCTCATCTTTATTCCCCCTCCATTCACTGCGTCCAATTCCAGCTCCGGAAAGGCGAACGCCTCCCGCTCTGTAATAGCAGTATAGCGCGTTTATGCGCCAATGAAAAGGAATATGTTGGAGGTGTAAGGCTTTTGTTAGGGAAGAAAAGAATGCGAAAGAACTAGGTCATAGTTTCGACATGAATGCAAAACTTGCCGGCGCCGCACCCCTCCTTTCCCTTATAAATTGGGAAATACCGGATATTGTCGCGGAATCGGGCGCAGGTTTTGAAAAAAATGCGGGAAGAAACACGCTTTACTGATCGTTATTTATTATAATCTTTTTGACATCCAGCATCTGGTAAGAGAGCGCCGCCGCACGCAGAGGCTGCCCGACGCGCCCCCGCTAGGAGGAACCGCCATTTGCAGAGCGCCGATCCGCAAGGCCGGAAAGCGGAATCGCCAAGAACGGATCTTGTACCGCCGTCATCCGCGTCTGTTTTCTCTTTACTTTCATGTCAGTAAGTCCCCTGACCTGTGAATGTGATACCGTCGCCGCGCGTAAGCGCGGGCGCAACCCCGGCGCTCCTCCCCGGCAATGCGCTGAAAGAAGGCTCGCTGAGCGTTGTGTGAACGGATGATGCGCCGGAAGACGCATACAGGCGTCAAGCTGATATCCCTGTCTGCGCGGGCTGGGTATGGCGCTTGGCGGGCAAATATGGTAGGATAGGGGGCGACGCACGCTTGGGAGGAGGCTGAACAGGATGTCGGAGCGGCTGGGACTGGTGCTGGAGGGCGGCGCAATGCGGGGCGTTTATACCGCCGGCGTGCTGGACACGCTGCTGGATTGGGACGTGCGCGCGGACGGCGTGCTGGGCGTGTCGGCCGGCGCGATCCATGGAGCCTCCTACGTGGCGCGGCAGCGCGGCCGCAATATTCGCTATATGAAAAGGTACTTAAACGATTGGCGGTTTATGAGCCTCCGCTCCTTGCTGCTCACAGGCGATTTGGTGGGGCGGCGGTTCAGCTATGAGGATTTGCCTCTCCGGCTCGATCCTTTTGATTTTGACGCCTTTTTGAATAGCCCTGCGAGGTTCTATGCCTGCGCGACAAACCTGGCGACCGGCGAGGCTGAATACCTGCCCGGCCAGACGCCCGACGCCTGCATGGACGTGCTGCGGGCCAGCTCGTCCATGCCCGTCGTGTCCACAGCCGTTGTGCTGGACGGGAAAAAATATCTGGACGGCGGCGTCGCGGAAAGCATTCCCGTCCGCGCGTTCGAGCGCATGGGTTACTCGCATAACCTCGTGGTGCTCACCCAGCCCGAGGGCTATGTCAAGCGGCCGGATAAGCTGCTCCCCCTCATTCGCCTCAGGTATGCGCGCTATCCTCGCTTCGTGCAATGCAGCGCGTCCCGGCACGGCAACTATAACGCCTCCCTCGCCTGGCTCCGCCGGGCGGAGTCGGACGGCCGCGCGCTGGTCATTCGCCCATCCAAACGGATCGCCGTGCGCCACATGGAAAAAAATCCGGCCGTGCTCCAAGCGCAGTACGATTTGGGCCGGCAGGACGCCCTGCGCCTGAAGGAGCGAATCCTGTCCTTCGTTTCGGGCAGGGGATAACCGCCGCAAGCCGGCGTCCGTCCGCCGCTTTCCGCCTTTCGGCCCGCGGCGGAGCGCGCCTTCATTCTTCGGCATGCGAATGATTTAGCGTCCTCCAAGGGCGCCCCCCGGTTTGTACGCATAACCCTTCAATATTCTGGAAATGGTAAAGACGCGCGCCCGCAGCGTTAAATCCGCGCCCATCCCTTGCCAAAGCCGCTTTTTCGCTATATAATAGCGGGCACGGCGGCTTTGGCCGTATTTCACCATTCAGAAAGGAAGGCGCAGCGATGGAAACACCCGCAAGCAAGACCAACTTTATCTGGGACGCCGTTGAGGAAGATTTACGGAGCGGGCGCTGCCAAAGCGTTCACACGCGCTTTCCGCCCGAGCCCAACGGTTATCTGCACATCGGCCACTGCAAGGCGCTGGTCGCGGATTTTCTCACTGCCGAACGCTACGGCGGCGTGACGAACCTCCGCTTTGACGACACCAACCCCGCCAAGGAAGAAACCGAGTATGTCGACGGCATCATGGAGGATATCCGCTGGCTCGGCTTTGAGTGGAAGGGCGGGCTGTTTTTCGCCAGCGAGTATTACCAGAAATGCTATGAAATCGCCGTAGACTGGATTCAGCGCGGGCTGGCCTACGTATGCGAGCTCTCGCCCGACGAGGTTCGCCGGTATCGCGGCACCCTGACCGAGCCGGGGCGCAACAGCCCCTACCGGGACCGCCCCGCCGAGGAAAGCCTTCGCCTTTTTGAGGAGATGAAAGCGGGCAAGCATCCCGAGGGCAGCATGATCCTTCGCATGAAAATCGACATGGCCTCCCCGAACATCAACATGCGCGACCCGGCCATGTACCGCATCCTGTTCAAGGAGCATCATCGCACGGGTAAAACCTGGTGCATCTATCCCATGTATGATTTCGCCCATCCCGTGGGTGACGCGCTGGAGTGCATCACCCACAGCCTTTGCTCGCTGGAGTATGAGGATCACCGCCCCCTGTACGACTGGGTGGTGGAGCACGCCGCGAACCTGCTGCCCTCCCGCCCGCGCCAGATCGAATTCAGCCGTCTGAATCTTACCCGCACCATCATGTCCAAGCGCTATCTTCGCATGCTGGTAGAGGGCGGCTATGTGAGCGGCTGGGACGATCCCCGCATGCCCACGCTCTGCGCCATGCGCCGGCGGGGCTATACGCCGGAAAGCATCCGCGATTTTATCGACCGCATCGGCGTAGCCAAGGCCGACAGCACCGTTGATTTGGCGCTTCTTGAGCATTGCGTGCGCGAAGACCTGGGCGAAAAGGCGCCCCGGGCCATGGCCGTCGTGCGCCCGCTCAAGGTGATTCTGACCAACTGGCCCGAGGGCAAGCGGGACGAGCTGACCATGGAAAACCATCCAAATCGCCCCGAAATGGGGGTTCACACGACCGTGATGACCCGCGAGCTTTATGTGGAGCGCGAGGATTTTATGGAGGTTCCCCCCAAAAAGTATTTCCGCCTCTATCCCGGCAACGAGGTACGGCTGAAGGGGGCGTATATTATCAAGTGCGAGGGCTGCGAGAAGGACGCGGAGGGCAACGTGACGGCGGTGCTGTGCACCGTGGATCTGGATAGCCGGAACGGCTCGGAAGGCGCCAGCCGCAAGGTCAAGGGAACCCTTCACTGGGTCAGCGCCGAGGAAAACACGCCCTTCGAGGCCAGGCTGTACGAGCCGCTGCTGATGGAGGAAAGCGAGGCTGAAGCCTCCGCGCCAAAGGCCGGCGACCCGGAGGCCAAGGCGGACGCCGCGGACGAGGCGGCCCCGACCGGCGGCGGCGCTCTCAAAACCGATTTTTTAAAGAAGCTCAACCCCAACAGCCTGGAGGTCTGCCGCGGATACCTGGAAAAGTATCTCGACGACGCCCGCGTTGGGGATACCTTCCAGTTTTTGCGGATGGGCTATTACTGCAAGGACGCCGACTCGACGGAGGCGCTGCCCGTGTTCAACCGCGTGGTGGGGCTGAGGGATACGTTTGCCAAGCAGGTGAAGGGGTAAAAAAAGGGGCGCGCGACTTATAGGAAAGGCGGACGGCCTATCGGAAGAAAGGTTCCGGCTAAACGGTTCGGGTCCGCGGCGCGAAGGGGCGTTGGGAGGCCGCGCCTCCCAACGCCCGCCGCCTAAGGGCTTGCCCTTTGGCAAAGCGCAAAGCCGTATAAAAGGGGATGGGAGCCGCCGGAGCCTTTCGCCGCGCAAAACGCGCCGATAGCAGGCCGGGGCAGCCAGGCGCGCCCATCGTCCCGCCGATCATCAGCGGCGCTGTTTTATTGCGATTCCAAAAATATCATGGCAGCCTTGCGGTCCGGCTCCGACAGCGCCTGATCTAACGTGGCATGCCCCTCGAGATATTTCATAAGGATCGTCTCGACGCCCAACGCGTCGGTCATTCTCCATATCAAGTTGCTGTGCTCGACGTCTATGTAGGGCGCTAACCCGCGGTATTCCGCGATGCCCTCCGCCGGGCATTCCCAGCGGTTCTTCTTTTCCCGCGCAAAAGCGTATTCCTCCCGCGCCAGCTCTTCCCTCAGCATAAACAGATTTTCTTCATCCTCCAAGGCCGCCATCCTGGCCTTGATCCCCTCGATTCTTTCGGCATATCCTCGCGCAAGGAATGGATCATTCTGCCGCTCGATCAGCTCGTTATCATCCGGATGAAGCTGATACCTCAGCGCCAACTCCATGTTCCGGCTGAAAAACCCCAAAAACCGGACGGCCGCCTCTCGATTTTGACTATGAGGATTCACAATCAAATATACCAGCGTGGTATCGAGCGTCGGTTGACCGGCTTTCGCAAAGGCGGGCGGAGCGATATCGCGTACCCCGGATGCTTCAGGGGGCAGGCGTTTAAAAAACGG
This sequence comes from Candidatus Limiplasma sp., assembly GCA_048370855.1. Classification (GTDB taxonomy): domain Bacteria; phylum Bacillota; class Clostridia; order Christensenellales; family Aristaeellaceae; genus Limiplasma. The sequence continues at coordinate 120,504 of DBGEOK010000119.1, read as the reverse complement.
CTCTATGGCGTTGGTTTGAAATATGCTTTTCCTCGCTTCCTCACGATTATCGCGCGAGGCGTCTTCGCCCTTCCACTTTGCGAGGGCGGCGACCTTTTCCAGCGCGGCGCGAAAAACGGGGGTATTGAAGGTCAACGGCTGATCGCCGGAAGCATAGGCGTAAATATACTGGGAGGTAAGTAAATAGATTGCCTCCCGCCACGCTCCCTGTACGGTCTGGTTCCCGTCGAACAGCACGGCGGGATGATCGCCGCCATATTCCCCGTACCATAAGCGCATCATATCATAATAATCGTTAATGAGCTCGGGAATAGCGCCCAGCCCCGTTTCTTCCAGCGGCCCCGGCGAAACGGTCCAATACCTCGTCCACAGCGCCGCGGGAAAACCGAACAAAATTCCGTTCCGCGTTAAATATTCCTGAATTTGCGGGGACATCGAAAGCACGTCGTCTTTGAGAAGGACGGAATCCAGCCCGGCGGCGTAGCCGCGGCGAAAAACCTCCCCGCCGTCCATATCGTGGCTTGACACCGCAAAGATATCAACGCCGGCATCCCCGGTTATGTTCGCTATAAAAACCCTTTCCAAGGGGTCGTCGGATTCCGCGTCGCGAACGACAACCGGCGTTTGCGGATAAAGCCTCATGCGCCTGCCGTCAGCTTCGAGATCAGAAGTCCCTGCACGGCGCTCCAAATGACCAGCGGCCTGACGCCGCCCTCTCCCAAAGCCGTATGGCAGGCGTATAATCCCGTGTTGTCAATCAAGGTGCATTGTCCGTTCCATATGCCGGCATAAAGCGCGCCGGACGCGCTGTCGACGGATAAGTAGCCGACCGTCACGGGCCTTTTGCCCTCCCAGCGCAGGACCTCCGCGTCGCAGAGCGAATAGGCCCGATCATTGGCAGCATCATAAGCGACGCCGCCGGCGCTGTAACCCGCCGGCGCTCCAATTTCATCGGTCATTTTCCCTGTCGCGGCGTCAACGGCCACAATCTTACGCGTGTTGGAATCAAGCCTCAGGAGCTGTCCGTCCCGATAAGCGGTCGTCTCCTGAAACGAATAGCCGTTTGAGGGAACCTCGGCGGCCTTCCCGCCTTCCAGCGAAAAGCGGCAGAAAAAGAACGCTCGCAGACGTCATGGATAGAGGGGGACGCCATCTGGGAGATTGCTTGATAAGCGCATGGCTACCACGACGCAAACGGCCTGTTATGCAAGGCTATCCAAACCGCCCGCGCCGCCGCGCCCGCCCGGCCCCTTTCATACGCGTAAAAAGGGCGCTTCTGCCAAAAAACAATCGACAAATCCTTAATTTCGTATATAATACTAGATTGAAACCTTTCTCACTTTTCCCCTGAAGGAGGCTCCCCATGACCGTTCGCACCCGGTTTGCCCCAAGCCCTACGGGCTATCTGCACCTGGGCGGGCTGCGCACCGCCCTGTACACCTATCTATTCGCCAAAAAAAACGGCGGCAGGTTTATCCTCCGCATCGAGGATACCGATCAGGAGCGCGAGGTTCCGGGCGCGGTGGAGCTGATTTATAAAAGCCTTCGCCAAGCGGGCCTGTACTACGACGAGGGGCCGGACGTAGGCGGCGATTACGGCCCCTATATCCAGACGCAGCGGCGCGGCCTGTACCTGCCCTACGCCATGCGGCTTGTGGAAAGCGGAGCTGCCTATCCCTGCTTTTGCACCAAGGAGCAGCTTCAGCAGCGCCGCGACGCGGCTTGCGCCAAAGGCGAACAATGGAAGTATGATAAGCATTGCCTTCGGCTTCCAAAGCAAGAGGCGATGCGCCGCATGCAAAGCGGCGAGCCGTTCGTCATCCGCCAAAACGTCCCCGAAACGGGCGTGGCAAGCTTTGACGACGCGCTGTACGGCCATGTGGAAGCTCCGTGCGACACGCTGGACGACAACGTGCTCATCAAGGCGGACGGCCTTCCCACCTATAACTTCGCCAACGTGATCGACGATCACCTGATGGGCATTACCCATGTCATGCGCGGCACGGAGTATTTAAGCTCCACGCCCAAATACAACCTGCTGTACGAGGCGTTCGGCTGGCAGGCTCCCACCTACATCCACCTGAGCCCCGTGATGAAGGACGCCAGCCGCAAGCTCAGCAAGCGCTACGGCGACCCCAGCTTTGAGGATTTGCTCGCCCAGGGCTATGTGAAAGACGCGATTATCAACTTTATTGCGCTCCTGGGCTGGAGTCCGGGAGACGAGCGCGAATTTTTTACCATGGACGAGCTGGTCGAGGCCTTCGACCTAAGGGGGCTGAGTAAGGCCCCCGCCATTTTCAACACCGAAAAGCTGGTGTGGTTCAACCATGAGTATATCAGCCGCATGCCCTTTGAGGCGTATTTAGAGGCGGCGACGCCCTGGTTTGACAAGGCGCTCGCGGGAAAGGGGATTGATTACCGCCGGCTGGCGGAACTTATGCATACCCGGACCGAGGTTTTTGACCGCGTTCCCGATATGGTCCGCTTCCTGGCGGAGCTGCCGGAATATGACGCCGCCCTCTATACCCACAAGAAGATGAAGACCGACCCGGCGGTCGCCCTCAGTGCCCTTCAGCTCGCCCGGCCCGCCCTCGCCGCTCTTCCCGACTTCAGCGAGGAAGCGGTGAAGGAGGCGCTGATGGCCCTTACCGCCGCCAACGGGATGAAGACCGGCCAGATGATGTGGCCGGTGCGCATCGCGCTGTCGGGGCTTGCCAGCACGCCCGGAGGGGCGACGGAGATCGCCTGTTTGCTGGGCAAGGACGAAGCCCTTCGGCGTATTGACAAGGGCATTCGCATGCTGGGAGGCTGAGACCGGAACGGCGTTTACGCCCTTTTGCCGGCGCAGAGAATGGATAAAAGGAGAGATCTTGATGCACGAGCGTCCCGCCTATCACCCGGAAAAGATCGAGAAGAAATGGCAGAAGCGCTGGGAGGAAACCGGCGTGTTCAACGCGGAATTCCCCAGCGACAAGCCCAAGTATTACTGCCTGATCGAGTTCCCCTACCCCAGCGGCAACGGCCTCCACGTCGGCCATCCGCGCTCCAACACGGCGCTGGATATCATCGCCCGCAAGCGCCGCATGGAGGGCTATAACGTGCTCTACCCCATCGGGTACGACGCGTTTGGCCTGCCTACGGAGAATTTCGCCATCAAAAACAAGGTTCACCCCGCGGCCGTCACCCAAAAAAACATCGACCACTTCCGCGAGCAGCTAAAGCGCTTGGGCTTCAGTTTCGATTATACCCGTGAGGTCAACACCACCGACCCGGCGTATTACAAGTGGACGCAATGGATTTTTCTCAAGCTGCTGGAGCATGGCCTTGCCTACAAGGCGGAAATGCCCATCAACTGGTGTACGAGCTGTAAATGCGGCCTGGCCAACGAGGAGGTTGTGGGCGGCGTCTGCGAGCGCTGCGGCGGCGAGGTGGTGCGCAAGGTCAAGAGCCAGTGGATGCTCCGGATCACCGATTACGCCCAAAAGCTGCTGGACGGCTTAGAGCATGTGGACTTTATCGAAAAGGTCAAAACCCAGCAGCGCAACTGGATCGGCCGCAGCGAGGGCGCCGAGGTGGACTTTCAGCTCGCGGGCAAGCCGGAAAAGCTGAGGGTCTTTACCACGCGGCCGGATACCCTTTTCGGCGCGACCTATATGGTCGTAAGCCCCGAGCATCCGCTGATCGAGAAATACCGGGACGAGATCGTCAACTACGGCGATATCGCCGCATACCGCGCGGAGGCCGCCAAAAAGAGCGATTTTGAACGAACCGAGCTGGCCAAGGAAAAAACCGGCGTCAGAATAGACGGCCTGCGCGCCGTCAACCCCGTCAACGGCAAGGAAATTCCCATCTGGGTCAGCGATTATGTGCTGATGAGCTATGGAACCGGCGCGATTATGGCCGTGCCCGCGCACGATACCCGGGACTGGGAGTTTGCCGCCAGGTTCGGCATCCCCATGGTGGAGGTTGTGGCCGGCGGCGACATCGGCAAGGAAGCGTATACCGATATAGCGGACGGCGTATTGGTCAACAGCGATTTTTTGGACGGCCTGCGCGTGCCCGAGGCCAAGAAAAAGATCGTCGCCTGGCTCATGGAGAAGGGGCTGGGCGAGCGCAAGGTCAATTATAAGCTGCGCGACTGGGTCTTCAGCCGCCAGCGCTACTGGGGCGAGCCCATTCCCGTGGTGCATTGTCCGCACTGCGGGGCCGTGCCCGTTCCGGAAAGCCAGCTTCCCGTCCTCCTGCCGGAAGTGGAGAACTATGAGCCGACGGACAGCGGCGAAAGCCCGCTCGCCGCGATGACCGACTGGGTGAACACCGCTTGCCCGGCCTGCGGCGCTCCCGCCAGGCGCGAGACCGATACCATGCCCCAGTGGGCAGGCTCAAGCTGGTATTTCCTCCGCTATTGCGACCCTCAAAACAGCGAGGCGTTCGCCTCCAAGGAAGCGCTGGACTATTTCATGCCCGTGGACTGGTACAACGGCGGCATGGAGCACACCACGCTTCACCTTCTGTACAGCCGCTTCTGGCATCTGTTCCTCCACGATTTGGGCCTGGTGTCCGCTCCCGAGCCGTACCAGAAGCGCACCAGCCATGGCATGATCCTTGGCGAGAATAACGAAAAGATGTCCAAATCCCGGGGCAACGTCATCAATCCGGACGATATCGTAAGCGAGCTGGGCGCGGACGCCTTCCGCGTGTATGAGATGTTCATGGGCGCGTTTGACCAGGCCATCCCATGGTCCACCAACGGCGCGCGCGGCTGCCGGCGCTTCCTGGACCGCGTATGGCGGCTGATGGATATGGTCAAGGACGGGAAGGGCTATACCAAGGCGCTGACGCCGCTGATGCACGAGACCATCAAGAAGGTCGGCGACGATTATGAAGCCATGAAATACAACACCGCCATCGCCGCGATGATGTCTTTGGTCAACGAGTTTTACGCCGCCGGCGGCTGTACGCTGGACGAGCTGCGCACGCTTATCTTGTTGCTTTCCCCCGTGGCCCCGCATATCTGCGAGGAGATGTGGGAGCGAATGGGCTTTGGCACGGAGCTGGCGCGCGAGCCGTGGCCCGCGTACAGCGAGGCCGCCATGAAGCGCAGCGAGGTTGAGATCGCAGTGCAGGTCAACGGCAAGGTGCGCGGGCGCGTCATGGTCTCGCCGGACCTTACCCGGGAGCAGGCGGAAAAGGAACTGCCCGAGCGCGAAGAAATCCGGCAGATCGCAGGCGGCAGGGCCATCGTCAAGGTCATCTTTGTGCCGGGAAGGCTGTGTAACCTGATTGTGAAATAAAAACGGCGCAAGCACGGGAGGGAAGGCCATTTGCTCATGCTGCTTAGCCTGGCGGCAACGCTGTTTTGCCTCTGCGCCCTTTGGAAAAAACGCTTTGAGGTGCTTCTGGCGCCCTTCGTGTGCGCCTTGATGCTGGTTGCCTATGCGCTGGCCATGGCGCGCGCGTTGTCCTGGCTTCCCTGGATCGCGCTCGGCTGCGGCGTGGGCGGTGTCGCGCTGGCGGTCGCGCGCGGAGCGAAGGAAGGCGGCGGGGCGCTGCTACGATCCTTTGGACAAAACGTGCTGACGCCCGGCTTCCTTTGCTTTGTGCTGCTGGCGGCCCTTTTCTGGACGGGCGGTATGGCGCGCACGGTCGTTGCGACGGACGATATCCATTATTGGGCCGTTGAGGCCCGCTCCATATTCGCGCATGACGGGCTTGTGGACGCGTCCCGGCACCTGTCCCCGCGCTTCATGACCTATACCCCCGGCATGCAGCTATACCAATGGTTTGGCTTAGCCGCTTATGGAGAATGGAATGAGGGCGTGCTGTATTGCATGCTCTGGAGCTTCTACGCCATATTCCTCCTGCCGCTGACAGAGCGCATCCGCTGGCGCAACGCCTACTGGATTCCGGTGTTCGTGGCGTTCGCCGTTGGGTTTCCTGCGCTTTTTAACGTTGACGCCTACGCGATGCTTCGGGTGGATACCGCGCTGGGCCTCTGCCTGGGGTATACGCTCCTTCAGGCATGGGCCGTCGGATCGCCCGGGGCGGACCGCTCCTTTCACGTAACCGCCATGGCTCTGGGCCTCTGCGCGCTTACGCTGATCAAGCAGGTCGGCGTCGCGTGGGCCCTGATGGCGGAAGCGCTTTTGCTGTTCGTGGTAAGACCGAGCCGAACCAATGGGCTGAAGCGTTTGCCGGTGTGCCTGGCATGCCTTGCCCCGCTTGCGGTGTATGCGAGCTGGAAGGCGTTCTGCGCCCTGAACCATTTGAGCGGAGCTCATTTAAACGCGGCGGCGGCCCAGCTTCAGGCGATGGCCGACGGCGCGTGGAGCGTCCCGGAGGGCCTGCCGGCGATGCTGTGGTCTGTCTTTACCCAAAGCATGACTCCCTCGGTCGACGGGCGGTTTTCCCCGCCCATGATCGTGTGGGTGCTTGCGCTTGTGCTTTTGCCCCTGGTGATGGCCGCGGCCCGCCGCGAAAAAAAGCGGCCCCTGCGCGCCCTATGCAGTTGGACGGCCGTCTGTTTCGTTGTTTTTGTGTTCGGCTACGCGGTTTCCGTGATGACGGCCTTTGCGGGCGCAAACGGCGAAAACGAGGTCATCATGGGCGAGGAACGCTTTCGATATTTTTTGACGCAACGGTATTTCTGTCCCTTCCCAATCGGCGTCTCAATGCTGCTAGCCTCCATTGCGACCCATCATGAGCATCGGCCGGATCAATGGACTTTGGCCGGTGTCGGCGCGGCTGCGCTGGTCCTCATCGCGTGCTCTGGCTGGCCGGGCATTTATCAAAGCCTCGTGCCCTCCGCCTATACGGCGCTCCAGCCGGACCCCCCGTTTTTGACGGAGCTTTCCGAAAACATCTGGATGGACGAACTGGACGCGCCGGAGGACGCCATCGTGCTCTATGGTATCCAAAGCGCTCCTTACAGGGTGGAATGGCTTCAATATGCCGTCGCGCCCGCCAAGGTGGTGCTCTGTGCCCAGGATGGACTGTCGCGCGAGGACTTCGTCATGCTGCTTAAAGAAAAGCAAATTACGCATATCGTCTTCATGGATGAGGACAACACGGTCTACCAAAACGCGCTGTCCTTTACGCGGGACGAATCCCTGGATGTGTGGACGGCCTACGAGCTGCAATGGGACGGGAATACCCCCGTCGTCGCCTGAAAAATGCTTGGCCCCCTGAAAGGAGTATCGCATGAATCGAACCATCAAAGATACCGGTAACGGAAGCGTGTTGAGCGTATCCGGCCTGACAAGGCGGTTTGGGAAAACCGTCGCGCTTGACGGGCTGACCTTTTCGCTCGCGGAGGGACAAATCGCAGGCCTGCTGGGCCGTAACGGCGCGGGGAAAAGCACGCTGCTTCGCATCCTGAGCGGCCAGCTAAAGCAGTCCGAAGGGAACGTCGAGCTCTTCGGCATGCCTGTATTTGACAACGCCTTCGCGCTCGGCGAGCTTTGCCTGATCGGAGACACGCCGGATTTCGGCAAGCTGAAAAACAGGGAGGCGTTTTTCAGCGTCTGTTCATCGCTATTCCCCGGCTGGAGCAAGGAGCGGGCCGCTTGGCTGGCCGAGCGCTTTGACCTGCCGGAAAAGAAGCCCCTCAAGGGGTACAGCCGCGGCATGCAGACGGCGCTGCTGCTGAGCGCCGGGCTTGCCTCCGGCGCCCGGCTTACGGTGTTTGACGAGCCGAGCCTCGGCCTGGACGCCGTAATGCGCGAACGCTTCTACGACCTGCTTGTGGAAACGCGGAAAAACCACCCGGAGCGTACCTTCCTTGTAAGCACCCACCTGATTGACGAGGTGGCGCGCGTTTTGGATTCCGCCGTGCTGATCGACCATGGGAAGCTGCTGTGCGAGGGCGATATACAAACGCTGACGGAAGGCTACCTGAGCATATCCGGCGCGCCGGAGGACGTCCGCGCCGCCGCGGCGGGCGCGGATATCCTCCGCGAGGAGGAGCTGGCGGGCTCGCTGGTTCTTCATCTGCGTCTGAACCGCCCGGAAGATCGGGAGCGCATCCTCTCCTCGTCCGGCATACAGGGCGCGCCCGTCAGCTTGCAAAGGCTGTTCGTGTTTCTGACGGAAGAAAAGGAGGAGCATCATGCGGACAACGCTTGAAAATAGGGACTGGTTTACGGCTTCGCGGCTTAGAGGCGTGTTTCGCTACCATCGCGCGCGCATAGGGCGGACGCTGCTCTGGGTGCTGGTCATCCTGCTTTCGGCCGACGTGCTGTCCCTCTTAATGGGGCTCTTTACCCTTGGAGAATATGAGGGGCTCGGCGTGTCCGCGAATATGGGTATCACGCTCCTGTCGGCGCTCGTATTCGCCTGTGCGGCGGCCGACGGCGGCACGCGGTTTTTGCTGCGCTTCGGTACCCCCCGTACCTCCGTCTGGCTTGGTTCCGTCCTGTCGCTGATTGGATGGATGACGGCAATGCTCGTTTGCACGCTGCTCCTGAGCGCCGGGGCAAGCGTCCTCCTTCTTGTATTGAACAGCGCCAATCCCGGTATGTTTTCGTTAATTTCATACTACGATCAAAGCCTGAACAGCGCGCAGGTCTTTTCCCAAACCCTTTCGGACGCGCTATACGCGCTTCCCAATCAGCTTCTCTGGACGCTGGAGTGGTCCTGCCTGTTTTATCTGCTCGGCTGCTGCCTCCGGCGCAGCAAGGCCGTCACCGTCTCCGTGCTTGTGGGCGTGCCGCTGGTTTTGTTCCTTACGATGCTGATTCCAGCCGTTCAGCAAACGGTCGCGGCATTGGAACGCGCCAGCGAGGGCGAGTTGATGGTGATGGGCGTGCAATGGATGAAATGGCTGTTCAACGCGGTTCGGTGGATGGAACGGCAATGGCCCTGGATTCAGCTTTGCGCGGCGGCGGCTTCCCTTCCCCTCAGCTACCTGTGTATGCGCAGCACGCCGCAGCCGTAATCCCCGTTCCCTACACAAAGGAGGTATGCCCGGTGACCTTTGAACAGGTAAAACAATTCCTAACCGCGCGCGGCCTTGGCGATCAGGTGCATCAGTTTTCCGAATCCAGCGCTACGGTGGAGCTTGCGGCGCGCGCGGCCGGCTGCGAGCCGTGCAGGATTGCCAAGACAATGTCCTTTATGGTAAACGGCGCACCGGCGTTAATAGTGCTGGCAGGCGATACGCGCGTGGATAATGCCAAGTTTAAAGCTCGGTTCCATCAAAAGGCCGTCATGCTCGGCCCGGAGCAGGTCGCGGAGCTGACCGGCTTTCCGGTGGGCGGCGTATGCCCGTTCCTCGCTCCCGAAGGCGTGGCGGTATACCTGGATGAATCGCTCAAGCGCTTTGAAACGGTCTTTCCCGCCGCGGGCAGCCGTAACAGCGCGGTTGAGGTTACCATCCCGCAGCTTGAGGACGCCTCGGCCGCGGCAGGCTGGGTGGATATCGGCAAACAAGCATAAAACGGCTCGCGCGGTCTGGCTGAAACGCTTACGAAACAGGCGTTTCAGCCTTTTTTTATCAATTTCTCCGTTTTTGCAATATATAAGGTAGAAACCCCTTTTCAGTTTGGGTGAAAAATGGTATACTAAAGCTAGTGCCGTCCATGAAAAATCATCGGCATAAACGACGTTTGAACTTGCCTGGGCTCAGGCGACAACCGGCGCGGCGGCGCGCAGAGGGAGTGGAATGTAGTGACCGATCAGACCCCAGAAATCAACGAGAACCTCCTGCCGGAAGGCATCGCGGCCAGCGCGACCGCCGTGGATGAAAACGTGTACGACGAAACGCAGATCCAGGTGCTGGAGGGCCTCGAAGCCGTTCGGAAGCGTCCGGGCATGTATATCGGCAGCACGGATTTTCGCGGGCTGCATCATTGCGTGTATGAAATTGTGGACAACGCTATTGACGAGGCGCTGGCCGGCTTCTGTACGAACATCGACGTCTTCCTGCATCGGGATGGAAGCTGCGAGGTGCGCGACAACGGCCGCGGCTTTCCTGTCGGCATTCATCCCAAGCTGGGCCGTCCCGCGGTGGAGGTCTGCCTTACCATCCTTCACGCGGGAGGTAAGTTCGGCGGCGAGGGCTATAAGGTTTCAGGCGGGCTGCACGGCGTGGGCGCGAGCGTCGTCAACGCCCTGAGCCGTCATTTCAAAGTGACCGTCTACCAGGACGGCAAAATCTATGAGCAGGAGTACGAGCGCGGAAAGGTGCTCTACGATCTGCGCGTTGTGGGCGAGACCGACCGCACCGGAACCACCGTCCGGTTCTGGCCCGACACCCGCGGGGAGGACAACCCCGACGGTGTGTTTGAAACGGGGGATTTTCAGTTTAACATCCTCAAGGTGCGCCTTCGGGAAATGGCGTTCCTCAACAAGGGCATCCGCATCTCCATCACCGACGAGCGCGTGGAGCCCTTCGTAGAGCGCGTTTACCATTACGAAGGCGGAATCATCGAATTTGTCAAATATCTCAACAAGAACAAAGAGGTGCTTTTTGAGGAGCCCGTTTACATTGAGGGCGTGGTCAAGGGCACAACCGTTGAGGTCGCCCTCCAGTATAACGACACCTACCAGGAAAACATCTATACCTTCGCCAATAACATTCACACGCCGGAGGGCGGCACGCACCTCACCGGCTTCTCCGGCGCATTGACCCGGGCGATCAACGAATATGGCCGCCAATTCGGCTTTCTGAAGGCCGCGGACAGCAATTTAAAAAGCGAGGACGTGCGGGAGAGCCTGGCCGCCGTTATCAGCGTAAAGCTGGTGGAGCCTCAGTTTGAGGGGCAGACCAAATCGAAGCTTGGCAACAGCGAGGTCCGGGGCATCGTGGACAGCCTCGTATACGACAGGCTTTCCACCTATTTGGGCGAAAACCCCGCCGTCGGGCGCGTCATCCTGGACCGCTGCGTGGGCGCGGCCCGCGCGAGGGAGGCCGCCCGCAAGGCGCGCGAGCTGACCCGCCGCAAAACCGTGCTGGAAAGCGCCAGCCTTCCCGGCAAGCTGGCGGATTGCACCGAGCGCGATCCGGCGAAATGCGAAATATTTCTCGTGGAGGGCGACAGCGCGGGCGGCAGCGCCAAGACGGGCCGCGACCGCTATTTCCAGGCCATCCTTCCCCTGCGCGGCAAAATCCTCAACGTGGAGAAGGTCCGCATCGACCGCGCCCTGTCCAATCAGGAGATCAAAGCCATGATTACCGCCTTTGGCTGCGGCTACGGCAAGGAATTTAATCTTGAAAAGCTGCGCTACCACCGCATCGTCTGCATGACGGACGCCGACGTGGACGGCGCGCATATCCGTATCCTGATGCTCACCTTCTTTTACCGCTATATGCGGCCGCTCATTGAAAACGGCTATGTCTATGCCGCCATGCCGCCGCTGTATAAGGTGACCAAGGGCAAAAAGGAGTACTACGTTTATGACGACGCCGAGCTGGAAAAGCTCATGCAGGAAATCGGTCGCGACCCGAAGCCGGAGATTCAGCGCTATAAAGGCTTGGGCGAGATGAGCTCCGAGCAGCTTTGGCAGACCACCATGAACCCCGAAACGCGCACCATGATGCAGGTAACCGTGGAGGACGCCATGGCCGCCGATGAAATCATGAGCCTGCTCATGGGCGAGAAGGTCGAGCCCCGCCGCGAGTTTATCGAGGAAAACGCGAAGCTGGTAACGGATTTGGATATTTAACCATCGCGCGCCCGGCTTCTTTACCATTGGACCGCCCGCGCGCCGGAGGCCGCCGCGTTCCCTTCAAAACCCTTGAGGAGTGATTGTCCGCATGTCTGATATTCAAGACAAGCTGATTCCCATTGACCTGGAACAGGAGATGAAGAAGTCCTTCATCAGCTACGCGATGGCGGTCATCGTCAGCCGCGCGCTGCCCGACGTGCGCGACGGCCTGAAGCCCGTGCACCGCCGCATCCTGTACGCTATGAACGAGCTGGGCATGACGCCTGATAAGCCCTTTCGCAAAAGCGCCCGCATCGTGGGCGACGTGCTGGGAAAATACCATCCCCATGGCGACAGCAGCGTATACGACGCAATGGTTCGCCTGGCGCAGGACTTCAGCATCCGCTACATGCTGGTGGAGGGGCAGGGCAACTTTGGCTCCGTGGACGGCGACGGAGCCGCCGCCATGCGCTATACCGAGGCGCGCATGTCCAAGCTCACGCTTCACCTGATCGGCGAAATCGAGAAGGATACGGTCGATTTTTACCCGAACTTCGACGAAACCCTTTTGCAGCCCACCGTCCTGCCCAGCCGCTATCCCAACCTCCTGGTCAACGGCTCCAACGGCATCGCCGTCGGCATGGCCACAAACATCCCGCCGCATAACCTGCGGGAGGTAGTAGACGCGTGCGTCTATATGATTGACCATCCCGATTGCACCGTAGACGACCTGATGCAATTTATCAAAGGGCCGGATTTTCCCACCGGCGGGATCATTCTGGGGCACGCGGGCGTGCGCGCGGCCTATCACACGGGCAGGGGCCGCATTTTGGTCCGGGCCCGAACTGAGATCGAATCCATGGCGCAAAACCGCAGCCGCATCGTCGTAACCGAAATCCCCTACATGGTCAACAAGGCCAAGCTTGTGGAGAAAATCGCCGAGCTGGTGCATGAAAAGCGCCTGGACGGCATCAGCGACATCCGCGACGAGAGCGACCGCAACGGCATGCGGATCGTCATCGAGCTCAAGCGCGACGTGCACCCGACCATCGTTCTCAACTATCTTTACAAGCATACCCAGATGCAGGAAACCTTCGGCGCCAACATGCTCGCCCTCGTGGACGGAGAGCCGAAGGTGCTGAGCCTGCGGGAGATGCTCTACCACTATATCCGTCACCAAAAAGAGGTCGTAACCCGCCGCACGCAGTACGACCTGAACAAGGCCGAAGCCCGCGCCCATATCCTGGAGGGGCTGCTCAAGGCGCTGGACCATATCGACGAAATCGTTCACATCATCCGCTCCAGCCAGGATGTCGGCGTCGCGCGCGCCCGCCTGATCGAAGCCTTCGCCTTTTCCGACAAGCAGGCGCAGGCAATCCTGGATATGCGCCTCGCACGCCTGACCGGCCTGGAGAGGGACAAGCTTCAGGCGGAGTTTGACGAGCTGCAAAAAACCATCGCCTACCTGCGCGGGCTGCTCAGCGACGAGGTTCTCCTGATGGGCGTCATCAAGGAGGAGATGGGCGCGATCCGAGACAAATTTGCCGACGAGCGCCGCACGGAGCTGACGCATATGGAGGGCGAGATCGACATCGAGGACCTGATCCAGTCCGACGATATGGTGGTTACCATGACGCACTTCGGCTATGTCAAGCGCCTGCCCAAGAGCACCTACCGCGCGCAGCACCGCGGCGGCAAGGGCGTCAGCGGCATGGCCACGCGCGAGGAGGACTTTGTCGAGCGCCTGATCATCGTCAACACGCACGAGGATATCCTCTTCTTTACCAACCGCGGGCGCGTATATACCCTCAAGTGCTATCAGATTCCCGAGGCCGGGCGCACGGCGCGCGGCATGGCGATCGTCAACCTTCTGCAAATCGCCGGGGATGAAAAGGTAACCGCCATGATTCCCGTCCCCCGGGATTCCGGCGAGCATTACCTGGTCATGATGACCCGCCAGGGGATGATTAAGCGCACGCCGTTCAGCGAGTTTGCCAATTTGCGCAAGACCGGCCTGATCGCCATCACGCTGAAGGAGGACGACGAGCTTCGCGCCGTCAACCTGACGGACGGCGGCATGAGCATGCTGGTGGCCAGCCGCCATGGCAGGGCGCTGCGCTTCCACGAAAGCCAGATCCGCGTCATCGGCCGCTCCGGCATGGGCGTGCGCGCCATGAAGCTGCGCCCGGACGACGAGTTAATCGATATGTCGATGCTGCGGGAGGGCCAGCAGGTGCTTGCGATTACAACGGGCGGCTACGGCAAGCGCACCGACCCGGAGCAATACCGCGAGCAGGGCCGCAACGGTATGGGCATTATCGCCATGAGCCTGACGGAGAAGACGGGCCTGTTGGCCGCGCAGCTTGCCGTCGATCTTGATGAGGATATCCTGCTGATCACCGACGACGGCACGATCATCCGCATGGCGGTGCGGGATATCCGGGAGAGCGGGCGCAATACCCAAGGCGTTCGCCTGATGCGCATTGCCGAGGGCGCGCAGATTGTGGCCGTGGCCCGCGCCGAGCAGGAGCCGGAAGAGCCCGGCGACGAGGGCTTTGAAGAAGCAGCCGAACAGATGGCCGGCGACGAGCCGGACGTTCCGGTCGGCTCCCAGGACGGCAGCGAGGATATCTGACCGCCGGCTTCGGACGGGTCCTGTTTGCGGCCCGTCCTTTTTGCTTTCGTACAACCGATTTAAAAGGCCGTTTGCCGAAAAGCGCGGGTTTTCAAGTCGATACGAAAGATCTTCACGCCGAAGCTCACCGAGGGCGGGCTATGTCGCCGGAGACTTTTAAAAACGCTTCGGCCTGGGCCGGAGCCGCCCGCCCGTGCGCTTAGCGCGGCGAGGATAGCACAGCAATGGCCGACCGCGGGTCGGGCAGGCCATCCGGTTTCCTTTGGGGGGATCGCGGCCCTCTTGGCCGCCCCAAAAAAGCTCACGCTGCGACCATGCGCCCTGGACAGCCGAAGCCTGCGCGCCGGCATTTCCCGGGCCGCCGCCGCTGCGGGATAACCCACGGGTTGGGGTTGAACGCTACGCGCTTCCACCCTGTCTGGCCCGGCAAGCGGGCATGCCGCCCCGGTCGCCAGGGTTCGGCGCAAACGCTGTGGTCGCGGTACAGGAAGGAGCGGGATCAATCATGAGGCATCCCTTCAGGATCAGCTCGCTCCCCCGTCGTTTCCGGGGGGCCTTGGTTTTCGCGTTCTTCCTGGCGTTTCTCGCGCTGGGCCTCCTGACCGTGCCGGACTACGGCCAGCCCTGGGATGAAACCGATGAAATGGACATTTTAAGGATGAACCTGTGGGAATATGCGCGCGCCTTTCAGATGGACGAGGATGTTTTCGAGGCCCTGGCCGCGCGCGACACCCTTTCCATCAACGCGCTTGTTCCTATTTCTCAAAGCGTGGAGCGCGACCATGGCCAATGCGCGTTTTATCCGCTTGCCGGCCTCGTCCTGGATGAGACCATTGACGGGCGCCGGCTTATGCTGCTCTGGCATGGCTACTGCTGGGTTCTTTTCACGCTGGGCGCGTTCGCGCTGTATGCTTGCTGCCGCCAGCTTGGGCTCCCCCGCTGGACCGGCTTGCTGGCCGCCGCCTTTTTGCTGCTGTCCCCCCGTTTTTTTGCGGAAGGGCACTATAATAACAAGGATATCGTTCTCTTTTCCCTCTGTCTGTGCACGCTCTGGCAGGGCCTCGCGCTGATGCGCCGCCCCGGCTTTGTTCGCGCGCTGGCTTTCAGCTTTTTCGGCGCGGCGGCTGCCAATACGAAGCTTGCCGGCCTTGCCGTATGGGGGCTTTGCGCGCTGTTCGTGCTGCTTGTTCAAATCGCCCGGAAGCGTCTGGATCGCCGCGCCCTCCTGGTCGGCCTTACGACGCTTAGCAGCCTTGTCTGCTTTTACGCGCTGCTGACGCCCGCGATGTGGAGCGATCCGGTCGGATTCTTCCGCCACCTGGTCGCCAACTCGGTCGCGTTCTCGCGCTGGGAAAACTACGTGCTCTTCCGCGGCACGGTCTTCGCCACCTATTCCCAGCCCCTCCCCCGCTACTATCTGCCTTATATGGTGCTGGCCACCACGCCGCTCTGGCTTTTGCTGATGATGGCCGCGGGCCAGGCCGCCGCGATCTGTACGGTTGTCCGCGGTCGGGGCGCGCCGCTTCGGAGCGATCAGGCGGCGGGGCTTCTGCTGGTCAGCCTTTTGTGGCTCTTCCCGCTCGGCTTTGCCATCGCCTCGCGCACGCCGGTCTATAACGGATGGCGGCATTTCTATTTCCTTTACGGCCCGCTGCTGCTGCTTGCCGCCTATGGCGCGCACGCGCTGCTCAGCCGGCGCCGCGCGCATCAAAGGCCGGGCCCGCGCGCCGTCTCAGCCGCCGTCCTGGCGGTATGCATGGCATGCGGCGGAATCGGCCTGGCGGTTCAGCACCCCTATACCTACACCTATTACCAGCCCTTGGTGCAAGCCCGAAACGACGGCGCTTTTCTGGAGCTGGATTACTGGAACGTAAGCGTCCACAACGCTCTGCTCCAGCTTCTGGACCAAACCACGGGAGAGCTTCGCGTCGGTTATGCGGACGCGTGGGCCGAAGCGGGCCTTCGGCGCGGCGCGCCCGCGCTGCCGGAGGAAGCGCGCGCGCGAATCACGATTGTCGACGACCCGCGCGAGGCCCGCTATGTGCTCGCCAACCCGACCTATACGCTTTACAGCGGCTATACGCCGCAGCCGGGCGCGTCCGTCCGCGTTTCCGTGGAGGCTTACGGCCTCCCCATCATGCTCGTCTACCAAAACAATCCCGGCCCAACAGGCAAAGGAGGAACCCGCATTGCAAGCAGCCGCGTATAACCGCCGCGCCCGCCTGTTCACCGTTGTATTCTTTCTGGCGCTTACGCTGGCCGGCGCGCTGACCAGCGGCGATTACGGCCTGCCGTGCGACGAGCCCGCCGAACAGGTCATCCTGATGGAAAATATGAAGGAATACGCCTTTCGCCTGCTGGGCGCGGAAAGCTCCGCCGTGCGATACTATGACGCGCTCTCCGTTCAGCGCATCTCGGAAAGCGTCGAACGCGACCATGGCCAATGCGCGTATTATCCCGCCGTGCCAATGCTTCAGCTATCTCAAACGGCCCCGGACATCCTTACCCGGCTCTGGCATCTGTACACCTGGCTTTGGTTTATGGCGGGCGTGCTGGCCGTCTATGGCTTCTGCCGCGAAACCGGCCTTTCCCGGCCCGCGGCCTGCGGCGGGGCGCTGACGCTGTACCTCTGCCCCCGGTTCTTTGCCGAAGGCCACTACAATAATAAAGACATGGTTCTACTCTCGCTGGCGCTGTGCACGCTCTGGCTCGGCGTTCGGTTTTTAAAACGGCCGGGCTATCTGCGCGCCCTGCTGCTGGCCCTGGCGGGAGCGATGGCCGCAAACACCAAAATCGTCGGCGCGTTTGCGTGGGGCCTGATCGGCCTAAGCGCAATCGTGCTGGTTACCGCGCGCCGCGAGTGGAGCCCGCGCATGGCGGCTGTCGCGGCGGTAGCCGTCGGCGGCTTTTTGGCGTTCTACGCCCTGCTGACGCCCGCCCTGTGGAGCGATCCCGCCGGCTACATCGCCTACCTGCTTCAAAACGCGTCCGGCTTCACGCGCTGGACCGGCGTGGTCATTTTTCGGGGCGCGGTCTATGACCAGGCCGTTCAACCGCTGCCGCGCTATTACCTGCCCTATATGATGCTGGTCACGCTGCCGCTGTACGTGCCTGTGCTCGCCGCGGCGGGGCAGGTCTCTGTTCTCAAGCGGACCGTTCGCCAAAAAAGCGCCCTGCTTCGAGACCCCATTACGCTGGCGCTGCTGACGGCCACGCTCGCCTGGTCTGTGCCCCTTATCTTCGCCGCGCTTACGCGTCCCCTTGTTTATAATGGCTGGCGGCATTTTTACTTTACCTTCGCGGGGGTCGCCGTCCTTGCGGGGCATGGGCTGAACGCCTTAGGACGGCTGTGCGCGAGGCCGCGCGCCAAGGCATGGCGCGTCGTCTTCGCCTGCGTCGCGGGCGTTTGCCTGCTTGCGACCGCCGCCGGCATCGCCGTCAACCATCCCTATCAGTACGGCTATTATAACGCGCTGGCCCGTACCGGGGCGGAAACGGATATGGAGCTTGATTACTGGGACGTCAGCACCTTAAACGCCATGAAAGGGCTCGTCTCCGGCGAGCGCGACACGTCGCTTAAACTGCTCCTGGGCGCGCGAGACGACATGAGCTGGTTTGGCGTGGAGCATGGCTACGCCGTTCTGCCCGCCCATGAACGGGGCGCGCTGTCCGTCGCCTATGAAGCGAACGCGCCGTATCTGTTGTATAATACGACCTATGCGCGCATCTACGGCGTTGCGCCGCCGGAAGGCTATCACGCGCTGTTTACCATCGAAAGTTACGGCAATACGCTCTGCACCCTGTACGAGCTCGGGCCCCGCTGACCCTTCCTCGAGCGGATGCCTTCATGGACGTCCCAGCGGGGCCTCACATCCCGAAGCGCCTCAGCACCTCCATTGCCGCCTTCACCTTTGTCGTGCGCCGGTCCATCGCAAGCCTTTCAAGGGCGTGATGCGCCTCCGCCTCGCTTACCTGCCGGTGCTGAATCAAAAGGCATTTCGCCCGGTCGATTATACGGGTTTCCTCCAGCCTCGCATGGAGCTTTTCATTCGCCCTGCCAAGCGCGAGGAGGCGGTTGCGCATGGCGGCCGCCATCCAGACCGACTGCCGAAGCACCTGCGGGGCGACCGGCTTGCCCACCACCAGCACGCCCGCCTCTGTGGCGGGTTGAAAGAACACGCTCACCAGCTCCTCCTTCACCAGAAGCAGTATGGACGACATCGACCTTTCCGCCAGCTCCACCGCCAGCTCCAGCCCCGTACCGTCCGATAGCGGCGCGTTTAAAATCATCAGACCATACTCGGTTTCAGCCGCCATCCGCCTTGCCTCTGCCGCCGAAGCCGCCGTCTCAACCTCCGTCCATGGCGAATCCGCCCGCAGCAACCGCTTTAGCTTGTCGGCGCCACGATTTTGCGCGCATACCAGTAAGGCCTTGCCCTCCGCCAAATGCGCCGCCCCTTTCCGTAAGCCTTCAGGTCCGTCAATACTGCGATAGCTGCGACTGAAGCAGCGCGTCCGGGTCGCTCCGCCACGCCTTGTCAAGCGCCCTGGCACGGGCGGCAAACCGCTCTACGACGAGCTCCGGCAGCGCGCGCCGGATGAACGCGCTGCGCGCCGCGCGCTCCGCCGCCCTGTTAAGCGTCTGGGGCAGCGGTTCGGCCAAGGGTTGGCGGTCCGCGTCCAGCTTCTCACGCGAGGCAATCCCCTCCAGCGCCGCATGCGTCATCAGCGCGAATCCGAGATAAACGTTCATGGTTGGGTCCGGGCTTGCAAGCTCTACCCGGGCGAAGCGGCCCTGCGGCAGCGGCGTGCGAAGCACGCTCGCGTCGCGCTCATAGGACCAGCAAAGCCTGCCGGCGGTCAAGCCGTCCGCCAGGCGTTCATAGCCGTTTGGCAGCGGGTTGCAAAAGAGCGTCATTTCCGGCAAGCGCCGCAGGATGCCCGAAATGGCGCTTTTTGCCTCGCCGCTCATTTCCCCGTTCTCTACCCTCAGCAGGTTTTGCGGCCCCCTGTACAGGGACATACCCACGCATAAGCCGTTTCCCGGCTCTCCGGCAAGCGGCTTGGGCAAAAACGTCGCGTGAACGCCGTAGCGCATGGATACCGCCCGCGCCGCCTGAAGAAACGATACGTAGTGATCCGCGGCGCTCATCGGGTCCGTCCGGGGAAGCGCTATCCCGTTCTGCCCGCATCCGCGTTCATGAAGGCTGCTTTCGGGATGGATGTTCATCTCCTCCAGCGTCATGCAAATATCGCGCCGAATATCCTCGCAACGGTCCAAGGGCGCCATGTCCATGTAACCGCCGTGGTCATGCGGCCTCCAGGTCGGCCTGCCCTCATCGTCCAGGTCCAGCAAATAAAACCCGCAGCCCGTCGAGAATCGCACGTCTAACCCGTCCGCCGCCGCTGTTTCCATAGCGCGGCGCAAAATCGCCCGTCCGTCCCCCTCAAAGGGCTTGCCCTGCGTATCCGTCAGCCCGCACAGCAGGCGGCATACGCGTCCGGTTTGCGGCCTCCAGGGCAGGATGCTCAGCGTATCCGGGTCTGGCCGGAGCAGTAAATCCCCTCCGTCGGCGCCCTCATAGCCGTCCACCGCCGTCGCGTCGACGGCAACGCCCGTCTCAAAGGCCTCCGGCAGCCGCTCCGGCGGTATCGCCATGTTTTTCAGCCGCCCAAACAAATCCATAAAAGCCAGACGAACGAAGGTAACGTCGTTCTCCTCTATAAACCGCAATACCTCGTCAACAGTCATAGCGCACCTCTTTTCATGAAATCCGCTCCGGGAGGTTTTTTCGCCGTATGGCGGACGATTTGATTCCCCATGGGAACCGCCCTACGCTTCAATGGCCGTTCCTCCGCAGTCCGTCCGAGCCGACACGCTCGTCGGCGGCTTATCCCTTCCGGGCTCATGGCGGTCGTCAGGATTGCCCCCGTATTTCTCCCCTGGTTGTCGTCCCGCCATGCCGCTCGATTCTCCCAAAGACGCCCGCGGGGTTTCGCCGGGTCGTTTTCGGTTCGTCCCCTTTTGAGCCTAACAGCCCGGAAAGCCTTCCGGCATTGCGGCATCCGCCGGCCAGGGCGGTTCATTCCCTCTTTACAACAGAGGGAAGCCGGCGGCGCTCCGGCGCTCAAAGCGGGCTTCAGAACTCTTCCCGCCTGCGCTCAGACCTGGGGCTGATTCCCCGGATAAGCGCCCCCAGCCCAACCTGCATCAGCGGCGCGAGCACCAAAAAGCCCAGCAGCACCCACCATTGGCTGCCGGAAAGAGGCTCCAGATAGAATACGGCGGGCAGGAAGGTAACGGCCAGCACAAACGCGCCCGCCATCAGCAAAACCAAAACGCCCCGCAGCAGGTTGAGCGGCAGGCATGTCAGCAGCAGTACCGTCAACCCGGAATAGCCGGCCAGCAGCGTACATAGCGTATTGACGGATTCCTCGGTAAAGCCCAGAACGTCCTGAAGCGCCAGCACGGCGATGCTCAAAAGCGCGACGCACAGTCCGCCCGGAAGCGCGCGGGAAATGACGTTTTTCAAAAATTCGCCATGCACCCGTTCCCGGCTCGGCTGGAGCGCGAGCACGAACGACGGAAAGCCGATCGTCAGCGCGCTGACCAGCGTAAGCTGGATGGGCGCGAAGGGATAGGCAAACGGCAGCGCCAGCAGCAGCAGCGACAGCACAAAGCTGTATATGTTCTTGACCAGAAAAAGCGAGGACGCCCGCGTAATATTGTTGATGACACGCCGGCCCTCCAGCACAATTTCCGGCATGATTTCAAAGTCGGCGTTCAGGAGCGTGATCTGCGCCACCCGGCTGGCCGCGTCGCTGCCGCCCGCCATGGCGATGGAGCAGTCGGCGGCCTTCAGCGCCGGTATGTCGTTCACGCCGTCGCCCACC
The DNA here is from genome assembly GCA_048370855.1 of Candidatus Limiplasma sp. Lineage (GTDB taxonomy): Bacteria > Bacillota > Clostridia > Christensenellales > Aristaeellaceae > Limiplasma. Next base: position 99,329 of record DBGEOK010000119.1, on the reverse strand, counting down.
ATCGCCACGCCGTGGCCGTCCGCCTTCAAGGCCGAAATCAGCTCGCGCTTGTCCTCCGGCGATACCCGTCCAAATACCGTATACTCGCGGGAAAGCGCGCGATAATCCACGGGAGAGGAAAGGGAGGACAGGTCGATCATCCGGTCCGCGTCAGGCACGCCCGCATCCTGCGCCACGCGGGAAACCGTCAGCGGGCTGTCGCCGGAGATCACCTTGAGCGAAACGCCCTGCTCGCCGAAATACCGCACCGTCTCGCAAACCTTGGTCCGCAGGGAATCCCGCAGGCACAGCAGCGCGATGGGCCTCATCCCCGCCGGGAGCGTCTCCCCCTCCAGCGCCGCGTCGCTTCTCAATAGGGCCAGCACGCGCAGGCCCAAAGCCGCCTTTTCCCGCGCCAGCTCCGCGAACTGTCCGTTCAGCGTTTTTTCCGGCGCGCCAAGCACGACGGCGCCAAAACCCTCAAAGCTTGCCGCGGACCATTTTCTTTCGCTGGAAAAAGGAACGACGCGCGCGGCCTCCATCCCCTCCAATTTTGGATACGCGGCGCTCAACGCGGCGGTCGTGGGTGTCGCTTCGTCCGCCGACGCCAGCAGCGCCCCCAGGCAGCGCGCAATTTCATCCGGCTCCGTTCCGTTCAGCGGCTCCGTCTCTTCCAGCGTCATCTCCCCGCTTGTCAGCGTTCCGGTCTTGTCCATGCAAACGACGTCCGTTCTGGCAAGCGATTCTATGCCATAAAGCTCGTTGACCAGCGCCTTGCGCTTGCCCAGCTTGACCACGCCTACCGCCAGCGCGATGGACGTAAGCAAAATGAGTCCCTCCGGGATCATACCCAGCACGGAAGCTACGGTCTTGGTCACCGCCTCCGGCTGAATCAGGTCCAGCCCGGAGCGCTGCTTCCAATACATCAGGCAGCCGATGGGCACAATGGCGATGGAGATATAGCGGATCAAGCGGTTCATGTCTTTCATGAGCGCGCTGTCTCCGCGCTTCACCTTTCGGGCGCTCATCTGCAGCTTCCCCGCGTAGCTGTCCGCCCCGACGGCCACAAGCCTGGCGGTAACGACGCCCTCCGTTAAAAAGCTGCCCGAAAAGAGCGTGTCGCCTTCCCGCTTGGGCACGGGAACGCTCTCGCCCGTCAGCAAGGATTCATCCGCGGACGCTCCGCCGCACAGCACAACCGCGTCCGCGGGTATCTGCTCCCCTCTTGCAAGGTTGACGACGTCGCCCAGCACCAGCGCGCCCGGCGCCAGCTCAACCTCAACGCCGTCGCGCATCGCCCGCACCTTGCTTTCGGAAAGCAGCTTCAAGCGGTCGTGGGTCCGCTTTGCGCGAAGCTCCTGGATGGTGCCGATCAAAATATTGGAAACCACCACCCCCACAAACAGCATATCACGGTAGCTCCCGACCCACAAAAGCAGCGCCGCCAGCACGACGTTGAGCAGGTTAAACAACGTCAGCACGTTGCGCTTGATGATTTCTCCGACGCCGCCCTCTTTGAGCCTGGGCATTGCGTTTGCCTTGCCCTCCGCCGCCAGCCGCTCCGCTTCCTGGGCTGTCAATCCGGAAAATTCGTATACCTTTGGTTCCATTGCCAATCTCCTTTGCGTAGTGGATTACTCCTCCGTCTTTTCTAGGATGTACAACGGGGAAAGGTTGCACTTTGTAATGTTTTCCAATTTAATGCGCACTACGCCCGGCGCGAGCGGCTCCAGCACCTCCCGGCGGTCGAGGTCGGAGTAATCGTCCCGGCGCAGGGGATCGAGCACATAGACGTATTCGTCGTCAACGCCCGCCAGCACCACATAGTGGCCCGATTTGGTAAACGGCCCTCCGCGGGTCGTACAGCTCACCGCCATGCAGTTTCCCTGCCTGAGCTTTTCGATCGCCTCGCTCACCTGCCTCGTCCCGTAAAGATGCAGCCGGTAAATGTTGCACACATGCTCCAGAAAGCGCATATTGGTGCCGTATGTATTTCCAGTGCGGGATTTAACCTTCCAGATGTTGTTTCCTGTCGCAAAATTCGCCATAGCCAGCGGCAGATAGCGCAAAAACTCATCCGGCGTTTTGAGATGGTACTGCGCGTGGGTATGGTTGCAAAAGTACCGGTTGACCGAGCAGGGGCAAAACGTATACCCCACGTCGCTGTTTGCGTATCCGATCAGCGCGGGCAGCTTCTCCTTGTCCACCAGGTTGGCAACCGCCATGGCCACGGCCGTCGGGCCGCACCCTCCCTGCCCAAACTTTCGGTACTTATCCGTATCCCTTGTGTCGTAGCGCATTCCGGCCCATAGCCCGTCGTTTTGGGCGTAAACCATCAGCTTTCCGAGCGGGCCCACGTCGACAAAGCCGTTCTGCGTCGGACGCTCGTCCATCTCAAGCTTGGTGGCTTCGACGGTCTCCGCCGATTCATAGATCATAGGGCGCATTCTTCCAAATATCACATAGCGCTCGCCATGCCTGAGATTCGTGCAGGTCACAAGCACCAGGAGCCTGTCCCCCCATTCCGGAACGCTCTCCTCGTCGCAGCGAAACAAGGAGTTTTCACGCAGGCCCGCAATAAACTGGCGATATCCCTCCGCATCCTCAAACTCCTTGACGCGCCAGCTTGTTTCGTCGTCCACGGTGGTCAGCATGCCGGCGAACAAGTCCACCTGATAGTCCGCAAACGGCGTCAGCAAAAGCATTTGCGGATGCCGCTCATAATAGCCTTGCTCCGCGTAGCCCGACAGCGGGGCGAACATCCCGCCGTTTTTTTGGTTGTGCGCGTATAGGTAGGTTCCTTCGTCAATAAACGCCGCGGAGTTTCCGCAGTCCATGAATACGGAACCGGCCGGATTGGTGGATTTGTCCATCATATGCGTCAGGTAATAGGCGTTATCGGAGCCGCGCATAATGGGGTAATTGATGCCGGTTTCGTCCTGATACAGCCAGCCGACCACCTCGCGGTTGACCTTGCCAAGATAATTAAAATCCACCGTATAGCGCGCCTCGGATACCGTCACGGCCCGCTCCATGCTCACGCCCTCTTTGGGGATGTAGGCGGGCAGCGGCGTCGCGGTGGGCGTCGGAGTCGGGGTGGAGCCAGGCGTCGCTCGTTCCGCCGCGCCCGGCGTCTCGGCAGCCTCCGCCTCTCTTTCCCCTTCGCCCTCCGGCACGACCTTCCCGTCCGTCGTGTCAAGCGCGGGCGTCGCGGTGGCATGCGGCTCGCCGCCCGGCGCGGAGGCGCTCGCCGTCGCAATGCCGGCGTCCTCCTCTTTCAGCAGGGATTGGTCCCAGGTGCTGTTTTGATGGCTGAGCATCCAAAGAAAGGCCTCGTCCTCCACGGCCTCTCCCTCAACCTCCCCGGCGTCGGGCTCATCTTCGCCGTCGCCAAAGTCGGTTTGGATGATAACGTCCTGCGGCTCTGTTTCCGCCCCGCGCACCGCCCGCTCCCGCAAATCCGCGTATGCGTTTTTGCTTTCATCATAGGTCGCAAGCTTCCCCGTCAGGCGGTAAATCGCCGCGCCGCTGACCAGCAGGCATATGGCGATCGCCGCATACAGCAGCCCCAGGCCCTTTCCCTTTTTCCTTTTGCCCAAAAGCCAGCCTCCGTTCAAAAAGAGGCGACCGCTACGCGATCGCCTCAGGATAATCGTTTCGATCCTCAGCCGTTGTTGCGGTGCGCGCGGAGCGCGGCCTGCTTCTTCCGACGGCGGATTTCCACCGCCGCAACCGCGGCCATCAGCAGGGGCAAGGCGATTGCCACTCCCCACAGCAACCAGTCGGTGTCGTCTCCCGTTTGAGGCACCAAGCCCAAAGGCACGCCGTTTTCGTCAATGTACACCCAGTCGCCGTCCACAAATCGGACGCCTACGGGCGCCGTTTCCGTCGGCGCGGGCGTCGGGGTCACGTTGGGCAGCGTGGGGGTCGGCGTGGGAGGGATATCCTCCTCTGGCAAGGCGTTGATGATGGTCCGCCCGTTGTTTCCATAGCGGACGTTATAGCCGGGCACCTCCTGCTCGCGCACCAGGTAGCTGTACTCCACACCGTTTCCATTATACCACTCCAGATCGTAGAACGTAAAGCGCCAGACGTTTGAATTTACATCCTGTGGCCTTACATCCACGGTCATATAAGGCTCGGCTGGGTAGCTTCGCTGCGTGGCCAGCTTGCGGTACAGGTACAGCGTAATCTTCGAGGGCCGTTTTCCAAGCGTATTGTCGGCGTCCTCCCAGCGCTTGGTCACGGTCAGGTCCAGATTATCCGGCAAAGGCGTAGGCGTGGCCTCAGGAACAGGCGCATCTGTCATCACGATCATATCCACGCTGCTGGCGGCGGCGGGAGACGCGCCCAACACCAGGCGGCCCTGCGCGTTGACGGCAAACGTGACCGGCTCAGCCGTAAGGAAGCCCGCTGGCGTGACGATCTCGCGCAGCACATAGGTTTTACCCGCCTCCAGCGTGCCAAGCATCTCGTGGTACTCCGTGTTTCCGGTCTTCCAGGACTCCACCAGCGCCCCGGTCGCGTTATCGTACACGCCAAGCGTCGCGCCCACCACCACGCCGCCCGTCCGGCTGTTCTGCTTGCGGAAGCGGTAGACATGGTCGTCCTTCATGATAATGCGAAGCGGGCTTGCGGAGGTGTAGCCGTCCTTCATCACAAAGCGGTATTCATTGCTGAGGCCGTATCCGGCGGGCGCTTTGACCTCCTTTACCAGGTATGTCTCGCCCACGGTCAGCGTCCCCGTCAGCGCATGCGCCGCGCTGCCGCTCGTCCAGGCCTCCACCCGCTCCCGCGCGCCGTCGGCCCTGACATGGTACAGCTCCAGCTCCGCCCCGGGAAGCGCCGTGCCGGTCTGCGCGTCCTGCTTCAAAATGGACACGCCTGTTTCCTCGTCCCGCACCTCGCGGTACAGGCTGAGCACAAGCCCGCCGTTCTCCGCCGAGGCCGCTTTCAGCGTATCCGCGTCCAGCGTAACCGTTATGTCAGCCGCCCGGACATACCCCGCGGGCGGAACCGCCTCGCGGATCACATAGCTTTGGCCATAAGTCAGCTTCAGCCCACTGGAGAAGCCGACCCGCCAAGGGGTTCCGTCGCTCGTATGCGTGGCGATGGGCGCGTTCCCCGCCGAAGCCGGGGCCAGATACAGCTCCAGCACCGCGCCCGCCAGGGATAACGAGCCGCTCAGATTCAGCTTGCTGATGACCAGGTCCATCGGCAGGTCCGTCATGGTCACGCTTTGAACCGCGACGCCTTCGTCCTGGCTAAAGGTAAAGACGACATCCTCCGCGGCGGCATAGCCTGCGGGCGGGGTTTTCTCATGCAGGGTATACCGCTGGCCGCGGATAAACCGGTAACCCGGGTCCTCCGCCAGGGCCAGCACGCGCTCGGCCCGCTCCGAGCTCCTCCAGGCGGCAATCCGCCGTCCCCCAATGCCATCGCCCTCGTATAGCTCCAGCACCGCGCCGGCCAGCGGCGCCCCGTCCGGGCCAACCTTCAGCACGGACACATCCAGCGGCTCGTCTCTCATCACGATCACGCCGTTGCCGTCCACCATGCCCGCGCCGCTGAGGATCTTAAATTCCGGCTTTCCGTCCGCGTCTTCACCCACAAGGAACTTGACGTCTTCCGTCCGGGCATATCCCGCCGGGGCGATTGTCTCTTCGAGCGTGTAGGTTTCCCCAAGGGTCAGCTCTATGGCGAGCCTGTGGGGCTCCGCCGCGCTAGTCCAGCGGTCTGCCTCCAGGCCCGCCGCGTCCCTAAGCACCAGCTCCGCGCCCGCCAGCTCTTCCGTTCCCGTTATGTCCCGCTTGTCGACAAACGCCTCCAGGGTATCGCGGCGGTTGGTGATCGTGGTTTTTCCGTCGCTTGTATCGGCGGTCGTGGTATAGCCTTCCGGCGCGCTGACCTCTCTCGCCCTGTAAACAAAGCGGTTTAACCCGCTTGCATCCGTCAGCGGAAGGTTCCCAAACGTAGTCCGCCAGCCCTCCGCGCCGCTGAGCGCGGCCTGCCGCCCCGGCATATCCTGCCACGACGCTTCCGGCTCGCTTTCCAGCTTGCGCTGCAATTGTACCAGGATGGGCCCGTGCTCAACCGGCACGCTGGGCTCGTGGTCTATCCAGATTTTTTCCACTGTAAGCGCCGTCTTGTCCGTCCCGCTGTTGAGCATTTCCACCCGGTCGGGTATGGGACGGCCTTCCTCATCCTTCAGGCTTCCGTCCCGCTGCACGATAAACACAAGGTCCGCCGCCTGCCGGAAGCCATCCGGCACGCCCGTCTCGCGCAGAATATAGGTCGCGCCAGGCTCCAGCCCTTCTACCGTATAAGGATTTCGCGGATCGCCCGACGCGGCGTCTGCCGTCGTCCAGGAAGCGACCCTTTCCTCCCGCCCGTCGGACAGGCGTTGATACAGCGTCAGCGTAGCGCCCGCAAGCGGCGCGTTTCCTTCATCAGCGTTCAGCTTAGCAAAGGAGACGATAATCCGGCGATCCTCCATCACCAGCGTGAGCCGCGCCGCTCCCGTTACGGGGTCCGTATCGGCGTTTTCTCCGCTCAGCGTTTCATGGGTGACGGTAAAGACAAGGTCATCCGCGTAGGCATAGCCAGCCGGGGCGGACAGCTCCCGGATGGTATAGCTCTGCCCAAATTGAAGCTTTCCCGCGCCCACCGTCCAAGCCGTGCCGTCGCTGACCCAGATTTCCAGCGGCTGCGCTCCCTCCGCCGCCACCCCTGCGTACAGCGCCAGGGTCGCGCCCGCCAACGGAGCGTTCCCATCCGTTTTTTCCAGCACAACGGAGAAGGGAAGGTCAACCATGACGATTTCACGATCATCCGACGGAATCCCGTCCCGAACCACGCGGCCCTCTCCGTCTATTGTAAAGGCGACGGGCTCCGCCGGCAGATAGCCCGCGGGAACGGACGTTTCCAGCCATTCGTAATCATGCAGCGCGCACAGCTTGCCGCCGTCAACGGCATGCGCCTCCCGGCCGGATACCCACGCCTCTACCAGCGCGCCCGCCGTCCTGTCCCACAGCTCGAGCTGCGCCCCCGCGACGGGGCCGCCCTTGGCGTCTGCCTTTTGAAGGCTGAGATCGGCAATCCGCTCATCCGCCATGACAAAGGTGTCGCCGTCCAAGCGGCCGTTTCCGCCTATCAGCGCATAAGAAGGTTGGCCGTCCGCGCCGGTACCGACGGTAAACTGGATAGGCTCGGCCATTGCGTAGCCCTCCGGCGCCGACGTTTCGCTCAGCCTGAACGTGCCCGTCAGCCCTTGGAAGCTCTTCGGATTGTCTTGGGAGCTGGACCATGCCTCCACCGCCGTCCAGCTTTCGCCGTCCTCCCCACGCTTCTCCAAAAGCAGCTCCGCGCCCGCCAGCGGCGCGTCGCCTTCCCCGCCCGCCTTCAGCGCGCTGAAGGAAACGAGCTCGTTATGCATAACCACCGTGTCCTTCGGCGTAGGCGCGCCCGCGTAATGAGCCATGCCGTTTTCGTCCACTGTAAAGGCGATATCCGAGGCCCGTACATACCCGTCCGGGGCCGAGGGCTCGCGGAGAAGGTAGGTTCCGCCCGCCTTGAGGTATTTCTTGTCCGCGTCCAGTGCGACAGGCGTGCCGTTGGTTACGCCGGAAAGGGTCTCCAGCACGGTCCCGCCCGTTTCGTCCAGGATTTCAAGGGTGGTTGAGGCGGTTTCCCCGCTTCCGGCAAACCTTTTTTCAACCAGAATGGAGAAGGGAGCGTCCTTGATTGCCACCTCGTTCCCGCTGGCCTCGGCCAGCCGGTCGCCCTCGGTGATCGCTATGGCGACAAGCCCCTGCGCGTCTGTGTTTACCGTAAATTCAACGTCTCCGGCAGCGGGAAGATAACCCGCGGGCGGCGTCGTTTCGCTTAAAACGTAGGCTTTTCCGACCGTCACCCTCACCCGGCGGCTTTCCCCGGCCAGGCTGGTCCACTGATCGACGACGTTCCCGCTCGCGGCCTCCCTGAGCGTCAGCTCGGCTCCCGCCAGCTCGTTCCTTCCCGTCGCATCCCGCTTGCCGATCCATATCTCCGCCTCGCTTTGGCGATTGACCAGCTCGATGAAGAAATTCCCGTCCCCATCCCGGGTAACCAGCGGATCGCCCGGCTCATAGCCCGGAACGGCGCTCTCGCGCACGCTGTATTCAGCCGCCGCGCCGTTTTCAGCCTCGGCGGGAAGCCCGCTCCACCGATAGGTATAGCCGCTCGCCGCCGTCAGCGTCCGCGTCGCGTCCGCGCCGGCATACGGAACCCCGTTTTGCATCAGCGTCACCATAACGTCCGGCGTTCCGGAGACGATGGGATTGTCCTCCGCGTCCCGCCAGCGCTTGTTGACCACCGCGTCCACGGTTTTCCGCTTATGGTTGACCAGCGTGAGCGCTCCGTTCTCATCCTGCCTGGCGTCGGCCTGCGAGGGCGCCGCGCCGATCCATTCCACCAGCGTCCCATCGCCGCCCGCCGGCAGCAGCCGGAAGGAGAGCGGCCCCGCGGGGAGGTAGCCCGAGGGAGCGCTAAGCTCAGCCAGCAGGTAGGAGCCTCCAAACTTCCACAGGGCGTTTTTCGGCGCGCCGATGACGTTTTCGTCAATCGCCTTCGCGCCGTGGTCCGTTACGGTCCAGCGAACCAGCTCCTCGCCGCGCGTGCCGTCGGAGTTGCGCGCAAAAATCGCCAGGACCGTATTTTCCGGAACCGGCTGCCCTTCGGCCACGCCCTCGAACGCCTTTTGAACGGATAGCGAGGGCTTAATGTCCAGGTATTTGTTGACGACTACGCAGCCCGCCTCGGCGGAAACGTATCCGCAGTCGAGCGGCTCCAGCCTGCCGCCGTCCTGGTCGTACATTTCCTCGGTTACGGCGTACACATAATTGGCGCCGTTCTCATCCCTGGCAGGCACGGTCAGGGTGACGGTAAAGTCAAGAAGCTCCGCGTTGTCGGCAGTCAGGTCGATGGTCATGGGCGTCTGGCCGGATACGTACTCGGCAGCCGGCGCTTCGGAGCCCTCCAGCCCCTGCCACAGCCGGATGATTACCCTCGCGGGGCGCTCCTGCGCATGGCCCGCATCGTCCCACCGCTTGCCGAAGGCAAAGCTCACTTCGTTTGCGCGGGCGTTGCCGCGCGTCAGCAGGGGCAGGTCGCTGTAATCCTGGACGGTCACGGAATACCGCCGCTGGTAAGCGGCGACCTTCGCCTCCGCATTTTTGCGGTCGACACCATAGAAGATGAAGAACGTCTGCTCCGCGCTGGCCTGATATCCCGCCGGCGCTTTCGTCTCCTGAAGGAAATAGATCGTGTCGAACTTCAGCCCGTCGAGCTCCGGCAGCAGCACCGTGCCGTCGTCCCCCGTCTCGCCCTGCGCGGTGGGATAGGCGCTGTTTTCAAAGCTGTACCCGCCCTCCGTCTCTTCCACCAGGACCTCGTAAACGCTGAACTGCGCGCCGGAAAGCTTCACGTTGGAATTGGCGCTGTCCACCTTTTCCAGTTGAAGGCGCGTGGTTTTGCCGACGATGGTGGTGGCCGGGCTCTCAACAACAAAGGAATCGGTTACGCCGTCGCTGAAATCCGTCATGCCCGAGAGCGTGGCGGTATTGCTGATGACCTTATGATCGCCCACGGTGCCGTTCAGCACGGCGGTATAGGTTACGGTGCACGGCAGCTCATCCGGCAGGATGATTTTCAGCTCCCGCGTGTTGGGATCATAGGTGCAGAAATACTCGCCCAACCCAGGCGCGTCGCCGCTCACCTTGGTCAGCGCGGAGCCGTCGTCCGCCGCGACCGTCACCGTTTCCAGCCTCAGGGACAGGTCCGCATGCAGCTTATCGCTCAGCGTAAGATGCGTATGGCCGGGGTCCAGATCCAGCCCGTTTTGGTTAATATGGATGGTATACAAAAGCTTATCGCGGTTTTGGCGAACGCCTTTTTCGATGATGGAGCCGCCCTGCACGGTGTGGTTAACATCCGCCTGCACCCTGCCAACCTCCGTCTGGGAGCCGTCCTCATCCTGAATGAGAATGGCGGCGCGGTTGGTCAGCGTCACGGTATAGCTGCCGTTGTCCGGCTGAAGGAGCTGTTCCTTATCCACCAGGGTATCGTAGGCGATTTGAAACCAGCCGTGCTGCTTCCGGTCCTCCAGCAGCGACGCGGTTGAGAAGGAAACCGCAAACTCCCGCGGGTTTTCTTCGGAAACCGTCACCGTCACCTGATCCTTGTCAAGCGCCGCCCAGGGCCACCACCGGCCGCCGATCGTCACCTTCACCGAATCCGGGATTAGCTTTAGGCCCTCGGGCAGCGTATCCTTAACCACGATGGTCTGGCCCTTGAGCCGGTCGTAGTCCTCGCCCGCCTCGATCACCCAGGATACCGTTCCGCTTTCGTTGATTTTGGAGGTATCCCCATACTTTTTAAACTGGGGCGCGTCCCCGGCGGCAATCGTCCAGTCCTTGCTGTATCCCTCGTCGCCGTTGCTGGACGCGACCGTCACGCGGTTCCAAAGCGTCAGCGTATCCGGGTTGTCCAGAGACGCCCGCAGCGCGACGGCGTCTACATAGGTCCAATAAGTAACGCGCACGCCTGTGGTCAGCGCGCCAATCCACGTAATGGTCATTTGGGTGTCGTCGTGGCTGGCGGCCCTGCGCTTGCCAAACTGAATGGTATAATCCGTTCCGGCGGCATACACCTTGCCAGACGGTTCTCCCGCGGCGTTCAGCGCTTCCACGCGCACGTCCCCGGTATTGATAAACCACATAAATTGGGAAAGCTGGCCGCAATTCCATTTGCTCTCGTCCGGGTAGTCCGTGATGACGACATTTTGTAACGAAGCGGTTCCGACCGGGATTTGAACATCTGTATGCCATTGCGCAACCATGGTTTGGGCGTTGCCCTCGTCCAGCGCCTTTTCCAGCCCCGGCTTGCCGCCCGAGGGCGCGGGCACCTCGGCGCCGGCGTCCGGGTGGTATCCGTTTCCATCCGCCGTTACGCTGTTTTGAGCGCTTGGGAACGTCCCATCCTGGTTCACGGGCACGCGCGTCGTGTAGGTCAGCACATATTTTCCGCCGTTGGTCGGCTCTCCGCGGCTGCCGACGATATAGGAGAACCCGCCGTTTTCATAGGTAAAGCCGGCGCCGTTGTCCGAGGGATACAGGTTGTAGTTGGTCCCCCCTACCGCCAGCGATGCGTTCTCGAGCGTCTGCCCCGCCGGAAGCGTATCCGAAAGCGTCAGGCCGCTTACATCCATCTGATGCCAGTCGAACCACACGCTCCACTTGATGAAGGCGTAGGTGATACCGTCAACCGTCTCCTGGCGGAGCTGGTTTTTGCCGTTCACCTCATATGCGCCGCTTTTATAAATTCTGCCGTAATCCCACAGGTCGATCCATTCCTCGTCCCTTTGAGAGCCGCCGTCCCAGGTGATTTCGGCAATGTTGCGGGTTTTCTGCTTTTCCGCGTCCCCGTACTGGACGGCGGCGGTTCGAAACGCCTCGTTCGGGATTGTCGCGGTATAGACCAGGCAGTATTTCCCCGCTTCCGCGTCGGTCAGGGCGACCGACGTCCGGTTGCTCTCCCGCGTCACCTCCGCCTGGCCCGTGATTTCCGTATCGCCGGAGTGATCCTTGGGAACCGCCGAAAGGCTGGTATAGGAATCGGGATTGGTAATTTTGTAAACCCTCGCGTCCCGCACGTTCGTAATCCAGTCGCCCGGCGCGTCGGTCACGGTCGCGCTCATCGGCGCGTCAAGCTGAAAGGCCACATGATAAACGACGTCCATCGTCATGCCGGAGAGATCGCTCCCCTGGATGATTTGGGAGGCGACGGACTTGTCAATCGACGCTCCCGCAGGCGTTCGGTCATAGGTGACCCGCACAGTGCCCGTTCGTTGGTCGCCCTGGATGCCGTTCACCGCAGTCCATTCAATTTGCGCCGTATTTTTTCGGTAGTCGTCATGCGGCCACCAAACGTCTCCGCCAAGCTCTCCCCGGTTGATGGCCAGCTCCTTATCGGCTTGCTCGGGCGCGATCTCCGCCGTGTAGGAAACGGTATAGGTTTGCCTGCCCTTCAGGTTCGTCAGCCTCAGCTTGGTGACATATTGGTGCGCCTGCTCATCCTTTGCGGGCGCTTGAACGAGCTCCAGCCCCGCCTGAGGCTCCACCGCGAGGGTAGCGGCGTCTATCCTGATCCATTCGCCGGCCGTATCGGTAACGACCGCTTCGCTTATGTCGGTATCGGGCGTGACGCGGATGGCGTAGTCGGCAAAATACCGGCCGCCGACCTCGTAAACATTCCGCTCGCACTCCTTTGTCGCGTCTACCGTCGCGTCAAAGCGCACGGTGATATCCGCCGAGCCGGGGAATTGAATGGTTTCCTGGCCGTCGGTATTGCCTTCGGGGCGTTTCAGCGTCGCCCTGAAGGTGAGGGTGACGGAATAATTGCTTTGCGCGTCCTGAAAATAGGCGTCCGTCAAACGCACCTTGAGAACGCTCTTGCCGTCCGCCCGCTCGATGACCCAGCTCAGCCTGGGATCGGAGGCGTCCGACAGGCCGTTGCCAAGGTTGATATTGCCGGGCAGCTCATACCAAAATTCCGTGTTGCCGTATTGCTCCTGATTATGGGCGCTCTCCGCCATCTCAAAGGCAATGCTGAAATCAACGGTCTCGCCGTCGTTCAAAACCGTGGTATTCGTGACCACGGAGCCGTCCGCCCGCCTGAGCGTGACGGACACCCCGCCGCCGACGCATATATCCAGCAGATCTGCCGTTGTTCGCGGCGCGGCGGAAGGCTCCGCCACCGTTGGGATCAATACTGGCTCGGACACGATCTCCATCAGCGGAGACGCGCCTTCGGCGTCCGCCTCGCTGTCGGCAAAGGTGGAGGCCTGCGCCGTCAGGATACACAGGCACAGCAGCAACGCCGCCGCTTTCCTGACCGAATTTGGATTGCTCACGCCACGTTTCATCTTTTTTGTTCCCTCCGTCACGCTATCCTGATACGACGCGATTTGGCCGCAAAGGCGTTACCCGGCGCGTAAGCCGGGAAGCGGCCGTCGTTGCAAATCATAGCTGGAAAAAGCGGCGAATTTTACCGCTATATCGATATTTTAGAAGGGTCCAATCAGGATGTCAAATATGTAACCGGGTTGTAACCCGATCGCTTTCCAGGTTTTACAAGGGTTTTCATTTCACGAAGCATGATTTGATAAAGTTTCGGTTTTTTCGTGCGGATAAAATTTAAAACACTCCAAAATTTGGATGTGTTTTATGGATGATTTGCTCATTCTTATCTGTCTTGCGAACGCCCCTTCCGCCTATCCCGCGCTTTTCGCGGCCCCGCGAAAAACGTTTTCAGCGACGCCGTATTTTTCTCTTGCCAAAACGGACCTACTTGTGTATAATATCAGCGTTGTCTAAAAAAATCGCGGGCACGCTGATGTAGCTCAGGAGGTAGAGCACTTCCTTGGTAAGGAAGAGGTCACCGGTTCGAATCCGGTCATCAGCTCCATACAAACGCCGTTGAAACAAGAGTTTCAGCGGCGTTCCTTTTTCACTTGAATTAGGATAACCTGGCTACTCGTTTACCGGGCACGCAGTCGTCCATCGTTTATCATCGAGACGCCGCAGAATGTGAAAGCAAGGTCTGCCGTCGCACAAGTGCTTTTCATCTTCTTAAATAACGATTCCCGCGTTTAAAATAGCCGCAGAGGACCCGGCGGCGTCCCGCCGGCCAACTTGCTTTGCGGGTGTTGGCTCGGCCTTGCTTGTTGGATGGAATAGGCGGAACGCTCCCAAAGCGTTTCGTTTTCCTCGCCATCCGGGCAGCCCCGTTCCGATCCTTACCGACCGGCTTACATATAAAGCGGTTGCCAAAAATTCGAAAATGCTATATAATTAGTAAAAAATTTGGCGGAAGGAAAAATGTATCGTTATGGTAAAAATCAAAACGCATATTTATTTATTTTGGTTCTCATTATAGCCGTAATGTGGATTGTGTATTTTGACAACAATAATATCAAAAACGCTGAGCAAAGCGCCATGTCAACAAAAACCATTTCCCCTTCGGATTCACCATCGACAAGCATTCGAAATGATGATCTTTCTCAATATAATGATGGTCTTTCTCAATATAAAGGCGACTTGCCAAAAAATATTTATGCAGAAAGCGAAACTCTCTTTATCCCAACATGTACGCCCGCGCCGACAAAAGAGTTACCTGTAGGTTCCACGGTGCTTTGGGGGAATTATTACGTATCAAGCTCCACGACAAAAGAACCTATTGAATGGCGCGTTTTGGATGTCCAGGGAAACAAGGCGCTACTTCTATCCTTATATGGGATCGAAACGAGAGCCTATCAAATTTGGGGGGAAACGATCGATTGGGGCGGTATGTCATGGGAGCAATCCTCTCTGCGCGATTATTTAAATAATGCGTTCCTGAAAGAAGCTTTTTCAACAAAAGAACAACAGGCCATCTTCACAACAACGCTTTCAAATTCCGGTGGAAATCTTACGTTGGATGACGGGAGGGTAATGAAAACGATATCCGGGTCGGATACAAAAGATATGCTTTTTGTTCTGAGCGTTCAAGACGTGCTCGATTATCTGCCCAGGGCGGCAGACCGTTGTGCGCTTAACACAAATTATTTACTTGAAAAGCCTAATAAAAGTCCTAAAAAAAATGACGTATCCGTAAGACCGGCTAATGCGAAAAATACGCAGTATGGCTATTGGTGGCTCAGAGATATCAACCAGAATTATCGGGAAGGGTACGAGGAAACGCGCGGTTTTCACGTGTTGCCCGATGGAAGCATTGGAACTACGGGGGTGCTGTGGTACTCTTACTATGTTATACGACCGGCTATGTGGGTAGATATTTCATACCTCGATAATCATCCAAATCATTCATAATTAAATGATATGATGGCAAAATCTTTTTCATTGGATGAATTGAATATTGCTTGCCGGCTTCAGGTAAAAGTGCGGAACTTATACGGCTTAATCATGCATCGTCTGAAACTCGGATAAAACGCCTGGTCGCTGGGGAATATCAATATTTTTGCGCAAATGGGTTTGCGCCCCAAAGTGAAAGAGGCTGGCCAGCAGGCCGACGAAAAAGCTTGCCCGAGGGAGACCTATTCCGCCGAGGAAGGCCAGGAAAGCTTGTCTCCGCTAAAACTGCCTCCCACGCGGCTGTTGTTTCATTGGCGTTCGGAAACAAATCGCGGCGTATGCCGTCCGGCCCTGGCATGAGCGCGCGGCATTGAGAGATCGCTTCGGACTCTTTGTGACGGCGCTGCTTTGCCAGATCCCTGCTTGACCTTTGCAAAGCATGTTCCGTACCGGTTAGGTTGCGGCGCGTTTGCCTGACCGCATGGCTGGGCTCGACCATTACGTTCGCGCCGTAGTGATGACCTGTCCGCAATGGCTCGGGAGCCGGGAAGGTATTTCCCATCGTGAATTGCAGCGTTGAGCGCCGTCCGGCTGCATCGCTTGTAGGGGCTTCTCCCCTCGGAAGGGGAAGTCTTGCGCGGGCGCGCGGCTTATGGTAGGATAGGTCTGCACCTCATCCGAAAAGGAGGAATCGGCCGCGTGCTTCGCCTGCATCAGCTCCGGTTGCCGTTGGATTCGGCCGCCGGCTTTGGCCGGAACGAGCTAATCCGCCTGTGCGCGCTCAGGCTTCACGTTCCGGAAAAGCGCGTCGCCAGCGCGCGCGTCGTCAAGCGCAGCGTGGACGCCCGCGATCAGCGGGACGTACACTTTTCGCTGACGGCGGACGTGCTTCTGGCAGACGGCGGAGAGCGGGCGGAAAGCGCCGTTGTCAAAAAGCTGAAGCCAGGCCAGGCAACCCTTCTGTCCGGTTCCTGGGAGAATCCCGCCTCCGATGCGTTCAGCCTGTCGCTCCCGCCCTGGCCGTCGACCGGTGCGCGCCCGCTGGTGGTAGGCGCCGGCCCGGCCGGCCTTTTCTGCGCCCTCTCGCTGGCCGTGCGCGGAGCAAGGCCGATCGTGCTGGAACGCGGACAGCCGGTGGAGCGCCGCGTGCCGGATGTGGAAGCGCTCGAAGCGGACGGCTCGCTGAATCCGGAAAGCAACGTGTTGTTCGGGGAGGGAGGCGCGGGGGCGTTCAGCGATGGAAAGCTGACCTGCGGGCTTAGCAGCCCCCATATCCGCACCGTGCTTGAAACGCTCCGCCAATGCGGCGCGCCGGAGGAAATCCTGACGGCCCAACGCCCCCATATTGGAACAGACGAGCTTCGCGGCGTGCTGCGCGCGCTGCGCGCCCGTCTCACCGCCCTTGGCGCGGAGTTCCGCTTCGGCTGCCGGCTTACCGGTCTTACGCTACGCGAAGGCCGTGTCGCCGCCGCCCGCGTCCTGTGGAACGATATGGAGGACGAGCTGCCCGCCGATACGGTCTTTCTTGCCATTGGGCACAGCGCGCGCGACACGCTTCAATGGCTCTACGAGCTGGGCGTGCCGATGCGACAAAAGCCCTTTGCCGTTGGCGTGCGCATCGAGCACCGCCAGCGCGCGATTGACCGGGCGCAGTATGGGCCGGCCTGCGGGCATCCGGCGCTGCCGCCCGCCGAATACAAGCTGAATGTCTCCACCGAGGACGGGCGCGGCGCCTATACCTTTTGCATGTGCCCCGGCGGACAGGTCGTCAACGCCAGCAGCGAGCCCGGCGGCGTCAATATCAACGGCATGAGCTTTCATGCCCGAAATGGGGAAAATGCCAACGCGGCGGTCTTAATCGGCGTAAGGCCCGAGGATTTTGGCGGGGATCATCCGCTGGCGGGCGTCGCCTTTCAGCGGCGCATCGAGCGCGCGGCCTTCGCGGCGGGCGGGGGCTACCGCGCGCCCTGTCAGCGCGTCGGGGACTTTTTGCGAAACCGTGAAACCTCCGCCTTTGGAGAAGTCCGGCCAAGCTACCGTCCCGGCGTAACGCCGGGGGATATCCGCTGCTGCCTGCCGGCCTTTATCGCGGACGACCTTCGCATGGCGATTCCGGCGCTGGGCAGGCGGCTGGCCGGGTTTGACGCTCCCGACGCGCTGCTGACCGCCCCGGAGGCCCGCTCCTCCTCTCCCGTCCGCCTTATGCGCAACGAACGGCGGGAAAGCCCCATCGGCGGTCTATACCCCTTGGGCGAGGGAGCCGGCTATGCGGGCGGCATCGTTTCCGCCGCGGTGGACGGCCTGCTGGCCGGCATGGAAGCGCGCCGCTGAAAGCCGGATGAAGAATGGAGGGATGGTTCCATGAACGCAAGACGGCTGGTCACCAACGCGGTCCTGATCGCCCTGTACGTGGTGCTGAGCCTGTTTTCCGCCAGCTTGGGCATGCTGAAGCTGACCTTTGAGTCCTTTCCCGTACTGGTGGGCGCCTTGCTGTACGGCTGGGCGGACGGCCTGCTGATCGGCGCTTTGGGCGGGTTTCTAAACCAGCTTCTCACCTATGGCCTCAGCGTGACAACGCTGCTGTGGATGCTGCCCAATATGGCGCGCGGGCTTTTGGTGGGCCTGTATGCTCAAAAGCACGGCTTTACGCTGTCTTTGCGGCAGACTGCCGGCATCGTGCTGGCAAGCTCCCTGCTGGTCACTACGCTCAACACGGCCATTCTCTGGCTGGACGGCCTCATCTTCCACTACCCCGTCGCCTTTACGCTCGGGGTCATCGGCCTGCGCTACCTGTCCTCGGTCGTCATGGCCGTGGCGTACATGCTGGTAACGCCAAAGACGGTTCAGCTCCTCCGCGCGGCGGGCGGGGGCCGTTTGAGGCCAGAGGGCCGCGGCTAAGGAAAAGTGGGAGGGAACGCATATGATTCGCGGCGTCTTATTCGATATGGACGGCGTGCTGCTGGATACCGAGCGGCTTGGAAGCAGGCTGCTGCCCGAAGCATGCCTGCGGCGGGGCTATACGATGCCCGCCGGGATTTTTAAGCAGATTCTGGGATGCAACCATTTGCTCAGCAAGCAAATCCTCCTGGCCCATTTTGGCCCGGATTTTCCCTGTGAGGAAGTGTTCGCGGATTTTCAAAGCGGCTTTGTGGATATTGCCCGAGCCGGAAAGCTGCCGCTGAAAAAGGGGGTGGAGGCGTGCATGGACGGCCTGCGGGCGCGGGGCGTCAAGCGCGCGCTTGCCACCAGCACCAACCGGGACGTGGTGGAATGCTATTTGGCGAATACGCCCGCGATACGGCAGGCCTTTGACGCCACGGTCTGCGGCATGGAGGTAGTGCGCGGCAAGCCTGAGCCGGATATCTATTTAGAGGCCGCCCGGCGGCTGTGCCTGACGCCGGGCGAGTGCCTGGGCGTGGAGGACAGCCGCAACGGTCTGCGAAGCCTGACGGCGGCAGGCTGCCCCAGCGTCATGATCCCCGATCTGCTGCCCTATGACGAAAGCTTTGCCGGAATTGTGACCTACCGCCTCAATGATCTTACGCAGCTCTGTCCGCTTATCGACCGCCTCAACCTGGGCGCGCGGACGCGGGGGTAGCGGGCCGGAGCGCTCCGCCGGGGTGGGAGGCTCCGCCCTTCGGAATCCCTTGTTTGGGCCGCTTTCGCGGCCCAAGGCTGGATTCAGGACGAAGCCCTTGTCGGGGGCACAGGCGGGAACCCCCGCCTTCTTTCGTTCCGAGCGCTCCCACTCTTCAGGCCGCTCCAAAAACGAGTTTTTTCGGCACGCGATCGGGGAAAACCGTTTCGGCGAATCAACTCGTTGTCAGCGCCACACGATGACGATGGGCCGGCAAAACGGGGCCCGCCGTTCTCTCAAGCGGCAAAATCGTCTCTTTCCCGCGCCGAAGCCCCGGCGGATCTCCGCGCGCAATGCGCCGCCGGAAAGCGTTCAACCAAAGGCGGTCGAGTCGCGGGTTCCCGCCGCTTCTTCACCCACGGCGCCTTTTCATAATCGCCTCCGCCAGATAGCGCCCGCCCGCCTCGCCGCTGTGCCCAAAGTTGGCGACGGTTTCCTGAAAAACCTCCGTAATCCGGCCCGCCCATTCCGAGCCGCTCTCCAGCAGCTCCTTCACCTTTTCCGGCACGAGCGCCATCTCGTCCACGCGCACGCGCAGGCCGATCCGGTCCCGCAGGCTGATTTCTAGCGGCTCCACGGTCAGCAGCCCGTAGTCCTCGTTGTTCACCTTGGGCGGGGTATCCACGAACAGCACCGGCTTCTTGGTAATAAAGGCAAACTCATACGCCGCGCCCGACCAGTCGGAAATAACCACGTCGCTGTCGTACAACGAATCATCCTTGGCAAAGTCCAACTCAAAGCGCAAATCCCCGCCCCGGTAGGCCGCATATCGCTCCACAAGCTTATCCATGCGGGCTTTATACCGCTTCACGTATTCCGGATGCGGGCGGACCACCACCTCAAAGCCCTTTCCCAATAACCCTTCCAGCATCGGGTGGATGCAACTGTCCAATAGGTTGTCCGGCTGCCAGGAGGGCGCGATCAGCACCTTCCTGCGCGTGCGTTCGACCTTCTCCATGGCCTCGTAACGGGCGGAAAGGCGTTCCAGCAAGCCGTAGCCGCAAGTAACCAGCTTCTTTTCCTTCGTGCCGTCCAGGTGTTCCGCCTGACGGATCTCCTCGCGCTGAAACTCGCCCACCAGCAAAACGGTATCATAGTCGCTAAGCGCGCGGCGGCGCAGCACCATATGCGTGGACAGCGGATAGTGGAAGCAGTATACATACTCCATATCCTTTCGCGCCATGCTCCGCTTCAAGTGGAACTGGCCGAGATCCGGCATGGTCATGAGCATCACGTCCGCGTCCACGCGCAGGAAAAAGCCCGCGAGCTTTTCATTACCCACATAATAAGGCACAATGCGGCCGTCGCCGCGTTCCCCGGCAATTTCAAAAATTTGATCGCGCGCGTCGCTGGTTACATAATGAATGACGATATCCGTCCGGTCCAGCAGGTATGCCATCATATCGCGGAAATATTTATAGAACCCGCTTTTCTCGCTGTATATTACGAGCTCCTTCTTCCAGTTTTCCAAGTCGTAGAAGCGCTTCAGGTCCGCCTTCTCCTTTTCCCTGCAAAACGCCTCCTCGGCCTTTCTGGCGGCAAGCTCCTCCGCGGTAAGCGGCTTGGGGCGGCTGGCGTAATCGATGTATTTGGCCGGCTTGTAAATCTGGTTTAACAGGAAAAGCTGGAGAATGGCGAACAAGTTGCTCGAGATCCAGTAAACGCCCACGCCCGCCGGCACGATAAAGGCAAAATAGGCCGAGAACGCCACCATGAACAGCGTCATGCCAATTTGGCTTAGGCGGCTCTGCTCCCTCTGAAGCACGTTGGCATGGTCCTGAACCACGCAAAGGAGCCACGCGCTCAAGCCCGAGAGCGCGGGTATAATCAGCGTCAGGCTGCCAAAGGCGGGCGTTTCGCTTAAATTGATTCCCAGAAAATTCAGGTCAAGCGCGGAGACGCGGGCCAGAACCTCCGGGGCGAAAGCCGCGAAGGCGCCCGAGGCGGCCGGGTCATGGATCAGGCGGATCACGGCCATTTGGGGTGAAGCGCCCAAGTCCGCCGTGCCAAGCACGGTCGCCGCCCGCGCGATCATCGCCTCGATCGTCGTCGCGTCCACGTGCAGCAGGTGCTGAAGCGGATTGTAAATGACCGAAATTAAGCCCAGCACCAGGGGGATCTGCAAGAGCATCGGCAGGCATCCGAGGGCGGGGCTGTAACGCTCGCCGTCATACAGCTTGATCTGCTCCTCGGCGATGCGGTCCCGGTTGCCCGCGTAGCGTTCCCGGATCGCGTTGAGCTCCGGCTGAAGCTTGACCATTTTGATCGAGTTTTTCTGCACCAATATGGATACCGGGAGCAAAATCACCTTGCTGACAAGCGTGAAAAGGATGATTGTCAGCCCATAGTTCTCAACGAGCCCGTAACACGCGTACATAAGATATCCCAGCGGCACGCCGAGAATGGTATTGATTAGTTGCACGCAAGGCCCCCCTTTTGTTTACAGGCGGATGGAAACGGAAAACAGATTGATAAACAAGCCGACCACCCAAACGCCCATCGCAATCCATTTCGCCGCGGTCACGACCCCCGCGGCGTTTGCCAGGGCGATGCGCCTCTTCTGGGTATAGCCTCGGCAAACGCTCATCAGCATCACGTTTTCCGCGACATCCAGCAGCGCGCGGAGCGTCGCGGCCCCATGCATTCCATAGCGGATGGGAACAAGCGCGGCGACATTCCGGTCAACGGCCAGCATCGCAACCAGAAAGCATGCGATAAAGCCGAAATCAATCCGCCAGAAGCGCGTCAGCAGAACGCGCCCCGGCTCTCCCACGCGCCCGAAGTCCTCGAAAAGCTTCTCCGCATTGTAGTGGAAGCGCATATCCGGGCATTGAAAGCCCGCGTCGAGCGCCCGAAGCCCGGGAACGCCTTTTTTGGAACCGTGCATCAGGTACAGGCATAGCGCCAAGCCGATGCAGGCGACGACGGTCGCCGCCGTCCAAAGCGCATTATCCATGAAACCTTTCCTCCATATTCACGCCCAAACGCGTACAGGGCACGCGGCCCTCCAGCAGCTCGCCGATATGATGGCGCGCATGGCCGATAATCACGCTCGTGCCATGCTCCACCGCGCGCAGCGCGTAAGCGAGCTTGGCGCGCGCGCCGTTGGCTCCGCTGCGGCTCGCGCCGCTGCAATGCGCCATCAGCTCCGTTACCCTCATGCGCACTTCCTCGAGGTTCCTCCCGCTCACCAGCTCCACAAGCGTGCCGGGGTCGTCCCGGTCCAGGTAGATGCCTTCCGTGCTGGTCAGCAAAATCAGCGTTTTCGCGCCCACGAGCTGCGCCACCACCTCCGCGGTTTCGTCGTTATCAACGCATTCCACTACCTGCCGCCCCTCGGCGCGGCGGCTTGCAAGCTCCATCTTGCGCACCTCCTCGTCGCTGACGGGGTCGTTATAGTTGATAATGGGAATGACGCCCTGCTCCGCCGCGCGCTCCAATAGCCGCCGGATGTGCTCGCTGCGCTGCGGGTCGTTGAAGTGCGTGTGTTCCACCAGCACCTGCCTAAGCCCATACTCGGGACGGATAAATTGGCGATACGTGTTCATCAGGATGGTCTGGCCCTGAGAGGAATAGTCCACCTTGTCCTGCTCGGTTACGCCGGTCAGCTCGTGCCCCGTGCGCTTGAGATAATCCAGGCGGCCGATCTCCGTCGCTCCGCTGGTGACCAGGATCATGCCGGGACGCAGGTCGGAGCCGAGGCGCTGAAAAATGTTGTAATCAATGGCGTTCTCCTCCTTTTGAATCAGCGCCATGCTTCCAATCTTTACGACCAAATCAAGCGTTTTCAAGCCCCTCCGCCCCTTTCCCCTCCGTCAGCACGTTGATCCATTGCTTCTTTTTAAAATGCGGAACGCCGATCGCCAGCTTGACGAGCTCTTCCAAAAACGTGCATGCGTATACCCATTCCAGCGGCCAGCGAAGCACGAGCGCCGCGACGCCCACTGCGGGCACGCCCACCACCCAAAGCGTGCCCACATCCAGCAGCAGGCTGAACACCGTATCGCCGCCGCTGCGCAGCACGCCGACGACGTTGATGGTGTTGAAAGCCCGGAACCAGATCGTCAGCCCGCCCAGCAGAAGGATGAACTGCGCCTTGCCGCGCACCTCGCCGCTCAAGCCGGAAAAGATATTGACAAGCGGCCAGCGCACCGCGATCACCAGCGCGCCCAGCGCAACCCCCGCCGCCAGCGCGCCCGCCATCATACGCTTGGCGTACAGGTAAGCGCCGTCCCGATCCCCGGAACCCAGCGCCTTGCCGACAATGATGGCCGTCGCGTTCATCATCGCAAAAATCACCACCCACACGAGGTCGTTGATGGTGTTGCAAACGCCCATGGTGGCCACGGCGGCGTCTCCCATGCGGCCATAAAAGACGCTGTACATGGTGGTGCCGGTCGCCCAAAGCCCCTCGTTGAGGATGACGGGCACAACTGTTTTGATAAACTTTTTGATAAAGGCGCGGTCGCGGCACAGCCATTCGCTGGGCCTCGCCCCGGCGGGCAGCCGCATGCCGTAGGCAAAGCCGACGTTCATGAGCATGGAAACCGCCGTGGAGATCACCGTCGCCAGCGCCGCGCCCTCCACGCCCATGGCGGGAACGCCCAGCTTTCCGAAGATGAACACATAGTTCAGCAGCGTATTAACGGCAATGCTCACCAGGCCCGAAATCATTGGAAGGTAGGTCTTCTCCGCCGCCTTCATGGCGGTTCCGTATACGCCGTCTATCGCCGTAAACAGATAGCCCGGCGCGACGATAACCAGATACCGGACCGCCAGCTCATAGCTCGCGCCGGCCGGAAGGAAGCACGCGACGATCTGCCGTGGGAACAGGAGCGCCGCGCTCAAAAACAGGACGGCGACCATGAGCGCCAGTCCAAGCGTCAGCCCCATGGCGCGGCGCATGGCCCCGACATCGCGCGCGCCCCAGTATTGGCTCAGAAAAATCGCCCCGCCGGTACACGCGCCGAAGCTGAACAGGTTGAACATAAAGGTGACCCGGTTCGCCTGCGTAACGGCGGAGTACGCCGCGTCGCCAAGGCCCGACACCATCAGGCCGTCAATAATATGCAGCGACGCCGCCACAAGCTGCTGCATCACCATCGGCAGCGCGACGGCAAGCACATGGCGGACGAACGCTCGATCCCAGCACAGGCACTCCCGCGCGAAGCGCAGGGCGCGGGCGGGACCCGAAAGCTTGGTTTGCATCCTTTCATCCTCTCCAAACCGGAACGGGTCGAAGCCCGCGAAATCTGGCAGGCTCCACGCGGCGCCGCCGCGGACGGTATGGGCAAAGCCCCCGACCGGTCAACGCGCGCCCAAATAAGCGTTCTTTTCACGCTTTCCCGAGGCGGATCGCGTCGTCAAGCGTGCGCGAAAAGCGCGTTCCCCGCCCCGCCGCGTTGGTCCGGCCCGGGAGCGCCGCGCCTGGCGGCCGTTCCGCGGCGCGCCATGGCGCGCGGAATCCGTCAGCCGAACGCCGGGTGGGGCAAGCATCCAAAGGCTTAACGCCTCGCCCGCCCGGTTTCAGGGGGTGCTAATCCTAGTTATCATACCCGCCGCCCCCTGAAATGTCAAGCGTTGGGGAAAAGCCGAAAACCGTGCGTTTCCATGGCTTTGAAGGTGAAAAAACGCCGCCGAGCGCCCGCCTGCCCGAGCGGGCGCGGCGTTGCATTTCTTGCGGTGATTCGGTATAATAGCCGTGCAAACGAAAGTAATCAGTGAAAGGCAGAGAACGATGAATCTTTTCAATTACCTGGAAGGCATGGCCGTTCAGCACGGTCCCAGCGGCCAGGAGCGGGAGGTTGCCTCCTGGCTGAGGGAACGCTTCGAGCCCCTGTGCGACAGCGTGTCGGTGGACCCGCTGTATAACGTCATCGCGGTGAAAAAAGCGACGCGCCGGGCGGCGGACGGCTCGCCCGCTCCCCGCGTGATGCTTTCGGCGCATCAGGATGAAATTGCCCTGATGGTCTCGGACCTTCTGCCGGACGGAACGCTCCGCATGGGGCAGGTCGGCGGCGTAGACCCGAGAATCCTGCCGGCATCCACCGTTACCGTCCATGCGCGGCCCGAGGGCGGCGCGCCGCAGAAGCTGCCGGGCGTTGTAGGCGCGACCCCGCCGCATCTGCTCAGCGACGCCGACCGCAAGCGCAACTATCAGCGCGAGGATCTTTTTGTGGATCTGGGCCTGCCCGCGGAGCGCGTGCGCTCGCTGGTCCGCATCGGCGACCTCATCACCCTCAACGGCCCGGCCACCAAGCTGCTGAATGACCGCGCGGCTTCCAAAACGATGGACGACCGGGCCTGCGTAGGCTGTCTGCTGGAGGCGGCGGAGCGGCTCCAGACCATGAGCCATTTCTGCGACGTTTATTTTGTCTGCTCCTCCCAGGAGGAGGTCGGCTCCCGGGGGGCGGCCGTCGCGGCCTATACCGTAAACCCCGACCTTGCCGTCGTGCTGGACGTAACGCACGCCGCCATTCCGCAAAGCCGGCCCGATACCGCCGTCCCGCTGGACGCCCCGGCAGCGACCTACGGCCCCTACATCCAGCATAAGCTGCTCGAGCGGCTCAAGGGCACGGCGAAGGCTCATGGCGTGAAGCTCAACACCGAGCATGCCGCCCGCGCCACCGCAACCGATACCGACGAAATCCAAATCGCGCGGGCAGGCGTCCCCTGCGTGCTGATCGACCTGCCGCTGAAGTACATGCACACCACCGTGGAACTGCTGGATATGAATGTGATGCGCGAATGCGGCCGGCTGCTGGCGCATTTCCTGAGCGACCTTGACGAAGGGTGGGACAAGGACCTATGGAGCTGAAACAGCTTTGCGAATACCAGGGCGTCAGCGGACGCGAGGAGCCCGTGCGCATGGCGGTCTACCGTGAATGCGTGGAAAAGCTTGGCCCGGGCAGCGTGACCGTCGACCGCATGGGCAATGTGATTGCCCACAGAAAAGGGCGCTTTCCAAGCGCTCCCCGGGTTATGCTCTCCGCGCATATGGATGAAGTGGGCCTGATGGTGATTTCCGCGACGGACGATGGGTTGCTGCGGGTACGTGCCATCGGCGGCATTGACCCGCGCGTGCTGGTGAGCAAGCGCGTGAAGGTCGGTTATGCCGTGGCCGCCGGCGGGGACAGGCCCGCGGCGGAACCTTTAAACGGCGTGATCGGCGCGATGGCCATTCATCAGCAGACGCCTGAGGACCGTAAAAACGTGCTGCCCATCGACCAGCTCTATGTCGATATCGGCGCGAAGGACAAGGACGAGGCGCTGGAGAAAGCCCCCGCCGGTACGCCCGTCACATTCGACACCCCGTTCACTCCCTTTGGCGAGGGCAGGCTGCTGGCGCGCGCGCTGGACGACCGCGTGGGCTGCTATAACCTGCTCCGGCTGCTGAACGCCGACGTCGGCGGCGATACGGATTTTGTGTTCACCTGCCAGGAGGAGGTCGGCTGCCGCGGCGCGGCGGCGGCCGCTTACCGGCTCGGCCCCGACGTGGCGCTCGCGCTGGAGGGTACCACCGCCAACGACGCGGGGGACGTCCCCGACGCGCAGAAGGTATGCCGCGTGGGCGGAGGCGTTGCCGTCAGCTTTATGGACAACGCTTCCATCGCCAATCCGCAGCTCTTTCAGGAGCTGCTGGCCCTGGCCGCGGAGCGGGGAATCCCGCATCAGGTCAAGATGAGCGTGAGCGGCGGAAACGAGGGCGGCGTCATGCAGCGCGTCCGCTCCGGCGCGCGCGCCTGCGTGTTGAGCGTGCCCTGCCGCTACATCCACAGCCCTTCCACCGTCTGCGCTGAAAGCGATGTGGAGGCCCAGTACCTGTTGGCCAAGGCATTTTTGGAGAAATAAGAAACGAGGTGTTTTTTCCATGTTTGAGTTAATCAAGCAAATGGCGGACCTTTATGGCGCTTCCGGGCGCGAAAGCGGCGTGGCCGACGCCATCGAGGAGCTTCTCCGGGACAAGGCGGATACCATCACCCGCGATGCGATGGGCAACCTGATCTGCGAGAAGAGGGGAACCGACCCTGAAGGCAAACGCATCATGCTGTCCGCGCACATGGACCATATCGGGTTTATCGTGGTGGCGGTGGAAAAGGAAGGCTTTCTTCGGGTGATGCCGGTCGGCGGCGTCGGCCTAGCCGTCAGCCGCACGCGCCATGTTTCCTTTGGAAACGGCGTGCAGGGCGTGATTGTTCAGGAACCGGTGCGCGAGGGCGAAACGCCGGCGATGAAGCACATGTTTGTAGATATCGGCGCGGCAGATGAAGAGGAGGCCCTCCAAAGGGTTCAGATTGGCGACGTGGCTGTATACGCCAACGACTGCTTCCGTTTGGGCGAGCACCGGGTCGCCGCCCCCGCCATGGACGACCGCGTGGCCTGCGCCCTGCTGGTGAGCGTGATGCAGGCCTTGCCCGTTACCAAAAACACCGTCATCGCCGTCTTCTCCACCCAGGAGGAGGTCGGCTGCCGCGGCGCGAAAACCGCCGCCTTCAGCGTGCAGCCGGATATCGGCATCGCGCTGGACGTGACGGCCAACGGCGACACGCCCGAAACCAAGCTGCCCGCCGTCAAGCTGGGCGCGGGAGCGGCGGTCAAGATCATGGACCGGGGCAGCATCTCCAGCCCCGAGGTGGTGGACGCGCTGCTGGAGGCCGGCCGGCGCGCCGGCGTGAAGACCCAGCGCGAGGTGCTGCCCTTCGGGGGCACGGACGCCAGCGCCATCCAGCTCACGCGCGGCGGCGTCCGGGTGGGCACTTTGTCCATCCCCTGCCGCTATGTGCACAGCGCCTGCGAGGTCGTGGACCTGCGGGATGTGGAAGCCGCGCGCGCCCTTCTGCTCGCCTACTTAGACTAAGCCCAACCAAGGAGGGCCTTCTGCCATGACGCTTTTGTACCTTACCTTCTGTTTCCTGTTTTTGTTCAGCGGCTCCGCTCTGGCCTACATCGATCCGGCCTCCACCAGCTACGTCATCCAAATCGTCGCGGCGGTCTTTGCCGCGGGCGGAGCGGCGGTGGGAATCTATTGGAAAAAGATTCAGCTCTTTTTCCGCAAGCGAAAGCAAAAAAAGCTGGACGCGCAGCGATCCGCGGAGCTGAAGGCGGAGAAGGAGGCCGGCCGCACGCAGGCGTGAGCCGGCTCTTCCTCCCCCGCCGCCAGCCGCGCGCCCCTACCCCTTATACGTCCCTCCCGCTTTGATACGATCAAAGGCGGGAGGGACGTCAGATTGTTGATAAACCGATTTGGGGGTGGTTTGGAGGGGCGACAGCCCCTTCAAATGAAATCGTATCGCCTGGCTTTGCCAGGCGGGCGGGGAGTTTGCGGCTTTGCCGCAAACACTTCCGACAGTCCTCGGCAGAAAAGCTCGCCGAAGGGCGGGCTTTTTCGACGGCCTGACGTCCCTCCCGCTTTGATACGATCAAAGGCGGGAGGGACGTTTTTATGCCTGTACCGCCGCGAAAAACGCGCCGGCCCTCTCCCTTTCCGCGCCGCCCCTCAGACGCAAAAAATACAGCGGCCGAACGAGCAAAAAGTCGCTGACGGCGAGCTTGCATAGCCTCCCCGTTTCCATTTCCGCCGCGCATACGCGCTCGTACATGAAGCTGACGGCATCCGTCGCGCTTAGCGCGGCCTTGATAAGCCCAAAGCCGCCCAGCTCCGCCGCCCCCTGAAAGCTCTCCGGCGACAATCCCCGCTGAAAAAGGACGCTTTCCAGCACCGCGCGCGTGCCGGAGCCCGGCTCCCGCAGCAGAAGCGGATAGCCGCAAAGCTCCCGCAGGGCGCACGGGCCGCCAGCCAGGGGATGCCCGGCGCGCGCGACGGCAACAAAGGCGGCGTTCCGCCAAACGCTCGCCTCAAACGCCGCCTCGTCAAAAAGGCCCTCGATAAACGCGCAGTCCAGCCCGCCGTCGCGCATGCGCAAAAGCAGCGCGTCGGTATTGCCGACCTCCACATGCGGAGGCATCCCTCCGCGCGCAAGGCTGCGCGACAGGCTGGACGGCAGGTAGTAATCCGCGATGGAGAGCGTCGCGCCCACACGCAGAGGCCGTTGCCCCGCCGCCAGCCTTTCCATCAGGCTGCGTTCGTTGGCCGTTTGCAGCCGCGCATACCCGAGCACCTGCTCCCCCGCCGCGGTTAGGCGGACGGAGCGGCCGGAGGTATCCGTCAGCCTTTGGCCGTAGTGCGCCTCCAGCTTGCGGATATGCTGCGTCACGGCGGGCTGTGTCAAATGAAGGCTTTCGGCGGCGCGCGTATAGCTGCCCAGCCGCGCCACCTCCAGAAACGTCGTCAGCTTTGCATCCAGCATCTTGCTCCCTCCCGCTTAATGATAACATATATTTATGTTATATATCAATTCATCATTTTACATTATTTTATAGGGAGGTTATAATGGCCGGGCAGGAACGGAGGGTGTTTACATGCAAAAGGTGTGGAAACGGCTGGATTTTCTTCCCGGGCTCGCAATAGCGGGAGCGGTCGCGGCGTCGGCCCGCTTTCTGGAGGGGCTGCTCCCCGTCCATCTGATCGGCGCGTCGGTCATCGCCCTGTTTATCGGCATGGGGATCAACGCGCTGTACAAGCCCGGAGCCATGGTATCCAAGGGGCTTCGGTTCACCTCCAAGAGGGTGCTGAAATTTGCGATCATCCTGCTTGGCGCGTCGCTGAGCATGGGCGCGATCCTTCAGGTGGGAAAGCTGTCGCTGATGGTGATGCTTTTTACGCTGCTGACCTGCTTTGGAGGCGGCTATCTGGTGGGAAAGGCGCTCGGGCTGGATTGGAAGCTGAGCAACCTGATTTCCGCCGGCACCGGAATCTGCGGAGGGTCCGCCATTGCGGCGATCGCGCCGGTCATCGACGCGCGGGATGAGGATATCGCCTATGCCATGTCGGCTACTTTTCTGTTTGACATGGTGATGATTTTGCTGTTTCCCTTTTTGGGACGCTGGCTGGGGATGAACGACATGGCCTATGGCTTGTGGGCGGGCACCGCCGTGAACGATACCTCCAGCGTGGTCGCGGCCGGCTATGCGTTCAGCGAGGTGGCGGGCGATTTTGCCACGATGGTCAAGCTGACGCGCACGCTGTCCATCATCCCCGCCGTGCTGATCTTTTCCTTTATTAGCATGCGGGAAAAGCGGCGGCTGAACGTGCGGTCGCAGGAGACCGGGATCAGCGTTCTGTCGCTTTTCCCCTGGTTTATCGCCGGCTTTCTGGCCCTGGCCCTGCTGAACACGGCGGGCGCGATTCCTCCCTCTCTATCCGCCGCCATGAAGGAGGCCAGCAAGTTTTTAATGGTGGCTGCGCTGGCCGCTATCGGGCTGAATACGGACTTCCGCGAGATGAAAAAATCCGGCGCGCGCCCCATGCTGCATGGATTGATTATTTCCACGCTGGTGGTAGTGGTCGCGCTGGCGGTTGAAACGGCGATGGGGCTGGTTTGACGGCGGACGGGCCCGGGCCGCGCCAAAGGGGCTTTGTCCCCGCCTCCCGGCGCGGACCTTGAAAGAGGGGGTTATCCCTTTACCGCGCCCGCCATGACGCCGCTCACAATATATCTTTGGCAAAACAGATAAAAAATGATGATCGGAAGAATCGCAAGCACCAGCATCGCCATCATAGCGCCCATATCCACGGACCCATAGCCGCCCTTGAGGTATTGCACGGCGATGGGAATGGTTTTGAACCGCTTCAAATCCAGCACCAGGTAGGGTAGCAGGTAATCGTTCCAGATCCACATGGTTTCCAGGATGCCGGTGGAGATATAGGTAGGCTGCAGGATCGGCAGCACCACGCTGAAAAACGTGCGAAGCGGCGGGCAGCCGTCAATCATCGCGGATTCTTCAATCGCTATCGGGCAGGCCTTCATATAGCCGGTGAACATAAAGACGGCCAGCCCAGCGCCAAAGCCGAGGTAAACCACGACGATGCCCCACGGCGTATTCAGCCCCAGGGTATTGGCAATTTTGGACAGCGTAAACATGACCATTTGGAACGGCACGACCATGGAAAAGATACAGAGCATATAGACGGTTTTCGTCGTCCTGTTTTGTACCCGGCTGATGAAGTAGGCGCACATGGAGGTCAACAGCAGAATGACAAACACGGACAGGACGGTGATGACAAGGCTCCACAAAAGCGCCTCAAAAAAGCCGGTCATGCGGATGCCGTTTTCGTAATTTGCGAAGCCGGCAAACATCTTTTCATCCGGCAGCATAAAGGGAGCGCGGCTGATGTAGGCTTTTTTCTTAAAGCTGTTAATCGCCATCACCGCCAGCGGGTAGACGTACAGAAGCGATACGAGCGAGAAGATCGCCGTCAGTAGTACGTTGAGCGGCCCTTTTTGGACCCTTGGCTTTTTCGCGTTTGCCTTCATGGCTATTGCTGCACCTCCCTGGCACGGGTCAGGCGGAGCTGCAGGAAGGCGATGCCCACCACGATCAGGCAGAACACCACCGCCTTTGCCTGGCCGGCCCCGGCCCAGCCCGTGCGGCCGTAAAACGTGCTGTAAATATTCAGCGCCAGGAGCTGCGAACGGTTGGAGGGCATGCCGTTGGTCAGCGCCAGGTTTTGGTCGAACAGCTTAAACCCGTTGGTCAGCGTCAGAAAGGTGCAGATGGTAATGGACGGCATCAGCATCGGCAGCTTCACGCGGGTCAGGGTCTGCCACGCGCTCGCCCCGTCGATTGACGCCGCCTCTGTCAGCTCCGCCGGGATGGATTGTAAGCCCGAAATGTAAATAATCATCATATAGCCCGCCTGCTGCCACAGCATGACGGTCATCAGTCCCCAAAAGCCGTACCACTCGTTGGTGACGACCGTGACCCCATAGCGAGCCAGCACGCCGTTGATAATCACCTGCCACAGCCAGCCAAGCACGATGCCGCCGATCAGGTTCGGCATAAAAAACACTGTGCGGAAAAGGTTTGTGCCGGGAATGCCGCGCACCAGCAGCAGCGCCACCGTCAGGCCGAACAGGTTGATGAGCACGGTGGACAGGCCCGCGAACAGCGCCGTATACCACAGCGCGTGCACAAATTCGCCCGACGAATCCGCAAACGCTTTCACGTAGTTGGCAAACCCGACAAAGGCCGCGTTGGAGATTGTGGTAAAATCACAGAACGACAGGTACAGGCCCATCACAAACGGGACCAGAAACCCAATGGCGAAAGCGACCATCGTGGGCAAAATGAAAACGGGCCAGTATCTTTTGATGTAATGTTCCATGCCATCATCCCCTTTAGCCGGGTATTGGAAAAGTGAAGAGGCCGCCGCCGTACAGCAGCAGCCTCAAAAGTATTCCCGCAAGCGTTATCGGGTATTCGCGGCGGCGTATTCGGCGGCCCAGCCGTCTACAAAGGCCGTCTTTACGGCGTCCCACTGGCCGGTGCCCTGGGCATATTCCAGCATGGCCGCGCCCACGTTATTCTTCCAGGTTTCGGAGGGAATGGTGGTGAAGCTCCAGCTTACCGGCGTTTTGCCCGCGGCGATGGAATCCGAAGCGGCGTTGAGCAGCGCGTTGCCGCCGGAATACCCCTCGTCAAAGGTTTTGAAGGGCGTAACAAAGCCCATCTGGTTGCTCAGCATATCGCGGCCCTCGTCGCTGGTGATGACCCATTCCAGGAAAGCCTTGGTGGCCTCGATATTTTCCGGCTTCGCGTTTTGATTGATGCACCAATAGTTTTCCGAACCGGTGCACAAGCCTTGGTTTTCCTCCCCCTCCACGCCGATATAGATGGGCAGCATGCCCAAATCGGCGTCGGTCAAGCCCTCGGCGGTGCAGTCGTTGTACGCCCAGGTGCCGTTTTGATAAAAAACAGCCTCTCCCAGCGCAAACTCGGACGCGGCGTCCTCCCCGGTTTTAGCGCCGATCAGCGCGGGCTCGGTGGTCGCGTTATGGATGTAAAGGTCCCAGATGTTTTTGAAGTTATCCAGATAAACGCCCTTGATGGCCTCGCTGGAATTGATCCCCTCAGCCTTATACTCATAGTAAATGGGCATGTTGGCCAAATGGGTCTTGAAGCGCCAGTCCGAGCTGGAATCCATGCCGGCGGAGGTAAAGGCCCCCTTCACGCCCAGCTCCTCCTTGCGGGCCTGGATATCCTCCGCGACGGCCTTCAGGGTGGCGAAGCTGTTGATATCGTCCGCGGATTTGACGACGGCGTTTTCCATGGCGATATACTTTTCCAGCAGCGTCTTGTTGTAGATGATGCCGTAGGTTTCGATCGCGTAGGCGATTGCGAGGACCTGTCCGTTTTCGCTCAGGGCGAACTCCTCGTTTTTCAGGTTGGCGTTCAGCGCGGTATCCTTTAAATCCAGGCAGTATTCCCGCCAGGTCTTCAAGCCGACCGGGCCGTTGACCTGGAAGAGGGTGGGCGCGTCCGACTTTTCAATCTCGGAGCGGAGCGTATCCTCATAGGTGCCGGCAGCGGCGGTCACGACGGTGACGGGCACGCCGGTTTCCTGCGTATACCGCTTGGCCAGGTCCTCCCATTGGGTTGCCTGTTCAGGCTTAAAGTTCAGGTAGTACACAGATCCGTTCCCGGACGCGGCGGGAGCCGATCCGGTCGGGGCCGATCCGGTTGGAGCCGGTTCCACAGGCGCCGGCTCGGCCACGCTGAAGATGGTGACGATTCCGGCAATCAGCAGGGCGGCGGCTAGTATTGCGAGCAGCTTTTTCATGGATGAATTCTCTCCTTCATTCCCCCGTTTGCGGCGCTGGGCGCGCCCAAACGTTTTCCATCATGGAAGGTTTACAGACATCAGCTTTGACCAATCCCATCAAAAAAATGCGCTCCAATTTGGCATAGCGTTCGCCTTGCCCAAAATTTATCCAGCTCTCTTGACATTTTATACAAGTAACGGTATTATATATAGCATAGTACGGGTGAAGCGAAGTGCAAACGATTGCGCGCCTCCTGAACCCGCATGCTAGCTTCCATCCGCGGCGCACAGCCGCAGAACTTGAAAAGGGGTGTATCTTCCATGAAAAAATTGTTTGCCCTGCTCCTGGCCCTTTGCCTCGTGCTGTCCATGGCGACGGTCGTCGCCTCCGCCGAGGAAACCGGCAAGGTCTACTACCTGAACTTCAAGCCTGAAGCCGACGAAGCCTGGCAGGCGCTGGCCAAGGTTTACACCGAGCAGACGGGCGTGGAGGTCAAGGTTGTCACCGCCGCCTCCGGCACCTACTCCCAGACCCTGACGGCAGAAATGGACAAGGGCGCTTCCGCTCCCACGCTGTTCCAGTGCGGCAACCAGGCCGGCTTGGACACCTGGGGCGACTTCTGCCTTGACCTGACCGACACCGATTTCTACAAGGAAATGACCACGCACGACTTCAACCTCTACGGCGCCAACGGCGAAGCCCTTTGCATCGGCTATTGCTACGAGGCCTTCGGCATCATCGTCAACAAGGCCCTGCTGGAAAAAGCCGGCCACAGCGTCGACGAGATCAAGGACTTCGCTACCTTGAAGGCCGTTGCGGAAGACATCCACGCCCGCAAGGATGAGCTGGGCTTTGACGCCTTCACCTCCTCCGGCATGGACGGCTCCTCCTCCTGGCGCTTCTCCGGCCACCTGGCCAACATGCCCCTGTACTATGAGTTCCGCGATGACGGCGTGACCGCTCAGCCCGCCACCATCAAGGGTTCGTACATGGACAATTTCAAGAGCATCTGGGATCTCTACATCAACAACGCCTCCACCGAACCCTCCCAGCTTGCGACCGCTACCGGCGACCAGGCCGAGGCTGAGTTTGGCGAGGGCAAGGCCGCCTTCTACCAGAACGGCTCTTGGGAATACGCCAACCTGACCGGCACCTTCGGCATGAAGGCGGACGACCTGGCCATGATCCCGATTTACTGCGGAGTCGAGGGCGAGGAAAAGGCCGGCCTGTGCTGCGGCACCGAGAACTGCTGGGCTGTGAACTCGCAGGCTTCCGAGGCCGATCAGAAGGCCACCCTGGACTTCCTCTACTGGGTCGTGACCTCCGAGGAAGGCACCACCATGATGGCCGAGCAGTTTGGCCCCATCCCCTTCAAGGCCGCCAAGGCTTCCGAGAACGTGTTCTTCAACGACGCCAACAAGTACATCGCGGACGGCAACTACGTGGTAAGCTGGGCGTTTAACTACACCCCCAACGTAGACACCTGGCGCGCGGGCGTTGTGGACGCCATGACGCAGTATTCCGCCGGCGGCTCCTGGGACAACGTGGTAACCGCGTTTGTGCAGGGCTGGGCCGACCAGTACGCCAACCAGTAAACGCAGGAAATCATAAGGACCTAGGCAGCCCGCGGGGCTGTACACGGGGAGCGGGCTTGACCCCGCTCCCCCTCAGGGCGTCGTAAAAGCTCTCCTGTCGGCGAGCTTTTACGACGAGAACTGCCGGCATGTTTGCGCCAGAGGCGCAAACTCCCCGCCCGCCTGGCAAAGCCAGGCGATACGATTTCATTTGGAGGAGCCTCGGCCCCTCCAAACCACTCCAAAATGAGTTTGTCAACGGTCTTACGGGGAGCGGGCTTGACCCCGCTCCCCGCTTTGTTTCATTCATTACTGCATGTGGAGGAGCGGCCATGAAAGTGAAAAGGCAACGAAACAGCGCGGCGGTGAACTCCCAGCTCATCCGGCGCCCAATCCAAAGATGCTTCGCCATCTTTCTTCTGCCAACGTTCGCAGCGTTTTGCATTGGTTTCCTCTGGCCGTTTTTGCATGGCCTGTACCTATCCTTTTGCAAGTTTACCATCACCAGCAAAACAACCTGGGTCGGCTTTGCCAACTACCAAAAGGCGCTTCAGGACCCAAGCTTCATGTATGCCTTCGGGTATACGGCGCTGGTGGCCGTATCGTCGCTCATCATTATTAACGTGCTGGCCTTCGCCGTCGCCTACGCGCTTACGCGCGGCATCCGGGGCGCGAACCTGTTCCGCGGCGTGTTCTTTATGCCCAACCTCATCGGCGGCATTGTGCTGGGCTATATCTGGTCCGTCATCTTTGCCGGCGTGCTCTCCCGCTATCATACCGCCATTGTGCTCAACGCGACCTATGGTTATTGGGGCCTGATTATCCTGATGTGCTGGCAGCAGATCGGCTATATGATGATTATTTACATCGCCGGCCTGCAGTCCGTGCCGGAGGACATGATCGAGGCGGCCAGGATCGACGGCGCAAACGGCTGGCATATCCTGTGGAACATCACCATTCCCACTGTGATGCCCTCCATCACCATCTGCACCTTCCTGTCGCTGACGAACGGCTTTAAGCTTTTCGATCAGAACCTTGTCCTCACCGCAGGCCGTCCCTTTGTGGGCGCCGTGCACACGACGGAAATGCTGGCGCTCAATATCTACAACAGCTTTTATCTCAACAGCAACTCCCGCGGCGTAGGCCAGGCCAAGGCCGTGCTGTTCTTCGTGCTGGTCGCTGTCATCGCGCTTATCCAGCTTCGGGCGACCCACTCCAAGGAGGTGCAGCAGTAATGCGCCGTGAGCAAATCATGAAAAACGCGCTGTCGGCGCTGTTCGTGGTCATCTGCATCATCTACGTGATGCCGATCGTCGTGGTGCTGTACAACTCGTTTAAAACAAACGCCTCCATCAATACGGAAACCTTCGCCCTGCCCAACGCCGCGACGTTTATGGGCTGGGACAATTATCTCAACGGCATGACCTTCGGCGGCTATCCATTTTTACAGTCCGCGGCATACAGCTTTGTCATCACCATCCTTTCGTCCGCGCTCATTCTGATCTGTACCTCGATGGCGGCATGGTACATCTCCCGCGTCAACGACATCTTTGCGCGGGTGGTCTACTATCTGTGCGTGTTCTCCATGATCGTTCCCTTCCAAATGGTCATGTTCACGCTGGCCAAGACGGCCCACGATTTAAGCCTGGATACGCCGTGGACCATTCCGGTCATCTATCTGGGCTTTGGCGCGGGCCTGGCGGTATTCATGTTTGTCGGCTTCGTCAAAAGCATTCCGCTGGAGATCGAGGAGGCGGCGGCTATCGACGGCTGCGGCCCGCTGCGCACCTTCTTCCGCGTGGTGTTCCCCATGCTCAGGCCCATCCTCGTTTCCGTGGCCGTGCTGGAAATCATGTGGGTGTGGAACGATTACCTGCTGCCCTACCTGGTGCTGGACCGCACGCTGTACCGCACCATACCCATTCACATTCAATTCCTCCAGGGCAGCTACGGCAGCGTGGACCTGGGCGCGACCATGGCGTTGATCATGCTGAGCATTCTGCCCATCATCATCTTCTATCTTTTCTGCCAGAAGTACATTATCTCCGGCGTTACGGCCGGAGCGGTCAAGGGGTAAGCGGGAACCGCCTTTCCTCCTCTCTGCGCCGAATGAGCGTCGGGCGAAACGCAGGCGTCGTTCTCAGGCGGGCCGTTCCGCGCGTGCCAAGGGCGGCTTGCGACGCCGGCTAAAACAGGTAGAGGCGCAAGGCTTCGGAGAGCCGGTCAAAATCCTCTAATCTGATTGATTGCAAAACCACGGCCCGCTTCCCCCCGCTCCTTCAACCCTCAACGCTTTTTGGGGCCGTAAACACGGCCCAAAAAAGGGTTACCAATGGCAAAGCCCTTGGAGGGCGAGCTTTGGGCGTTCCTTTCCGCCGCATCCTCTCTAATTCCGGCAACCCAAGGGCCGCGTGGAGCAATCTCCACGCGGCCTTTGGCATTCAGCCCGCTATTTTATTCCCGCTTCCTCGATGAGCGCAAATACGGCGTCGGTGCCGTCCTGAACCGGATAATCCCGAAGCGCCCGCTCCAGCTCGGCCCGCTCGTCCAGCAGCTTCAAAAGGGAGGCGCTCAAGCTGCGCGGGGTCATATCCTCCTGCATCAGCACGCGGGCAAGGCCTTGACGCTCATAGCTTTTTGCGTTTTCAATCTGGTCGCCCCGGCTTGCGCCCAGGGGGTAGGGTATCAGCAGCATCGGCTTGTGCAACGCCACAAGCTCGCTCAGCGTGTTGCTGCCCGCACGGCTCAGCACAAGATCCGCCACGGCCAAAGCGTCCGGCATTTCCTCGGAGAGGAACTCCTTTTGGCAATAGCCCTTCGTTCCTACCAGCCCTTCGTCCAGATTGCCGCGCCCGCACAGGTGCAGCACGTCCATGCGCGGCAGCAGCTCCGGCAGGGCCTTTCGCAGGCATTCGTTCACGCTCTGCGCCCCGAGGCTTCCGCCCGTCATCAAAAGCACGGGCTTACGGCCGTCAAAGCCGGCCAGCGCCAGTCCCGCCGCCCGGCTGCCCTTGAACAGCTCCGGCCGAAGCGGCGTGCCCGTCAGCACGCCCTTTTTCCCCAGCGCTTTCGCGCATTCCGGAAAGGTGGCCGCCACGCGCCTGGCAAACTTCGCGCAAATGCGGTTTGCCAAACCCGGCGTCAAATCGCTTTCATGGCAGATCGCCGGCACGCCGCACAGCCATGCTCCAAACACCACCGGCACGCTGACAAAGCCGCCCTTGGAAAAACAAACGTCCGGCTTCAGCCGCCGCATCAGCCCGACGCTCTGAAACGCCCCCTGGAGCACCCGGAAGGGATCGGTGAAGTTTTGAACGCTGAAATATCTTCGCAGCTTGCCGCTTTTGACCGCGTGATATACAATATCGGGATATCTGGCGATCATTTGGCGCTCGATGCCGTTCTCCGTGCCGATGTAGTGGATGTCGTACCCCGCCTCCCGCAGCCTCGGTATCAGGCTTAAATGCGGGGTGACGTGCCCTGCGGTGCCTCCGCCCGTCAATACGATTTTCCTGCCCATGCTACCGCTCCCCTCGCGGCCCGCGCCGCGATTGATGGACGGCCCGCGCCGCCATGCATAGTATAGCATAAAGCGGCGATTTTAGCACGCTTGCCCTGGAAGATGTCAGCCAATCCTTTTCAGCTCCGTATGAAGACGGCCCAAAATTCGTTTTTCCAGGCGTGAGATATAGCTTTGCGATATGCCCAGCAGGTCCGCGACCTCCTTTTGCGTCCGTTCATGCTGGCCGCCCAGCCCAAAGCGCAGCATAATAATGCGCTTTTCCCGCGCGTTCAAGTGGTCCAGCGCGTCGCGCAAAATCTCCCGCTCGATCTCCTGATCCAGGTTGGAGGATACGGTATCCGGCCTTGTTCCCAGCACGTCGCTCAGCAGCAGCTCGTTGCCGTCCCAGTCGGTTTTCAGCGGCTCGTCGAGGCTGACCTCCAGGCGGAGCTTATTGGTCTTGCGCAGGAACATCAGGATTTCGTTTTCAATACAGCGGCTGGCATAGGTCGCCATCTTGATCTTTTTATCCGCGTCAAAGGTGCCCACCGCCTTAATCAGCCCAATGGTGCCAATAGAGATGAGGTCCTCCAGCGGAATCCCCGTATTTTCAAACCGGCGGGCGATAAACACCACCAGCCGCAGATTATGCTCGATCAGCCTGGCCCGGGCGTTCTCGTCGTTATCCCGAAGGCGCTGGGTCAGGGCCCTTTCCTCTTCCGGCGTAAGCGGAGCCGGCAACGGGTCCGGCCCGCCGATATAGAAAAGCTCCTGCGGGAACATTCGCATCAGCAGCCGCTGAAAGGCCAGGTGGATGCGTTCGGGCGATTGGTTCATGGGGTTCCTCCTCACCCCGCGCAAATGCGCGGGCTTATAATGCTGTGATTTACTGCGCGATTGGTTGCCTGGGCAGGGCGGCTGTGGGCACCAGGGCCTGAACCCCGCCATACTCCCGGCCTGCCACGGCCACCAGCAGCTCGGCCTTACACGTGTGGCCGTTGAGGTAAAGGCGGCATTCGTCCGGCCGGAACAGCGGCAGCAGCGCTCCGCCCGCGGCGGTATGTACGTTGAGCAGCCGAAAGCCCGGCGGCAGGCTGCGCAGGCCGCATAGGTCGTCTGTGTCGGGAAACAGCGAGCGCAGCGCCCTTTCCGGGACCACCAGCACCGGCAGGCCGGTCACGGGATCGCGGAGCAGGTTCCCGCTATCCAGCATCGCGGGCAGAATAACGCTGCGGTCCTCCCGGCGGAGCTCCACCTGCCGCACCTCGCATAGCGTGGTTGGCAGCAGCGTCGCCAGCATATACAGCAGCATGCTCAGCCCGGCCGCCAGCACCATCGCCGGCAGCGCGCCCAGCCCGGCCGTTTTCAGCGCGGCCGCCGCTCCCCCCGTAAGCATTGCGGCGCATAGGGTCGTCACCGCGCACCTGACGCACGCTTGCGTTCCATGCCTGCCAAAGCAAAGCCAGACGGAGGCCGGCAGCCCAACGAGCGCAAGCCCCGCAAAGGCTGGCGCCAGCATGGGCACAAGGGCGCACGCGCCGCAGAAAAACGCCGTGTAAAAAAGCGCGGCCGGCTTTGGAGCCGGCAGCCCCGCCAGCTTGCCGCCCAGCGGCAGCGCGCAGGCGCAAAGAGCCGCGTTGTACAGCAAATAAGCCTCCGCGTATACCATATCATCCGCCTCCTCCGCGCCCGATGCTCCCAGTATAGGCGACCCTGTCCCATCGTCCTGTCGAAACGGCGCGCGAAGATTGTCGCCGCGTCTTGCAACCCTATACGGCAAACGAAAAAAAACGCCGGCCCGAATGGGGCGGCGCAAATTTTTATCCGGCAAAGCGGGCGCTCCAATGCCGCCCGCCGTCGCCGGCATGACGGCCATTATACACAAAGCCCCGCGGCGCGATAACCGCGGGCTTTTAAGGAAGGGAGGCCGGCTATTTTTTCCCCAGCGTATCCTTCACCCAGTCGTGAATTTTCTCGCCCAGGGGACGGTTTTTTTTCATGGCAAGGGCCGCGTCAAGCGCGCCGGCCCGATACTTTCGGTTTTCAGGGTCGCGCCGCACGGCCTCGCGAAAGCTTTGATGAGCCGTCTCGTATTGCCTGAGCCCCATCAATATTTGGCCCTGCATGTAATACCATTCGTCGTCCTTGGCGTCGGCCCGGTTCAACTGCCGCAAAGCGCTCTCCAGGTTGCCTTGATCCACCAGCCGCTGGGCGAAGTGCTTGGCCTCCTCCTGGGAGATGAGATTGAACCCTACCCGGTGCTGCGAGGCAATTTTCAGCGCCTCCTCGTAGGCGAGGTTCAGGCGGATGAGCTCCTCCTGCGCGTTCTTCTGCTGCGCGGCGTCCAGGAACTGGTCGGGATGGCACGCCTTCACCCTTTGCCGATAGGCGGCGCGGACGGTCTGCGCGTCGGCGTTGGGCGCAACGCCCAGCACCTCGAAGGGTTTCTGATCGAACACGCCCCCACCTCCCTTCAGCCTGCGAAGTCAGCCCCTCTCCCGGTATCGGTCGCAACGCTTCAAATTTTCTCCCGGCGGATTTCAGCGCCCAGCATGCGGAGCTTTTCCTCAATCCGCTCATAGCCGCGGTCAATGTAGGACGTCTCGTAGATCTCGGTAACGCCCTTGGCCATCAGCCCCGCCACCACGAGCGCCGCGCCGGCGCGCAGATCGGTTACGGTAACGGGAGCGCCGTATAGCTCGCGCACCCCCTCGATGAGCACCGTGCGGTCCATCAGCTTGATCCTGGCGCCCATGCGGCGCAGCTCGTCCAGGTGCTTAAAGCGCTGCTCAAAAATGGTTTCGCTGACCGTTGAGTTGCCGTGGGCCATGCATAGAAGCGCGGTCATCGGCTGTTGCAGATCGGTGGGGAAACCGGGATAAACCTGGGTTTTCACGTTGACGGCCCGCTGCTCGCCCTGGGGCCTGACGCGGATGGAATCGTCGTTTTCGGTAACGCGCACGCCCATTTCCAAAAGCTTGGCGGTCAGCGCCTCCATATGCGTGGGGATGCAGCCGTGTATCGTCACGTCTCCGCGCGTCGCGGCGGCGGCGATCATCAGCGTTCCCGTCTCGATTTGGTCGGGGATAACGGTGTAGGAGCACCCATGCAGCCGCTCCATGCCGCGCACGCGGATTACGTCCGTGCCTGCCCCCTTGACGCGGGCGCCCATGCTGTTTAAAAAGTTCGCCAAATCGACGATATGCGGCTCCTTGGCGGCATTATAAATAACCGTCGTACCCTCGGCCTTGGCGGCGGCCAGCATCACGTTAATGGTTCCCCCGACCGTCACCATGTCGAAGAACACGTCGCCCGCGATAAGCTTTTCCGCCTTGGCATACACCATGCCGCCGCGGTCCTCGATTTCCGCGCCCAGCGCCGCGAAGCCTTTTAAATGCTGGTCAATCGGGCGGCTTCCGATGTCGCAGCCGCCGGGATAAGCCACTTCCGCGCGGCATCCGCGCCCCAGCAGCGCGCCCAGCAGGTAGTAGCTCGCCCGCAGGCGCTTGGTATGCTTGTAGGGAACCCTGTACCCAGTCGCCGGCCTCGGGTCCACGGTCAGGTATTTGCCGGGCACATATTCGGTCGTCGCGCCCAAAAGCTGCAAAATTTCAATCAGCGCGTGGACATCCTCGATATCGGGCAGGTTTTCCACCGTGCACGGCTCGTCGCAAAGCAGCACGGCGGGGATGACCGCGACGGCCGTGTTCTTCCCCCCGCTGACGGTTATCTCGCCCATGAGGGGATGTCCGCCCGTGATAAGCATTTTATCCTTGCTGTTCATAGGTCCGGCCTCGAGGCCGTCCACCACCCCGTTTCACGAGATTCTGTCCCAATACACAAGTAACCATTTTTTATTATACACGGTTTCCCTAGGATTGACAAGCGTTATGCGGCCCGCGCCCTCAGGCGGCCGCGCCGCCCTTGCGCATCTCCGCCCGGCGTGATAAAATAAGGAAAAGCGCGGGAATCCGCGCGGACGACCGCGAACGGCTTTCCCCCTGCCGGGCCGGCGCATTCCAACGCAAAAGGAGCGAATACAATGGCGGATGTAAAGAGCGTGGGCGAACTGGCCGGACGTTTGAAAGAAACGGCGGGAGACAAACTGGACCCCTCAAAGGTATTCAGCGCGCGAAATCTGAAAAAGCGGCGCGGTGCGTTTTGGACCTGCCTGATCGCGGCGCTTCTGTTGATGCTGATGGCCGCCGCCGGAGCGGTTTACCTTAACGCCGTCAAGGTGGATCGCTTTGAGGAGGCGCTTCTCCAAAACGTTGACTACGCCTCCCTGGGAACCGACGAAATGAGCGTGCGCAGCTTTGCCAGGGAAACGATTTTTTACCTCACCGGCGCGCAGGAGGGCTGGAACCCGCAGATCGTAGTGGGCGGCTTTCCGGCCTCCAGCTTTATCCCGCAGAGCTTCCGCGACCATATGGCGACTGTGAAGGGCTGGGTATCCTCCGGCACGTCGCTCTTCCTGGCGGGCGCGGCTATCGTGCTTGTGCTGATAGGCCGCGCGCTGGCGGGCTTCGGGCGAAGCGGCAAGAGCGGCTTCTCGCTTAAAGGCTATTATCTGGGAGCGGGCGTCCCGCTCCTGCTGATCGCGGGCGTGGGGTTATGGGCTTCCCTCGATTTTAACGCCATGTGGGCGGTCTTGCACCAAACGCTGATTCCTGACGGTATTTTCAATGCCGGCGAGCTGGTGATGACGCTCTTTCCCGAATCTGTCTTCTTCGCTTACCTGCCGCCCATTGCCGAAACCTTCCTGCTGTTTGCCGCCGTCGTCCTGCTCCTGCCCGCGGCGCTCGCTCCCCTGAGCGCGCTGATCGCCAAAAGCAGGGGCCGCCGCAGCGCGTCGGCCTCCGGCGGACGCAAATCCCCTGAGCGCGGCGCGTCCTCAAGGAGCGGCCCGCGGAAATCTCCGGCTAAAAAATCCAGCGCCGCCAATCGATAAGGAGCCGCATGAATACCCAGCAAGAGATGAGTTTAAAGCTGGAAGCCTTACAGAACAAGGCTTCCATTCGCATACTGGCCATGGAATCCAGTTGCGATGAAACCGCCGCCGCCATTGTGGAAAATGGGCGAACCATCGTCAGCAGCGTCATTTTCTCCCAAGTGGACACCCACGCGCTTTATGGCGGCGTAGTGCCGGAAATCGCAAGCCGCGCGCATGTGGACGCCTGCGACCGCGTGATCGACCAGGCCCTGCGCGAAGCCGGCCTGGAGCTGACGGATATGGACGCGCTGGCCGTGACCTACGGGCCGGGCCTTGTGGGAGCGCTGCTGACCGGCGTAAACTGCATGAAGGGGCTGAGCTATGCCGCGCGCCTGCCGCTGATACCCGTCAACCACATTGAAGGGCATGTGAGCGCGAACTTTTTGACCGCGCCCGACCTGGAGCCGCCTTTTATCTGCCTGGTGGCGAGCGGCGGGCACAGCCATCTGGTGCGCGTCAACGCTTACGGCGAATATGAGCTGCTCGGTCAAACCGTGGACGACGCGGCGGGCGAAGCCTTTGATAAGGCCGCGCGCGTATTGGGGCTGAACTATCCCGGCGGGCCGCTGCTGAGCAAGCTGGCCGAGGGCGGAAACGACGCCTATCTGGCGCTGCCGCGTCCCCATCCGGAAGGCCGATACGATTTCAGCTTTTCCGGCCTGAAAACCGCCTTCCTCAACGCCTGCCATAAGATGGAGCAGCGCGGCGAGGCGCTTCCACGCGCCGACCTGGCCGCCTCGTTTGAGCGCGCGGTGACGGATACCCTGTGCGAGCGTTCCATGCTGGCTCTGCTGGAAAGCGGGCTTTCAACCCTCTGCCTGGCGGGAGGCGTAAGCGCCAACCGGCGCTTGCGCTCGCAGATGGCGCGGCTGGCGGAGGCGCGCGGCTTCCGGCTGTGCATGCCGGATTTATGGCTGTGTACGGATAACGCCGCCATGATCGGCTCCGCCGCCTATTACCGCCTGAAAAAGGGAGAACTGGCTCCGCTTTCGCTCAACGCCGCGCCGTCGCTGGAGCTGGTGTGACGCCCCGGAAAAATGGCGTCTTGTCAGCGTCGCGTCTTTCGTGGCCCTGCGCGCTTCCCAAGGCGGCGAAGGGAGCCGCGGCCTCTCCTAAGCGCGACGCCGCATAAACCCATGCGCTTGGGCCTACGGGCGCTTGCGCGTGCTTTGATGAAGGGAGTCTTTGCGGTGCGGCTGAAAAAGCTGATCTCTCTGCTGATCGTCTTTGCAATGGCCAAAGCGCTTATGCCAAGCGCGGTCGCGCAAGGTGCCCCGTCCGGGCAGATTTACCTTTATGGCGAGCAGCATGCGGTGGCGAGCATTTTGGACCGGGAGCTGGACCTTTGGAGCGCCCGCTACCGGGAGGAAGGCATACGGCATTTATTTGTCGAACTGCCCTGGTATACGGCTGAATTTTTGAACCAGTGGATGCGTTCTGAGGACGATGGAATCCTGGACGCCCTTTACGCGGACTGGGCGGGAACCG
This sequence comes from Candidatus Limiplasma sp., assembly GCA_048370855.1. Taxonomy (GTDB): domain Bacteria; phylum Bacillota; class Clostridia; order Christensenellales; family Aristaeellaceae; genus Limiplasma. Next base: position 54,605 of record DBGEOK010000119.1, on the reverse strand, counting down.
CGCTGCACAGCCCCGACGTCAAAGCGTTTTATCAAACGCTGAAGCGGGAATGTCCGCGGACGGTTCTGCATGGAACCGATGTTGGGCACCAGTACGCGTCCACCGGAAAGCGGTTTTTAGACCGGCTGGAGGAAAACGGCCTGGAAGGCTCGGAGCCATACCAATGCGCGGTACGGGCCATTGAACAGGGAGAGCGCTATTACGAGCGCTCGGACGGCGCATACCGCGAAGCCATGATGGCTGAAAACTTCATCCGCGAGTTTGAAAGCCTGAACGGCGAAAGCGTCATGGGTATTTACGGCTCGGCTCACACGGGGGTTGACGCGCCGGATGCCGAGGGCGGCGTCCCTTGCATGGCGGCGCGGCTGAGGGAGGTTTATGGCTCCAATCTTCATTCCGAGGATTTGACGTGGCTGGCCAAGGAGATGGAGCCGCTTGGCGCGTCCACCGTCGAGGCCGCCGGGAAGCGATATCGGGCCGACTGGTTTGGAGAGCAGGATCTGAGCGGGTTCAAGGATTTTTTGTCCAGAAGCTTCTGGCGCCTGGAAGGCGCGTACGACGATTGCAAGGACCTTGCCAAAACAGGCGAGGTGCTGCCCTATGACAATTACCCGATGCGGATTGAGACGGGGCAGGTGTTCATGATTGAATATCGAAAGACGGACGGCTCCGCTCAAAGGGTATTCTACCGCTCCGACGGGACCGTGTGGGAAGGAAAACCGGTTACGGAGGCCTTTATCATGCGGTAAGGCGGGCCTATCGACCGCCGGACGGCTTGTCCCGCCTTTTCATAGAGGGCGAACGTTTCAAGAAACGGCTCCCGAGGCATGAAAATGGAAGCCCGCGGGCATACTGCTCCTATCAATCCCGTAAAGGAGCGCGCCCATGAGCAATCGAAACGCCGAACAGAACCCTTTGAGGAAAAATACCGTCCTGATCCTGTTGAGCGCGGCGGTACTTTTAGTGATTGCCGCCGTCACGCTGTTATTGCCGGGCCGCGGCGCGGCGCCCGGCGAGGACGACGCGCCCGCGAAAGCCGTGGACTCCGCCGACGCCGTCCGCGTGGAGGAAGGCTGCGAGCTATTGCAAACCCTTACCTACACGCGCTGCGAGCATGTGGTTACGCGCCGCGTGACCGCGCCCGCGGAGCTCTACGGCAAAACCCTTCAGGAGGTGGAGCCGCTGTATGACGAGTGGCAGATTACGGAGTTCGCGCCTAAGCTGATAAAAATGGAGCAGCGCCCGGACCTTTACTGCCCGGATCATATGGTGCTGATGCCGGACGCCACGGGCGTGCTGTGCGTATTTCAAAACAAGTACGGCGACGCCCTGGCCCTGGTCAGCGAGCTGGAGCTGGAGCTGAGCGCGCTGCCGGCGGCCGCCCAGGAGGAGGTTCGGCCGGGCATCGGCTTTGCCACGCTCTCGGAGCTGGAGCAGTGGCTGGAAAGCGTGGAGTCCTAAGCGATGCTTGCCGTCCTGATCCGAAGCCTTATCCTGGTCTGCTTTGCCGTACTGGCTATGCGGCTGATGGGCAAGCGCCAGGTTGGCCAGCTCCAGCCCTTCGAGCTGGTCATCGCCATCATGATCGCGGATCTTGCCGCCACGCCCATGGAAAGCCTGGATACGCCGCTATGGCGCGGAATCCTCCCCATGCTCGGGCTGGTGATCCTTCACCAGCTCTTTACGCTGCTCTCCCTCAAAAGCCAGCGCATGCGCGCATTCTTCAGCGGCACGCCCACAGTCATCATCCACAAGGGGAAAATCGACTATCAAGCGCTGGAAAAGCTTTGCTTCAACCTCAACGACCTGCTGGAGGAGCTGCGCACGGGCGGCATCCTCAGCCCTACGGACGTCGGTACCGCCATTATGGAAACCAGCGGCAAGCTGAGCGTGTTTCCCATGTCCCAGCAGCGGCCCGCCACCCCGCGCGACCTGAAGCTGGATACCGGGTATGAGGGTATCCCGCTGACCTTGGTGATGGACGGGAAGCTGGAAAGGCATAACCTAACCCTGTGCGGCCGCGACGAGGCCTGGCTGGGCAAAATGCTGGCCAAGCTCGGCTATGACCGTTTAGGGCAGGTGCTGCTGTGCTATATTGACACCGACGGCCTCATGACCGCGCACGGCTACGGAGACAAGCCGCCCCAGCGTGAGCAGGTCATGAAACCGGAAGAGGTGAAGTGGTAATGCGGCGTGCGTATGTGTTAATCATCGTGCTGACGGTGCTGGGCTTCGGCGCGGGCGTCTGGGCGGATCTGGCCCAGCAGAATACCGCGCGCGAATACCTGGACGCGTTGATCTATGTGCGCGAGGCTGTTGAGCGCGGAGACCTGGACGCGGCCTCGCAGGAGCAGGCGTACTTGCACGCCAAATGGCAGCACGACGCCGTCTGGCTTAACTGCCTCATCAGCCACCACCACACGCGCGCCGTCAACACCGCCATGACCGAGCTGGCGACGGCTTTTCAATATCAATGGACCGACGAAGCCCTGCGCGCGCTGGACCGCGTGGAGGATGCGCTGGAGGATATCGAGGGAAGCGATTTTGCCACGCTGGAAAACGTGCTGTAAAACGCCGGGGCATATCCCAGCCGGGGCGCTCCGTTGAGCGGCCCGCCTGGCAATTTCAGCCCTTTACCACAGCAGTCGCCCGGCCTCGTCCCCCATATCCACGGAGGAGGCGAGGTTGTCCGCATGGTCGGCAATACGCTCCAGGTTGTTGAGCATGTCCAAATAGAGCATACCGTTTTTCGGCGTGCATTTTTTGTTTTTTACCCGTTCCACATGGTGGCCGGCCAGCTCCTCGCTCATTCTGTCCACCTGGCTTTCCAGCTCGATCACCTCTCCGATCACCTCTACGTCGCTGATCTGCTTTTGCACGATGTGAACGCTCTTTTCCAGCATTGTGGATACGATGCCCGACAGCGCCTCGATCTCGCGCTCCGCCTTGCCTGAAAACTTGATCTTCTCCCTTTTGCGGGAGGCGCCGATCTCCACAATGTTCATGCTGTGATCTCCGATGCGTTCCAGGTCGTTGACGACGTGAAAGAGCGAGCCGGTCAGGTGTACGTCGGCCAGGCCCAGGTTCAGGCCCTTGAGCTCGATTAGGTTCTGCGTGATTTCGGCGTTCAGGTAGTCGATCACCTGCTCCCGGTTTTCAAACTCGTCCAGCGGCAGATCCTTTGGCGCAAAGTAATACTGCATGGCGAAGCGGTAATTGCTGACGACGATATCGGCCATGCGCTGCACCTCGCGGAAAAGCTGCTGGGCCGCGATGGGCGGCGTGGAAAACAGGCGCGAATCAAAATATGTAAGCCGCATCGGTTCCGCAAGCTTGTCCTCCCCGCGCACCACCAGGTACGCGAGCCTTTCCAGCACGCCGGAGAGGGGAAGCAGCACCAGCGTGGTGGTCACATTGAAGATGATATGCGCAAAGGCGATCTGGAGCCGGAGATTTTCTCCCGCCAGCGCCTGAATCCAGCCGGACAGCGGAAGGAAAACAGCGATCAGCACAAAAATCGCCGTGCCGATCACGTTAAACATCAAATGCACAGCCGCCGCGCGCTTTGCGGTGCGGTTCGCGCCCACGCTGGCCAGAAGCGCGGTCACGCAGGTGCCTATGTTCTGGCCGAACAAAATAAACAGGGACGCCTGCAGGCCGATGGCCCCCGTCCCGGCCAGCGCCTGAAGAATACCGACGCTGGCGGAGCTGCTTTGCAGGAGCGCGGTAATGCCCGCGCCCACCAGCACGCCCACGATGGGGTTGGAGGCGATTTGCATCATGTCGCGGAAACCCTGCCAATCCCTCAGCGGCTCCATGGCGGCGGTCATTGTGTCCATCCCCACAAACAGCACGCCCAGCCCCATCATGATCTGTCCGAAAAGCTTGAAGCTGGAACGGTTGCCCGCCAGCTGACAGATCGCGCCGACGGCGGCGAAAATCATGCCGAAGTTCAGCTTGACCGACAGCATGAGCGAGGTGACGGTAGTGCCGATGTTCGCGCCCATGATGACCCCGACGGCCTTGCTCAGCGACAAAAGCCCGGCGTTGACAAAGCCCACCACCATGACCGTTGTGGCGCTGCTGGATTGGATGACGCCCGTTACCAGCGCGCCCATCAGCACCGCCATCAGCTTGTTGCGGGTAAGCGCCTCCAGCAGTCGCTTCATCCTCTTGCCCGCGGCCTGCTCCAGCCCCTCGCCCATGGCCTTGATGCCGAACAGGAATAGCCCCAGGCCCCCCAGAAGCGTAAAAATTGTCATCGTCCCCATGCGCAATCCTCCTGTGCATGCGGCGCGCGTCCGTTGCGCGCGCAATCCCTATTCTTACCCATTTTACACTCTGCCAGCATACCATAGTACCCCGGCCTTGTCAAAGAACGCTTCTTGCCAACTTTTACATCTAAATAGATGTAACTAACAAACTCTGGATAGATACACGCAAAATTCGCTTGTTTTTTTCCCTGACAAGGTCTATAATGATTTCGTTGCATCCGGGTCTGTGGTTGCAAGCCGATGCCAGACGCGGGCAAAGCGGTCCACGTAAGCCGGGCAAAGCTCCGGTGAGCATGGCGCGTTCTAGAGGTAAGTCCGACCGCCGCTACGCGGCGAGAGAGGGCGAGTAGGGCGCGAAAGCGATGAGCAGACCCTCCCGTCGGCGAGTGTGGGGGAAAAGACCAGGTCAGCCGGGTGCACAATTCATTGAATCGGAGGATACCCTATCATGTACGAAGACAAGACGTTGGTGTGCCGCGACTGTGGCGCTGAATTTGTGTTTACCGCCGGTGAGCAGGAGTTCTACGCTGAGAAAGGCTTCCAGAACGAGCCCACCCGCTGCAAGGAGTGCCGCTCCGCCCGCAAGGCAAACCGCGCTTCCGCCCCGCGTGAGATGTATGAAACGACCTGCGCCGCCTGCGGCGCTCCCACGACGGTGCCCTTCATTCCCAAGAGCGACCGTCCCATCTATTGCAGCGAGTGCTTCGCCGCGCATCGTCAGGCGTAATCCTGATACAAATCGAGGGAGCGAACATTGCCTACCGGCACGTTCGCTCCCTTTTTTCATCCCTCGCTTTGCGCGCCCGACGGAAAACCGCGCGCTTCGGCTCCTTTACCCGAGCGTATCGGCCTTGCCGGCCAAGCGGGCCAGCAGGGCCTTGCAAAGGTGGTCCGGGTCGATAGGCTTGGCGATGTGGTCGTCCATGCCGGCCGCCAGGGCGTTAACCACGTCCTCATGAAAGGCGTTGGCGGTCATCGCTAAAATTGGAACCGTCTTCGCGTCGGCATGCGCGGAACGCCGGATGGCCTTCGTCGCCTCGTATCCGTCCATCACGGGCATCTGGATATCCATGAGGATCGCGTCGAAATACCCCGGGGCGGACGCCTCGAACAGCCCGACCGCCTCCCGGCCGTTTTCGGCGCATTCGGTAATGACCCCCATCATTTGCAGTATTTCCACCGCGATTTCCCGGTTCAGGTCGTTGTCCTCCGCCAGAAGCACCCGCCGGCCCGACAGCGCCGGCATCGCTTTCGCGGCAGCCTTAACGATGCTTTGACGGGCGGGCCTGGCAATCAGCGTCAGCGCGTCGTACAGGGTCGAGGCGAACAGCGGCTTGGACAGGAAATAGTTTGCGCCGGCGGAGCGCGCCTCCGCTTCAATGCTCTCCCAGTCGTAAGCCGTGATGATGATGATGAGGGTGTCGGGCCCCACGAATTCCCGAATCCGGCGGGTGGTTTCAATCCCGTCGATATCCGGCATCTTCCAGTCGATAAAGCAGACGTCAAAATCCATTCCCCGCTCGTGGGCTTCCTGCGTTTTTTCAATCGCCTCGGTCCCGGTAAGCACCCATTGGGCGTTAATCCCCATCCCGTCCAGCAGAAGGGCCGTGTGCTCGCAAGCGTCCGGCTCGTCGTCCGCCACCAATACCTTCAGGCTTTCAAACTCCGGGGCCCGGCGATCCCTCGCGGTCTCGTCAGGCACAGTATCCATGTCCAGCTCCACAATGAAGGCGGTTCCCTCGCCCGGCTTGCTCTCCACCCGGATCACCCCGCCCATCAGCGAAACCAGGTTGTGCGTGATGGACAGCCCCAGCCCGGTGCCGCCATAGTTTTGGGACGTGGACGCGTCCGCCTGTTCGAAGGGCTTGAAAATGCGGGACATGAACTCCTCGTTCATGCCGATGCCCGTGTCGCTTACCGTAAAGCGAAGGCGAACCCGGTCCCGAGCTTTATTCACCTGCTGGATCTCCAGGCGGATTTTTCCGCCCTCCGGCGTGAACTTCAGGGCGTTGGACAGGAGGTTGAGCAGGATCTGCCGCAAACGAAGGGTGTCTCCCACCAAATGCTCCTCCGTCACGCCCGCCAGGGGAACCGTAAAGGAAATTTTCCGCGCCTCCGCCTGCGGGTAAACAATCGTCAGGATTGAATCCACAAGCTGGCTCAGGTAAAACGGCTCGTGGACGATGCTCAGCTTGCCCTCCTCGATTTTGGACATATCCAGCACGTCGTTAATCAGCGACATCAAATGCTTGGAAGAAAAGCTGATCTTGCCAAGGCACCTTTCCACCTTGGCGCGGTCGTTGATATAAGCGGCCGCGATGGTGGTCATGCCGATAATCGCGTTCATGGGGGTGCGGATTTCATGGCTCATGCGCGAGAGGAACTCGCTCTTGGCCGCGTTCGCCTTCTGGGCCAGGGCGAGGGCGTTGCGGAGGTTTTGCTGCGCCTCCAGCTCCTTGGTGATATCGGTGAGGCACACGATGTAGCGCAGCGCCCTCCCCTTCTCCAGCTCCGGGTACACGCGCATCCTCATATGCCTTTCCATCGCGCCCGAGGTATCTTGAAACTCGAAGCTCTGGTTTTCTGTGATTTCCTCGCCCTCGAGCAGCTTGGCAAGCCGTTCCCTCTCCCCGTGCGGCACACGGGCCAGCCAGCCCTTCCAGTCTACGGCTTCCAGCTCCAGCGGATGGCCCAGCACGCGGTCATGGTTAGCGCTGACAAATTCCATCTTGCCTTGCGTCAGATTGTAGATGTAAAAAACATCGTCGATATTGGAGGCCAGCACGTTGAAAAGGGCTTCCCGATACCGGATCTCGCGGTTGCTCTTCTTTTCACGCTGCCAGAACATGAGGGAAAAGCCCACGATGAGAAGCACCAGCAAAAGAAACGTCAGCAAGGCCCGCCGCGCCGCCCCGGAAACGTCGTTTTCCAAGGCTTTGACCTTGCTGTCCGCGAAGGCGATGATGTTCAGCAGGCATTGATCCACCTCGTCGTACTTCGGGGCGACCGCGGAGGCGGCATATTCCACCGTTTCCTCCGGCGTATGGGCGGCTTGATACGCGACCGCTTCCTCCTGGGCCTTCTTCAGCCCGTCAAAGGCCGCCCTCAGCCGCTCGAGATCCTCCCTCGGGCCGAGGTATCGCTCGTTAATCACGGCGATGGACGCCTCCTGCACCTCATAGCGCTTCCCGAAAAATTCCTCGCTCGAGGTATTCTCGTCCAGCAGCACCGTCTGGGCGAACAGCTTCATGTCCAAAAGCCGGGAGCGCATGCTCCTGGCTTCGTTGGACACCGTGTAGGGATGCTCGTAAATCCGATTGGTCATGGCGTTCATTTCCTGAACAAAGGAAACGCTGATGAGCAGGAAGGCGACGATCAGCAAGCAAACTGCCCAACCCCATACCTGAAACCACGGAACCCGCTTTTTGACGCCGTCCTTACTCATCACGCTTATACTTCTTTCTTTGGCGTTTGTATTTTTCCTTCCGCATAGAAAGGGCAAAAACGCGACCAAGGGCGCGCTGCGCCGTTTGGCCGCTTCCTATTTTAGCCTCTGCGCGGGCGAATGTCAAACGGTGAATGAAACCGGCCGCAGGCTGGGGTTTAGGCGCGAAGGGACGTTGGGAGGCGTCCCTCCCGGCCCGCCGCCTAAGGGCTTCGCCCTCAGGAATCCCTTTTTGGGGCCGCGCTCACGGCCCAAGCAGGAAACCCCATCGTCTTCCGTTCTTTGCGCCGCAGCCTATGAGGGGCTGTTTAAGAAGCTCTTTTAAAGGAGTGGGGTAACGGCCTCCCTCCGTCTCCTCTCCGCCTGTGCGTAAAATGCCTTGAAACCTCCAAAGCGGTTCGACCCGTGCCTGCGCGGGATCGCTTTTGGCGCCCTCAAATCCTCGTTTCAGATGGAGTCGGAAGCCTTGCGTAGAAAGATTCCCTTGCGGATTTTCCCGGCAGCGCCCCAGGCGCGCGGAATGCCCGTTTCGGCGGAAAGCTCGCCGTCGGGCGCTCTTTTGACGGCCTGAACCAGCCGTGTGCCAGCGTGCCTATTTCCCGGCGGCGTTCGTTTGGGCGCGGAAAAACGCCTGGTTGGAGCGGAACGCGGCGCTTTCAGGCTTCAGCCTGCCCGCCCGCTCGTTGTACCCGACCGCCCCCCGCAGGTCCCCCAGACGGTAGGAGCAGACGCATAGCTGCATCAGAGGGATATATCCCCGGCATTCCGGCTGCACGAATGCGCCCGCGGGTTCTTCTCCGGGGCAATCCAGCGCCCGCTGATACCAGTAAGCGGCGGAAGCCCATTCCTCATGCCGGAAAAAAAACCGGCCCAGCTCGCAGCACAGCTCGGCGCGGGGCGGGCCGTAGCGCAGCGCCCTCGTCAGCGCCGCGAACGCCTCCTCCTCCCGTTGCAGGCGCTCCAAGCAGCCCGCAAGGTCTCGGCAGGCCTGAAGCACGTTTTCAATCCAGCCCCGCCCTTCATCCAAAAAACGGCTCAGCCATTCCGCCGCTTCCTCATCCCGGCCGTGATACGTAAGTTCCCGAGCGTAATAAAACTGTTCCCGAGGGGAAAGAACCTTTCCCGCCTTCAGCAAGCCCTCGTAAATCCGAAGGTTACGGTCCGGGTCCCCAAGCCCGTCCTTGCGGTGGGAAACCGCGGCTTCCCACCACGCCACCTTGCCTGTCGCCGCGATGCTTTCATGGACCGCGCCTTCCCATCTCAGGCCCGCCTCACGCCGGATCAGGCGCTCCCGAAAATAGGTAAACGTGGGCTCGCCCCGCTCGTCAAAGGCTGTGTGATAGCGCATCATCACTACGTCGACATCTGGGCTGAGCTCCCGTTTCAGCGCCGCGAAGCGTTGCCTGTCCGGCTCCTCCAGCACGTCGTCGGCATCCAGCCACATCAGGTATTCCATTGTGCCTTTGTCAAAGGCGGCGTTGCGGGCGGCGGCAAAATCATCCCTCCAGGGAAAATCATAAACCCGATCTGTGTACCGTCCCGCTATTTCCTTGGTTCCGTCGGTGCTTCCGGTGTCCACAATCACGATCTCATCCGCCAGATCCCGGACGGATTCCAGGCAGCGCGCCAGATGCCGCTCCTCATTCTTGACAATCATGCACAGGCTGACCGTTATCATTCTACCGCCTCCTTTATAAGAAGCAAACGGAAGGGGCCATGGCGCGAAGAACGAAAGACGATCGCGTTTTCCCACCGATAACCCCGACATGGGCCTCTTCGCCATCTCGATCGTCGCCCGCTTTCCATCCGCGCCGCGTTTTCGTTTCACGCTTTCAGAAACAGCCAACCGGGCTGGCGCTCGTTTCCGGCGCCGCAAGGCCGCCGTTCTCTTTCGTCAACCCCTTGGGGGAGGGGCGGAGGGGCCGCGCCTCCTCCAAAGGGAATCGCATTTCATGGTCGGGTTACGGAGAGCTTCGGCCCGGACGAAACATTTCAGAAAATCCTCGGCGGAAAAAACCGCCGACAGACGGATTTTTCGACGTCCTGCGTCTACGGCGCTCATAGAACCCGTATCGGCAAAAAAGGACGCGGGATTTTTTTGCCACGCCGACCCGTGCTTGGGCCGCATTCGCGGTCCAAGCACGGGGTTTTTAAAGGCAAGGTCCTTAGACGACGGGCTTGAGAGGCCGCGCCTTCCAACGATCCCTTGCGTTTCGGCCCCCTCCGTCCTTTGGGCCGGGAATTTCGCGTTACGGAGCGTCAGGTCCCAGCCTCATGACGGTTAAGGCCGTGTTGGCGAGGGTGATTCCCGACTGGTCAACCGTTACCCGTACCGTGGTAGGGTTGACCGACGCCAGGAACGGCGCGTCGAAGGAGAGATTGGCTCCTTCATCAGCAGCCGTAAACCTGTGGCTGGAAACCGCGCCGCCAATGGCTATGCCGTTCACCGTAAGCTGGGCGGACAGCGTAGCCGGCACGCTTGCGCCGGCGGCCGCCGCGGTGTGGAACGAAGCCTGATAGATACCCGGCGCCGTAATGACCACGTCGGCGGTCCCGTTTGCATGGTTCGCCGCCGTCCCCGAGGCCAGGGGCGTTCCGCTGTACGCCAGGGCAGCGCCGGCCGTCGTAATCTGCGCGGTGGGATTGGCGGCAATCAAAACGTCGGGAACTCGTTCCGGGCCGGTGTCCCCCCTCGGGATGACGAAATCCAAGACCGCCGCGCCGCCGGTTCCCGCGTTCGTGATAGAGGCGTTGGTGCCGGGTTCGCCGGTGGTCACATTGCGCACGGCGACCGTAGCCGCCGGTCCGGTGGGACCGGTCGGACCAGTGGGACCCGTTGGGCCAGTGGGGCCGGTAGGGCCGGCTATGCCCTGCGGTCCCTGCGCGCCGGCAACTCCGGTCGCACCGGCGGGGCCGGTTGCGCCGGTGGCACCCGCTACGCCCTGTGGTCCCTGCACGCCGGCAACTCCGGTCGCGCCCGTGGGGCCGGTTGCGCCCGTGGCTCCCGCTGCGCCGGCGGGGCCGGTTGCGCCCGTGGCTCCCGCTGCGCCCTGCGGCCCCTGCGCTCCGGTGGCTCCGGTTGCGCCGGCGGGGCCGGTTGCGCCCGTGGCTCCCGCTGCGCCCTGCGGCCCCTGCGCGCCGGTGGCTCCGGTTGCGCCGGCGGGGCCGGTTGTGCCTGTGGCTCCCGCTGCGCCCTGCGGTCCCTGCGCTCCGGTGGCTCCGGTCGCGCCGGCGGGGCCGGTTGCGCCGGTGGCACCCGCTACGCCCTGCGGTCCCTGCGCGCCGGTGGCTCCGGTCGCACCGGCGGGTCCGGTTGCGCCCGTGGCTCCCGCTGCGCCCTGCGGCCCCTGCGCACCGGTGGCTCCGGTCGCGCCCGTAGGGCCGGTTGCGCCCGTGGCTCCCGCTGCGCCCTGCGGTCCCTGCGCGCCGGTGGCTCCGGTCGCGCCGGTGGGGCCGGTCGGCCCAGTAGCGCCGGTGTGACAAGGAAAGCAAAGGTAGATCGCGTCAAGCACCATCTTACAGAGCCACACAAGGCGTCTTTCGTTTAGAAGCGAAAGGGAAGGGCGTTGTCCGCCGTTTTGGATCGCGTTGGCAGGGCCGGTCAGGCCCCCGCAAGGCAAGGAGAGCGGGTCAAATCCCGTTTTGGAGTCTTTGACGCCGCCCCATTGGGCGGACATTTTTCCAGTTTAAAAAGCAAGAGAATCTTCGTTAAATGTCGAATAGAAAGTTTATAGAGCGCTTAAACGGCGCGGGAGAAAGCTGGGATAAAAATGCCGCCAGAGCGCGCGGCATGCAAAGCGGTGGATTGGGGTTTGGATCGTTATCACCATACGGACGGCTGGCGCCGAACGACCGCCTTCAGCGGCGGAACTATGAAGCCGTTGGATTCAGCTTCATGCTAATGAGCGCGCCCGGCCCGGAAAGCGGACTTCCGTAAAAAAAGACAAGCGATCTCATAAAATACGCGCTTCAAGCAGACTCGTTATTCATGGTCATGGCGAAGATTTACAGTCAAGCATGCCGACCCGAACCGCAACCGGCCATAACAGCGGCCCGCGGCCATGGAAAGGAAGGATCTTGTGGACATTACCAAATATAAGGTTTTGCTGCGTACCATTGAATGCGGAAGCTTTTCCAGAGTAGCCATCGAGCAGGGATATACCCAATCGGGCGTCAGCCACATGATTAAGTGTATTGAAAAGGAACTGGGATTTCCGATCTTTATCCGCAACAAAACAGGAGTAACGCTGACGCGCCACGCGCAGGAAATACTGCCCAGCATTCGGGCGCTGGTAAACGCCGACGATCATTTGCAGCAGCATATCGCCGGCATTACCGGGCTGACCAGCGGCCTTGTCCGCATCGGCGCTTTTACCAGTATCATCAAGCTGATTCTGTTGCCGATTATGCAAACCTTCTCACAGGAATTTCCCAATATCCGGTTTGAGCTTATCGACGGGACGACCCCGGAGCATATCGACTGGCTGATTACCAATCGGATCGATATGGGCTTTTTTAGCAGGCAAGGGAATCAATCGCAGTTGAAATACTACCCCATTAAAGAGGACCCCATGCTGGTAATCCTGCCCTACGATCATCCGCTCGCACAATTTCCCGTTTTTGACGTCGCAAACTTTACCAGCGACACCTTTATTATTCCTCCTGTGGAGGGAGGCGAGCAGGACGTGGTTCGCATTGTGAAAGAACTGAACATAAAAGTTGACCCCATCTATTCTACGCGGGACTCCTATGCCACGATTTCCATGGTGGAACACGGAATGGGGCTGGCGTTGATGTCGGAGCTCGTATATAGAAGCCATATCGCAAACGTAGCGGCGCTCCCTTTGTCCGTTCCCCAGTATCGAACGCTCGGGCTTTTTATCCCGGCAAATTTAGAGCTGCCGCCCGCCGCTAAAAAGTTTTTCCTGTATTGCCGCAAAATGATACCGTCCGTTGTCGCCCAGTTGAATTCCGGCTCGGAAGCCGCAACCTGATTTAGCTTTCGATACGCTTTTGATTCCTCGCGTCTCCAAATGCCATCACGAGAACGACCCCCGCGAGGACCAGACAAATCCCCAGGATTTTGGGAAGGGTCAGCCTCTCGCCAAGAACGATTCCGCCCAAAGCAATGGAAGTAATCGGCTCCAGGGTGCAGAGCGTCCCGGCGGCCACAGAGCCGGTCCCGTTGATGCCGCATTGAAACAGAGGGCCGGCCAGCACGCGGCCGATGATCGCAACCAGGATCATCAGCGCCCATCCTACGGGATGGTTCAACGGATGAAGGCTCCCCGTCAGGAGCGCGGCCATCCCGCAGATGGGCGCGCCGAACAGAGCGAGATAAAAGTTGATTTGGATTTCATTCTCGTTTGATAATCCGCTTTTCTCCAAATATACAATGTAGAATGCCCAGCAGAAGCCCGATAGCAAAGCCGCCGCCGTTCCGAGGAAATCGGCGGAAACGCCTCCGCCGATAAGGGCGACGCCCATCGTGGATAAGGTCAACGCTGCAATCCTTGACCAGGTCAGCCTTTCATGGAAAAAGAGCACAGATATCAGCGTGACGGCGACAGGATAAACGTAATGCAGCGGCGTTGCCAGCCCCGCCGGTATACGGGTATAGGAATAGTATAGAAGAAGATTGGTCATGGAACTGCCCAGCGTTGCAAGCAGCAGGAGTTTTTTCGCAATATTCCTTGGCAGGCGGAATGGAATTCTCTTGACAAGCATAATCAGGCCCAAAAAAACGCCTCCGAAAAGAGCCATGAAGAAAGACGCGCTGATACCGTTACCGCCATAGGTATATACGAGCTTTAAAAAAATTGGCTGACAGCCATATAGGATTGCGGAAAGCATGACGCACCCAGCCGATTTGAATTTGCCCATTCGCCGAACCCATCCTTTCCGTAAATCCCTGCGATTCACCGGTTCGCTTCACGCGGGCCGGCGTCGTTTCGCATATTATAACGATTGACGCGGAAAAAAGGAATGCGCCGGCGGCGACCGCCTCATTCCGGTTTTTCATAGGGATATGAGCATGGAATAAGCGCGCGTATTTTTCCCGTTTCTCATGGCGGCCGCTTCCGGTCGCCCCGCGTGGAGGAACGCCGCGGTCGGGATGCGCGCCTAATGATGAGCCGGCATTTGAACTTTTCATACCGGTATGAAAATTTGTTGCTTTTCAAATCCATTCGGGCTTCTATACTAAAAATCAGAAAGCGAAGACGGCGTTTTGCGCGGCAAAGGATGGGGAATATGATAAGGAAAGCGCTCGGCATTGATATCGGCGGTACCAAAACGGCCATTGGCATGATCGACGCATACGGACAAATCGAGGCGTCGGAGATTTTGCCGATGGAAAGAACGGCGCTCAGCACCTATACGCGAAAGCTGATTGCGCAGATTCATCTTTTCTTTGCGCGGCATGACGTTCAAGCCGAAAAGCTGTGCGGCATAGGGATCGGGGCCAGAGGATGGGTGGATTTTGAACGGCGTGAGCTCATCGCCTCCTCGCTTTTTACAAAGATGGACGGCCGGCTCAGGCGGGAAATCCAGGATGCTTTGGGGCTTCCGACCTATATTGATAACGATGTGAACGCCGCCGCGCTGGCCGAGCTGAAATGGGGCCTCGGCCGGAAACGCGACAGCTTTATTTACGTCAATCTGGGTACGGGAACCGCCTATGGGCTGGTGGATCACGGCCGCTTGATCCGCGGCGGTCGGAATGCCGCCGGGGAGGCCGGCATGCTCCTGATCAAACAGGATCGGGAACCCTCCTGGGCGGAGCTGGAGTCCGTTATATCCGGCAGGGGCCTCAGCAATCAAGCGTTGAAGCGGCTTGACGGTTATCCTCAGACGACGTTGCGCCCAAACGCGCGGGGTATGATTCCGGCGCGGCAGATTTTTGCCGCCTGCCGAAAGGGAGATTCGCTGGCGGCGCGTATCATGGACGACGCATTGCTTCCGATGGCCGTTACGCTTGTGAATACGGCCCGGCTCCTCGATCCGGAGATGTTCGTCTTTGGCGGAGGGCTTGTGGACGGCGACGGCTGGCTGATCGCCCGGATTGAAAGCAAAGTCCGGGCGCTGTGCGGCGCGGCAAATCAGGAGTGGAACGTTCCCATGGCGGCTTCCGGGGTCGGAGCCGCCGCCGCCGGATTGTTAGGGGCGGCCAATCTCGCATTTTGAAATCAAAGCTTACAGCAGGGAGGTAATGCCAAATGAAGACGGAAAAAGTCAACAAAGCCAACCGGGCGCTGTGCAACCGCATGCTTTCTTTATCGTCCCCCGGCGCTTGGGAAAAAACGCAGAGTCTCACACAGGCGAGCATCGAAATCGCGCTGAAAGACAAGGCGCTTTCCAGGGTCAAAACGGTCTTTTTAATTGGGCACGGCACGTCTTATGCGACGGCGATGAACGGCGAATGCTATCTAAACCGCATCGCCCGCGTATATGCAAGAGCGCTCCCCGCTTATCATTTTCTCCATTATATGCGGGACTTCCTCATTTCTCCAAACGAAACCCTGGTGATCGGCGTCAGTTGCAGCGGCAATACGGCAAGCGTGGCGCGTTGTCTGGAAGCGGCGGCGGCGCGCGGGGCCCTTACCCTGTGCGTTTCGGGTGAAAAAACCGGCGGCTGTGCGAGCGCCGCGCGATATCGCATTATCACGGACGCGCATATCGAGTATACGATGAACGTATCCGCCTACACGATCTCCCATCTGTTCCTTTTGCTTGGCCTGTACAGGCTGGCGGTCGCGCTGGGAGAGGCCGGGGGCGCGCTCTCCCGACAGCAGGCTGAGGGATGGTTGGACGGGTTTGAAGAAACCAAAAAAGCCCTTTGCGCTTTACCGGCTCTTTTTACCAGGATGGGAGAAGTCTGCAGAGGGCTGGAAAACGCCTGTCCGGTTCAAAATATTGCAGTTTTAGGGACGGGTCCAAACCGGGGAACCGTTAAAGAAGGGGCGCTCAAAATTTCAGAATTCTGCTGGATGTTCTGCGCGGAGGAAGAATTAGAGGATTTTGCCCATGGGCGTTTTCGGGAATTGAACGCGTCAACGCCGCTGTTCATCCTGTCCCCCGGCGTTGAAACGCTCCAAAAGGCAAAGGATTTGCTGGCCGGCTGCGACAAAGCGCGGGTACCCGCGGTTGTCTTCTCGTCCGGGGCCGACGCCGCTATCCGCAAGCTGTCAACCTTCGTTGTCGATATGCCGCCGCTGCCCGACGAGTATCTCACACCCTTCCTGTACGTGTTTCCCCTGTGGTTTTATGGCTATCACTACCGCAGCGGGCGGGGAGGGCTGGTTGGAGAAAAACGGTATGGTCTTCTTGCGACGGATGTGGATTACGCGTCTCATTTTGACGCCGGCGGCAACCGCGTCTAAAAAAATTCGCTCAACCATGAAATACGCTTGTACCGGCATGAGAATCCTTCGCTTTTCAAATGGAAGAACCGCCTTTACAATAGGGCCATAGGGGATAACCGATATTGAAAACCGAACGGCCGCGCGCGGTCCGCCATCGTCGGAACCCCCAGAGCGAAATCCCGAATAAACTGAAAAGGAATGACCGACAATGAAAAGTGAGAATTTCTCCGCAATGCTCAACGAAATCCGCGAGGAGCCCGAGCTGGCGCGGCGGCTGTTAAGCCGCCGTGAGGAAATTACCAGGCCGTTCGTGGAGCTTTTGAGCGCCCATCCGGTGAAAAGGGTGTACTTTACAGGCTGCGGGTCGCCGCTGTACGTTTCCAACACGCTCAAATATGCCGCCGTCAAGCTGCTCGGCGTGGAAGCCTCCGCCACCCCCGCCATGCTGTTTCAGCATCACGATCATTTCAATACCAGCGTCTATCAGCCGAAGGAAATGTTGCTGATTTGCCCTGCGGAATCCGGCATGGGTCATGGCCAGGTAGACGCCGCGCGGGAAGCCAAAAGGCTCGGCATCCCCGTCGTATCCACCACATGGAACCTGGAGGGGATTTTGGGGCGGGAAAGCGATCTTGTGCTGGCTAAGCTCCCGCCTCATGAGGTGGCGCTGGCGACCACCAAGGGACAAATGATGGCCCTGCTGCTGCTGCTCATGTGCTTTATAGATGCGTCAAGGGCGATAAAACGGCTTTCTCAGGACGAATACGATTCGTATATGGCGGCGCTGGCCCGCGTGCCCGAAAGTATAGAGAGCGCGATCGATCACACGCTGGCCTGGTTTGAAAGGTACCAGGATGTGGTCATGGCCTCTCCCCTTTACCGTATCATTGGATACGGCGCCAACCTCGGCACCGCGGAGGAAGCCGCCCTTAAATTTCTCGAGTGCCATAAGCGGCCTTCGCTTTTTTACGAGCTTGAAGAAAGCCTGCATGGCCCCATCCGTTCGGTGCGCAAAGACGACGTCATTTTTCTTCTGTGTGCGGAGGATGGCCCGGAAAAGGAGCGCATGCTCAAGCTGCATCGGGTGATGAAGGAATACACCGATTGCTGCTTCCTGGTGCAAAGCAGCCGAGATAAGGTGCTGGACCCGAATGGAATCGCGTTTGACACGGACAATATGGAATTTGTGAATACCATGGAATTTCTTGTACCCATGCAGGTCTTATCTTACAAGATCGCGGAAAGCCTCGGCATAGATGTCAGCGTCAGCACCACGCTGGCCATCAAAAAGAGCATGGTCACTTCCTACGGCATGGGGGATTGACCTTATGAAAGGAGGCGTCCGTGAATGGGCGGCGAAGAAAAGCTGATTCTGGTCATCGATATCGGCGGGTCGAAATTCGTGGTCGGCTTCATGGATTTTCAGGGCAGGATTATGTTTCAGAAGCGCTACCCCTGGAAAAATCCCACAACGGATAAGCTTTTCCAAGAGGTCGGCGAAAAGGTGGACATGCTGTACAGAGAGCATCCGACCGAAGCGGCCCGCGTCGTCGTGGCGGGAATGACGCTGCCCGGCATTGCCAGCCCCAGAACAGGCATTTGGATCAGTTCCGGCTTTATGAAGGTGGATCACGTGATGATCGCCGATCCGTTTGAAAGACGGCTGGGCGTGCCGGTGTATGTTGACAACGATTGCAAAGCCTGCGCCCTTGCGGAAAGGTACTTTGGCGCCGGTCGGGGCTGCGATCATTTCTTCTATATGACGGCCAGCAACGGTTTGGGCGGGGCGGTGTTTACCAACGGCCATCTGTACTACGGCTCCACCGGGCGCAGCGCCGAAATCGGCTGCTGCATTGTAGAGGAAAACGGCCGGCTGTCGGACGAGGGAACCGTTCGGGGTAACATTGAAATGTATGCCTGCGGCAGAGGCCTTTTGCGGAACTATTTGGAGGCCGGCGGCCAGGAGACGCGGGACGGCCGCCCGACGGACGGCGTTATCATCGCCGAATTGGCCCGCAAAGGGGATCGAGCGGCGGTCAAGGCGATGGATATGGAAGGCTATTATCTGGGAAAGGCAATATCATGGGCCTGCTGTCTTTATGACCCGCAAAAGGTCATCATCGGGGGCGGCCTCTCCCTAATCTTCGATTTGTATCAAAAGAAGCTGCTGGAAACCTTTCATCATCACTTCGGCATCGGCGACGCCGACAGAATCCAAATCCTTCCGACGCCTCTGGGTTACTTCGGAGCGCTCATGGGAGCCGGCGCGCTGGGAATCCGCGGCTATCACAACTGGTTTGACGACGTACCCTGCGATATTTGATGATCGCGGCCCAAACGAAGTCGGCTTCGCGGTTGCATCTTGCGAAGTCAAAATAAGACTTACATGAATGAGGAGGAAGACACATGAAACACCCTGGAAAGAAACTGCTTGCCGTTCTTCTGGCCGCCATGCTGCTTCTTGGCTGTACCGGCGCCATGGCTGAGAGCGAGGGCTATGACTTGGTTTTCTGGGTCTATGCGGATGTTGTGACCACCGACGTCCAAAACACCGCCATGACTCAGATCATCGACAGCTTCCTGGCGCAGGACGACGAGGTCAAGTCCATCACCATGGTCCCCAAAAACGACTCTGAACTCATTACCAGCCTGATGGCGGGCGTGGGGCTGCCCGATTGCTTCTACGCCAGCGCCCGTGACGGTTATAACTACCGCCAGGCCATCGATTTGATCGACCTGAGCGAATCCTACGCGGCGCAGGGGTCAGAATTTCTGGAAGGCTTCTACCCCAACGCGCTGGACGCCGTGACCGTGGATGGCGGCGTTTGGGCGACCCCCTTCATCAGCTATATCCCCGTTATTTATCGCAACCTGGATATCCTTGAAGCCTCCGGCGTCGATCCCAAGGAGGGCATCCCCACGTGGGACCGCTTCATCGAACAGTTGGAGGCTGTGAGCAAAAGCGGTTACAGCGCCACGCATTCCTGGGCGGCGGGCGGATGGTACTGCCCCGGCTCCATTTTGGGTTCCGAGGGCGACGGCATTACGGTTGGCGTCAAGGACGGCAAGACCACCATTCAGCCGGAGCAGGTCGTCCGTACCTTTGAAACTTTGCTTCGTATCCAGCCCTATACCAACAACACCCAATACGGCGACGATACGGCCCTGGAGGCGTTTAAGTCCGGCGAATTGGCTTATCTGCTGGACGGCCCCTGGTCCGAGCCCGGCATCATTGACAGCGGCGTGCGGTATGACGTGGAGTTGGTGCCCCCGTACGAGGAAGGCGGCCATACCGGCGGCATGCAGGGCTGGGATTGGATGTACGGCGTAAAGAGTGGCGACGAGAAGAGGGACGCCGCGATCGCCCGCTTCGTGACCTACCTTGGTACCTATGAGGCCGAAAAAATTTGGCTGACCGTCGTTGGCCGTTCCGTGCTCAGGCGGGATGTGATGAATGAGCCTGAGAACCTGCTGACCGAAATGGCGAGCGATCACGCCAAGGGCCTGGACGGCGGATTGATGCAGATGGAATTTCTGCACAGCAACGTGTTCTGGGCCAGCCCCTTGGGAGACATCGCGCCCAGGGTCGCCGGCGGCGAGCTTACCCCCCGGCAGGGCGCGGAGGAATTTGTCAAGGCCATCAACAATTTGTACGCGGAGGCTGAAGAATAACCATCCATGCATGCGGCTCCGTTGCCGCCGGCTCGCCCGGCGGCAACCAGGCCGGCGGTTTGGCAGGCTTTCTCCTGGAAACCGGCAGGCCGGCGGTCGGTTTTCCCGGCGGCACACCCCAACGAAGGGAGATGAATACAATGAACCGATCCGCAGACAAACCGCGGCGAGGGCTGGCGCGGTACGGCGTCAATTATGCCGGCCTCTCCCCGTTTTTCGTTTTGCTGCTGGTTTTTATCTTCGCGCCGCTGGTTTACGGCGTTTTGATGAGCTTCACCAACTGGTCCATGGCCAGCGGGAAAAACGGGATTGATTTTGTCGGCTTAAAAAATTACCGCTTTATTCTTTCCGGTGAAAGCACCACATCCGTCCGGTTCCTGAAATCCCTGAAAAACCTGCTGGTCTATATTCCCTTTACCATTGTGATCGGCCTGACCATCTCCATGATCCTGGCTTTGATCGTAAGCAACATTCGGGGAAAGCTATACAAGATTTTCAGAGGCGTTTACTTCGTGCCGACCGTGTTGCCGCTGTACCTGTGCGCCAGCGTATGGAAATGGCTTATGTCCGCGGATACCGGCCTGCTGGCCAACGCTTTGGGGAGCCTGGGAATTGGTCGGGGCGTCGTATGGGTGAACACCCCGGGCTACGCTATCGCGCTTGTCGTGATGATTGATATATGGAATGCCATCGGCTTTAACTTCATTATCTTCAGCACGGGCATACAGGATGTGCCCGCCGAGCTTTATGAGGCCGCGGAGATCGACGGGGCGTCCGTTGTGCAGCGGATGCGGCATATTACGTTGCCAATGATTGAACCAATCGTCTTTTTTGTCATCACCTACTCCTTCATCAGCGCGCTTCAGATCTATGATATCCCCTATATGCTGAGCTATGGCGCCAACCTGGATAACATGGGCGGCCCCAACCAGGTAACGCTGTTTCCGGTTATGGAAATGGTCCGCAACGTCTATAACGGCGCCAAATCCGGTTTGGCGCGCGCGTCGGCGGAAGGCGTTGTGCTGATGCTTATCATCATGGGAATTACGGCGGCGCAGTTCCTGCTTCGCAAGAAAAAGGCGTAAGGGAGGCGGCACTGTGAAAATGGCTGACCCATCCTCCAATAAGATCCATTCCAGAAGACGGGAGCAACTCGTTCTGCGCATGATGGCGTGCGTCTGGGTGGCGGTGTGCCTGTTTCCGATCTGGGATCTGTTCTCCGTCGCTTTTACGACAGAGGACACAAACCCCCTGCGCGTGTTGATGCCCAATTCCTGGGAGGCGGGCGTATCCAATCTGAAAGCGTCGCTGCAATACGCGAACGTGCTTCGATCCACTTTGGATACATTTCTCTATACCGTCATCGCGATTGTGGGCATGCTTTTGATTTGCTCCCTCGCCTCCTATGAGTTTTCGTTTTACAATTTCCCTTTTAAAAAACCCTTGTTCTCCATTCTGATGGCCAGCATGATGCTGCCCATGATCCTCTACATTATCCCGCTATATCGGATGGTGTTTCGCATGGGCTTATCGGATACCTACCTGGGCATTGCGCTGCCGGTCATGATATCGCCCCTGTCTGTGTTTATCATGAATCAGTTCAGCGAAAGCATTCCCATCTCGCTGGTGGAATCCGCCCGCATAGACGGCGCCGGACACTTCCGCATCTACTGGAGTATCATTCTGCCGTTGATGCGCAACGGTTTGATTACCGCTTCGGTGCTGCTGTTCCTTCGCTCCTGGGGTAGCTATCTGTGGCCTTCCCTGGTCGCCGCCAACAATATTCAGCCAATGAGCGTTTCCATTACCAATTTGCTGCACCCCAACTTTTATGTGCCGACACGCATTAAAATTGCGGCCATGCTGCTGGCGATGGCGCCGCCGCTTACCTTTTATATTGTTTTCCAGAAATACGTGATTAAGGGTATCGCCATGTCCGGCGTAAAGGGCTGAACGACCGAAGGTCAACAACAAGTGGGGAGATGGTTGTATGAAAAGCGACAATTACTATGGCATGCTTTCAGACATACGGTCTGAGCCGGAACTGCTTTCGCGGCTGTACGCCAACCGGAAAGAAATTGTAAAGCCGTTTGTGAAGCTGTTTCGGGAGCAAACGATTAAACGGGTATATTTAACAGGCTCCGGCTCGCCCCTGTATGCGGCTATTGCGCTGCAATACGCGGCGATCAGGCTGCTGCGTGTGGACGCGACGGCCGTGCCGGCGATGCTGCTGAACCATCACGAGCTTTACAATACCATGTCGTTTCGGCCGGAGGAGATGCTCCTGATCTGCCCGGCGGAATCCGGAAGCGCCAAGGGACAGGTGCAAGCCGCCCGCAGGGCAAAGGAGCTGGGGATTCGCGTCGTATGCACCACATGGAATCCGGAAGGCGTGCTGGCCCAGGAAAGCGACGTCGTACTGGTAAAGCCGTCCCGGGAGAAAGGAATGCCTACCACCGTAGGGCAGGTGACGGCAATTTATCTGGTGCTGCTTTGCTTTGTTGAGACGGCGAAGGAGCTTAAAGCTCTTTCTCCGGCGGATTATCACCGTTATATGGCGGCGCTGTCCCATGTGCCGGAAAACGTTCAATCCATTATTGAAACCACCTTGAAATGGTTTGAGCGGCATCAGGACTTGGTCATGGGCTCGCCCAATTATCGGTTCGTCGCCTACGGCGCCAACATTGCCACGGCCGAGGAAGCCGCGCTCAAGTTTACGGAGACGCATACGCGGCCCTCCATGTTCTACGAGCTCGAGGAGAGCATGCACGGCCCCGTTCGCGCGGTCAAGCAGGGCGAGATGATATTTTTACTCTGCGCCGAAGACGGCCCGGAAAAGGAACGGATGCTGCAATTCTACCGCGTCATGAAAAAGTACAGCAACGCCTGCCTTCTGCTCCAAAGCGATACGGACCCGGAAGAAGACCCCTTGGCGCTTCGCATCAAAACCGACAACACGGAGTTTGTCAATACCATCGAATACCTGGTTCCGTTTGAGGTTCTTGCCTTCTTAATATCTGATAAGCTTGGGCTGGACACCGGCATTCACGAGCCCTTTGCCATGATGCGCGAGCTGGAGACCAGCTATCAAAAGCCGCCCCGGCCGGCGTAAGCGGCGCCCGCCACAGGGAGGGATTTTGGCGTGATAAGCCCCAAGGACTATGCCGCGTTTTACCTGGATCTGCTGCGAAACGACCTGATGCCCTTCTGGGAAAAGCGCTGCGTCGACGGCGAGTTCGGCGGTTACTTGACCTGCTTTGACCGCGCGGGAAAGCTGACGGACGACAGCAAATACGTATGGTTTCAGGGCCGCATGCTTTCGACCTTTTCTACGTACTATCGCACGATCGAAAAAAATGAAAAATGGCTGAGGCTCGCGGAACACGGCTATCGCTTTATGCTGGACAAATGCTATGGCGGGCGGGGACGATGGAACTACCGCCTGAACCGCGCCGGGGACGTGACGGACGGAACCATCTCCATATACTCGGACGGTATCGCTATACAATCCCTGCCGGAATACCTGCTGGCAACCGGCCGATCAGACCCGAAAGGCATGGAAATTCTCAGGCAGACCTACGACGTGTTTGAAGCCAATATGCTCGACCCTGATTTCAAGGAAATCTATGAGAACACCTGGAGTCCGGCATATACGTGGAACGACTTGTATCTGGCGGCCCTGAACGCCGCCAACTGCGCGGGAAGAATCCTGCCCGCAGAAAAGGTCCGTCCCCTTCAGGAAAAAGCGCTCGACATGATCCTGTACAGGTTTGCGCAGGATCGCTACAAAATGCTGTTTGAGGCCGTTCCCAAAAGCGGGGAGAGCGATTTGTCCGACCCCGTCGGTCGCTTCATCAATCCCGGTCACGCCATGGAATCCTGCTGGATGTGTCTGGAAGCTTTGAATGGGCGGGAGGACGCCCGCCGCAAAGCCCGCGTCCTGGAAATTGTGGATTGGACCTATGCCATAGGCTATGACCGAGAATACGGCGGGATGTTTGCCTACCTGGACGCGCGGGGAGAAAAACCGACGCCGCTGGATTGGCATAAGGAAGCGAACGTTTTGTGGGACGATAAGGTTTTCTGGGTCAACGCGGAGTCCCTTCGGGGCTTCGCCGCCGCGTATGCGCAATCGGGCGATCTCAAATATTTCA
Organism: Candidatus Limiplasma sp.; assembly: GCA_048370855.1. Classification (GTDB taxonomy): domain Bacteria; phylum Bacillota; class Clostridia; order Christensenellales; family Aristaeellaceae; genus Limiplasma. The sequence goes on along the minus strand of DBGEOK010000119.1, from coordinate 30,697 downwards.
GGATTTTTGAAAACCTGCACCGGTTCTGCGAGCGGTACTTTCATGACAGGATATACGGGGAATGGTATGAGCGCTTGCGCCGGGATGGGACGATAAAGATCATGGACAAGGGAACGCGCTCCAAATGCGCGGGCCACGTGGAGCGCTCTGCGATGGCGTTGGTCGATATGTTCAGAAATCTGGACGCCTGAACCGGCCCGGCTTGCCAAAAAACGCCAAAGGCCGGGGGATTCCGATTTTTTGATAAAACACAAAGGGGGAAGTACGTTGAATATCATCAAAATGCAAAAGGCGCTGCATGTGGCCCGTGAAAAGGAAGGGTTTGTAACGCTGCTTGGCATTGGGCCCATGTCTCCGATGCTGCTCCAGGCTTCGCTCGAATTGAGCGCCGAGCAGGATTTCCCCGTGCTGTTTATTGCAAGCCGCAACCAGGTGGATATTGACAAATTTGGCGGCGGATACGTATCCGGCTGGGATCAGTTCCGCTTTGTCAGAGCAATCAAAGAAATGAACGGCAGGCTCGGCGGTCGGGGGTTATACTATATCTGCCGCGACCACGGCGGTCCCTGGCAGCGCGACGAAGAACGCAGGGCGAGGCTGCCGGAAGGCGAGGCCATGGAGCGCGGGCTGGAAAGCTACTTTGCCGACCTGGATGCGGGGTTTGACCTTTTGCATATCGACCCCACCAAGGACCCGGACTACGCCGAAGGCGCCGTGCCCATGGAGATCGTTTTAAACCGCACGGTGCTCCTGATCGAACGCCTGGAGGCTTACCGCAGGGAACGCGAGCTGCCGGAAATCGGCTATGAAGTAGGAACCGAGGAAACAAACGGGGGCCTTACCGGCGAAGCGGCGTTTACGGAATTTATCAAACGGCTGTGCGCGATGCTTACAGAAAAAAACTTGCCGACGCCCAATTTTATTGTTGGGCAGACCGGAACGCTGACCCGCCTGACAGAGAACGTCGGCAAATATAGTACCGAAAACGCTGAAAAGCTTAGCCGTATCTCCGCCGAGCATGGCATGGAGCTAAAGGAGCATAACTGCGATTATCTGCCGGACGAGCTGCTCTTAATGCATCCTGCGCTGGGCATATCCTCCGCCAACGTCGCGCCTGAATTCGGCGTTGTGGAAACAAGGGCTTATTTACAGCTAGCGCGTTTGGAAGAACGGCTCGCGGCGCTGGGAAAGGTGGAAAAAACCAGCGGGCTGGTTTCCGTTCTTCAGAAGGCGGCTGTGGAAACGGGACGCTGGCGCAAATGGATGGTTGGGGAGCAGGCGGAGCTCGCCGTTGAGGAAGTGCTCCAAAAGGAAGATCTGCTCCGGCTGATTACGGATATCAGCGGCCATTATACCTTTGAAACGCCCGAAGTCGCGCCCGTGCTGCAAACGATGCTCAATCGCCTGGAAGCCGCTCAGACGCCGGCCCGCCGTTTTGTACTGGACGAGCTCAAACGCAGCATCAGCCGCTATGTTACCGCCTTTCATCTGCGCGGGCTTACCTCCAAGCTGAAGAAGTATGAGGAATAAAAAGGAACGGCGCTTCGCCGTCATGGTGGACAGGGACGGCACGATGGGCGGCGGTTACGATATGCGCACGCCGCAGGAATACCGCCCCTATGAAGGAACAAAAGAGGCCTTCGCCTTGTTCAACCGGGAGAAAATTCCTGTGTTTATTGTAACCAATCAGTCATGCATCGCCCGGCGGCTTGACAATGGCTATGATTTTGACGCCGAGTTCCGGGCGATTGGCGCGGACGACTGGTTTATATGCCCGCATGACGCGCCCGACCATTGCGAATGCCGCAAGCCGGGAACGGGGCTGATTGAACGGGCTCAGAAGAAATATGGGCTGGATCTCCCGTCCTCTTATCTGGTGGGCGACCGTTGGTCGGATATGGTTGCGGGCGGAAAAATGGGAATGCGGCTGATCCTGGTCAAGACGGGGCGCGGCAAGGACGCGCTAGGCATAGATCGCGTGAAATGGAAGGAATATCAGCCGGATTGGATCGCTGAAAACCTGCTGGAAGCCGCGCAATGGATTGTGAAGCGGGAGAAACGAACGCGACGCCGGATTGGAACGGAACGAAAGGGAAGCAATGATAAAAGCAGTTCTTTTTGATATGGACGGCCTGCTTGTGAATACCGAACGGATGTATATGCAGCTCAATTTTGAAGCCTCGGCGGCCTTCGGGTATCCGATGTCGGAAGCGCTCTATTTTCAGATGCTTGGAGTGGTGAAAGAGATCGCTGAAAAAGTCTATGTGGATCACATTCCCGGCTTTGAATCGGAAGCCTTTCACGCTTTTATCGAGCGCGCGTTCCGGGACAAATTGGAAAACGGCGAGGTTCAGGTCAAAAAAGGCGCCTGTCAACTGCTGCATTATCTTCGGAATCGCCAAATCCCCAGAGCCGTCGTCACCTCGAGTTCGTTAGCATGGGCCGGCATGATCCTGAAAGCGGTGAAGCTTGCATCGGCTTTTGACGACATCATCGGCGGGGACGCTGTGAACCGCTCAAAGCCGCACCCCGACATTTACCTGCACGCCGCCGACCGGCTTCACGCCCGGCCCGGCGCGTGCCTTGTCCTGGAGGACTCGGAAAACGGAATCAAAGCGGGAAGAGCCGCGGGCATGAAGGTTTGTATGGTTCCGGATCTCCTGCCTTATACAAAGGATTACGCGCCTTATTGTGATTGCGTATGCGAGGATTTGGCGGAAGTCATAGCATACATCGAAAAGACGAACAGCGAACGGCCAGGCCCAGGAGAGGATGGTGTGCGGCATGGATGAGGAACTGCGATATCAGCTTCAGCGTTTCGCCCTGGAAATCCGCATCGGTATTCTGGAACAACTCAAGGCCAGGGGCTTCGGGCATGCCGGCGGGTCGCTGAGCGCGGCGGACCTGTTGGCGGTGCTGTATGGGGCGGAGCTGCGCTGCGATCCCGAGAATCCCCGTTGGGAAGGACGCGACCAATTGGTCTGCTCCAAAGGGCATGCCGGGCCCGCGGTATACGCCGCGCTGGCGATAAAGGGTTTTTTTCCATACGATACGCTGCGGACGCTCAACCAGCCGGGCACGATCCTCCCAAGCCACTGCGACCGCTTAAAGACGCCCGGCGTGGATATGACGACAGGCTCCTTGGGGCAAGGCGCCTCCGCCGCCGTCGGGATCGCTTTTGCGAAAAAGCAAAAGGGCACGCCGGAAAAGGTTTTTTTGCTGGTAGGCGACGGCGAGTCCAACGAAGGGCAGGTATGGGAGGCGGCTATGTTTGCCGCGGCCCACCGCTTGGATAATTTGTTTTGGTTGATCGATGAGAATAAAAAGCAATTGGACGGTTGCACCGAAGAAATCCTGAATATGGGCGATTTCAATGATTTGATGGAGGCGTTTGGCTTTGACGCCCGCCGGGTCGACGGCAATGATGTGGGATGCGTTTATGACGCTATCGAACAAGCCAAACTGGTGAAAGATAAACCCCACGCCATCGTTTTGGACACGGTGAAAGGACGCGGCGTAAGCGAATTGGAAAAAACGTATATGAATCATTCCGCCAAAGCTACCTGGGAGCAATGGGAGCTTTGGCAAAACGAGCTGAAGGCAGAACTTGCGGATTTGAACCGGGAACGGGAGACGCGCCTATGAACATCATCTATCATGGCGAATTGGAAAAGCGAACCGTCAAGGAAGTTTTGAAGGAAACCATTCCTCAGCTATGCGGCAAAGATCCTAGGGTTTTTTATCTGGACGCGGATCTGATGGCCTGCGCCGGCACCGTCGATTGGAGCAAAAAAAATCCCCGTCATTCGGTGAATTGCGGCATTGCGGAGGCCAATATGGTAGGCGTGGCCGCCGGCATGGCACTGGAAGGCTTCAGGCCCATCATTCACTCTTTCGCCGCCTTCATGTCGCGCAGGGCGTTTGATCAAATGTTTTTGTCCGCCGCCTATGCGCAGAACGCGATCACCGTCCTCGGCTCCGATGCCGGGATTACCGCCGAATACAACGGAGGAACTCATATGGCCTTCGAGGATATGGCGCTATACCGCGCCATCCCCGGCGCCACCGTTCTGGATATCAGCAGCGGCGTGATGATGGCGGACTTGCTAAAACAGTGTATCAATCTGCCTGGAATCAAGTATCTTCGCTTTGGGCGTAAGGCTTATCCGCGGATTTACGCGGAGGACGCCCATTTTGTGATTGGAAAAGCAATTGAGGTGCGCCCAGGCAATGACGCGGCGATCTTCGCCTCCGGGGTAATGGTGGCTGAAGCCATACTGGCGGCGGAACAGCTTCAGAAGGAGGGCATCGAGGCGGCGGTCGTTGACATGTTCACGGTTAAACCGCTGGATGAAGCGGCGGTTATCGCCTATGCAAAGAAGACAGGCGCTGTTGTAACCGTGGAAAACCACAGCGTAGTTGGCGGACTGTACAGCGCCGTGTCGGGTCTGTTGGCCAAGCGCTGCCCTGTTCGGATGGATTTTGTCGCCGTTGAAGACCGCTTTGGCGAGGTGGGCCCCATAGAATATCTCAAGCAGCGGTTTGGCCTTACCCCGTCGGCCATCGCGGATAAGGTCCGAAGGCTTGTCAGGCCAACCCAGCCGTCTGACGCGGGGTAGCGGGGCGACCGCGTCCAACAGGGCTGCGCTGTTTCGGCTAAGACAAGCCATAGCATGAAGGCTCATAAAGGAAAACAAGAGGTCGGGGGGAACACGTTGCGCTTGCTATATGAAAGCCATTGAAGAATCTATGGGCACGATTGCGGACTCTCCGTGAAACCTTTCCTTTTTGATACCGGCAATACCGGCTTGGCCCTACCGGCATATGGCAAAGGTCGTTTTCCGAGAAAATACGCCCTTTGCGCAGGAAGAAAGCAAGGTGGAAGATCACGAAACGCCTTTTGAGGCGTTCGGGCTGTTGCTAACCCCTTCGGATTGCCGCAAACAGGGATCATACGCTCCTTACCACACGCTCCCTATTTCCGGCCGGCGATTTGGCGGCGGGCGCTGGATTTTAGCGGCTGCTTTCTTACGTTTGTCGGCTTTCCCATTCGCGGGTCCCGCATCGCGTATCCCTCCCTCAGCCGTTCCCTTTGGGATGGCCCGGCCCAAAACCCCGCTGCTAATCCGCTTTTCAAGCGCAGAATCACCTGTAGGCAATGCCGCTGTCGGCTTCTCCCGCCTGACGCCGGTGGGAACGAACTGGCGCCACACAATCTCAGGAGCGATAGCGAGCCGTCCGTTTTCGCGCGGTATAACGGTTTGCTCGCCCGGCTTATGAAAAAAGAAAAAACCGCACTGTGAGCAATCATCTGCAACGGACGTCCTCGAGGGGGCGTCCGTTCAGCCCATCGACAAAGGGCATGTTTTCAAACGAAGGCATGCCCTTTGTCAACGCCCTGAGGGCGGCCTGTCGCCGCCCTTTTGCATTGGACAAGCTCGGCATGGCATACACATGGAAGAAAGGGGGCGAATATATGCGGAAACAAAGCCTTTACTTGGAACCCGCGGACGATGAGATAACGGACGGCAAAAGGGAGCTGGTTGACGCATCCGGAATGACCTTTGATTACACGCTTCCCAGAGAACAACGGGCGGCGCAAGCGCTTGGCAGCATCCAAAATCCTTACTGCTTTCGAGTGGGCGACCTGGGCGTAAAGGTGGAATTTCCGGAGGATGCCCCGACCCTTCAGGATTGCTTATCCGACCTTTTGCAGCGAAAAATGGACGGCCTTTAAGAAGCGTCCAAAGGCGCCCGCGACGGTTGCGGGATAAGATTTGCCATGGTTCGGCAGCGCTGCCTGCCGCGCCTTCGGGCCGCATATGGATGGAATGTGATAGAGGCGGGAGGGTCACATGGCGAGGGAAAGCCGTGCTGCCACAGAAGCGATGAAGCGGAACGCGAGGGTATGGAGGATCGCAATCTATATCCGGCTGTCCAGAGAGGACGCCAGAAGCAATGATGAGAGCGAAAGCGTCTCAAATCAACGGGCTATCATCGAAGATCATATCGCCGGCTACAACGACGGGGACGAGTACGCGATCATCGACGAATATATAGACGATGGAGTATCCGGCACAACCGACGACGAGCGGGCCGATTTCCAAAGAATGCTGGCCGATATTCAAAAGGGCCGCGTGAATTGTGTCATCGTAAAGGACCTTGCCCGTTCCTTCCGAAATTACAGCGATCAGGGGTATTATCTGGACGATTGGTTCCCAAGGTATAACGTCCGTTTTATTTCGCTTTATCATCAACCGCTGGACAGCTACAAGGAGCCGCAGAATATGCGGAGTATTGCGGTTCCCATTCAGGGCGTTTTAAACGAGAACCACTGCGCCGAAACTTCCGATAAAATCCGGGAGGTTTTTGATATGAAGCGGCGCAGCGGGGAACACATCGGTTCCTTCGCCGCCTATGGCTACAAGAAAGACCCTGCTTGCAAGAACGCCTTGGTGGTTGACGAGGAAGCCGCCGAAGTGGTCCAAAAGATATTTCAACAGTTTCTGGCCGGGGAAAGCAAAAACAGCATTGTTCGCTATCTTAACGACCACGGGATTCTTTGCCCAACCGTTTATAAGCGGGAGCGTCAAGGGCTCAACTATCAAAATCCAAGTATCAATCCGGCAAAGCGACCCCTTTGGTGCGCCATGACCGTAACGAACATCCTGAAAAACCGCATGTACTGCGGGGATATGGTACAGGGCCGCTATCGTATCAAAAGCTACAAGGTACACGTTCAGGAGACCGTGCCCGAAGACGAATGGTATATCGTCGAAAATACCCATGAAGCGATTATCGACCGCGACACCTTCGCCAAGGCGCAGCGGCTGTTGCTTCGGAATATCCGGACGGCTCCGCAGGAGAAGCAGGTTTATCTTTTCAGCGGCTTCCTCCGCTGCGCCGACTGCGGCAAGTCGATGAGCCGGAGCAAGGTGGGCGAAACGGTTTACTATTATTGCCGCACTTACAAGGATCAATCAAAGAAGGCGTGCACAAAACACAGGATAAAACATGACCGCTTAGAAGCGGCGGTGCTCTATGCGATACAGCTGCAGGTCTATGTAGCGGTCGACTGCTCAGAAATCATCGGGAGGATCGACCGGGCCCCGCGCGCCAAGCGCCAATCAAAAAGGCTGGCGGACGCTATCGAGCACAAGGAACGGGAGCTTGCTAAAATCGTCCGCTACAAACAAGCAGTCTATCAGGATTGGAAGGACGGGGAGCTCACCCAATCCGACTACCGCCGCATGAGAGAGGATTACGCGCAGCAGGCCGAAGCCCTGAACCAAGTCATTGAAAGGCTCCGGGCCGAACAGGCCGAGCTTGACGTCAACGGGGAAGGCCCGATTTTGAAATCGCTTCGGCAGTATGGCAATATCCATACGCTAACGAGAGAGATTTTAATTGAATTGGTCGACCATATCAAGGTGTTTGAGGACGAAAGCGTCAGCATCGTATTCCGGTTTGCTGACGGGTTCCGCAGAACGCAGGCTTTGCCTGTGGCCGGCAGCCCGGATGGAGCGGTCCAGGATGATCGCGATTTGGCGAGCGAACTGCTTTCCTTACTGTAAAGGCCCAGTAGCGCCGGTGGGCCCCATGGGCCCCGTGGGTCCGGTTTCCGTCGCCGTCAGCAAGGTATAGTCGGCGGAGGCCCCGGGCGTGCCGGAGGGGTTGTCAACCGCCGCACGATAGAGCGCCCCGTTGTAAAGCACAAGGCTTCCCGCGCGGTAATACGTTCCAGGCACAAACACGACGGCCTCCGAAAGACCCGGGCCGGGCGCTCCCGTGGGACCGGTAGGACCCGTGGGGCCCGCGGGGCCCGTCGCGCCGGTCATGCCCATGGGGCCCGCGGGGCCGGTAGGGCCTCTCAGGCCCATGGGACCCATGGGACCCATCGGCCCCATAGGTCCTTGGGGACCTGTGGGCCCGGGAACGGGGAAGTATTGGGTACATCCTGGCCTGCAGCAATTGGGATGACACATATTCATAAATATGATAAGCTCCTTCCGATTTTAAATCCACGGAGCGGGGGGAGAACCTGCCGCTCCGCGGGAGAACGGGCATGCGCCGCGTCACTTCATGATATGCGGCCCTCCGCTCCGGCGTTCCGCTGAAAATGAGGCTCCCCCGTTCCCCCTTGCGCTCAGGCCGTCGAAAAAGCCCGCCTTTCGGCGAGCTTTTCCGCGAGGACTGTTGGAAGTGTTTGCGGCAAAGTCGCAAACTCCCCAGCCAGGGTTTCAATCGCCGATTTGAAATCGGCGATTGAAATTTTCGCCAAAGGCGAAAACAGTGCGCCCGTGCTGGCACGGGCGCACTGCCCACCGCTGGCAAAGCCAGGCGATACGATTTCATTTGGAGGGGCTGTCACCCCTCCAAACCACCCCCAAATAGGTTTGTCGACAATCTGAAGCTGGGCCGCCCTTCCTTGAGGGCGGCCCAGCTTCGGCGTAGATACTTTTTATCCCCGATTTTTCTCCGGCTTCCATTCTCCTCTTTCCACAACCTCGCCGCACGCGCCGACCAACCATACCCGCGTCAGCAGGTTCTCCTCTCCATCCGCGTCCGGCTCTAAACGGCCTCCCCGCTCTTTTCCGGCAAGCGCGCGCTCGGGGAAGGTGAACGCCGCGCGCCACGCCCGGGCGGTTTCATCCCAGGCGCATTGGAACCGCCCGGAATCAATCAGCTTTTCGGATAGGCCGTCCCGCGCGCGAAGGTCCTCGAGCACGGTACGCTGAACATCCTGCGGCCCCCGGACCGCCTCGGCGCTGTCCCGATATGCTCCGCTGCGGTAATACAACACGCGCGCGACGGGTTCCACCTGAATGATTCCCTGATGCAGTAAATTGCCGTTTCCGTCCAGCAGGGCGGTCGTCAAATATCGCATATCGTCGGTGCGGATATCGTCGGATACGGTTTTCACGCACAGGCTCTCCGTCTCAGGCAGCAAAGCGCGCCCGAACGCCTCCAGGTAATGGTTCAGGCTGACGGTCGGCGCGCGGCGCGTGTAGACGGAACGCCGCGGCGCGCCGCCGATCACCCGCGTACCGTCATACTCCAGCACCTCCCCGTCCTCCCTGAAGCGCAGCAAAAGCGGCAGGGCGTGGCCGGGGTCCGACGCGTATACGCGCCAGCAGCCGTCTTCCCGCGCCGCCGTGAAGCTCATGCCGGAGGTCCGGTAACCGGCAAACTCGCTTTCCAGAAAACGGCGCATATAGGCAACCGCGTCCTCCTTGCTCTGGACAGACACTGGGGCGGCCGTCCAGACCACCTCGGGGATTTCCCTGATTTCCGGGAGAGAATCGCTTTCGCTGGTCGCAAACGACAGCGCCAGCACGCATGCTCCCAGCAAGGAGGCCAGCGCCACTCTCCATTTCCTGACCTTCACGCTGCGAATGACCGCGTTGATGCGCGCTTTCAGCTTTTTGGCGGCGAGGGGCGTCTCCGCGGAAAGCGCGCCAAGACCTGTTGCGCACCGCTGCGCCGAGCTCGCCAGCATATCCGCATAGGCGAGGCGGTCATAATCCCCAAGCTTCACCGTGACGCGGTCGTCGCAAGCGAGCTCCGCATCCGTCCGGGAGAGCCGGGCCGCTATCCATACCAGCGGATTGAACCAGTGGACGGCGCAGCACAAGCCGCGCACAAGCGCCCAAAGGCCGTCCCGCGCCTTCTGATGGCAAAGCTCGTGCGCGAGCGTAAGCTCCATGTGCTCCGCCGGCATATGGAGCGGGACGGCGATAAACGGATGAAACGCGCCGATCAGGCACGCCGAGGGAAGCGGGTCAACCACGAAAACCGGTATCGGCCTCAAGCGGTAACGCAGGCATAGCCTGTGATAGCACAGCAGGGCCTCCCCATCCAGCGCGCGCACCCGATCCCGCCAAACGCGCCTGCGATACCGCGCGTGCCGCGCGGCCATCCACACGCCGACGCAAGCCGCCGCGGCCGCGTAGACCGCCAGCGCCCATTTGCCCGCATAGCCCTCGCTGGCGGCTTCCCCCAATTTTTCAATTGCCAAAGGGGCTTCCTCCGCGCCGCCAACGGACAGCGCCTCCGAAACCCCATTGCAAACGTCAATAAAGCGCTGCCGCGCCTGTCCGGCGACCGGCCGCGCGCCGGCGTCCGCGGAGTCCGCCGGACGAAGCCCGTCCATCATCGGGTTGGGCAGCGTAAAGGGCAGCAGAAGACGCACGGCCACCAGCAGCCAGGCGACATACAGCACCCGGCTGCCAAGCCGGCCGCGCAGCAGCGCGCGCGCGACCGCCAGCAGCGCGATCATCCCGCCGCCAAAAACCGTGGCTTCCAGCAGGTAGTTGAAAACCGACATGCTTCGCATGCTCTCCCCTCCCTGTGCTGTGTGACCGGCCTTCTTCCGTCCGCTTGAAAAGATCCGTCGTTCATTAGACGCGCGAAAAGCGCGGTTGGTTCGCCTCGCCCCTCCATTTTTTTGCCGATTTCCCAACCCGCTCCGATCCGCCGCGCGCTCAACGATCCCCCGCAGTTCCCTCAGCTCGTCCTCATCCGGCCTCCCTGCTCTACCATGCCGCTTAGCAAAAGCAAAGCATGGCCGGAAAAGCGGCGCGTCGGCAGCGTTCGGGTCCGCTCCCGCGCCGCGCGGTTTTTTATCGCGGGCGTTTCGCTCTTTACGGGCCCGTCCTCGCAAATAGGAACGGTTCCCTTTTATCGCATGCGCTTGAGCATGGTCATGGCGGTATGCCCGGTCCGGCCGGTTTCCGGCTCCGGGGAACGCGTCGGCTCCATCATAGTCTGAGCGCTGCGCTCCCATAGCCTAAGCGTCATTTTCCATTCGGCCTCCGTCAGCGAAACATGACCGCCATTCCGATGCTTTCCTATCTGTCTCCCCGTGGTATTGACCGGAAGCCTCCCGGGTCCGCCGGCTCTATTGTACGTTTGCACACCTGTCTTGTCAATCTGTTCCGCGCCGGCGTTACAAATGCGTCCCCCGCCGTCCGCGGCCCTGCCTTTCCTGCGCAAACAAAATGGACCGACGGTTGACAACTATTTGGCAAGTCTTTATAATAACTACGTTGGAAACCTCCGTCTGTTTGTCGTGTGCAAAAACAGGCAGACGGCTTTCAAACATAAACTTAGGAGGGAACACCCAATGGCAACAAAAATGACCGTTGACGGCAATACCGCCGTAAGTCACGTTGCGTATGCGTTCAGCGACGTGGCTGCCATTTACCCCATCACCCCTTCCTCCCCGATGGCGGAGGTCGTGGACGAATGGGCGGCCAAGGGCACGAAGAATCTCTTTGGCCAGACCGTTCACGTAAGCGAAATGCAGAGCGAGGCGGGCGCGGCGGGCGCCGTGCACGGCAGCCTGGCCGCCGGCGCGTTTACCAGCACCTTTACCGCCAGCCAGGGCCTGTTGCTCATGATCCCCAACATGTATAAAATCAGCGGCGAGCTGCTGCCTTGCGTGTTCCATGTAAGCGCCCGCGCGCTGGCGATGCATGCGCTGTCCATTTTTGGCGACCACAGCGACGTGATGGCCTGCCGCCAGACCGGCTTTGCCATGCTTTCCTCCAACAGCGTTCAGGAGGCGATGGACCTGGCGCTTGTCGCCCATCTGGCCACGCTGGAGTCGAGCGTTCCTTTCCTTCATTTCTTCGACGGCTTCCGCACCAGCCATGAGGTACAGAAGGTCGACGCCGTTGATTACAAGGATATCGAGCCCCTCATGCCCTGGGACAAGGTGAAGGCCTTCCGCGCGCGGGCCCTGAACCCGGATCATCCCCACCAGATGGGCACCGCGCAAAACCCCGATATCTACTTCCAGAACCGCGAGGCCGCCAATAAGTTCTATAACGCGACCCCCGCCATTGTGGAAGAGGTCATGAAGAAGGTCAGCAAGCTGGTCGGCCGGGAGTACAAGCTCTTCCAGTATGTCGGCGCGCCCGACGCCACCAAGGTCGTCATCGCCATGGGCAGCGGCTGCGAGACCATCGAGGAAACCGTCAACTATCTCAACAAGAAGGGTGAAAAGCTCGGCCTTATCAAGGTTCGCCTATACCGTCCGTTCAGCGCCGAGCACCTGCTTGCCGCCATTCCCGCGAGCTGCAAGGAAATCGCCGTGCTGGACCGCACCAAGGAGCCCGGCAGCCTGGGCGAGCCTCTCTACGAGGACGTATGCACCGCGCTGCACGAGGCCGGCAAGACCGACGTAAAGGTTGTCGGCGGCCGCTACGGCCTGGGCAGCAAGGAGTTTAACCCCACCATGGTCAAGGCTGTTTACGACAACCTGAGCGGCGAACGCAAGAACCATTTCACCGTGGGCATCGAGGACGACGTGACCGGCACGAACCTCAAGCTTGGCGGGCAGCTCATCACCGCGCCCGAGGGCACGGTCTGCTGCAAGTTCTACGGCCTGGGCTCCGACGGCACGGTGGGCGCGAACAAGAACTCCATCAAGATCATCGGCGACCACACCGATATGTACGCGCAGGGCTATTTTGCCTACGACTCCAAGAAGTCCGGCGGCATTACCATCAGCCACCTGCGCTTTGGCAAAACGCCCATCCAGTCCACCTACCTCATCGACGCGGCGGACTTTGTGGCCTGCCACAACCCCAGCTACGTCACCAAGTACGACATGGTGTCCAGCCTGAAGGACGGCGGCGTGTTCCTCCTCAACTCCCAGTGGAGCGCGGAGGAAATGGACAGGCAGCTTCCCGCCAAGATGAAGCAGCTCCTGGCCAAGAAGCACGCCCGTTTCTATAACATCGACGCGATCGATCTGGCGCTGAAGGTAGGCATGGGCAACCGCATCAACACCATCATGCAGGCCGCCTTCTTCAAGCTGGCCGAGGTCATCCCCTACGAGCAGGCGGACGAATACATGAAGGCCTACGCCAAGAAAACCTACGGCAAGAAGGGCGACGCCATCGTCAAGAAGAACTGGGACGCCATCGACATCGCTATCAGCGGGCTGGTGGAAATTAAGGTTCCCGAGAGCTGGGCGACCGCCACGACCGGCGCCGAGCCCGTCAAGCTGAAGGCAACCGAATATTTCGACGAGTTTGTACAGCCCATCCTTGCGCAGGAGGGCGACAGCCTGCCCGTCAGCGCGTTCGATCCCACCGGCGCCGTGCCGACCGGCACCACGCGGTTTGAAAAGCGCGGCATCGCCGTAACGGTGCCCGAATGGCTGATTGACAAGTGCATCCAGTGCGGCAATTGCTCGCTCGTATGCCCGCACGCCTGCATCCGGCCCTTCTACGCCTCGGAGGAGGCCATGAAAAACGCGCCCGCGAGCTACCAGACCAAGCCCGCCACCGGCAAGGAGTTTACCGGCATGCAGTATCGCATCCAGGTAAGCCCGCTGGATTGCACCGGCTGCGGAAATTGCTTCAACATCTGCCCCGCGAAGGAAAAGGCGATCGAGATGAAGCCGCTGGCTTCCCAGATGGAGCAGGTTAAGAACTGGGAGTTCGCCGAAACCCTGCCCGAGATGAAGGACATCGAAAACGTGGCGACCGTCAAAAACAGTCAGGCCCTCCGGCCTCTGTTCGAGTTCAGCGGCGCGTGCGCCGGCTGCGGCGAGACGCCCTACGTTAAGCTGGTGACCCAGCTCTTCGGCGACCGCATGATGATCGCCAACGCGACGGGCTGCTCCTCCATCTACGGCGGCAGTGCCCCGACCTGCCCCTACACCGTCAACGAGGAAGGCCATGGACCCGCCTGGGCCAACAGCTTGTTCGAGGACAACGCGGAGTTCGGCTTCGGCATGAACCTGGCGATCACGCAGCGCCGCGCCAAGCTTGCCGATACCGTGCGCAAGCTGATCTCCGTAGAGTACTGCTGGGACGAGCTCAAGGCCGCCGGTCAGGAATGGCTGGACAAGATGGACGACGGCAACGGCTCCAAGGCCGCCGGCAAGAAGCTGCTGGAGAAGTGCAAGGAAGGTATCGACGTAGACCTCACCGGCACCCAATGGGAGGCCGACTGGCTGGCCAACGGCAAAAACTGCCCCTGCGAGGCGTGCACGCTGGCCCGCGAGGTCATTGAAAGCGCCGACCTGCTGACCAAGAAGAGCTTCTGGATCTTCGGCGGCGACGGCTGGGCTTACGATATCGGCTACGGCGGGCTGGACCACGTGCTGGCGCAGAACCAGGATGTCAACGTGCTCGTGCTTGACACCGAGGTCTATTCCAACACCGGCGGACAGTCCTCCAAGGCCACGCCGACCGGCTCCGTCGCCAAGTTCGCGGCCGCCGGCAAGCGCACCAAGAAAAAGGATCTGGGCATGATGGCCATGAGCTACGGATATGTGTACGTCGCAACCGTCGCCATGGGCGCCAATCCCGCCCAGCTCATCAAGGCCATGACCGAAGCCGAGGCCTATCACGGCCCGTCTCTGGTGATCGCCTACGCGCCTTGCATCAACCATGGCATCAACATGGGCCAGGCGCAGGCCGAGATTAAGAAGGCTGTGGAATGCGGCTACTGGACGCTCTACCGCTACAATCCCGCGCTTGCGGAGCAGGGCAAGAATCCCCTTACGCTGGACAGCAAGGAGCCGGCGGGCGGCTATCAGGATTTCATCAAGGGCGAGGTACGCTACGCATCCCTGGCCAAGATGTTCCCCGACGTGGCCGACGACCTGTTCAAAAAGAACGAGGCCGATGCATTGGCGAAGTACGCCAAATACAAGAGCATGGCGGAATAACCCCCGCCAGCGCGTACCCAACGGGAGCCGGTTTGCCGGCTCCCGTGCTTTTTTAACTTATCCGGCGGTAGAAGCGCAAACCATGGCAGACGAGGGCCGCGCCAATACCGCAGCGCCGCATCCAACCGGTCGCCGCCGCAAAAGCGTCGGGGACGCACGGCCTCGCCGCCGTCATCCCGCATGCCCGGCATCCCCGCGCCAAAAGCGCGCCAAAAGCGCGCCAAAAGCTTGTTCGCCAAAAAGCCTGGCAAATATGCGTGAAAATTGTCGGCGCGCAAGACAAGCCCTTCGCCTTGTGGTATAATGCATCTAATGGCTTCCCATCGGAAGGAGAAAGGAGGGACTCGCATGGCATACGAGAAGCAGCAGGCGTCGCAGTCCGTCTGGACGACCGCGGGCGCTCGGGAGGAAACGACATGGATGCGCCCGCTTCGCTCGGAGAGCCTGCTGCGCACGCCGCACGCCGCCGATATTCGCAGCGCGCCCTCCTACACGCCGAACGACCCCCGATACCCGGAAAATGGCGCTTTTGGACGCGGACCTTTCGGCGCCATGCCGGAAGAGTCGCGGCAAGTCCGTTACGCCGCCCCCGGCCCGTCTTTGCCGTGCGCCGAGTATCCGACGGCGCAGGCGGCCTATCCGTGTCCGGCGTCCGCAAGCCCGGTATCGGGCGCGGCCCGCGAAGGGCCCCCTCCCCGCAGAAGCCGCGTCGCGGAGCGCCGTCACGTTGAGGCGCAGGCCATGCCCGCGCCGCCCCCCAGCGCGTCCGGCAGCCTGCCGCTGGCACAGCCGCCCGCCATCGCGCCCCGGGCCGCGGCTTATCCGCCGCAAAGCTATCCGTCCGTACCCTTCCCCCCCCGCGCTGAGCCTGCCCCGGCGATTGGCAACCGCCAAGCGGCTCTGGAAGCCGACGGTTGGGACGACGACCTGGAGGACGCCGTGCCGACGACAGCAATGGCCGCGCCGGCGCCCGTGCCGTTAACCGAGCTGCTTCCCCCCAAGCAGGGCCGCCGCAAGGGCCTTTGGGCTATCTTGGGGGCGCTGGTATTGGCCGCCGTCGGAATCCTGCTCTGGCGAACCGGGCTTTTGGAGGGCCTCTTGCCCAGCCGTTCCGCGCTGCCGGTTGCAAACAACGTACCCGCCTTATTCAGCGAGGTTACGCCGCTTTCGCTCCAGACCCTGTCCCCGGCGGTTTCTCAGAACAGCCCTCAGGTAGAAGATTTTACGGCAGATGCGTCCGCCGCCGTCGCGCCGGCGACGCTAACGTTCCGCTTGCGCACCAACGCCGCCGCCAGCAGCATTCGCCTGCTGAGCGACGATGGCGTGGCGCTTCCCGCCACCATGGAAAGCATGCCGGAGGGCGACGGAACCCTGTGGGTTTATCAGGTCGCATTTTCCACGCCATACCAGGGCGGTATTCACGTTTATGCCCGGGACGCGGACGGCGTATGGTCAAACGGCGGAGCGAGCTGCCAAATAGACGTGCAATAAGGGACTCGTATGGATCTAAGGAGCGGCCGCAAAAACGCCGCCGATTCAAGAATGGCATCAAAAAACCGCTTCCAAGAAACCTTGGAAGCGGTTTTTTGATTGCTGTCGGCTTAGGGCTTCGCCTTTAGGAATCCCTTTTTTGGGGCCGCGTTTGCGGCCCCGGCGACCGCTTTCCGCTGGTTTTGGCTTCAGCCCTCCCGGAAGACGCAGCAGGTCAGCACGCCGTCGCTCATAAAAAATTGGTATCGAATAGCATACGGGAGCGTATTGGTCAGCGTCAGGTTGATATCCCCGCCGCCGACAGCCGCGTCAAAGCCCTTCTTGCAATAGTAGATGCCAACCTCCGCGTGAACCTTCCGGTGCGTGATGAGGATGGGAAGCTGAATATTTGCGATATAAAACGTGGTGTTTACCTGACATGTGCCGCCGCCGTAGCCCCACAGCGCGGTTTTGCTCATAATGGGCGCGCGGTGGTAGCCCGTGGATTTCCGGTACGGCCCGATGCATTCGTACTGGTCAAAGTCCTCGCCCGGCTGCAGGACCGTTCCGGAGATCATGCTGGAAGCTAGATAGATGTTCCAGTTCCGCCCCTGATAGTTAAGGGTGGAAACGCCGACCGCGTAATACGTGCTCATCACGCTGATCAGGTCGCCGGGCTCCGCGTCCTCATACGGCGTAACGCGCATCTCATATACCACGTCTTCCTTCATGACGTAGCCCGTCGTCCGCCAATAGGGAAGCAGATACCGCCCGTTCTCATCGGGTTCCTCCACGCAAAGGGCCGAACCGGGATTAACGGTTTTCAGCACGGTATGATCCTCGAGGCTGTAAATGTTGGTGGTCTTGCCCACAAAAACCATCAGCGGATAAACGACCAGTCCGGGGATATCCCCTACATAGGGGTCGATTCTGTCCCACTTGAATAAACTGTCCACACGGATATAGCCATATGTGTTTTCATACCGGGCGTAGCACCAGTCTCCGTCAATCTCGCTGACGACGACCTGCTTATAGGTAGGCACCTTGGCAATGATCCGCGTGCGCTCGTCAGGCTCCAGATAGATCAGGGCCGTTTTAACCGCATACGCATAATACCCCTCCCTGAAGGAGGATTTATCCGCCGCAAGCTCGCCTCCCCCCTGGGGAGAGGAAGCGCGGGGTTCCTGAACCGCCTGGCCGATGGATTCGCTTTTTGCGTCATACTCCCTGATATCTTCCAAATAGCGGGTTTGGACATAGCCCTCGGCGCGCGAGGTTTCCACCTTAGCCCATTCGTCCCCAAGCTCCAGGATATAGACCAAAGCGTCCTTTGGGATGCTGTCCGCGCCGCTGTACTCCTTGCCGGGGCCGCGGCGCACCTTCAGGGCCACCGAAGCCGTGGCTACGTATTTCGTGACCGCGGGTTCCGCCGTTTCCGCGTTCGACGCGGACTCTCCCGAACCGTCCGCCTCCCCCAACGCCAAGGCGGGCTGCAAAGCGACAATGGCCGTCAGCAGAAAAATGGCAAGGCGGCATGGTAGTTTTTTCGTTTTCATTTCAAGCTCCCTATCGTTCCTATTGGCGAAAACTGCCTGGCCTGGCAGTTCGCCCATCTATTATATAAGCGCGGAAGCCCTTTCGTCAATAGACGTTTTCAGGCGGCCGCGCGACCTTTTTTCGGCCCGGAAATCCCTTGACGCGGGCATGGACAAACGGCGCGCGGTGTTGTATAGTGAAAAAGGTCGTCTTTAATTGGGGCGGGCATGCCCAACAGCCCGTCACATGGAGGTGCGGCGGAATGCGAAGGAGGCTCCCGGCGGTCCTTCTGATTCTTTTGATACTGGCGATCCCCCTTTCCTATTGCGGCGCGGAGTCTCTTTCCGGCCTGTCGGATCTGACTATCGGCGCGCCAGCAGGCAGCGCGCGCGCCGGCGCGCGGGAAGACCTTGCCGCTCGGGAGGGCATTCAAGCCCGGCTCGTGGCCTATGGGGACCAGCGCGACATGAGCGGCGCCCTGTACGCCGGGGAGGTCAGCGCCATGCTTCAGGCGAGCGTCCCCATTCCCGACGGATTGCGGGAGGTTCGGGAGCCTTGCTATCCGGGCGTTCCTAAAGGGGATACGGAGTTTGTATACGAGTTCGACGCCGCGACGTCCGCCCTCTGTCAAAACAATCCCTCCCTCATGGACGAGCCTTCCGCACAGCTTTCGCAAACCCAGGACGACCGGCTGTTCACCGAAGACGAGCTGGCCTACATGAAGTCTTGCCCGCCGCTTCCCGTGCTGCTGAGCCCGGACCAGCCTATGCTGTGCGAGTATCGCGCGGAGGATGGAAGCTTCAGCGGCATCCTCCCCGATCTGCTGGAGCTCGTAAGCCGGAAGAGCGGGCTGCGTTTCCGCTATGCTCCGCTTCCGGAGGGACGCGGCGCGGTAGAGGCGCTGTCCTCCGGGGAAGCGCGCATCGTTATGCCTGTGGCGCAATCCGTCGTTTCCCCGGCTTCAAGGGAGCTGCGCGTAAGCAGGCCCCTGATGGAAAGCCGGATCGTGGCTGTGGCGCGGAAGTTTTTTACTCCCCCGGACGAGGAACCGGTTCGCATTGCGCTCCCCGCCAGCCTGGCCCAAGCGCGGGCGGCTCTTGCCGCGTATTTTCCAAGCGCGTCCGCCGTCCTTTATCCGCGCGGGGAAGATGCGCTTTCCGCCGTTTCGTCCGGCCGGTGCGACCTTTTCTTTGAAAATGACCTTGTAGCCGCGTCCCTTCTCCAAAGCCCGTATTATGAGAACCTTCAGCTTTATCCCGCCTATCAGTTTGACGAGCTGCTGTGCCTTGCGCTTGGACGCGATGAGGACGATATTCTTTGCGCCATTCTGGATAAGGCTATTCAAAGCATCAGCGACCAGGAGCGCGGCGGGGTTCTGCTCCAAAACGCCTCGGCGGAACCCAGGAGCTACAGCCTCGGCGAAACGCTGTATCAAAACCGGATGCTGTTGGTACTCGTGCTTGGGCTTTTGACGCTCGCGGCGCTCGCCGGCCATTTTTACCTCTCCCATACCGCGCGGGAGCAGCAAAGGACGCAAGCCGTTCTTTTGGAGCGTCAGATCGGCGAGCAAGCCCAGCGCGAGCTGGAAACCCGCGCGATGACCGAGCGCCGGCTCAACCGGGCGCTCAAAAAGCAGGCGCATTTCAGCGAAGCGGCCGGCATTTTCAACCGCGCGGGCTTTGAGGAGGCCGCACGGCGAATGCTGGACGGGCATCCGGACAAAGCCTTCGCCATCGTTGCCCTCGATCTGGACCGCTTTCGCTCCTTCCGCGAGCTGTTTGGAGAAGCGGAGGGCGCGCGCCTGCTATCCTCCATGGCGGTATCCCTGCGCGAGCGGTTGTCGGGCCAAACCGCCGCCTACGGCCATTTGGGGGAAGATCTTTTTGTTAGCTGCTCGCCGCTTGACCGGCTGAACCCCGAGCAGATCGTGCGGGGCGTAGACGCGTGGCTCGCCGCATATCCGAGGGAATATGAGTTTGTGGCGAAGCTGGGGATTTACACCGTCGACGATCCAACCCTCAGCGTTTCAATGATGGTCGACCGCGCGCTGATGGCGCTTCGGGACGTCCGCAATGAGCAATTCCGCCGCTACGCGTTTTATAATGAGGAAATGCGCGAGCGGATGAAGCTGGAGCAAAGCATCATCACGGATATGCCCCTCGCGCTGCGCGAACGGCAGTTCAAGGTCTTCTATCAGCCGCAGTACGACCTGGAGGCCGGATGCATCTGCGGCGTCGAGGCTCTGGCGCGTTGGGAGCACCCCGTTTACGGCGCGCTGTCCCCCGGAACCTTTATACCGATTTTGGAACAGAATGGGCTTGTCACGCGCCTGAGCGATTTCATGCGCAAGGAGGTGCTCAGGCAGATGGTCAAATGGCGGGACGAGCTGTCTCAAAACGTTTCGGTATCGCTCAACGTCTCCCGCGTGGACACCTTTGCGGCAGGCTTCGCAGAACGCTTGACCAAACAGGTGGATAGCTATGGTCTAGATCGCGGGCTGCTCAGGCTGGAAATTACCGAAACCGCCTATATGCAAAACGAGGAGCATATGTGCCGCGTCGTCGGCGCGCTTCGGAACGCCGGCTTTCGCGTGGAAATGGACGATTTCGGCAGCGGCTATTCGTCGCTGAACACGTTGAAGGATCTGCCGGTGGATACCCTGAAGCTCGATATGAAGTTTCTGCTGAACGCCGAAAGCGAGCGGGGAAGCATTATCTTAGTCTCTGTGGTGGACATGGCGCGCCGCATGGGCCTGCCGCTGATCGCCGAGGGCGTGGAAACGCGCGAACAAGCGGAGTTTCTCAAAAGCATCGGCTGTACCCGCGTTCAGGGCTATTATTTCCATAAGCCCATGCAAGCCGAAGAAATGACGCGTCTGCTTAGCGCGAGTCCCTTCAGGGAGCGCTTCCCCGGCGCCCCGGCTCAGAGCAACCTTAGAAAGGTCGATGGATGATGAAGCGTTCTACACGGGCTAACCTGCTGCTTTTGCTGACCGCCATGATCTGGGGCTCCGCCTTTGTAGCGCAGGACGTCGCCATGGACAGCCTGGAGCCGTTCTCCTTTAACGGCATTCGCATGTCGCTTGCCGCGCTGGCGCTGCTGCCCGTGATCTTTTGGTCGGACCGGAGGGCCGGGCGCGATGGCGGCGCCGATCAATCCGGAACCGGCGCCGGCGTGCCGTTTTCGCAAATGACGGCCAGGCAGCGCCGGACGCTGCTGCTTGGCGGGCTTTGCTGCGGCGTTTTGCTCACGTTAGGCAGCGTGTTTCAGCAGTTGGGCATCAGCATGGGAACAGGCGCGGGCAAGGCGGGCTTTCTGACCGCGCTGTATATTGTGCTGGTGCCTCTGCTTGGGCTTTTCTGGCGCAAGCGCGTCAGGGCGCTGATCTGGCTGGCGGTAGCCGTCAGCGCGGTCGGGCTGTACCTGCTGTGCATCAAGGACGGCTTCGTTGTGGAAATCAGCGACGCCTATTTGATTCTGTGCGCCTTTAGCTTTGCGGGCCACATTCTTGTGGTGGATCATTTCAGCCGGATAACCGACTGCATCAAAATGAGCTGCCTCCAATTCTTTGTGGTCGCGGCGCTGTGCCTCGCGGTCGCCGCATGGACGGAACGCCCCGCATGGACGGATGTGGCGGCTTGCGCCGTTCCGCTGCTATACGCGGGTGTGCTGAGCGGCGCGATGGGATATACCATGCAAATTGTCGCTCAAAAGGATACGGACCCAACCGTCGCCTCCCTGATTATGTGCCTGGAAAGCGTGTTCGCGGTGCTGGCCGGGTGGCTGATCCTGGGCGACACGATGACCGCGCGCGAATACCTGGGCTGCGCGGCCATGATGTGCGGCATTGTGCTGGCTCAATGGCCGGAAAAGCGCGGCCTATCCGCCCGGACGGACGGGTGAGGCACAGCCAAAAGGCCCGGCGGCATGTCCGCCGGGCCTTTTGGCGTTGAGGAAGCCCGCCTTTCGGCGATCTTTTCCGCCGAGGACTGTTGGAAGTGTTTGCGGCAAAGCCGCAAACTCCCCGCCCGCCTGGGTGCTGCGCACATCAAAAGCACCGGATCAATTGCCGACCGCAGGTCAGCCGGGCGAACCGATTTCATTTGGAGGGGCCTCGGCCCCTCCAAAACACTCCAAAATGGGTTTGTCGACAGGCTGAGGCCCGGCGGCATTTATTTCCGAAGCTCTTCGACCTTATCCGTCCGCTCCCAGGGAAGGTCCAGGTCTGTCCTTCCAAAGTGGCCATAAGCCGCCGTCTGACGGTAAATCGGCCTGCGCAGGTCCAGCGTCCTGATGATACCGTCCGGGCTCAGGTCAAAATGCGACAGGACGAGGCCGCCCAGCTCGTCGTCCGGGCGCGTCCCCGTGCCAAAGGTATCGACCTGCACGCTCACAGGCCTCGCAACGCCGATCGCGTAAGCAAGCGCAACCTCGCAACGCCGCGCAAGCCCGGCGGCGACAAGGTTCTTGGCCACATATCGCGCGGCGTAGCACGCGGAACGGTCCACCTTGGAGGGGTCCTTCCCGCTGAACGCGCCGCCGCCATGACGGGCATAGCCGCCGTAGGAATCCACAATGATCTTGCGGCCGGTAAGCCCGGTATCCCCCGCCGGGCCGCCCAGCACGAACCGGCCCGTGGGGTTGATGAACACCTTGGTTTCGTCCGTCCAAAGCCCGGCCGGCGTCACGGCGCGGATGACCTCGGTCAGGATGGCGGCCTCGATCCGCTCATGGGAAACGCCTTCCTCATGCTGGGCGGAAATCACCACCGTATCGACCGCGACAGGGCGGCCGTCCTCATAGGCGATGGTCACCTGGCTCTTGCCGTCCGGCCTCAGCCATGGCAGCGTTCCGTTTTTGCGCACCTCGCTCAGGCGGCGGGCCAGCCTGTGGGCCAGCGAAATCGGAAGCGGCATCAGTTCGGGCGTTTCATTGCAGGCGTAGCCAAACATCATCCCTTGGTCGCCCGCGCCGCTGCCAGCCCCGTCCCGCTGGTCGCGCACCTCCAGGGCCTTGTTTACGCCCATGGCGATATCCGGGCTTTGCGCATGCACGGAGGTGAGCACGGCGCAGCTGTTGCCGTCGAAGCAAAGGTCGCTGCTGGTATAGCCGATGTCCCGGATCACCTGCCGCGCGATTTCGTCAATCGCCACATAGGCCGTCGTCGTAATCTCTCCCATCACCTGAACCAGCCCGGTTGTGGCGCAGGTTTCGCACGCCACGCGCGCGTTGGGGTCCTCCGTAAGGATGGCGTCCAGCACCGCGTCGCTGATTTGGTCGCACAGCTTGTCGGGATGCCCTTCCGTAACGGATTCGCTGGTAAATACGGTTTTCATGGTCTGTCCTTCCCCTCTCTTGTATGTCGGACAACCCTCAAGGGCCGGATTGCGCCCTTTTCACGCTGAACGGGCGCGGCGCGCGTGCTTCGCCCAAGAAAAACACGCCCGCAAGCATTTGCGGGCGTGAAAGGGAGCTGCGATCTACCTTATCTGCCAGCGCATGCACGCTGCGGGATTTGCCACCTCGCGTTGCCGCAGGTTGGCGGGTTTCATCGGGCCCGTCCCTCAACCGCTCTTTATAAGGTGTTTGGTTGTCGAAAAAAATTGTAGCGGATTTTGACAAAGATGTCAAGGAAAAATTCCTTTCCCCCTTGACAGCCGCGCTTGGCTCTGGTACAATTTCATCATGCAATCGGTTGCATTATGAAACGGAATCGCTCAACCCCATAATAGGCGGCAGGAGGGCTTACGATGGCGGCAACCATTCACGATGTAGCGAAGCTGGCGGGCGTCAATCCGTCCACCGTCTCCCGCGCGCTCAGCGGCAAGGCCGCCATTACGGAGGAAACGCGGGAGCGTATCCATGCCGCCATGCGAACCCTGGACTATCACCCCAACAGCGTGGCCCGCAGCCTGGCCAGCGGGCTGAGCGGCGCCATCGGCGTGGTGGTGGACGCCGAGGACGCGGACGCGTTCAGCAACGTGTTTTTCAGCCGAAGCCTGTTCGCCGTGGAAAAGGTGGCGCAATCGCGCGGCTATCACGTCATCATCGCAAACGGCGCCAAGCGCGCGGGCGGCGCCTCCTCCATCGAGGGCCTGATGCTGGAGCGCAAGGTGGACGGCTTGATTTTGCCTCCCTCCACGCTGAAAAGCTCGCTTTTGGAAAAAATCGAGGGCTTCCCCTACGTGGCGCTTGGCCGACCGGATACCGCGCGCCGGGACCTTAGCTGGGTGGATGTCGACAACGAGCAGGGCGGGGCTATGGCCGTGGATCATCTGCGGCGAATGGGGTACACGCGCGTCGCCTATCTGGGCGGCGGCGGTCGCACGGGCTTTGTCAAGCGCCGTGTCAAGGGCTACCTGAGCGCGCTTGCAAAAGAAGCCGGAGGCATGGTGCTGCCCACGGACGGAACCGCGGAGGACGCGCGGCGCGCGGCGCGGGAAGCGCTGCGCGCCGATACCCGGCCGGACGCCTTTCTCTGCAACGACAACCTCGCGGCCTTCGGGCTGCTGAAGGCCGCGAAGGAATTGGGGCTTCGCGTGCCGGACGACCTTGGCGTGGCGACGTTTGACAACTACCCGCTCGCTGAGTTTACCGATCCGCCGCTGACCGCCGTGGACGTGGACACCGCGCTTTTAGGCGAGCAGACGGCGCGCCTTCTGTTCCAGAAAATCAACCGTCAGACCGCCGATCAGCATGTATTGCTCTGCACCTCGCTCATCGAGCGGGAATCAAGCCGCAGGATGTGACAGCATGAACCTTTCCGCCATCACCCATGAATCCGCTTTGCCCTTTAGGCAACCGCTTGCACGAAATATGATCCGTTTTCGCCTTCTTGCGGCGGCGGGAGACCTCTCCGCTTGTTCGCTGTTTTACTGGAAGCGAAGCGCTCCCTATCCCGAAAGCCGCAAGGAGCTTCCCATGTCGGCGCGCTATCAGGATGGAATCAAGGCCGAATGGGTGGGAGAGGCTGTTTTGCCGGAAGAGGCGCATTACCTGAAGTATTTCTTCAAGCTGACGGATCGTTTGGGAAACGCCGTGTATTATTGCGAGCAAGGCTTTACGGAAGGAAACCCCGAGCAGGGCTTTTTCGAGCTTTTGCAGGCGGCCGAGACGGATGTGCGCACACCCCCGGACTGGGCGCGCGGCTGCGTGTACTATCAGATTTTTCCCGAACGCTTTGCCGTCGGCAACTCGAGGAAAAGCCTGCGCAGCTATGAGCGCTGGGACAGCGAACCCACGCGGAAAAACTTCTTGGGCGGGGATCTTCGCGGCGCCCGCGAAAAGCTTTCCTATTTGGAGGAGCTGGGCGTGGAATGCCTGTATCTCACCCCGGTGTTCGCCGCTGACTTCAATCATAAATACGCCACGGTTGATTATTTTGCCGTCGATCCGGATTTTGGCACGAACGAGGATCTGATCTCGCTGGTCAGGGAGGCGCACAGGCGGGGCATCCGCGTCCTGCTGGACGGGGTGTTCAACCATGTGGGCGTCCATTTCGCTCCCTTCCTTGACCTAAGGCAAAACGGCGAAAGGTCAAGATACCTCCGTTGGTTCTATCCCAAGCGTTTCCCCATAGAGATGAGCCCGGCCTGCTATGAGTGCGTGGGCGATTATGCCTATATGCCACGCCTGCGCTTGGCAAACCCGGAGGTGCGGGCGTTCGTGCTGAGCGTCCTCCTATACTGGCTGGACGCGGCGGATATCGACGGCTGGAGGCTGGACGTGGCGGACGAGCTGGATACCGCCGCCTTGCGCTTCTTCCGCGAAGAGGTTCAAAAGAGGCATCCCGGCGCGCTGTTTCTGGGGGAAACCTGGGGAGACGCCTCGCGCATGGTGTGCGAAGGCGACCAGTTGGACTGCGCGATGAATTACCTGTTCCGCGACGCGATGGTGGATTACTTCGCGCGGGATCGCATCGACGAGGCGGCGCTTGACGAGCGGCTTCAACATATGCTGATGAAATATCCGGATGAGGTCAACCTGTGCATGTATAACTGCCTCGGCAGCCATGATACCGCGCGGTTTTTGACCGAGGCGGGCGGCGAGACCTGGCGGCTCAGGCTGGCGACGGCGTTTCAAATGCTTTTTCCAGGAAGCCCAGCCGTGTATTACGGCGACGAAATTGGCATGCGGGGTGAAAACGATCCCGGCTGCCGCGCGGGCATGGCCTGGGAACGCCCTGATGAGGAGCTGCTTTCATGGACCCGGAAGCTGATAGGCCTGCGCAAAGCAAACGAGGCCGTCCGGTACGGGAGCTACCGCACCCTTGCCTGCGACGCCGAAAAGGGCCTGTTTGCTTTTGAGCGCCGTTTGGGCGGCAGGCGCGTGCTGGCGGCGTTCAACCGGGGCGGCGCGCCGCGGACGCTGGACTTCGCGGGCGCGGGGGAGTCGGTCGTCGTCTCGCCGCGCTGCGTAAAGATCATAGAACAATAAAGGAGGAAACCCACATGCGTAGGACCCAAAAAACTCTGGCGGTGCTGCTTTCGGTCATCCTTTGCCTGGCGGCGGGCGCGGCGGCGGCCGAATCGGCGCCTGTAACCATCAACTTCTGGCATCATTACAGCGCGCAGTCGGCGGAGAACGAAACGCTGATGAACGTGCTCATCCCTCAGTTTGAAAGCGAGAATCCCGGAATCAAGGTCAACGCCGTTTCTCACGAGTGGGCGGAGCTGCATGATAAGATCCTTGTCAGCGCAAGCTCCGACAGCCTGCCCGACGTCGCCCGCTGCGACATCGCCTGGCTGCCCGAGTTTCAAAAAATGGGCGTGCTGGTGGCGCTCGACCGGGAGATGAGCGACTTTCCGGCCGCCTCCTCCGCCCTGCTGGACAGCGCCATGTCCACCGCGAAGATCGGAGGGAGTTACTATGCGCTTGCGCTAAACACCAACAGCAAAATCATGTTTTACAACACCGCGATGCTGGAGGCCGCCGGCGTAACCGTGCCCGCCACGATGGACGAATGGATGGAAACCGTGCGCAAGCTCGGCGGAGAAAACGCAAACGGCCAGCAGATTTGGGGCTGGAACGAGCCGGCCCTCAGCGGCTGGAACCTGTGCCCGTTTATCTGGAGCTTTGGCGGCAGCCTCACCAACGACGAGCAGACCCTTGCCACCGGCTATATCAACTCCGAAAAGACCGTCAAGGCGATTGACGCCTTTGCGGCGCTGGTCAAGGAAGGCGTGCTGACCGGCTTTAACAGCGGCGACATCCCCATGACGGACGGCTTTGGCGCCGGCCGCTACGCCATGATGCTGGAAGGCCCTTGGAAGACCGCCGAGCTGGCGGGCGCTTATCCCGATGTGGCCTACGGCACCGCGCCCATCCCCGCGGGCGAGGGCGGCAGCGTATCCGTGCTGGGCGGCGAGGATATCGCCATGTTCGCAGGGGCCAATCAGGAAGCCGCCTGGAAGTTCATGCAGTTCATGACCGGCGAGTACGCCCAGACCGAAATGGCCAAGTGCGGGCAGATTCCCGTCAACAAGGCCGCCCTTGACAGCGACGTTGTGAAAAACGCGGAGTACGCGCCCTTTATCAAGGCCATCCAGACCGCGAAGGCCCGCCCCACCGTCGCCGCCTGGAGCGAGATGGACAACGAGCTGAACGTGGCCGTCACCGCCGTGGTAAGCGGTGAAAAGACCGCGCAGGAAGCCATGGATGAGCTGGCCGTTTTGTATGACGAGCTGCTGAAGCCATAACCGCCCGTCCCGCGCGGAAAGCCAAAATCAGCCGCGAAGGCCGCGCGGCGGCAAAGCGGACACGACGCCCGCCGCCGCGCGGCTCCTTACCCGATTTTTTACGCAGGGAGGCGAACGCGATGGTCACCAAATCACGCCTGAACCGCTTTCAACTGGGCGTATTGCTGCTGCCTGGGCTGTTGATTTTCGGCGCGTTCACGGTTTATCCCATCATACGGCTGTTCTGGATGAGCTTTTGCGACTGGAGCTTCGGCTCCATGCTCTCCCAGCCCTTCATCGGGCTGGCGAACTACCGCGAGGTGCTTGGGGACGATACGTTTTGGGTGGTGTTTGTCAACAGCCTGGCCTATACGCTGGTAACCGTGCCGGGTCAAATGGCGCTGGGGCTGTTTACGGCGGTGCTCATCAACGGCGTCAAGCGGCTGAGCGTTACCTTTCGCGTGCTCCATTACCTGCCGGTCATCACCTCGTGGGTGATCGCTTCGCTGGTATTTCGCTATATTTTTAATACCGAGGGCCTGCTCAACTATTTTCTCACAAAGGTCGTCGGTGTAACCAGCCAAAATGTGCGGTGGCTGGACACGCGTTGGGGCGGAATGACCGTCGCAATGATTCTGGGCGTTTGGAAGGGCGTAGGCTGGAATATGGTGGTCTTCCTGGCGGCGCTTCAGCAGGTATCCGCCGACCTTTACGAGGCGGCTGAAATCGACGGCTGTGGCGCGTGGAAAAAGTTCTGGAGCGTGACCATGCCCTCCATCAAAGGCACGATTCTCTTCGCGCTGATTATGCTTACCATCGGCGGGTTCAACGTATTTACCTCCATCAAGATGATTACCGGCGGCAAACCCGCGCACCAGACGGACACGCTGCTTACCTGGATGTATTACAAGGCGTTCAGCACGGGCAAATTCGGCTACGCGGCGGCGCTGAGCTTTGTGATGGCGCTTTCGCTGGGCCTCATGGCGATACTTCAGTTCAGGGCTATGAAAAACAGGGACTTATAGCGGGAGGCGGTTCATATGCGGGGCCATTTGTCACACAGGCGGCGCCAAACGGCGCTGAATTACTTGCTGCTTGCGCTGGGTACGGTGATCTGCACGCTCCCGATGATCTATATGATCTCCACGTCGCTTCGGCCAAACGGCGCGCTGTACGAATATCCGCCGCGCTTTTTTCCCAGGCGGGAAGCGCTGACGCTGGAAAACTACCGGTATATTTTAGCCCAAAGCAAATTTTATTGCAATTTTCTTAATTCAGCGTTTGTTTCGCTTTCCTCGGTGGCGCTGGCGGCGCTGGTATCGTCCGCGATGGCGTTTGTCATGGGCAAGTTCCGCTTCCATGGCAAAAAGCTGCTATTCGGGTTCATCATTCTTACCATGATTATTCCCGGCACGACGATGATCGTGCCGCAGTTCGAGCTGGCGACCAGGCTCAAGCTTGTCAACCGCCTCTGGGGGCTGATCCCGTTTTATGTGGCGTGGGTGATCCCCTTTTCCACCTTCATGATAAAAGGCTTTATCGAAAGCATCCCCGAGGAGATTACCGAGGCGACCTACATCGACGGCGCCAGCGTGATGACGGTCTACTGGCGTATCGCCATGCCGCTGGCCGCGCCCGCGGTCGCCTCCGTCAGCATTTTTAACTTTTTGACCGCCTGGGAGGAATATCCCTGGGCCAATACCGTTATCAACGATACGGAGCTGCGCACGCTGCCCATCGCCATTGCCGGCTTCTTTGGCCAGCATCAGTTTACGCAATGGGGCTATGTGTTCGCAATGTCGGCGCTGACGCTTCTGCCGGTGGTCATTGTATTCATCACCTGCCAGCACTTCTTTGTACAAGGACTGGCGGCGGGGGGCGTCAAGGGCTGATTGGGCGCACGAAGGGGCGCAAGGGACGGCTTCCGCGCCCTTATAACTCCTCCGGCTCCGCCGGACGTTTCCGCAGAGCTCCGAGGACGCTCAAAGCGTTCTTGCGCTCCCGCGCTTGCGCGGGATGAATTGCAGCCGGAGGGACGCTGCCCTTCGACCCCTCCCATAAGAGACTGTCAATCGTCGCCCGGGCAGGGCGGCGTTCTCGTTTCGCTCCCCACTTCCATTCGCTTTCGCCTTCGGCGAACAGCCCACCGGGCTGCCGCTCATTTCCAGTGCCGCCGGGCCAACGCTCCCCTCCGTCTCCCGCAAGCTCAATCGTCGCCCGCCGCCCTGCCCGGGCGGCGTTCTCGTTTCGCTTGATATCCTCCGGGTCGCTTTCGCCTTCGGCGAATGGCCCCGGTCGCTCAATCGTCGCACTGGTCGCTGGCGCGCCCATTGCTCGTTTCGCTCCCCACTTCCATTCGCTTTCGCCTTCGGCGAACAGCCCACCGGGCTGCCGCTCATTTCCAGTGCCGCCGGGCCAGCGCTCCCCTCCGTCAACCCGTGATATAATTGGGCCGCGAACGCGGCCCAAAAACGGGATTCCCAAGGGCAACGCCCTTGGGCGGTGGGCTTGGGAGGCGGAGCCTCCCAACGTCCCTTTCCGCGTAAGGCCATCTTCTCATAAGGAAGTTGTCAACAGACAGCGGCGCGCGGGAACAATCCCGTGCGCCGCTGTCTGTTCTTTTTTACCCTCATTCGCCTTCGGAAAGCTTTTGCTGTGCGTCTCCGATGGCGATCTTCATAGCGCTCTTTTTCTCCTCCGGCTTTTCCTTCGGCAGGCAGACCATGAGCACGCCGTTCTTATAATCGGCCTTGATGCCGCTTACGTCGATGCCCTCCATGCTGAAGCTGCGCTCCACATGGCCCGAGCGGCGTTCGCTGCATACATAGCCGTTTTTCTCTTCCTTCTTTTCGCTGTTGATATCGGCGCTGATGGTCAGCACGTTATCCTCCACGCCCAAGCTGATGTTTTCCTTTTCCACGCCGGGAAGGTCGGCCTCCAGAAGGTACGCATCCTCCTTTTCCCGAACGTCCACGCGCATAGAGGGGGTGCTGTCCGAGTCGAAAAACTCACGCATAAAGCGATCGCTGAACAGGGACGGGAACGCATTGCTGATGGTGTGGCGGAACGGAACCAGTGTATACATAAGACATCCTCCTTCAAAATAGCGGACAAGCCGCAACCTGTGAATGGGTGAATTGATTTTGTGCGGCCGGGAAAGCGTGAACCCGGCGCGAGGGCGTTGCCTGCCTGGGCTTTCTTTCTCTCAACCACGGCCTTAGTATAATTTATTGGTCAAAGAAAGTCAATTATTCAAAAAACACTATAATGGTCAAAGAAGGTCAATTTCCTGTCTTGCTTTGCTCTAATTCTCTTGTTTTTA
>DBGEOK010000118.1:0-41209 GCA_048370855.1 Candidatus Limiplasma sp. | reverse complement strand
CCCGCTGCTCCAGGCTCTCGCCCACGCAGATGATGGGGTTCATGCCGGCGTTCAGCACGGCCTGTAGTGTTGTTGGAATGGCAGTCATGGGAATAAGTCTTTTCCCTACTAAAGTGACTTTTTCCAAAATTCATGGAAGATATTCTGTAGATATGCTTTGAAAATTTGATTTCCTCCAATCCCCGGTAAGGGGCGCCTTGCGCTGCCTTGTGAAATACTCCTCAGGCGGAACGGCTACGCGCCCTTATGGGCGCTAAATACGCGAGACTTGACCGGCATAAGAAAGATGCTCGCAGCGTCCAGCAGGACGCGCAGCCGCCCCATTAGGAGTACTGAAAAAGGCCGCCGCTGGCGGCTCTTTTCCGATGAAACGCTTTGCCGCCTTATGACGGCCAATTTAGCTATTTAGGCAATAAAAAATGCCTTTCAAGCAAATCAAAATCATCCTTGTCAATCAAAAAACTCTATGCTACAATAGACGAGAACATGTTTTCGCATCTTGCCGTTTGGGAGAACGTCGGACGGCCTTGATGCGACGACCATAGCCGGCCGCTTTCCGCGAAACGCGCGGCCTGCCCCGGGCGCGGAACGGCAGCCTCCCCCGGCTGCTCTCCTTCGCTTCTCCGGGGCTCGGCGCGCGGCGTCGTCTCACGTCGGGCAGGGGCCGGGGCTAACGCAATTTCTCCTTTCAGAAAGGATGGGTCTGTTTTGCAGGACAAGCTGATTATTCGTGGAGCGCGCGAGCATAACCTGAAAAATGTCACTCTGGAAATACCCCGCAACAAATTGATCGTATTCACGGGCCTAAGCGGCTCAGGCAAAACCAGCCTCGCCTTCGACACCATTTACGCCGAGGGCCAGCGGCGCTATGTGGAAAGCCTGAGCTCCTACGCCCGCCAATTCCTGGGTCAAATGGAAAAGCCGGATATCGACTCCATCGAGGGCCTCTCCCCCGCCATATCCATCGACCAGAAAACCACGGCCCGCAACCCGCGCTCCACCGTCGGCACGGTGACGGAAATCTATGACTACCTGCGCCTGCTGTACGCGCGCGTCGGCGTGCCGCATTGCCCGAAATGCGGCAAGGAAATCAAGCAGCAGACCATCGACCAGATGGTGGATCAGGTCATGGCGTACCCCGAGGGCCAGCGGCTTCAAATTTTAGCGCCCGTGGTGCGCGCGCGCAAGGGCGAGCACGCAAAGCTTTTGGAGAGCGCTCAAAAACGGGGCTTTGTGCGCGTAAGGATCGACGGCGAGCTTTACGAGCTGGACGACCTGCCGGCGCTGGACAAAAAGCGCAAGCATTCCATTGAAATCGTGGTGGACCGGCTGATCGTGCGCAACAGCGATGATTTCCGCAAGCGGCTGGCCGACAGCATGGAAACCGCCGCGAGCGAATGCGGGGGCCTGGTGCTGGCGGACCTTTTTGACGAAGGCTCGCTGCTGTTTTCGCAAAACTATGCCTGCGCGGAATGCGGCGTCTCCATCGAGGAGCTTTCGCCGCGCATGTTCAGCTTTAACAGCCCGTTCGGCGCCTGCCCAAAATGCAGCGGCCTGGGCACCATCATGCGCATCAGCGCGGAAAACATCATCCCCAACCCGAGCCTCAGCCTCAACCAGGGCGCGCTTCAGGCCATGGCCTGGAACGTGGCCGACCAAAACAGCATGGCCAATACGTTCTTTAACGCCCTGGCCAAAAAATATGGCTTCAGCATGGATACGCCCGTGCGCGATCTGCCCGAAAAGATCGTGGAGATCCTTCTGTACGGCGCGCCGGACCCAATCACCATCGAGTACGAGGGCGCGCACGGCAAGGGCCACTATGAGACCAACTTCGAGGGGGTCGTCAACTCTCTGAATCGCCGGTACCTGGAAACCTCCAGCGAAGCGATGAAGGCGGCCTACGAGGAGTACATGGTATCCGACGAGTGCGAGGCGTGCAAGGGCCGCCGCCTGAAGCCGGAGGTGCTGGCCGTAACGGTCGGCGGGCTGAATATCAGCGACGTCTGCCGGTTGAGCGTCGTCAAGGCGCGCGAATTTTTCAGGGGCCTGGAGCTTAACGAGAAGGACGCCATGATTGCCGCGCAAATTCTGCGGGAGATTGATTCGCGTCTTGGCTTTTTAGACAGCGTGGGCCTGAACTACCTGACGCTTTCCCGCGCTGCGGCCACGCTGTCCGGCGGCGAGGCGCAGCGCATCCGCCTGGCGACGCAGATCGGCTCCAGCCTGATGGGCGTGCTGTACATCCTGGACGAGCCCTCCATTGGGCTGCACCAGCGCGATAACGATAAGCTGCTCAGCACGCTGAAGCATATGCGCGACCTGGGCAACACGCTCATTGTGGTGGAGCACGACGAGGACACCATGTACGCGGCCGATTATATCGTGGACGTAGGCCCCGGGGCGGGCATCCACGGCGGCTATATCACGGCGCAGGGTACCATCGACGAAATCCTGGCCAACGAAAACTCCATTACAGGCCAGTACCTGAGCGGCAAGCTCCAGATCCCCGTTCCCAAAAAGCGGCGCAAGCCAAGCGGCTATCTCACCGTGAAGGGCGCGCGGGAAAACAACCTCAAAAACATCAACGTCAAGGTTCCCCTGGGCGTGTTGTGCTGCGTCACCGGGGTGAGCGGCTCCGGCAAGTCCAGCCTCGTCAACGAGGTCCTGTACAAGCATTTGGCCAAGGTGTTAAACCGCGCCAAGACCCACGCGGGCAAATTTGACGCGATGACGGGCGTAGAGCAGCTCGACAAGATCATCTGCATCGACCAAAGCCCCATCGGGCGCACGCCGCGCTCCAACCCCGCCACCTATACCGGTATGTTCGACCTGATCCGAAAGGTCTTCGCTATGACGCCCGAGGCCAAGGCCCGCGGCTATAAGGAAAACCGCTTCTCCTTCAACGTCAAGGGCGGTCGGTGTGAAGCATGCGCCGGCGACGGCCTGCTGAAAATCGAGATGCACTTCCTGCCGGATATTTACGTGCCATGCGACGTTTGCAAGGGCGCGCGCTACAACCGGGAAACCCTGGACGTGCGCTACAAGGGCAAAAACATCTATGATGTGCTGGAGATGACGGTGGAGGAGGCGCTGGAGTTTTTTGAAAACCATGAGCCGATTGTCAAAAAGCTCCAAACGCTCTACGACGTGGGCCTTAACTACATCAAGCTCGGCCAGCCCAGCACCCAGCTTTCCGGCGGCGAGGCGCAGCGCATTAAGCTGGCGACGGAGCTGAGCCGCCGCGCGACCGGACGCACGCTCTATCTGCTGGACGAGCCCACCACCGGCCTGCACATGGCGGACGTGCAAAAGCTGATCGACGTGCTCCAGCGCCTGGCGGACGCCGGAAACAGCGTGCTGGTGATCGAGCATAACCTGGATGTTATCAAGACGGCCGACTACCTGATCGACCTTGGACCCGAAGGCGGCGACGCGGGCGGCTCCATCGTTTGCGAGGGCACGCCCGAAAAGGTCGCAAAGGTAGCGGAAAGCTATACGGGGCAATATCTGGCCCCCATGCTAGAGCGGTCAAAGCGGAAGGCGAAGTAGGGCCTCTTGACCACCATACAAAAGGGGGATGACCATGCCTGCCAACGAACTTAGCGGCGCGCTCTTTTTTCCGGCGCTTCTTGGATACGCGCTTTGCCTGATGCTGCTCGTGCCAAAGCTCCGGCCCGGACCGGCGTTGCTCAGCGCATACTGCGGCATGCTGTTCGCGTCGTTTTACGGCGTCATACTGCAGCCGGCAGGGCGTCGCGGTGGGCCGGCAGCGCCGCACCGGCTCTTATCGCGCTTCTGCGGCTTTCCTGGTCCGGCCTGTACCATTATGCCAGCGCTGTCGCGGCCCTTACCGGCGAGGCATTTTCGGGCGTCCGTCCCGTCTTTTCGCTTGCCGACCTGTTTTCCGGCAATTCGCGCAACACCGCGCTTTGGAGCGCCTTTACGCCGGAAAATCTCCGCTATGTAGGCGGGCTCATCAGCGACACGCTGTCCTCCTATCTGCACAGCGCGTTGCCCTACGCGCTCCTGTTCATGCTTCCGCTGCTATTGTTAAGGGATCGGAGCAGCCGCTCCCGCGTCGCGTGCTCGCTCACAGCGACGCTTAGCGCATCGCTGCTCTATCTTATCGGCTTGTTCGGCAGCTACCTCGTACAGGCGGAAACGTCCGGAGCGGCGTTAAATGATTTGAATACCGCGTCAACGCCTTATGATGGCACGCCGCTACGGCTACACGTTTGGCAGTATCCCTACGGCAACTATGACGCCCTCGATTCCATTGACCAGGAAGCGCTGTGGCAGGCGCTCGATCAAAACCGCTGCGAGCCCCTGATCCTTCGCGTCGAGGACGAGCTGTACTGGGAAGCGTTGCGGGACGCGTTGGAACTCGAGGATTCCGCGGAGCCCATCGCCGTATACGACGTCTGGAGAGAAAATGGAGTGATCTCCCTAACGCAACGGGCTGGTCAATCAGAAGCATGGCGGGAGGAATGATGGGAATGCGCCGGAAGGATCGGGAAACCGCGGGCCGGGAGGCCATAGAGGCCATTTTATGTCAGACGCCTGTATGCCGTCTTGCCCTGAACGTGCAAAGCGGCGCTCCATACCTTGTTCCGCTGTGCTTTGGTTACGAATGGCTGCAAGGCGAAAGGCTGCGTCTGGTCTTTCACAGCGCGATGGAAGGACGCAAGCTGCGGCTGCTTCGCGCCGATCCCCGCGTCGGCTTTGAGCTTGACGCCGGCTATGAACTGCTTCCAGCCCGTACCGCCTGCCGGCATAGCTGCCGCTTCGCCTCATTGATTGGCACAGGAACCGCGCGCCTCCTGACTGACGACAGCGAAAAGCGCCGGGCCGCCGCCCTACTCATGAACCATCTTGTGGGCGCGCGCGCCCCTCTGGAGGAGCGCGCGCTCGAGAACGTCGTATTTTTTGAGGTGGTGGCGGACGAGCTTACCGCCAAGCAAAACATGTAAACGAAACGGCCCGTGGCCCTCGCGGCGGCGGCAATCAAACCAAAGTCCCCAATGGGAGCGATTGGGCGGCCGCCTTTAACGAAGCTTTTCCAATCCCCGCTTCCGTTGCGGGACTCTTCCATTCACTTTCGCCTTCGTCAAACAGCCCGCAGGACCGCCGCTTCCCTCCGTTGCGACCGGATTACGCTACGCCTCGGACGCGGCCCAAGAAAAGGGATTTCTAAGGGTAAAGCCCGCCGCGGCCCCAAGCGCCCGGAAAGCCTTACACGCTCGTCAGCAGCTCCTGATAGGTGGGCATCGGCCAGTATTCCTTGCCGACCATCGTTTCCAGCGCGTCGCCCGCCTCGCGCAGCCGATCCATCGCGGCAATCACCACATCCCGGGTGTACTGCGCGCGCTCAAGGATATCGGCCTCCGTATCGGCGTCCCTCAGCGCTTTCTCCAGCGCGGCGGTCCGTCTGTACAGCGCGTTCATCTCAGCCGTCAGGCTTTCCAGCAGCGCCGCCTCCGCCTCGGGCACAAGGCTGGGCGCGACGCTCTTCTTCAGCTCCGCCTCCCTGGCGATATCCTTGGAATAGGCGATCGCCGCGGGCAAAATCAAGCGCCTGGCGATGTCAATCATGCTCAGCGCCTCGATGTCGATCACCTTAACATAGGTTTCCAGCTTGATGTCATAACGGCTCTCGACCTCCTCCCTGCTAAAAACCTTTTGACGCTGGAACAGCTCGATATTTTTCTCCTGAAGGTAATAGGGAAGCGCGTCCACCGTGGTGCGCAGGTTCAGCAGGCCGCGCCGCCGCGCCTCCTCCACCCAAGCCTGGTCATAGCCGTTGCCGTTGAAGATAATGCGCATATGCTCCTTCAGCGTCCTGCGGATCAGGCAATCCATGGCGGCGGTCCGGTCGTCCGCGGCTTCCAGCTCGTCCGCCATCTTCATCAGCGTATCGGCGATGGCGGTGTTCAGCACCACGTTAGGGCCGGAAATAGACTGCGAGCTTCCCAGGCTGCGGAACTCAAATTTGTTACCGGTAAAGGCAAAGGGAGAGGTTCGGTTGCGGTCCGTGGAATCCTTGGAAAACTTCGGCAGGATATGCACGCCCAGCTTCATTTGATCCCGTCCATGGCTTTCGTATTTGCTGGCGCTGACAATGCTCTCGATGACGGCGTTGAGCTCGTCGCCCAAAAAAATGGAGATAATGGCCGGCGGGGCCTCGTTGGCGCCCAGGCGATGGTCGTTGCCCGCGCTGGCCACGGTGATGCGCAGCAGGTCCTGATAGTCGTCCACGGCGGCGATGATGGCGGACAGAAAGACCAGAAACTGAGCGTTCTCGCTGGGCGTATCGCCCGGGTCCAGCAGGTTGACGCCCGTATCGGTGGACAGCGCGTAGTTGTTGTGCTTGCCGCTGCCGTTTACGCCGCCGAAGGGCTTTTCATGCATAAGGCAGACCATGCCGTGCTTGTCCGCGACCTTTTTCATGATATCCATGGTAAGCTGGTTGTGGTCGGCGGCGATGTTCACCGTGGAAAAAATAGGGGCCATTTCATGCTGGGCGGGCGCAACCTCGTTATGCTCGGTTTTGGCAAGCACGCCCAGCTTCCAAAGCTCCACGTTCAGCTCCTTCATAAAAGCCTGAACGCGCGGCTTAATCACCCCGAAATAGTGATCCTCCAGCTCCTGGCCCTTGGGGGGCTTCGCGCCAAAGAGGGTGCGTCCCGTCACCATCAGGTCGGGACGCCTGCGGTATGTCTCCTTATCCACCAGGAAGTACTCCTGCTCGGGGCCCACCGTGGGAAACACGCGAACCACGTCCGTGTTGCCAAACAGCCGCAGGATGCGCAGCGCCTGCTTGTTCAGCGCCTGCATGGAGCGAAGCAGCGGGGTTTTTTTATCCAGCGCCTGCCCGCCGTAGGAGCAAAACGCGGTGGGAATGCATAGCGTGCCGTCCTTGATAAAGGCGTAGCTGGTGGGGTCCCAGGCCGTATAGCCGCGCGCCTCAAAGGTTGCGCGAAGGCCGCCGGAGGGGAAGGAGCTCGCGTCCGGCTCGCCGCGAACCAGCTCCTTGCCGCTGAATTCCCACAGCACCGTGCCGTCCTTCTTGGGGCTGATAAAGGCGTCGTGCTTTTCCGCCGTTACGCCCGTCATCGGCTGGAACCAATGCGTATAATGGGTCGCCCCCATCTCGAGGGCCCAATCCTTCATCGCGTTGGCCACCACGCTCGCAATCGCCGGGTCAAGCGAGCGCCCTTCCTCCGTGGTGCGCTTGAGCGCCCGGTAGGTCTCCTTTGGAAGCCGTTTCTGCATAACGCTGTCGTCAAATACGCATTCGCCAAATGTTTCCCATGGATTTGCCACAATGCCAGCTCCTTCCCTGTTTTGGTCCCCCGCCGTTCCTCCGCGCGTGATACAAAAACGGCGCGATGGATAGGGCTATCCACAGCGCCGTTGCTGCATGCCGGGATTATAACCCGCCCGGCGCCGGTTGTCAATAGCCGGCTCGTCCCCGCGCTGTACTGCTTTGTTCAGCCGCGCCTTGCCGCTTTATGGAGCGGCGGTCGGAATCGCTTCCGGCGTTTGTCCGGCGTCGGGCCCCGGGCTTGCCTGCGCGCCGTCCAACGGCAGGTTAAAGTATTGCAGCAGCACAAGGCCGGAGCGCGTGGCGATCCCCGGCAGCATCGCTTCCATTTCCTCCGCCGTCATCGCGTTCACATTCACGCGGTTGTCCGGCAGGGCCTCCGGCTCCCATTTCTTGCGGGACTTGCCCTCGAAGCGCAGCGAGATGGTCTGGGCCCGCTCCTCCCCGCTGACGGTCAGCGCCGCGCTCATCTCCGTGGAAGCGGTTTTCAGCGCCTTGCTCGCAAAATGAGCCTCCAGCGCAATGTTCGTCGCGGAAAAGCCGATATACCCGCTTTGCCCGGCCGTATCCGCATCCGGCGCAACGGCCAGGGCCAGTTGATAATCATAAGTCTCTCTGCCTTCGTCGTCGGTCCCTTCCGCTTCCTCCCGCGTCAGGGTAAAGTCGGCGGACAGGGACTTCCGGCCAAGCTCCAGGCCTTCCGCCCCTTCGCCGGCGGCGGTCGCGGCTTCCCCCCTGGGTTCGCTTTTCAGCGTTCCCGTCCATGCCGTTACGCCGTCGCCGCCGCTTTTTTCCTGGAAGGAGAGCGTCGTTTTCCGCGCGGCGCCCTCTATGCCAAGGGTATTCACAAGGCCGTCCGTCCCTTGCGCGCGGTCATAGCGAAGCGTCAAATCCCCGCCAAGGCTGTCGTATAACGGCAGGGAAAGGTGGAGCGCCAGGGTATCGCCCTTCAGGCTCACTGTTCGCAGGATCGTCAAGTCTCCATTGAGCGGCAGCGCGTCAATCGCGCTTTCATAATAGCCTTGAAGCCGGGGGTTCAGCAGCAGCTCCGCGTCCTCCTCGCTCAATAGCTGCCGCAGCCTTGCCAGGGCCTCGGAATCAGCGAGCAGCTCTCCAACCATCTGCTTTAGCTGAGCCTTGATAGCGGCGGGCGCGATCGCATACCGCGCTTCCATCGTCGTCGTCCCGTCCTCCAGCTTGTCCAGCTCCGCGTTTTGGCGGTATTCCTCCATCCAGAGGTCCACGCGGGTGGAATAGGCGTTGAGCAGGTCGGTCAAATCCGATCCCTGATCCTCCACGGTAAACAGCATGGGAACCACAAAGCCCAGGAGGGACGGCATGCCGGACTGTGCGAGCAGCTCGCCGCCCAAAGCCCGAACGCCGTCCATCGCGCCTTGACCGTCCTCAACGCCGGCCGCCGCGTCTCCAAAGGTATACCAGTCCGCTCCAATCAGGTCCGCCTGAAAGGAAAGGCGGCCATCCTTGAGCTGAAAATGGGCGGACGTCTGCGCCGCCTCGCCGTCCAAAAGGCTCAGGTCGGCGCGGTGCTCCGCCGTCTGAGCGCCGGTGGGGCGCACATAGATGTAATCCAGGCCAAACCTGAGCGGCTTCTGCGTAGTGACCGCCTGGCCCAGCCTGCCCTCGTTGGGCTTTATCTCAAGCTCCAGCGTGCCGCTGAAGCCGCTGCCGGCCCATAGCTGCCTGAGCAGCTTGCCCGCCACGGAGTAGTCCGCGGCGGAGGTCTCGGCGGCGCGGGCGGCGGGCGTCAGGCAGGCAAGGCAGGCAACCGCCAGCAGCATGGATAAGAGTTTTTTCATGGATAAGCCCTCCTTCGTATACGTCACAGGCTGTTGACGAGCTCCAAAAAGGCGGCGTAATCCTCTTCAGACATAAGATCCCTCAGCAGTGCGGTATCTTCCTCAGGCAGCTTGGACAGGGCGATCAGCAAGCGTCCGGCAAGGTTTTGCGATAGCTCGCCCATCAGGCTTGCCCGCTGGTCCCCGCTGATTTGATCCAGGTCGATGGTCTGCATACTTTGTGGGGCGGTATAGCTGCCAAGCCCGACCGGCGCCTTGCCCACCAGGTAATCGGACGCGGCCGCCTCTTCCTCCAGTTCTTCTTCATTCTGGATCAGGCTGCTCTGCGGCTGGGCCGCGCCCGCTTTCCCTCCCGCCGGCGTCGGCGTTTCGGAAACGGCGTACAGCGCGCCGCTGTCCGCGGCGGCGGTCAGCGCCTCGGCCGGCGCCTCGTCAAAGGAGATAATCATCGAGGTCAGCACGTTCTTCCCGCGTTTTTCCTCCAGGGCCACCGTGCCGCTGAGCACGCCGCTGCCCTCGGCGGAGGTCAGGGCCACATCCGGCGTCAGCGTCGTCACGGTCGTTTCTGTATCGCCGTCCACGGTCGTTTTGACGGTTTCGCTCTGCGTTCCCTTCAGGCTGCGGACGCCCTCCTGGTCCTGGCCGGAAAGGTCGTGCTGAACGGTCGTTGCGACGGCGCCGTCCGCGTTCTTCAGCGTGACCTCGCTCTTTCCGCTGACGCTGAAGTGGTCGGTAAACAGCTTTTGCGTATAGCTTGCGGCAATCACGCGGTTATCCGCGGGCGATTTGGACTTTACCAGCTCAAACTTGTAGGTATCCTTGCGCTCGACGCCCTCGTTGACAAACGCCCATTGGTACGCCAGCTTGTACGAGTCGCCCTCCGGGAAGGAGACGCCGCCTTTCATATACACGGCCATATCCTTGCCGTCCTGAGCGCTCTGATAAAGCGCTATGACAAACCCCTTGGCATAGGTCATTTCCTCCAGCCTGGCCCGGTAGGCGGCGTCCATGCCGCAGCCAAGCACCTCGGCGATCAGCGGCGCGAGCTCCGCGCTCTGCTCCACCGTCAGGCGCGCGACGCGGCTCCACTTGGAAGCGCCGATGTTTTTAATTTTATAATTCGCCTTTTTTTCCTCGGCGTAGGGGATGATCGCGTCGGTAAGCGCCTGATAGCATTTCTCCGCCTCGGCCACGGCGCGCAGCGCGTCGAAAGGCGCCTCCTTGCCGGCCTCGTTGCCGCTCAAGCGATCCATAGCGGAGCCTGAGGAGGTTAGCGTGCGATTGGGCAGCAGAGACGTTTGCAGCTCGCTTCCGCCGGCCCCTTGGGTCTCCGTCATCGTCAGCACGCTTTCACCGTTTGCTGAAAGCTGAAGATCAACGGCCCCCTCCCGCATCCAGGCGTCCGCGCGGATGTGCCTGAGCGCCGCGTTCATCATCTCAATGGTCGCGTCCCCAAAGGGCATCAGCGTCTTGAGCTCGATGCCAAACGAACAACGAACGTCGTTGTTCAGGTCCAGGTAGGCCGAAAGGGTTTCGTCCAGTCCCGTCACGCCGGCGCTCGCCGCGCCCGCGGCCAGGCACGCGGCCAGCGCCGCCGCCAAAAATGCGGTCCGTCTTCTCTTCATGCGTTTTCCTCCTCCTCAGCCGCCCGGCGTTGAAGCTCCCGCAGCAAGGCGCGCAATTCGGCCAGCGTCCGCGCGCCGTTTAAGGACCGCCTGAGGGCCGTCGCGCCGCGCATGCCGCCGATATAATGCCCCACATGCTTGCGCATTTCCATAACGCCAAGCCGTTCTCCCTTGAACTGAACCATCCATTCCGCATGCAGCAGCGCGGTTTCGATCCGCTCCGGGAAGCTCTCCGGGCGAATCGGCAAGCCTTTCAACGCCTGCCGCGCGGTACGGAACAGCCAGGGGTTGCCCATTGCGCCGCGCCCGATCATCAGGCTGGAGCAGCCTGTTTCGCGGAGAATACGCGGCGCATCCTCCGGTGCGAATACGTCGCCGTTGGCGACGACCGGAATCCGAAGCGCTTCCCGGATTCGGGCGATGGCGGCGTAGTCCGCTTTACCCGAATACTGCTGCCGCCGCGTCCTGCCATGAATGCAGATCCAGCGCAGGCCGAGGCTTTCCGCCGCGCGGCCCAGCTCGACGGCGTTCATGCTGTCCTCGTCAAAGCCAAGCCGGGTTTTGACCGTGACGGGCAAAGACGTGTTTAGACAAACGGCTTCCATCAGCCGGTACGCCAGGTCGGGGTTCAGGAGCAGCGCGCTGCCCTCTCCCGAGGACGTTACCTTGCGCGCCGGGCACCCCATATTGATATCCAGCGACGCAAACCGTCCCAGCTCCGTCACGCGCGCCGCCGCTTCGCCCATCGCAACGGGGTCCCTGCCAAATAGCTGGCAGGCGGTGTTGGGCTCCTCGGGGCTGACGGCCAGCAAGCGCCGGTACGCCGCGTTATCCGGCTTGGCGCACAGGTATCCCATTGCGCTGACCATCTCGGAGCATGCATAGTCCGCGCCCATGCGGTAGCAGAGCACGCGCATCGGCCAATCGGTCATGCCCGCCATAGGGGCTAAACATAAAACGCCTTCGCTTCCCGGTTTCATCCCGTTCATACGCGGCCCGACGCGCACGGGAAAGCCGCGATACGGCCGTCCGTTCCCGCGTAGGGAATCAGCGTCAGCTCGTAAGCCGTGGCCATCGGCACGCCCTGCGGCGGCGGAAGGATAAAGCCGCCCTTTTCCCGCCACATGGGCGCGTCGCACGCCGCCGCCAAAGCGAAGGGCCTTCCGTCCTCCTCCGCCTGGCTAAACGCCATGCCCGTCAGGATCGCATAGCGCCAGGCCGCTTCCCGGTCGGGCAGAGACAGCGCCATGAGCGTGCCGCCGCAATACACGGACGCGCTGCCCCGATAGCCGGTTTCCAGCCGTGGGCTCAGGCGCAGCCGCATGACCACCTCGTCGCCGCCCCGGAAGACGCGCGAGAGGGCGAACAGCTCGCCCTGGGCGACCGCCTGTGGCCTGCCGCCGTTTACGCTGATTTCCGCGGCGTCCGCATAGCCGGGAACGCGCAACAGCAGGTTGCATTGCACGGGCTGCCGGCAATCCACGCGGAGGCTCGCCTCCTTATGGAACACGCCCCGGACCGACGCCGTAAAGCGGACGGGCACACCGGACACGCGGGTCAGGCATCCGCCCGCCACGGGCAGGAGATAGGCGAGGGTATCGTCGTCCTTCGAGAGCCAAACGCTTCGCCTGATCGCATACAACGCCCTGAGCAGCGCGGAGGCGTCCGCGGGCTCCGGCTTTTGCGCCTGGCAGCTTTCATCGTCCGCGAGGCGATTTGTCGGCTGAAGGGCGCGAACGCCGCCGTCAAGCAGCATATCCGGCAGCGCGTTTTCCAAAAGCAGCTCCAATCGGTCCGCCATTGCCAGCTCGCCGGAAAAGCAGAGCGCGTCAAAGTACGCCTCGATCTGCGCGCATAGGGCGGGCAAATCCACCGCGCGCGCCGGGTCGCGGCCCGCCAGGTATGGATCGGCCGCGAACGCGCCGCACGGCATGCCATGGTAGCGCGTAAGCGCGTTTATTCCCACGCGGGCGGCGGCCGCGTCGCGCCCGGAGCCGCTGTACTGCGCCAGGAGCGCCGTCATGGCAAGCGCGTCCGCCGTCAGCTTTCCCGTGCCGATACGGCGCATCCTTTCGTGATACTCCCGCTCCTCCGGCGCGGCGGCGCCGGTTTCGGGGCGGAACTCTCGCTGAAAGGGAAATACATGCATCACGCCGGACACATCGGGTAGCTGCGCGCGCAGGCCCTCCAGGAGGTTGAGCAAAAACGGCTGTCCGGTGCGGCGGTACAGGTCGACGGTAAGCCGCAGGGCGTCCGCGCCCGCCTCAAAAAGAGCCTCCTCGGTAAGCTGCGGCAGCGCGTCCAGAAAGGCGCGCGCGGCCGCGAGCACCCGGAGCATCGCCTGCTTGTCCCGCCCCATCGCGGCGAGCAGCGCCGCCGCCCGGACGGTTTGCACAAAGCGCGACGGGTCGGACGGCAGCAGCGCCGCCGCGGCCTCCAAATCCGGCAGGGGCGGCATTTCGGCATAGCCGCCCAGCTTGGTGGCGAGCACGGCGTCCAGCGGCGTCATGCGGGTAATATCCACAAGGCTGAGCGCCCGCCGCGTCAGGATCTCCTGCGATCCCTCCGTATGGACCGCGGCATCCGACAAGGGCACAAAGACGGGATCAACAAGGGGAGCGCGG
The DNA here is from genome assembly GCA_048370855.1 of Candidatus Limiplasma sp. Lineage (GTDB taxonomy): Bacteria > Bacillota > Clostridia > Christensenellales > Aristaeellaceae > Limiplasma. Next base: position 27,816 of record DBGEOK010000118.1, on the reverse strand, counting down.
CGGTAAGCAATCGCGGTGGGCATAGATCCTCCTTCAAGCCCGGGGCCGGGCCGGCAAATATCCTCAATTCCACATCATTATAAAGGTTTTTTTCATTTGGTCAAGACGGGGGCGTATTGTGGCACGGAAATCAGCTTTGCGCATGACGATGCGCCGTGCGGCCCGCAATCCGCTTATGCGGCTCCCCATCAGCTCTTTTGCTGTGCCATGCATAGGAAGGGGAATGGCGGTTTGCGGATGCGTCCGCCTTTCGATCGTCCAGCTCGATTCCCATGGTATTGTGTCCTTGCTGTGAAGCGTGTATAATGGGCCTACCCTCACAAGGAGGCGCTTTGCCATGAAGGAACCGCTGTCCGGGCGGCTTTGGATCCGCCTGCTCAAGAAGCACCGCGTCGCGCAGGACGCGCTGATTCCCTGCGCCAGGGACAACCCGCAGGACGCGCTGCGCGAAGCCTTACCCCAAATGGACCTAAGCCAGCCTTTATGGCTGCCCCGTCATCAGGCCGACTGGGAGGAGTACGCCCTCACGCGCTTTCGGCCCGAAGACTTTATCGAGCCTGTTTGGTTCGACAGCATGGAAATCAGCTATGTATATCCCGAAAACGAAGAAAAGCAAGCGCGGAGGCGTTTGCCGCTGGAGGACGCCTAAGCCCGCGCGGGAGGATTCCCCGCTTCGGGCGGCCTGCACGTAGCGCCCGGCTCCGTGCACAGCTTACTGTTCCGGCGTATTTTTCAAATAGCGGAAAATTTCGCCCGCGACAGGGGCGGCGACGCTGCCGCCGCTTCCGCCGCCCTCCACCAGCACGCAGCAGGCGTAGGGATAGCGGTTGTCGGCAATATAGCCTACAAACCACGCGTGAGTCGCGTCCTTGCCTTCTATCGCGCCCTCGGCGCTGCCCGTCTTTCCGGCGACGGTCAGGCCGTCCACCCTGGCGGACGTGCCCGTGCCCCCCGATACCACGGCTTTCATATAGCCGTCCAGCGTTTTTGCGATCTCCGGCGAGCATACTCTCGCGTAAACCTTCTGCGTATACTTGAGCCGCGCAACGCCCGACGGGCTTTGCACAAGGGAAAGCAGGCGCGGCTCCATCATCTCCCCGCCGTTTGCGACCGCGGCGGCCACCATGCACATATGCAAGGGCGTGGCGGCCACCTGGCTCTGTCCCGCGCCGCTCCACGCAATTTCCACGCTGTTGCGGTTTTGAGTAGGGTAAACGCTGTTTTCCACCACAAAATCCCGGAACAGGAAATTATCGTTAAAGCCGAAGCTTTCAGCCGTTTTGCGCAGCGTATCGTCGCCCAGCAGCAGCGCCGCCTGGGCGAAGGCGTTATTGCAGCTCACCCGAAACGCCTTTTCAAGCGTCACCTTTCCATGCTGAGCCTTGTTGTAATCGTGGATCACCTGATCCAGTACCTGCGTCGCGCCCGTACAGTCGTAGGCGCGCGTTTCGGCGTCGGCCATGTTTTCCAGCGCCGAGGCCGCCGTGATGATTTTAAACGTGGAGCCTGGCGGCAACGTGCTTTGCAGCGCCCTGTTCCAGAAGGGATGCTGGGGATCGTTCCTGACGGCGTCGGTAATTTTTTGAGGATCGAAGACCGGCAGGCTGACCAGCGCCAGCACCTCGCCGGTGCGGTAATTCATGACGACCGCGGCCCCGCTCTTTCCCCTGGTTTTTTCCCCGTTTTCAAACAGGGATACGATCCGGGTGCAAAGCTCGCTGTCCACCGTCAGCGTAACGTTGTCGCCCCGCCGCGTTTCCCCCCTAAGCAGCGCGGTTACGCGCTCGGTCAGGCTGGTTTCAAAGCCCAGCAGATAATTGGCCTGAAACGAGTCCACCCCGTTGGCCACGTTTCCCTCCTCGTCTCCCAAAAGATGGACGATAGCCCGGCGGCTCTTGATGTTGCTTTGATAGGTGCGCTCGCCGTCCTGGTCGGTGGAGGCAAGCGTCACCCCGTTTCGGTCGATGATGTCTCCGGGGATGACGGCGCGCTTCGCGCTTTGATAGCGCGTGTTGCGCGTGCTGCTAAACCAGCGGCTGCCATAGGTGGATACCGAGTAGACGCCGTACACGCCTGCCACGCCCAGCAGGGCGATGACCACCAGCGTCAGCACGCGAAACCGGATGCGCTGTTGCTTCAAACGGGATATCCTCCTCTCGTCGCGGACGGGGCCACGGCCTGCATCCCGGGAAAGGCCGCCTTAGGCAGCGGGTTCCCCTCGCCCTTCCCTTACTCCCTATCCGCCTCGGGCAGCATGGCTTCCTCTTGCAGGGAATGGCTGATCTCATAGTCGTAAGCCAGATCGTCCTGGTTCAGGCTTGCCACGCCTTGCAAGATGCCGATCAGGCCCATACAGCTTACCAGCGAGGTGCCTCCGTAGCTGACAAACGGCATGGTAACGCCTGTCAGCGGGATCAGCTTGAGCACTCCGCCGATGATCACAAACGTCTGCACGCCGAGCATCGCGGTCGCGCCCATGGCGAGCAGCGCGTAAAAGCTATGGCGCGAGGACGTCGCAATCGACGTGCCTCTCAGGATCAGGATGACGTACATCACCAAAACCAGGATACCGAAGATGATGCCGAACTGCTCGCAGATGACGGCAAAAATACAATCCGTAAAATAGACGGGAATCACGCGCGGCGCTCCCAGCCCGAGCCCCACGCCGAACAGCCCGCCCGACGCGATGGCCATGAGCATCTGCGCAATTTGATAGCCTGAGGTTTCATAATAAATCCAGGGATTCCGCCAAATCGCCACGCGCTTTTTTACGTGGGCGAACATCGTATACCCAAGCACGGCCGCGCCCGCGCCGCCCACCAGCCCCAGGCCCGTCAGCGGCAGGTTGCCTGTGGAGGCGTAGAATAGAAAGAGCGCGGTCGCGTAATAGATCAGCGCCGTACCCAGGTCCTTTTGAAGCATCAGCACCGCCAGGGAGAACAGCGTAAACAGCAGCCACGGCCAGAACCGGTGGCGGCTCATATAATAGCTCAGGATCACCAGCAGCGCAAGCTTGACGATCTCGCTCGGCTGAAGGCTGACGCCGCCAACCCGAATCCAGTTGGTCGCGCCGTTTTGCTCCGTCCCGATCGCCAGGGGCAGCACCAGGAGCAGCGCCGAGCCGCCCATAATCAGCAGCACGGCGAGCCTCCAATGCCGCACGTAGCGGACGATCATAATGCATACAAGCATGGCGACGATGCCGACGCCATAATACATCGCCTGCTGGACGCCGCGCGAGGTCCCCGCGCCCCGGTCCGTGGAATACAGAATCAACACGCCCAAGGCGCATAAAAAGTTGGCGATGGCCAGCAGCAGCTTGTCCGCCGGAAAGAAACGCGGCAGCCACATCGTCGCAATATAGATGAAAGCCGGCACGACGACCGCCAGCGCCAGGCCCTGCCACTGGATTTCGCCGTTGAACGCGATCAGCAGGAACGCGCTGAAATAAAACAGCATGATGGCGGAGATCAGCCGGCTGTCCGGACGGCGCTTTCTGTCCCTGCGCGCTCTGGGAGCCGCGCGTCTTTTTCTCATCGCCTGCGTCCCCCTCCCAGATACCTGTCCCAAAGCTTTTTCTTGGCCGCCTCGGCCTCGTCGTGTCCGATATAAGCGCTTTTGGGCGGAGCGGCGGCGTCCGTCATATCCTCGTCGACCTCGTCGTCCTCCACATACTCGGGATAGGTATACCCCTGGTTGACAAACTCCGCGTCCGACTGAGGATAGGGCGCGTACGGCCAAGCGTCGTCCCCGGCGGCCTCGTCCTCAACCGGGGGATAAAAAACATGATGCGTGGGAAATACCGTTTGATGCTGGTCGGCCGGGGCGTCCGCCGCGACCGGGGGGAAGGTTGGGCCGGCCCCTGAAGCGGGCGGCTCCTCATCCGCGGGTTCCCCGCGATCCGGCGCTTCGTCCTCCTCCTCCCATTCCGCCTCGGTGTCGGCTGCCGCCTCCTTTGCGTTCGCCGCCCATTGCTCCTCCATCCAGCGCTGCCATGCCGCCTGCTGCGCGAGCTGCTGGGCGGCATGCTGTTTGGCCCACTGCTGCCACTGGGCAAACTGCCAAGCCGCCGCCGCGTCCGGGGGCATGGAGGCGCTCTCCTCCCCCTCGCCGCCGGACGGGGATTCGCGGACGTCCGCGGACGCCGTCGCCTCAAAGCCCGCGAAGAGCCGCAGGCGCAGCTCCGCCTCCCCCGCGTAAAGCCTGGAACCATGCGCCATGTACAGCGGCTCCCGGCGGCTCTGAAACGCCTCGCCGTCCACGCTCACCTGCCGGCCGCGATACGGTTCCACCATCAGCCCCTCGCCGTCGTCAAACCGGAACCAAAGATGGCGATTGCCCACGCCGCGCACCGGAACGCAAAGGTCGTTCGTTCTCAGATAGCCCAAGGTGCCCTCTCGCGGCACAGGCAAAACGGAGCCCCGTTCCAGCTCGGCCCCGCCCCGAACGACCACCATTTCCCCGATATATCCGGCGTCCGGCAGCATCCGAAGGCGCTTCTTGCGCTGGCGGCGGTCGCGGTGATACCACCGGTAGCTGCGCCACACGATGAGCGCCATTAAAAATACAAACCAATACCGCGCCCCTTGGGCGACGACCTCATAGATTTCCGCTGGCATGCATCGCCCTCCCTTTCCGGCGCGCGGATCGTCCCGCCGCCGCGTCGGCGGTCAGGAACGCCTGAAACTAACGCCTTGCCGGCTGAAACGCGAGCGCCTTCCTTCAGGCTGGCCCGAAAGGCCGGCGCTTATCAGTCTTCCTCCTGCGACTTGGTTTCCAGGAGGAATCTTTCCAGCTTGCGCTTGACGCGCTGAAGCGCGTTGTCGATGGACTTGACGTGGCGCCCCAGCTTGTCTGCAATCTCCTGATAGCTTTTCCCGTCCAGGTAGGCGTTGAGCACATCCTGCTCCAGGCCGGACAGCACCCGGTCCACACGGTCGCGGATCGAAACGAGGTCTTCCCGGCCGATGATAAGCTCCTCGGGGTTCTGGGCCCTGCCTTCCACAATAACGTCCATCAGGGTACGGTCGCTCTCCTCGTCATAGATGGGCTTGTTGAGGGAAACATAGGAGTTCAGCGGCACATGCTTTTGACGCGTCGCGGTCTTGATCGCGGTGATGATCTGGCGCGTGATGCACAGCTCGGCAAAGGCGCGAAAGCTGCTGAGGCGATCGGGCTGGTAGTCCCGCACGGCCTTAAACAGGCCGATCATGCCTTCCTGGACGATATCCTCATGATCCGCGCCGATCAGGAAGTAGCTGCGCGCCTTGGAGCGCACGAAATTTTTGTATTTTGAAAGCAGGTATTCCACCGCCACGCTATCGCCCTGCTGCGCCAGGTCCACAACTTCCTCGTCGGTCATTTCGGCGAAGCGCCTGTCCATCGCGTCCTCCCAGGCGGCGTCCGGCCCTTCCTCCGGCATCTCGCCGTCCTCCTCGCCAAAACGGCCGTGTACGGTCAGGGAGGCCCGCTCCGCCTCCTCATACTCCGGCGGAATGCCGCGCTCCCTCTTTGGTTCGGTCATGGGGTTGTCACCTGCCTTACTTTTGCCGCCTCAGCTCTTCCAGCTTGGCATATTGTTCCGCGCTCAGCGCCGCGGAAATCGGCGTCTGTTCCTGCGCTGAAGGCGTCCTGGAACGGCTGCGGCCGGTCGAGCGCTCCAGCCTCAGCTCCCGCCAAAGCTCCCGCGCGCTCAGCCGGGTCGCGCCGCGCCCCAGGGCGAGGGTTTGCTCCACCCCGTCGCTTGTGGCGACGCGCGCCTCGCGGTAACGGGGAAGCTGCTGGCACATCCGCTCGATAAAATGATCCGCGGTTTCGCCGCTCTTGGTATACACCACCGTCAGCTCCTGGCGCGCCTCCACGCTACGCTGCGGCCTTGCGGCCTTATAGCCGTCAAAGACCACCCAAACCTCCTGCCCCGTATAACCCGCATAGTCCTCCAGCAAGCGGATCAGGCGGTCGCGGCACTCGTCCAGCGGCCATGCGTTTTTTTCCGCCTCAGGCCAGGCCCCAATGATGTTGTAGCCGTCCACATACAGAAGCGGCTTCATGGCCCGTCACCCCTTCTTCCTCCGTGTGCGGCACTAAAGGGGCGTTACCCGCGCGAACGCATCGCCGCGTACAGCAGCACGCCGGCTGCCACGCTGGCGTTCAGGCTGTCCAGCTTGCCGCGCAGCGGCAGCGATACCGCCTTGTCGCAGGCCTCCAGCACGCGGCGTCCCACGCCTTCTCCCTCCGCGCCGATGACCAGCGCGACGGCCCCGCTCATATCCACGGACGTATAATCCTCTCCCCCCATATCCGCGGCATACACCCAGATATCCCGCGCCTTGAGGCTTTCGATGGTGTTTGTCAGGTTCGTCACCCGCGCGACCGGCAGATATTCCACCGCGCCGGCGCTCGCCTTCACCGCCGCGGGCGTCAGGCCTACGGCACGGCGTTCCTGAACAATCACGCCATGCGCTCCGGCGCACTCGGCCGTGCGGATGATCGCTCCCAGGTTATGCGGATCGGTGATGCCGTCCAGCAAAACCAGGAAGGGCGGCTCTCCCCGCTCCTCCGCCAGCGCCAGCATGCTTTCCACGCTGCTGTACCGGTACGCGGACGCAAACGCCAGCATCCCCTGATGGTTGCGGGTGATGGCGTCCAGCCGGGCGCGGTCCACCTCCTGCACAGGGATATGGCGTTCCTTGGCCATCTGTACGATTTCCCGCGCGGAGCCGCTCAGCTCGCCGCGCGCCACAAGCAGCTTCTCGATATCGCGTCCGCTTTTCAGCGCTTCGCGGATCGGGTTGCGCCCGCTTAGAAGGTTCTCCTCGGGTACGGCCTCCGGCGCCGGGCCATTGCCGGACGGGGCCTCTTTAGGCGCGGGCGCGTCATAGCGGTAGCGCGCGTAGCGGCTATCCTCCATGCGGGCGCGGCGCTGCTCGTCGTAAGGGCGGGGGGAGACGTTGCCTCCGCGCTCGTTGTAATGCATCGGCGCTCCGGTCGCATAGCGATAATTTCCCGCCTTGCGGTCCCCGCGCGGCATTCCCTTTTCCATGGGAGGACGCTCGCCGCGCGGCGTCGCGCGGGTGGTTTCCCGGAAGCTGACGGCGCGCGCGGGCGTCTCCCGGCTTCGCTGAACGGGCGTCCCGCCCGCGCGGCGGCGGCTTTCGCCGCGTTCGCCGGCATAGGCCCGTTCGCCGCCGCTTCGGGCCGGCCTGGCCGCCCCGTCCCGTCGTGAACCGCCCCGGGCTTGTCCGGGCGCTCCTTTGCCCGGCTTACGGCCGCCATACTCCGTACCCTCATCCTCAAAGCCGCCGCGGGCCTGAGCCGAAACACGCTTTTCCTGCCTTGTCTTCCCCTGTGCCTGCTTATAAAACGCCATGGTGCTATTCTCCTATTCCTTCCTCTTGCCCTAAACGGGCTTTCGTCTGTTTCACGATAAAGGCTTCGCGCGCCTTTCGTTTTTCCGCTTGGCGACCGCACGACTTCGCGCCCTCCGGACAAGCGCCCCGAAGGCACGCCGGCCCGGCGTCCCGGAACAGCGCGGGCGCGGCGCGGAAGCACTGTTCAAACATGCTCTCCGCCATCAAGCGGATTTCCCACTGCGCGCGGTCGCACATGCGCAACGCGAAAAAGTGCCGAAGCTCCCTCACGTTCATGGTGAACAAAACGCGGGTTTCGCATGCGCCGGGAAGCACAAACCGGGCGTCCTCATTGCCCTGTTCCCCCGCCGCTTGCAAGCGTTCCCGCCAGCCGTCATACCAGGCTTGCATCTGCGCCATCTGCGAATGGTATTCCCGCACGGCGTCCTCGCCGAGGGCGCGGATCGAGGGCGGAACCACGTAGCCGAAGCCGTCCCCATAGCTCACGTAACGCTGGCTCTGAACACTGAAGCTGGCGATTCGGTGGCGCGTCAACTGCGCCAGCAGCACGCGGCTGACCCCTTCCGCCAAAAATGTGAACGAGGCGTGTTCCAGCACGCTTTCATGCCCCATCCCCATGATTTTATCCAAAAACGCCTGCTGATCCTTCTGGCTGACAAGCTTGAGAAGCTCGTCCACATCGCCGCCCGCGTAACAAAGCCGCGCGCCCAGCGCGACCAGCGCTTCGCTTTGGACGGTATGGCGCACAAGCGTGACGCGCTGTGAGCGTTCCGGCATAGGGCACCTCCTGACTGTTGAGATTGCGTAACATCTTATTTTAAAGGATAGGCACGGCAATGTCAAACAGTTGAAGAATTCTTTCGCTTTGCCCCGTCAGGTACAGATAACCCAGCAGCGCCTCCAGCCCGGTCGCCCGGCTGTACGCCGCGGGGTCCTGATTTTTGGGAGCGGAGTGCCTGGCGTGCGCGTTCGTTCCCCGGCGCAGCACATCCGCCTCCTCTTGCGTCAGAACGGCTTCGATGCGCGCGCAGGCGGCGGCCTGCGCGCCGGCGTTGACCATGGCCACGGCCTGCCTGTGGAGCGTGTTCACGCGCGCCGCGCCGCCAAGCAGGCGCTGGCGCGCCAGCAAATCCCAGACCGTATCGCCCACAAAAGCGAGCGCCAGCGGATTTTTCAGCTTTGCCTCCTGGATGGACAGCGGCTTTTGCAACAGTGCGGCCGGCATCGGCATGCCCCTCTTTCGCGATGTGATCCCTAGCTGATGATAGCATGTCATGCGTATGGGTTCAAGGGCTTAGCGCGTATTTTACGGTTTTTGCCCCGCCTGCTCCCCGCCGCCGCTTTCGGTGCGCCTGAGCAGCTCCCTGTATTCCACGAGCCCGTCGGCGATGGCCGACGCGATCCTGCGCTGGTACTCCGGGTCCAGCAGCAGCTTTTCCTCTTCCGAATTGCTCAGGAAGCCGCACTCCACCAAGGCGGACGGAAGCTTGCTGCGCAGCACATAATAGTCCCCCGCCATGGCGACGCGCTCTTTTTTCGGTTTCAGGCCCTCGATCATCCCCTGCTGAAGAACGCCGGCCAGCAGGCGTCCGTCGTCCCCGCCCCGCTGGTAAAACACCTGCGGACCGCTTTCCCGCCGGCTGCGGTATTCGTTGAGATGAATGCTTACAAACACATCCGCCCCGGCCTCCAGCGCAATATCCACCCGCTTTTGCAAGTCCTGCCGCTTTCTTGCCTTCGTGGCGGTGTTCCCCTCGCAGAGGCACACATCCTCCCGCCTCGTCATAACGACGTTCGCGCCCCGCGCCTGAAGCGCCTTTTCCACCTCGAGGGCAATCTGCAGGGTGATATCCTTTTCCCACAGGCCGCTGTCCTGGGCCCTCGCGCCCCCGTCATACCCGCCGTGTCCCGGGTCCACCGCCACCGTAAAGCCGCTGAGCGCCTGGCCGCCGTCCTCCGGCGCCTCGGTCGGCGTGAATTGGGGAGCGTTCCCGCGGCCCGTCAGCATGCACCCAGCGACCGCCGCCAGCACAATTAGCGCGCATGCCCGCAAGCGGACCAGCCGCTTTGTGACGAAAAAGTGGATTTTTTGTTTCATTCTCAGCCTCGCGTTGTTTTGGAATAGCGTATGCTTATGCGCGGAAGAATGATGACCCGATCAGACAGGTATACATGGCGCCGGCGTATATGCGCGTCACCCGCCGGGCGGCGGAAGCCCCGGGTTCCGCGCCCGAAACCGCGAAGGTTCCTTTCGACGCCTGCCTTATGCAGGAATGCATGATCTTGAAATTTATTTTCCACACTTTCCACATGGTTTTCCACGAAAAATGGGGCCTTTTCGTTGTAAAAATCATTTTTTGTGGAAAACTGGCTGATGAAAAAGCACTGCATAAAGAGTTTTCCACATGTGGAAGAAAGACGCGGAGAGGCGGCAAAGCATTGCGATATTGTTACAAATTCATAAAATTTGGAAGGAGCATCCAATCATGACACCCGAGGCCTGATCCCCTTTAAGGACGGCCGGAAGAGGCCGGGGTCCCTCCAAATGCAATCGCATCGCCCGCCTGATCTGCGCTTGGCAATGGCTCCGTCGCATTCGCGGCCTGTCGCCCCGGGCCAGGACGAACGATTTCCCCGCGCAAACGTTCTCCCCGGCCAACGAGACGGGAGCGCCGGCCCGCGTTCCATTCACACGGCCGTTCCCCGTTTCCGGCGCTTCCGTTTCTCCCACAGCACCACCACGACCATCATCACCACGGTCACCACATAGGGCGCCATGGCGGTGATATCGTTGGGCACATACGTCTGAATCCTCAGGCCCAGCGCGTCGATGAAGCCGAAGAGCAGCGCCGCCAGGAATACCCTGGGCGGATTGCCACGCCCGAAGATGACGCACGCGAAGGCGACATAACCCCGCGCGGCGCTCATGTTTTCCGTAAACATCGTCAGGTAGCCCAGCGAAAGGTGCGCGCCCGCCACACAGCTCAGCACGCCGCAAAGCACGCTTGCCAGGCATTTCATCCGATCCGGGCTTTTCCCGCAGGCGCTGAGCGCATCCGGGTATTCGCCCGCCGCCCGCAGGTGAAAGCCCATGGGCGTTTTGTAGATAAACGCCCAGATAACCGGCACCAGCAGCCAGCTTACATACACCAGCAGCGTATTCCCGCTGAGCAGCTCGCCCAGGATCGGGATATCCCGGATCAGCGGAATGCTCACCGTCGGCAGCGGCACGATGCCGGGGCCGGAGAACGAGCCCTTGACCTGGAAAATGGTCCGGAGCAAAAAGACGGTAAGCCCGCCGGCAAAAATGTTGAGCGCTACGCCGATGATAAACTCGTCGCTTTTGAACTTGATGACTAAAACATAATAGAACAGCCCCAGAAGCACGCCCAGCGCCGCCGCGAAGACAAGCGCCATGACCCAGCTTCCGCACAGGTAGCTGCCCAGCACGGCGAAGAACGCGCCCATCAGCATCATGCCGTCGATGCCGATGTTGGTGATATTGACGTGCTGCGTCAGCAGGCAGCCCATCGCGGCCAGCACCACCGGCGTCGCCGTGCGCAGCGTATTTTGGAGCAGCAGGACGTTAAAGATGTCGCTCATTTGACTTCCTCCCCTCCGGCATGGCCGTTGCCGGCGCGGGCGCGGCGGACGGCCGCCCGATCCGTCAGCGCCTTGCGGACGCCGCCCTCCGCCGCCATGAAGAAGATGATGACGGATTGCACAATCAGGATCAGCTCGCTGCTGATGCCCGCGGTCAGCTCCATGGATTTGCTGCCGATATTCAATATGGCAAAAAAGAAGCTCATCAGGATAACCCCAAGGGGCTGATAGCGCATAATCATGGCCACCAGCATGCCGTCAAAGTAGAACTCGTTGCTGACCGTGGTCAGGAAGCGCCGGTGCAGGCCAAATACCTCCAGCATGCCCACCATGCCGCAAATCGCCCCGCTGAGCACCATCGCCCACAGCATCAGCTTGTCCGTATGGATGCCGCCGTACCTCGCAAAGCGGTCGTTATCCCCCGTCAGCTTCATTTCAAAACCGACAGACGAACGGCTCATCAAATACCAGACCAGCAGCGCGACCGCCGCGGCGTAAAACACGCCGGTGGTCAGGTTGCTCAGCTTAATCAGCGGGGTAAAGGCCGCCTCCCTCATGATCGCGTCCGTACCGGTGGCAATGCCGCGCTCCGCGGTTTTCAGCGGGCCGTTGGCAAGAAAGCTGCAAAAATAAATGGCGACCGAGTTTAGCATGATGGTGGTGATGACCTCGTCCACCTTCCAGCGCACCTTCAGCGCGCCCGGCAGCAGCGCGTACAGCCCTCCCGCGAGCAGCGCCGCCGCCAGGGAGAGGACGACGACCAGCCAGGCGGGAACGCCCTTCACCTGCGCGCCGACCACGGCAGCCGCCATCGCGCCCATGTAGAGCTGCCCCTCGCCGCCCACGTTGAACACGCCCGCCTTGGCGGCCACGCTCATGGCAAGGCCGGTCAGGCACAGCGTAACGCTTTTGGCAAGCGTATTGCCGATGGCGCGCGGCTTGCCAAGCGCTCCCTGGAAAAGCGCCGCGTACCCCTCGACGGGGTTATGCCCGCACAGCAGCATGATGCCCGCGCCCACCAGAAGCGCCAGCCCAACCGCCACAAAGAGCGAGGCCAGATAGTCCCGCGTCAGCTTCTGGGAGGGCTTCAGCCGCAGCAGCGCGCGAATGGATTGAACAAAGCCGTTATGCACCTCCGTTCGCCTCCTCTTCCCCTTGTCTGGCGCCGGTCATATAGAACCCGATTTCCTGCCGGTCGATCTCCCCGGCCTGAAAGCAGCCGGTGATCCGCCCTTCAAAAATCGTGACCAGGCGGTCGGAGAGGCGGAACAGCTCGTCCAGGTCGGCGCTGATGAGCAGAATTGCGCAGCCCTCGTTTCGTTTTTGTACGATGCGTTCATGGATAAACTCGATCGCGCCGATATCCACGCCCCTTGTCGGCTGGGAGACGACCAGCAGGCGCGAGCCGAAGCTGAACTCCCGCGCGATTAACAGCTTCTGCATATTGCCGCCGGAAAGCGATCCGGCCGGTTCCTCCACGCCGGCGGCACGGATATCGAAGCGCGCGGAAAGCTCCTCCGCGTATTTCCGCGCCCGGCCGCGCCTAAGGTGGATGCCCAGCACGCTAAATTCCGGCGTGCGCTGCTTGCCCAGCAGCAGGTTATCCGACACGCTGGCCTTGGCGTCCATGCCCGTGCGCAGCCGGTCCTCGGGTATATAGCTTACGCCCATCTGCCGGATGCCCCGGGGGTCCATGCGGCTGATGTCCGTTGAGCCCAGCAGCACGCTTCCGCCCTTCTTGGGGCGCATCCCCATAATGCATTCCGCCAGCTCCGCCTGACCGTTGCCCTCCACGCCGCATACGCCGACGATCTCACCCTCGCGCACCGTCAAATCCACCCCGCGCAGCGCGGGAAGGCTTCTGTCGCTGTCCGCCTTCAGGCCGCATACGCGCAGCACCTCCGCGCCAGGCGCCCGTTCGGTCCGCAGGTCGTCAAAGATCACATCCCGGCCCACCATCAGCGAGGCGATCTCCCGTTCGCTGGTCCTGGAGGTTAATAGCACGCGATCCAGCCTGCCGCGCCGCATCACGCCCACGCGGTCGCTTACGCGCATGACCTCGGGAAGCTTATGCGTGATCAAAATCACCGTCATGCCCTTTTCGCTGACAATCCGGCGGATGACCTGAAACAAGTCCTCCGCCTCCTGAGGGGTTAACACGGCGGTCGGCTCGTCCAGGATCAGGACGTCCGCGCCTGTGCGCAGCGCTTTTAAAATCTCCACGCGCTGCTGCAAGCCCACGCTGAGCTCCCCCGCCACGTCGGAGGGCTCCACCCTGACGCCGTATTCCTCCGAAAGCTTGCGCACAAAGCGGATGGCGGCGTCCTCATCGTAAAAAAGCCCGCGTTTGGGCTCGTGCCCCAGCAGGATATTCTGCGCCACGGTAAAGCTCGGCACCAGCTTAAAATGCTGATGCACCATGCTTACGCCCATGCGCATGGCGCTTTCCGGCCCGTGCCCCGCGCCGATTTTTTCGCCCTTGATGAAAATATCGCCCATCGTGGGCTTTTGCAAGCCGTACAGCAGGTTCATCAGCGTGGATTTGCCCGCGCCGTTTTCGCCCACCAAGGCGAAAACCTCTCCCTTTTCAACGGCAAAGGTCACGTCGTCGTTGGCCAGCGTGCCGGGATATTGCTTGCTCACGTGGGAAAAGCGGACGATCTCCGCGCTGCCTTGCATCCCCGTTTCCTCCTTAGCGATTCTGCGTCACGGCCGCGTATAGAACAGGTCAAGCGTCGCCGCGCCCCCCAGCAGCATAGCGCATGCCAAGAGCGCGGCCGGAGTCCGTTTTCTGCTCATCGTTCCTTCCTCCATTTACCAAAGCCCCTTGCGGGCCTGTGGCCGCAAGGGGCGGAAGGTTGGTTGAAAACGCTTAGCGGGTGCTCTCCACTACGATCCCGCCGGAGATGATCTGAGCCTTGAGCGCCTCCACCTCGGCCTTGAGCTCGTCGGAAACCTGCTGAACCATGCTCTCGTCTCCATAGCCGATATCGACCAGCCCGTCGGCCATGCCGGCGTTCCAGATGGTGCCGCCCTCGAATACGCCGTCCTCGATATACATGGCGATTGCGTCATACACGCTGTCCCCGACGCGCTTAAGCATGGAGCAGAGGATGACGTCGGGATTGATATGCTTCTGGTCGCTGTCCACGCCGATGGCGTATTTTCCGCTCTCCTGCGCCGCCTCGAACACGCCCAGCCCCGTCTTGCCGGCTACGTGGAACACCACGTCCGCGCCCTGGCCGTAGAGCGAAAGCGCGGCCTCCTTGCCCTTGTCGGGAGCCTCATAATCGTCGGTGTACACGGGGTCCAGCACAACCCCGTCCGGGTTTGCGTACAGCGCGCCCTGCTGGTAGCCCACGATGAAATTGTTGATGGTATCGCTGTTTTCGCCGCCGATGACGCCCACCTTGCCGGAAGGCGCCATTTTCATGGCGATGTAGCCGGCCAAAAAGCTGCCCTCGTTTTCGGCGTAGGTGATGGAAAGCAGGTTGTCCCCGACGCCGTCCAGCCCGTTATCCACAAAGATAAACTTGGTGTCGGGCATCTGCGGCGCCACCTCGGTCAGCCCGTCCCAGAACTGCCAGCCAACCGCCACAACGACGTCGTTTTCCTCGGCGGCGTTGACCAGCGCGACCTGGTACATGCTGGCGTCGCTTTTGCATTCCACCACGCTGCCCGCTACGCCGTAGTCGGTTTCAAGCCTCGCCAGCCCCTCGTTGGCGCTGTCGTAAAACCCGAGGTCCCCCAGCGTTTCGGCGACGCACAGGCCGACCTTCATCTGGCCGCCCTCGTCGGCGGCCTCGCCCATTGCGACCACGCCGAGCGTTGCGAGCATTGCGATTATCAGGAGCAGCGAGAGGACCTTTTTCATATCGGAATCATCCTTTCCATCGTTCACGGTTTGCGGGTCTAAGCCTCGTAAAGCCATTATACAACAACCGCGCGCTTTGCGCAATCGCAAATAGCGCGCTTTGGCCTAAGGGCGGCCCCATGCCGGCGCGGCGGCTCCCAAGAGCGCCGGCGGGCGGAGGCTCCCAGCTTCCGTCCTTGGCTGGCAAACACAACGGGAAGCCGGCGCACGCATGCGCGTTGGCTTCCCGCTGTGTATATGACGCGACCGGCATACCGGGAGACAGGCTTTCCAAACGGCGCGAGCAAGACGCTTCCCGCCCGGCGATAAACACTCCCGCTTACGGCGTGGTGACGGTCCGGCTCTTGGTGGCGTTTTCCAGCTCCTTGGTCAGTTCGTCCACCTGCTTTTGAAGCTCTTCCTTCTCTGTGGCCGCGGTATCGATCGCGGTTTTTGACGCCGCAAGGTCCTTCGCGTTTTGATCGGAGGACGCCTTCAGGGTGTCATAATCGCTTTGAAGCGTGGAAAGCTTGCTTTCGGCGTCGGCCTTGGCTTTCTCCGCGTCGCCCAGCTTTGTTTCCAGATCCGCCTTGGCGGCCGCCAGCTCGCCATTGGAGGTTTCCAGAGCGGCGTTCGCGGTTGTCAGCTCCGTGTTGGACGCTTTCAGTTCCTCGTTGGCGGTCTCCAGCTCCGTGATGGACTTCTTTGCCGCCTCCAGCTCGGTCTGGGACGCCTCCAGATCGTTCCGGGCGTTTTCCAGCGCCGAGTTTGCCGTCAGCAGCTCGGAGGCCGCCGTATCCGCCTTGGCCACGGCCTCCGCCATGCCCGCGTTCAGCTCGTCAACCTGCAAATGCAGGTCCTGATTTTCCCGGAGCGCGTTATCCTTGCCCACAAAGCCGACAATCGCCAGTACGACCGCGGCAACGAGCACCGCGCAAAGGATTACGAGAAGGGAATTGCTCTTTTTGGGGGTGGCCGCGGCATTGGGTTCCGTCATGATAAAAGCCTCCTGTTCCATTTCAAATTTTTCTTTATTATAGCACAGCCGCGCACAAAAGGAAAGCGTTTGGCTTTATTCTTACCCGATTTGCCATTTTTGCGGACGAACGATGAACGCCGCGGCTCCAATCGAAATTGTAACAATCAATGAGGAGGATTCTGTAACGAAACAATTGAACCCGCAGATTGATAATATCATTGATTTCTGTCTAAAAGGACGTATTCTTGACAAAAATTAGAATTTCTATTAAAGTGAATATAGAATCCAACACGCATTCGGCCACGGAGGGGGATGTTGCCATTGGTTTGTCTTACAAAGCGTGAAACGCTTATCGCCCTGGCAAGACGCCCCATAACGGCTTGATAAAGCGGGTGGATTATTACTGGCTTTACAACGGGCATGACGGGTGGGCAAACGCCAACTACATCCAGCTCGCGTCTGAAATTGGAAGATAATGCGACATTCAAAATAATTGCGACAGGCCGAAGGGCGCGCCAGCTCTTCGGCTCCGATTCCTGTTAAACAGGTAGGGAGGGGAAAGCATGAAACCATCGCAGAACCGGAAAAGCCGGCGCCGCCGCAGCTTATGCCGTTTGCCGTTCCAGGCCGTCCTGTGGCTGACCGTGGCGTGCGCGGCATGTTTCTGCCTCCAGGCAAGGGCGGAAGCGTCCGCGCCCGTCATCGAGGAATGCGAAATCGACGGCGTGGTGTGGAGAATTGACGATTTAAGCGACGTTGACAGCCTGGCGGACGCGGGCTGGACCACCATGCGCCGGCCGGAGCTACTGCGGGGCGGCTTGCTGCTCGTCAATCGGCAGCATCCCTTGCCGTCCGACTTTTCGGACGCGGACCTGGTCGGCGTGGAGCAAGCCGGCATACAGGCTCAGGACGAGCATGTGCGCCTGTTCCCGGAAGCCCTCGAGGCGCTCTCCCTCCTGCTTGGGGAGGCGGAAACGCTGGGAGAGGGTTATGGAGATTATATCGTGCGGGAGGGGTACCGCACCATGGCGTATCAAACGGAGCTGTACCAAAGCATGCGGCAGAAGCTCAGCGACCGGTACGACGGCGACGAGCTGACCGGCCAGGTTGAAAAGCTGGTCATGGTACCCGGAACCAGCGAATATCAATCGGGCCTGGCCTTCCGGCTGGATTTATACAATGCCGCCGACCCGGTGACGGAAGCGTTTATGGAGACGGAGCAGGGCCGGTGGGTCTCGGAGCATGGCTGGGAATATGGCGTGGTTCCCCGGTTTCCGACCGGCGCTAATCCAAGCGACCCGTGGAGCGATAAGAGCGGACGTACCGGGGTGGAAATCCAGATGAACCTATACCGGTATGTGGGCCGCGCCCACGCGGCCGTGATGCGCGTCATGGATTTCTGCCTGGAAGAGTATGTGGATTTTTTAAAGGAGCACGACTATGTGCGGGTTTATAAAAACGGCGTGCTGAAATATGCCGTGCTGCGCGTGGCGAACGACCTTGGGGAGCAGAGCTTTTCGTTTCCGACGCTTTCGGGCGCGGCGTCGTATCAGGCAAGCCTGGATAACGACGGCGGCATTGTGGCGGCCTTTACTTTTGAATAACGGAAACGGGCGTTAGTCGCGGTTGAGGCTGGCGTTTACAAGAACGCCGGCCTCAGGGCGTCGAAAAAGCTCGCCTTTCGGCGATCTTTTCCGCCGAGGACCGTTGGAAGTGTTTGCGGCAAAGCCGCAAACTCCCCGCCCGCCTGGGTGCTGCGCACATCAAAAGCACCGGATCAATTGCCGACCGCAGGTCAGCCAGGCGATACGATTTCATTTGGAGGGGCCTCGGCCCCTCCAAACCACTCCAAAATGGGTTTGTCAATAGTCTGAGGCTGGCGTTTACAAGAACGCTGGCCTCTTCGTGTTCAAAAAAGGACTGCGCCCGTTCAGGCTTTGGAAAAAAAACGCATGTGGGCGGGCTTTCCCGACGAGGGCCTTTGAAAATGTCGCCAGTCCGAAATTGCCGTCCGGACGCTGTGTACGGCGAAAACAGGACTGCCGCTCATATGCAGCGCCACAGGACGGCCACCTTGACCCATCTTTGGGCCGCGAACGCGGCCCCTATAAAGGGATTCCTAAGGGCGAAGCCCTTGGGCGGAGGGCTTGGGAGGCGGCGCCTCCCAACGTCCCCTCCCGCTTACGCCCATCCTCCCAAAAGGGTTTGTCGTCAGGCTGAGAACGCCGCTCAGCGGTAGGCCGCATCTTCCGGCACGCCGCCCTTGACGGAAGGCCCTTGCGCCGTTATAATAGCTGTGCAAGTTTCACAAAGATTGCGTATATCGGGAAGGGAGGCGGACGGCCATGCGCGTCGGCAAAGTGCTGCTGGTTGCGGCGGCGGCGGCTTTTTTTCTGCTGCTGCTGAGCGCCCTGGTGGTTTCCTCCGCCCCCGAGGGCGCGGCTGGGGACGGAGCCCCGGCCCCTTCCCAGCTCCAGGCGCAGTTTTTACCCTTGGCGCTTCCGGGACAGGACGCCGCCGTCGCGCCGAAGGCCCACATTGCGCGCGTGCTTCCGCTGGCGGCGTTGTCGTTGGCGGCGCTGTGCCTGCCCGCGCTTATCTGCCGCGACGCCAACGGCCGCGTCGTTTGCGCAAAGCGTTATGAAGACAGCTTTTATCAGGTGTTCCGCCAGGAGGTCGCGGGCGGCTGAAGCCCGGCGACGGCAGTATCGCAAGGAACAATCCCTATCAAAAAACATGATAAACGGAAGGATGGTTGACGGATTATGAAAGTCAACAATCGCCGCCGCGTGAAAATGAGCAAAAAGACCGCCGCGATTATCGCTCTGAGCGTGGCTATGATTCTTACCATCGTTGTAGGCTACCTCGGCCTCAACGGCGCGTGGCTGGACAGCCGCGGGCTTTACAAGCTGCTGCCCTGGCTCCCCACCACCAATGTGGAGAGCTGGCCGCAGTCCATCGCCCTGGGCCTGGACCTGAAAGGCGGCGTATATGTGGAATATGAAGCCACCATGAGCGAGGAAATGCGCGAGGAGGGCTTCCACTTTGACACGCTGCTGGACTCCACCATGGGCGTCATCACCAAGCGCCTGACGGAAAAGGGCTATCCCGAGGCGACCGTCAGCAAGCTGGGCGCTTCCGGCATCCGCGTGGAAATTCCGGACGTAACCGATCCCGCCGCCGTGCTGGACCTGATCGGCTCCCCCGCCAAGCTCGAGTTCCTTGACGCCGAGGGCAACGTGTTTATGGAAGGCCGCCATTTGCAAACCGCGCTGCGCACGACGGACCCCAAGACCTACAAGCCCGCGATCAGCTTTACGCTGACCAGCGAGGGCGCGCAGCTATTCGGGGACATGACCGCCGCCTCCATCGGCAAAACCATTACCATCCAGCTCGACGGCGAGACGCTGATGAGCCCTACCGTGAACGAGGCTATCTACGGCGGCCAAGTGCTGGTGACCGGCTCCTTCTCCGAGGAGCGCGCGGAAACCATCGCCCTTCAGCTTCAAAGCGGCGCGCTGCCTCTTGACCTGCGCCAGGACAAGCTGGATACCATTTCCGCCACGCTTGGCATCGACGCGCTGGGCACCAGCGTGCTGGCCGCCATCGTCGGCATCCTGATCGTCATGGTCATCATGCTGGTGCGCTACCGCATGTGCGGCCTGGTGGCCGACTGGGCGCTTTGCATCTACATCATTCTATTGTTCCTGTTCATCGCAATCGTCCCCGGCATCCAGCTCACGCTGCCCGGTATCGCGGGCATTATCCTGGGCATCGGCATGGCCGTGGATGCCAACGTCGTCATCTTTGAACGCGTGAAGGAGGAGGTACGGCAGGGGCGTCCGATGATCCACGCGGTCCGCATCGGTTTCAAAAATGCTATGAGCGCCGTGCTGGACGCCAACGTGACCACCATCATCGCCGCCGTGGTGCTGCTGTTCTTCGGCACGGGCTCGGTGCAGGGCTTTGCCACCACGCTGCTGCTGGGCGTCATCACCAGTATGCTCTCGGCCATCCTGGTCACGCGCTTCCTGCTGACGCGCTTTGTACGCATCTTCCATAACCCCCGCCTCTTCGTGGCCGGCAAGCTGGCCCCGAAGGACGAAACCATCCAAGGGGAGGCGAACTGATATGAAAATCCAAAATCGCTCCCGCGTCTGCCTGTGCGTTTCGGCCGCCATCATGCTTGTGGCGCTCGTCCTGTCGCTTTTCGGCTACGGCATCAACTACGGCATTGACTTTGCGGGCGGCTTGAACATTCAGTATAACATGAACCAGGCCTTCGACCAAGCCGACGTGGAAAGCGCGCTTCGGGCGCAGGGCATCGGCGAGTATAAAATTTCTACCTCCGGCGAAAACGGACAGTCGCTTCAAATCCGCATCGCGCAGCTAAGCGACGAGGCTGAAATTCAAAGCCTTCAGTCCGCGCTGGAAGCGGAGCTCCTGCAAAAATATCCCGACATGGATACGGAAACCGCGACCGTCGGCTATGTGGGGCCCGTCGCCGGCGCGGCGCTTGTGCGCAACGCGATCTTCAGCGTGGTGATCGCCGCCGTGCTGATGCTGGTCTATATCGCCTTCCGGTTCGACTTCAACTCGGGCCTGGCGGCTGTGATTGGCCTTCTGCACGACGTGCTCATCATGATTAGCTTCATGGTCATCCTGCGCAGCATCATCCAGATGAACTCGTCGTTCATCGCCGCGATGCTCACCATCGTCGGCTACTCCATCAACAACACCATCGTCATCTTCGACCGCATCCGTGAAAACAATCAAAAACCCGCCTATGCCAGCCTGAAGCGCGAGGCGGTGGTCGGCATCTCCGTCAAGGAAAGCCTCGGCCGCACCATCAATACCACGCTGACCACGCTTGTCACCATCGTCACCCTCTATGTCATGGGCGTGGATACCATCCGTGAGTTCAGCCTGCCGATTATCATCGGTATCCTGGCGGGCGTATACAGCGCCAACCTCATTAACGGCTATGTATGGGCCTTCCTCGAGGAGCACAAGCTGTCCCGGAAGGATCAGAAAAAGCTGAAGCCCAAAAAGGCGTAAGCAAACGCCTGCTCCCCCGCCCCGCTCCGCTTGTGGAACGGGGCGGTTTTTGGTATAATGGTCAAACATTGCCACATAGAACAGCCATAGTAACGAAGGAGGCGGTGTCCATGACCGCGTGGCTGGTGCGCAGGTTCGTTCCCAACCAGGACAACGTGGAGGACCCCGAGGTCCGGGCCTCCTACGGCACGCTGGCGTCCTGCACCGGCGTCGCGCTCAATCTGCTGCTGGCGGCCGCCAAGTT
The DNA here is from genome assembly GCA_048370855.1 of Candidatus Limiplasma sp. GTDB lineage: Bacteria > Bacillota > Clostridia > Christensenellales > Aristaeellaceae > Limiplasma. The sequence goes on along the minus strand of DBGEOK010000118.1, from coordinate 6,709 downwards.
CCTGATGGGGCTGCTGAGCGGTTCGCTGGCCATCACGGCGGACGCGGCCAATAACCTGTCCGACGCGGCGGGGAGCATTGTCACGCTCATCAGCGTTCGGGTTGCGAAAAAGCCCACGGATCACGAGCATCCCTTTGGACACGGCCGCATGGAATATATCGGTTCCCTTGCCGTGGGAGCTCTGATCGTGGTCATGGGCCTGGGGCTGCTGAGGGACGGCGTCGCCGCCGTTTTCCGTCCCGAGGCGCTCACGGTATCGTGGCTGGTCGTCGGCATCCTGGCGCTGTCGGAGCTTGCCAAGCTCTGGCTTTTCGCGTTTTATCGAAAGCTGGGCACGCGCATCCGAAACGCCGCCCTCCTGGCCGCCTCCAAGGACAGCCTGAGCGACGTGCTGGCGACCGGGGCCGTGCTGGCCAGCGTTTTGCTCCATTACGCCCTGGGCGTCAGCATCGACGGGTACATGGGAATCCTCGTGGCGCTGTTCGTGCTCAAGACGGGCGTGGACGTATGCCGGGATACCATCGACAGCCTGCTGGGCGGCAAGCCCGACCCGGAAAAAATCCGTCGCATCCGAGAGCTGCTGCTGGGCTATGAGGGCATCCTGGGCGTCCACGACCTCGTGCTCCACGACTATGGGCCGGGGCGGTGCATTGCCTCCGTGCATGCCGAGGTAAGCGCGAAGTCCGATATCGTCGCCATTCACGAGGTCATCGACAACGCGGAGCGGGAGATCGGGGAACAAATGCATATGGCCATCTGCATCCATATGGACCCCATCGTCACCGACGACGAAAACGTCAACCGCGTCCACCGGCTGATGGCGGAGTTCCTGCAGAACACCGATCCCTGCCTTTCCCTGCACGATTTTCGCATGGTGCCGGGCCAGGATCATATCAATCTGATCTTTGACTGCGTGCTGCCCGCCGGCTACAAGGCGCGCGAGGAGCTGCTCAAGTCCCTTTCGGCCTACGCGCGCTCCCTTGACCCGCGCTACCGGCTGGTGGTACAGTTCGACACCGACTATTCCTGATATCTCCTGTTGCAACAAACGGCGGCCCGCGCGCGTTACTATGGGGAAATCATCAAAGGAGGACTCCCCCCTATGACGCACTTTTCCCGGCGCGCGAGCGCCTTACTGCTGGCCCTGCTCGCGCTGCTGACGCCGCTGGGCGCGGCAACCGCCGAGGGCGCCCCGGAGAACGCCCCGTTCAACCTGCTGTTGATCGGCGTGGATACCTATCAGCCCGAGGACGCCGGCCGCAGCGACGCGATGATTCTTGCGCAAATCACCCCGGAGACGGGCGATATCAAGCTGGTATCCTTTTTGCGGGACCTGTACGTAAGCGTTCCCGGACATGGCAAGACCCGCCTGAACGCCGCCTACTTTTACGGCGGCGCCGAGCTGCTCAGGAAAACGCTGGAAAAAAGCTTCGGCGTGCGCGTTGACCGCACGCTCGCGGTCAACTTCTCGCTCATGGCGGAGCTGATCGACCAGATCGGCGGGGTGGACGTGGAGGTGTCCGAAAAGGAGCTGGTTCAGCTCAACTCCATTCTCAAATTCTACAACCAGAAAAACGGCATGGGGGAGTCGGACGGCCTGTTGAAGGAATCCGGTTTGCAGCACCTGACGGGCAAGCAGGCGCTTAGCTTCAGCCGCATCCGCAAGATCGACAGCGATTTTCAGCGTACCTCCCGCCAGCATTTGGTGCTGCTGGGCGTGCTCAAGCAGCTTACGCAGCTCGACTTCGTCGCGCTGGCCAAGCTGGCGGCCGCCAACCTGTACCGTGTGGAGACCGACATCCGGCTGGAGGACGTCAACAGGCTGCTGCCGCTGATGATGAACGCGGCGGACCTGCGGATGCGCAGCACGCGCGTGCCCTTTGACGGCACCTTCAGCGACGAGACCATCAACGGCATGATGGTGCTGGTCGCCAACCTGGACCAAAATCGGAGGCTGGTGCGCGATTTTTTGGCGGAGGAGTGACCGCGACCGTTATAGGCTCGCGCGCCGCGAGCCCGGGCGAACGTCGGCGGGCCGGCTCCGCCGGTCGCTCTCTCTCCAAACGGGACGTTCGCGGCTCGACCGGAGCCTGCCCGGCAACGACGCATGCCGGATATGCCAGGGACGAAACGCGGCCTCAGGCCGGAGCCGTCCCTTTTTTCATCCCAATTTGCCGCTTTTACGCCGAAAAAGCGTCCCGCCTATTGATTAAACGCACTTTGCCGGCGTATAATACCCTTGGTTTAAACCGCGTCGATCCACATGCGGAAACCCTCGCGCCGTGCGCGAACCACCATGGAAGCGGGTGAATGGATGACGACCCCACACATCCGGGATTATGAAGGCAAGCATATCCATATGATCGGCATCGGTGGCTCCAGCATGAGCGGCCTTGCGCAGATGCTTTTGGAAAAAGGATACCTGGTAACAGGCTCCGACAACCTGGAAACCTATACTACGCGACGTCTGCGCGAGGAGCTGGGCATTCCCGTAACCATCGGCCACAAAGCCGAAAACGTTCACGGGGCGGACCTGGCGGTCTACACCATCGCCATTCTGCCGGATAACCCCGAGCGCGTGGAGGTTGAGCGGCTGGGCATCCCCAACATTGAGCGCGCCACGCTGCTGGGGCAGCTTATGGAGGGCTTTCAAACCGCAATCGGCGTATGCGGCGCGCACGGCAAAACCTCCACCACGGCCATGCTCTCCCAGGTGCTGATGGCCTGCGGAATGGACCCCTCCATCCACATCGGCGGGTCGCTGGATTTTATCGGCGGCAGTACGCGCATCGGCAAAAGCGGCATATTCCTGGCCGAAGCGTGCGAGTTTAACGCCAGCTTCCTGCACCTTAGACCCACGGTAGCCGTCGTGCTCAACATCGACGCCGATCATCTGGACTTTTACCGCGATATCAACCATATCCAGGAGACGTTCGGCCGGTTCCTCGCGCTGCTGCCGGAGGACGGCGTCGCCATCGGCAACGGGGACGACCCGCGCGTGACGGAGCTGTTTTCATCGCTCGCCTGCGAGCGATATACCTTTGGGTTTGAGGCCCATAACGACTATACGCCCGCGAACCTGACCTACGACGAAACCGGCCGCGCCGACTTTGACCTTGATTTCAGGGGCGAGCGCCTGGGGCATGTTTCGCTGAAGGTGGCGGGCTTTTTCCATGTGCTCAACGCCCTGGCGGCGCTGGGATGCGCGCATACCCAGGGCGCGGATATGCCCGCGGCCTGCCGTGCCTTGAGCGGCTTTGCCGGGGCGCGCCGCCGTTTCGAGCTGACCGCCACTATCGACGGCGTCAAGCTCTACCACGATTACGGCCATAACCCGGCGGAGATGCGCAACATCCTTTCCGTGGCGAAGCTCCAGCCGCACAACCGCCTGTGGGCCGTCATGCAGCCGCATACGTACAGCCGCGTCAAGCGGTTGTTCAACGATTACCTGACCTGCACCGCGGACGCGGACATTACGCTGGTTACAAACATCTACGCCGCGCGCGAGAAGGACCCCGGGGACATCAAGGCCGAGCAGATCGTCGCGGGCATGCGGGAGCATGGCGTGAACGCCGTCCATACCCCCGCCTTCGACGATGCCGAGCGTTACCTCCGCGCCCATTGGCAGCCCGGCGACCTGGTGCTCACTTTGGGCTGCGGAAACATCAACCAGCTTAACGACCAGATCCTGGCGCATGAGCGGGAGCGGACGCCCGCGCCGCTCGCCCCGTAAGATACAAAGGAGGATTACCACCTTGAACGCAGACCGCAACGCAAACGGCTTCCAAGCGCCCATCGCGAATACCCGGCAACCGAAACGCCTGTTACAAAGGCTTCTCCCGGCACTTTTATGCCTGGCGCTGCTGCTGCCCGCCCTTCCGGCGGGCGCCGCCGGACCCGCCGTTACCGGCCCGGCCGACGCCGACTGCCCTCTGGGCGGGGAGGCCTCCTTCCTTGTCACGGCCTCCGGCGGGGTCCTTCCGTATACCTTTGAGTGGGAATATTCCGAGGACGACGGAAATCATTGGTCCCCCGCCGCCTCCGGCTCCCTCGCGCCCGTCTCCCCCAACCCGTCGGGCAGCCGTCTCCCCGTCCCAGCTACCAGGACATGGGATCGCACGCTTTTTCGCTGCCGGGCGACGGATCAGACCGGCGCAAGCACCTTGAGCAAAGCGGCAAGGCTGTCGGTTTTTACGGCCCTGCCACAGCGTTTGGCGCAAAATGATTTTACGGGCCGGGCGGGCGAGTGGGGCGATCTCACGGTTGCCCTGGCGTTCGCGGGCGGCGTCGACGCGCCCCTGACGGCCGCCCTTTCCCTGGGGGGCTATCAAAAAGCGGTCGTTTTGCCCAATACCACGACCTCCTCAAGCGCCGTCCTTCCCGCGGCCGAGCTTAACCGGCTGAAGCCCGGAGCTTACGACCTGCTGCTCTCCTGGTCGGAGACGCTGAATTACGACCCCGTGCCGCCTACCGTCATCGGCACGGTGACGGTCGCTGCAGCCGCGCCTCAAACCGGCGACGGCGCGGCCCCGGGCCTGTGGCTCGCGCTGTGCGCCGCGGCCGTCCTTTGCGCCGCGCTGCTGCTGCACGGCCGCCGCAAAAAGCATGCCTGACGCGCCGCGGCCTGCCGTTGTTTTGACAAATCCACCGAAACATGGTACGCTGTTTTGCGCGCGCCCGGCGGTACGCCGGTTCGGCGTGCCAATTTGAGGAATAAGGGGAAAGCCATGTTAACCGTTACCGACGTCAGCCTCCAATTTGCGGGCGACCTGCTGTACAAGCACGTGGACCTGATTTTTCAGCCCGGGCATTGTTATGGAATTATCGGCGCCAATGGCGCGGGAAAATCGACGCTCCTTCGCATCATCTCCGGCGAGCTTCCGCCCACCGCGGGCACGGTTTCCATTCAGAAGGGCGACCGCATGAGCGTGCTGGAGCAGGATCATTTTAAATACGATGACTTTACCGTGATGGATACCGTCATCATGGGCAACCGCCGGCTGTATGACATTATGCGGGAGAAGGACGCCCTATACGCCAAGGCGGACTTTTCCGACGCCGACGGCGAGCGGGCGGCCGAGCTGGAGGGCGAATTTGCCGAAATGAACGGCTGGGACGCGGAAACCGAGGCCGCGCAGCTTTTGACGGGCATCGGCGTGCCGACCGAGCTTCACGCCTCGCGGATGGAATCGCTGGACGGCCGCCAGAAGGTAAAGGTTCTGCTGGCCCAAGCGCTGTTTGGCCATCCTAACATCATTCTGCTGGACGAGCCGACCAACGGCCTGGATGTGGAAAGCACCGAATGGCTGGAGGATTTTCTGGTGGACTGCGACGCCATCGTCATTGTGGTCAGCCATGACCGGCATTTCCTCAACGCCGTGTGCACCAACATCGTGGACGTGGATCATGAAACGTGCAAAATGTACGCGGGCAATTACGATTTCTGGTATGAATCCAGCGCCTTGATGCAGCAGCTTTTGCGCAACCAGAACAAGAAGCGCGAGGAAAAGATCAAGGACCTGCAGGAGTTCATCCGCCGCTTCTCCGCCAACAAATCCAAGAGCCGGCAGGCCACCAGCCGCAAAAAGGTTCTGGACAGCATTCAAGTGGAGCAGATGCCGGCCTCCAGCCGCAAGTACCCCTTTGTAGGCTTCGAGCCGGAGCGCGAGGCCGGCAAGGATATTTTAACTGTGGAAAACCTATCCAAGACCATCGACGGCGTGCAGGTGCTCCACAACGTCAGCTTCACGGTCAAAAAGGGCGACAAAATCGCCTTTGTGGGCGACAACGAGGCGGGCGCGACCGCGCTGTTCCGCATTCTGGTGGGCGAGCTGAACCCCGACGAGGGCGGCTTCCGCTGGGGCGTCACCATCAGCCAAAGCTATTTTCCCAAGGACAACACGCGGTTTTTCGAGGATTTTGACGGCACGCTGATCGAGTGGCTGCGCCAGTTCTCCTTTGATACCACTGAAACCTATCTGCGCGGCTTTCTGGGGCGCATGCTCTTCAGCGGGGACGACGTGTACAAGCCCGCCAAGGTGCTTTCCGGCGGGGAAAAGGTGCGGTGCATGCTCTCGCGCCTGATGATGAGCAAGGCCAACGCCCTTTTGCTGGACCAGCCGACCGACCACCTGGATCTAGAGAGCATCACCGCGCTGTCCGGCGGTTTACAGGCGTACCCCGGCAACCTGTTCTTCGCCTCGCACGACCATCAGTTCATTGACGAAATCGCCAACCGGATTATCGAGTTCCCGCTCGGCGCGGAGGGCTGCCTGGACTATGAGGGCGGCTTTGAAGATTACCTTCAGTGGAAGAGGTCGCGCGCGTGAGCGGCCTTACGCCCGGCGTTTACCGGCATTTCAAAGGCAACCTGTACGAGCTGCTCTGCGTGGCTACCCATAGCGAAACGCTGGAGCGGATGGTGGTCTACCGCCAGCTCTACGGCGACGGGGGCGTTTGGGTCCGTCCCGCCGCTATGTGGGACGAGCCGATGACGCGCGGCGGCATAACCGTGCCCCGCTTCGCCCCGGCGGACGCTCAGGAACCCTTGGAGGCGTCCGCCGACAACGCCGGAGACGCTTAACTAAAATAGCCAAAGCCAGCGATAAAGGACGATGGAAGGCTCCGCCTCCCAAACCCTACGCCAAACGGCTTTGCCCTTTGGAATCCCGTTTTGGGGCCGCAATCGTGGCCCCAATGCTAACTCTAA
>DBGEOK010000117.1:0-23671 GCA_048370855.1 Candidatus Limiplasma sp. | reverse complement strand
GGGGGGGCCCCCCCCCGCGTCCCCTCCCCCCGTTCCTTCCTTCAAATCTCAAACCACCGGATTTCGTTCGCCTCCAGGCTCAGCGGGAAGCTGGAGCCGTCCCCTCGGTAGACCGTCGTATCCTGGGGCTCGTAGGTGTTGTTGACGACGCAGTATTTCCCGTTTTTCACGTAGGCGTGCACATCCACGTTCACGTTCGCGCTGTACCACCGGTGAAGCTCGTTTTCGGCGCGCGCGGCCCACAGCACGCTGCGGTACAGCACCCGCGCGTTTTGGAAGCTGTACGGCAGGCCGCTTAGGTATACCCCGCGCCCCGCGCCATAGGCGTTTACGGCCATCTGCACCTCCCGGTCGCGCTGGCACAGCACCTCCGCACCCTCCAGGGCGTACATGCTTTTCTTGCCCTCCCCGAAGTCCGGGCCGTCCGGCGCGTCCGCCAGGATGAAGTGGCCGGGGTGCTCCTCCCAGTTGTACTTATCGTAATTCAGGGTCAAGCCCGTCTCCTTTTCCACGCCCAGCACCGGGGCCAGTTGAATGTACCGCCCCTGATACTGGTGGCCGGACGGCTCGCCCACGCCGATCAAGCCGCCGCCCTCATGCACGAAGCGCCTGACCGCGGAGGATACCTCCGCGTCCTCCCACCATGCGCCGCCGGTGTGGGCCGTGTCGCCGTCGCCGACGTTGATCAGCACGTCCACGTCCTGTAAGCAGCCGGGATCGGCCTTGATTTCCTCAAAGCTGAGAAAGCGCACGTCAAGCGGCGCGCCGCTGAGCGCCTCGATGACGCCGGCGTAGCTGTAATTCTGCTTTTGGTACAGCGCGTGGTGCACCATATGGCAGCCCCAGGCGCGCATCTTCCCCCAGCAGTTGAGCACCGCCACGGTTTTGAGGCAGTACGGCGTAGCGCCCTTGATGTTGTCGTACAGCAGGCGAAACTCGTCGCATACGCTTTCCAGATAGTCCAGAAACTCCGGAAATTGGCATGCCAGCTTCAGGTAACCGCCGTAGCCGATCCGGTCGATAGGCTTGCGCAGCATGGCGCGCCGCGCGGTCACCCAGTTTTCCCGCGCCTCGCGCACGGGATCGCCGCCCTCGTGGAACACATCGGGGAAAAAGTAAGGCAGAAAGCGGCCCTCCGTATAGGATACGCCCGGGATATCGCTAATCAGGCGCAAGGTGGCGCCGTTGCCCACGCTGCCGACCACGGCGTCCAGGCCGATGGAGGCAAAATCCGGCATGAAGGGCTCCGTGCCGATCCAGTGATCGCCCAGAAACATCATGGCTTCCTTGCCGTATTCATGGGTAATGTCTACCATCTCGCGGGCCAGCTTGGCCACCTCGCGGCGCTGGAACGCCTGGAAATCCAGAAATTCCTTGCTGGGCACGCGGTATTGGTTGTTGTAATACCCCTGGTCGATGATGTACTCCGGCCTGAAGGGATATCCCGCCTCGCGCTCGAACCGCTCCAGGATATAAGGCGACACCGACGCGGAATAGCCGTACCAATCCACGTATTTCTCGCGCTTCAGCTCGTCGAACACCAGCGTGAACTGATGGAAGAACGTGGTATAGCGCACCACGCCGACATAGGGATGCTCCTCCAGAAAGGCGCGCAGGCGCTTCATGGAAAACGCCCGGGTCTTGGGCTGCCGCACGTCAAAGGTGATCTGGTGCTCAAAGTCCTTCCAGCCGTTGACCACGGCATTGTACATGTGCACCGGGTCCCAGATCAGGTAGGCCAGGAAGCTGACCGTGTATTCGTGGTACGCCTTGGGGCGCGCAATCGCCACGCAGCCGTCCGACTCGTCGTAGCGCCACGCGTCCGCCGGCAGCGGCAACCCCTCCGTGCGGTCGATTACCTCCCACCAGCGGCGGATGTCGTCCCGGGTGTTCACCAGCATCAGCTCCGGCGAAACGCCTTGCATCAGCGGTATGCGCAGCTCTCCCTCCCCCGCCGTATGGAAGCCCGTCATCAGGTAGCACTGCTGCACCTCGTCCGGGTTTTTCCTGGCCCACTCGTTATCCTTGCGCGTGGTGTAGTAGGTGGCGTATACCTTCGCGCCCGTATCGCGCAGCGCCTTGGGAAAATCCGTGCCGTCACAGTCCCTCAGGGCGTCCGCGCCCCAGCGTTCCATCAGCTTCAGCGTCTGATCCACGACATCCACGTCCGTGGGGATGGTGACGCGTCCTCTCCGTTGCACAGCCAATCCTCCTTATGTGAATCATCTCTCAGCCCTTGATGCCGCCCATGGCGATACCCGACGTCAGCTTTTTCTGCACGCAGGCGTAAAACACCATCGTAGGCACCATCACCAGCACAAGGCCCGCGAACATGGCGCCCCAGTCCGTCGCGTATTTCTGAATTTCCATTAGGTTTTTAAGCCCGACGGGAAGCGTGCGGCGCATGGGGTCGGTAATCAGCGTCAGCGACAGCATATATTCGTTCCAGTACGACATAAAGCCAAACATCAAAACCGTAATCAGCCCGGGCTTGGCCATCGGCACAATCACGCTCAGCATCGTGCGCCAATAGCCGCAGCCGTCGATGGTCGCGGCCTCCTCATAATCCTTGGGAATGCTTCCCAGGAAGCTGGAGAGCAGGTAGATATAAAACGGCAGCGTGGAGCCGGCGTATACCACGCACAGCACCAGGCGGTTGTTCAAAAAACCGTTTTTGAGCTGAAGAAAAATCGGCACCACCAGATAGTTGGCGTTGATGAACAGCCCCGCCATGATGAACGTGGTAATCAGCTTGTTGAGCTTAAATTGGAAGCGCGACAGCACGTACGAGCAGGGAACCGTCACCACCGTGAGGATGACCAGCGAAAGCGCCGTCACCCAGATGGAGGTGATAAAGTAGCTGCCCATATTGGCCTTGACAATGGCGCTTTCATAGTTCTGCCAATGCAGCGTGGAAGGCAGCGCCCACGCGTTGGTCAGGTATTCCGTATTGGTCTTGAAGGAGCTGTAAATCGCCCACAGGATCGGCAGGATCACCAGCAGCGCAAAAATCATCAGCACAATCCGGAGCGCCCACGAGCCGGCCTGGAAGCGACGGGGTTTGATTCTGTTCATCATAACGGCTCCCTCCTCACAGTTCCTTGCGTTTGGTCAGGGCGTTGCTGATGGACGACAGGATGAACGCAAACAGGAAAATGACCGTCGCCACCGTCATGCCGTAGCCAAAATTCGCGTTGGTAAAGCCCTGCTTATACATGTAGGACAGCGCGACCTCCGAGGCGCCGTCCGGCTCCCCCATGGTCATGGTGGTTACAAACAGGAAGCTCATGTTGATGGTGGATACCACAAAAAACACCAGCGTAACGCGGATCGTCTCCCAAATCAACGGAATGGTCAGGGAGAAGAACTGGCGGACCTTTCCCGCGCCGTCGATGCCGGCGGCCTCGTAGATGCTTTCATCAATGCCGTCCATGCCGGCCATATAAATCACCATATAGTATCCGACCGCCTGCCATACCATCGCCACGGCAATGGCCGGCAGCACCGTCTGCGCCTCTCCCAGCCAGCCGTGGGCCCATTGCCCAAGCCCCACCGCGCGCAGCGTGGCGTTGAGGATGCCGTTGTTGGTGGAGTAAATGTTCTTAAACAGCGTGCCGATGACCACGATGGACAGCACGTTGGGAAAGAAGTACACAACGCGGTAAAAATTCTTTTCCCGAAGGCGCGTGCGGCTCAGGGCCGCGGCAAAGAACAGCGACAGCGCAAGGGTAATCACCGTAACCGCCACCATCAGGTACAGCGTGTTGCCAAACGCCTGCCAGAACTTGGCGTCGTGTATCAGCATGTCGTAGTTTTTCCAGCCGACAAACGTTTTGTTGGGCGAAAGCCCGCTCCATTTAAAAAAGGAGGTCGACAGCATTGAAATGGCCGGACGAACCATAAAGTTACAATACAAAAGAAGCGCGGGCAACAGGCACACAAGGATAAAGCCCGCCCGTTTCCTCTTGGTCGCGCGCCTGCTGAGGGCCGGCTGGTCCCCGGAAGCGCCGCGCTTTAGCAAAGCAGCCTGATCCATGGTCAATCCTCCCCGTTATCCAATTTTGATTTTTTTGAAAGATGAAAGATGAGGGGCGGCTCCGCGCCGTCCCTCCAGGGCGTCGAAAAAGCTCGCCTTCAGGCGATCTTTTCCGACGAAACGGACTTTCTCCCGCGCTTGCGGGACCGGGGCCGCAGGGCGGAAAAGGGGACGTTAGGGGTTTCACCCCTAAAACCCCGACAAGGGCTTCGCCCTTGACCCATCCTTGGGCCGCGAACGCGGCCCAAAAACGGGATTCCTAAGGGCGAAGCCCTTAGGCGGTGGGCTTGGGAGGCGGAGCCTCCCAACGTCCCTTCAGGCGAAACGCGTTCGGAGGGCCTCGGCCCTCCGAACGCTTCCCACGCGATTACTTCACCATCTTGTTGACCAAATCCTCGGATACGGTCACCATCAGGTTGGCCCACTCCTCGCCGGACAGCTCGCCGGACATGGCCGCGCCGGCCTTGCCATAGAACTCGTCCTTGGGGATGATGGAGGTGTCCTCCACCGGGGAGAAGCCGCCGATATAAGGCTTGTAGCCCTTATCGTAGATCGCCATCGCTTCGTATGTAGCGCCGGAGACGGAAGCCTTGAGCACCTCCGCCGCGCCCACTACCGGAGGAATCCCCTTCGCCAGCTCGGCGCACAGGGCGACGGCCTCGTCGCTGTACTGGAAGGCCAGGAACTTCTTGGCCAGGTCGATATTCTTGGCGGACGCGGGGATGTACATTTCCTCGCAGGTGGTAAACACGTACTTGTCGCTCTCGGCGCTCATCGCGGGCGCGGCGCAGAAGCCCCACTCGAAGCCGTCTTCCTTGGGCGCGTCGGCCATTTCGCCCTCAAACCAGGTGCCGTTGGTGCAAAACGCGGCCTTGCCGAGCACAAACTCGGACTGCGCCTCGCTGAACTGCATGGCCTGGGTGCCGGGCAGGAGCAAGCCGTCCGTGCCGATCTTGGCGATATTGCTGAGCGTCTGAACCACCACTTCGTTCTTCCAGGCGTTTACGTCATAGCTGAAGCAGCCGTCCATCACGTCGGCGCCCGCCGCGGAGGCAATGGCGGGGATGATGAGGGCTTCCAGGTAGCCGGGATGAGAGCCCTGGTAGGTAAACACCGAGCGGTCGGTCACCTTGTCCTTCAGGGCGAAGAAATCGTCCCAAGTCACGGGCACGTCGATCTTGTTGGTCTCAAAGTAATTCTTGTTGTACCACAGGCCCGTGGGCGAGTAGAACATCGGGGCCAGGTAAATCTTGCCGTCGCCATACGGCTGGCAGAGCTTGGCGTCCAGGAAGCCGGGAAGGATTTTGGCCTTCAGCTCGTCGGTAAACACGTCGGTAAGATCCGCCAGCGCCTTGTCCTTAATCAGGGCCTGCGCCAGGCCGCTCTTGTTGGAGGAAGCCAGGTAGATAAAATCAGGCGCGTCGCCGGCCAGGATCTGCGGGCGGACGATATCGCCGATTTCGGGGTTGTGCGTCACTTCTACCGTTACGCCGGGGTTCGCCGCCTCAAACAGCTTGGCGACCTCCAGCCAGTAGTCGGCGCCATAGCCGCCTTCAAACACGGCGACCTTCAGCGTCTGGGCGGATTCCGCCACCGCGGGCACGCATGCGCACGCCAGCACAAGCACCAGCAGGATACTGAGCATTCTCTTCATATGATAACCTCCCGTCTCAATTGCGGCATGGGATGCCGCTTCCTAGTATTTATTGTAACGTATTTGGATACGTGTGGAAATAAGCAAGGTTGCTATTAGATTTAGCGTGGTTGCTCAAGCAGCAACCAAAATGAGTGTACGGCATGCTTTCGCGGCTTTCGGCCCTCTCGCCGCAAAGGGCCCCTCGTCCGGTCAATCCCTTTACATTGGGCCCGGGATTGGGTATGATAGCGCTGTGCGGCCGCCCGCCGCGCGCGGCAAAAACCAAAAGGAGGTTCCCCCCATGCAAAGGCCCAATATCCTTTTTTATTTCTCCGACCAGCAGCGCTGGGACACGCTGGGCTGTTACGGGCAAAAGCTGAACGTTTCCCCCGTGCTGGACGGCCTGGCGCGCGAGGGCGTGCTGTTTGAGGAGGCGTACACCCCGCAGCCGGTGTGCGGCCCCTGCCGCGCGCTGTTCCAAACGGGCCTGTATCCCACGCGGACCGGGTGCTATATAAACCACGTCGCGCTGCCCTCCAACGTCAAAACGCTGGCGGATTATTTTACCGAGGCCGGGTACGATACCGGTTATGTCGGAAAGTGGCACCTGGCCAGCGAGGAAGGCGCGGATTACCGCACCGCGCCCGTGCCCCCCGAGCGGCGCGGCGGCTACCGCGGCTTCTGGCGCGCGGCGGACGTGCTGGAGTTCACCTCGCATGGCTACGGCGGCTATGTGTATGACGAGGATATGCGCCGTCATGATTTTTCCGGCTACCGGGTGGACGCCGTGACCGATTTCGCGCTGGAATACCTGGACCGGCAGGATGGCCGCGCTCCTTTTTTTCTGACGGTCAGCCATATAGAGCCGCATCATCAAAACGACCGGGGCCATTACGAGGGCCCGGAGGGCTCGCGCGAGCGCTTCGGCGGGTTTGAGCTTCCCGGGGATTTGGCCGCGCTGGGCGGGAACGCGGCGGAGGAATACCCCGATTATCTGGGCGCGTGCCGCAGCCTGGACGACAACCTGGGCCGCGTCGTGCAAAAGCTGAAGGAAAAAGGGCTGTACGAAAACACCGTCCTGGTCTACGCCTCGGACCACGGCTCGCATTTTCACACGCGGAACCGGGACGCGCACTTAAACGGCGGAGACGACTACAAGCGCTCCTGCCATTCCGCGTGCCTCCACGTCCCGCTGGTCGTGGCCGGCCCGGGCTGGCGGGGCGGCAGGCGCGTGCGGGAGCTGGTCAGCACGGCCAGCCTGCCCAAAACCCTGCTGGCGATGGCAGGCGTCGACGCCGGCGAACGGATGGTGGGGGAGGATTTGCAGTCTGTGGCCGACGGGGGGCTGGAAGGGCGGCGGAACGTGGTGTTCGCACAGATCAGCGAAAGCCGGGTGGGCCGCTGCGTGCGCACGCCCGAATACCTGTACAGCGTCTACGCGCCCGGCAAGGACGGCTTTCGGTACCCGGACAGCGACGAATATGCCGACGATTTCCTCTATGATTTGAGGCGTGACCCCTTCGAGCTGAACAACCTCGCCGCCGACCCCGGCACGCGGCCGCTGCGCGAGGAGCTGGGCCGGCTGCTGTGCGCGGAGATGGTCCGGGCGGGCGAGCGAGCGCCCGTCATCCGGCACGGGGAACCCACGGAAAGCTAACGCGCCTCGCCCCCGCGGCGGGAAAAAAAATGTCCGCGGCGCGGCAGCGTCCCGCTTCCAAGGGACGCTACAGGATAACGCTCTAAACGGGCGGCATTCCACCCGTCAGCGTTTCCATGTCATGCCTGGGCTTCGCATGTGGCGGCTATGGCGGTAATCATCCATTCCGCCACACGCCGCTTGCCGTCATAAGATCCGCCGTCCCAGGCGTCGGGGCATCCGGAAATCCGGCCGGCCCGGAACGGGCCGGCGGCTTCCATGAACGCGCGTTTCACGCTTTTGAAACTGTGATAGAATTAAAATACAAAACGACAATTTGGATTTTTGAAAGGGGCGCCATGATGCTTGATAAGATACCTGACGCGGAAGAAATGACGGCTTTGGTCGGCCGGCCTTTATTTGAAGTCTGGACAAAATTACGCGCCGCCATTGACGAAAAATACGATATGGAACGTCTCTGGAATCACGGCGGCAAGGCATGGACGTATGAATACAAATACCGCAGGGGCGGAAAGACCTTATGCTCGTTGTATGCAAGAAAAAACTGTGTGGGCTTTATGGTGATCTTTGGAAAAGAGGAACGGGTAAAATTTGAAGCGGATCGAGAAAGCTACTCAAAGGAGGTTCAGAAGATTTATGATGAGGCCCGGACCTACCATGACGGAAAATGGGTGATGTTTGAGCCGGTCGATTCCTCTTTGTTTGACGATTTAATGCGTCTGCTGAACCTCAAGAGAAAACCGAATCAAAAGTAGAAAATATTCGGCGGTGGTAAAATCCGTTCCCAGCCGGAAAAGCCCATGAAATGAGCGTTTCTGCTATGTAGAATACAATCCTGTAAAGGGCAAAACGACGCCCGAATGGCGCCCAAGTACACAAACAGCATCATGAGCAGCAGCATAAAATAATGAAACGAAATGAGCTGTTTGACATTTCCACACGCTCATATTAGAATAGGCAAGCTGGTGTTGGATTCGTTCACTTTGGCATAAAAGGCGTACTCGACAAATGAAAATTTGTCAGAGAGATGAACTGACCGTTCATCAATTTGCATTGATTATTAAAGAAAGCAACACAAAACGGAGGTAGCAGAAAGTGAAGGAAGAAGAACGAATTTTCAAAGGAATGCTCTTTGCGTCGGAAGAACCTGAATTGGTGAAGAAGAAACTCAAGGCGCACAGGCTGAGTCAAGAATACAGCCTATCCTTCGAAGAGGAGAGCGAAAAGCGCAAACATATCCTTGCAGAACTATTGGCGGAAATCGGCGAGGGTACCTTTATGCTGGGGCCGATTCGTTTCCATTATGGTATTCACACAAAAATTGGTATGAATTGCTTTATGAACTTCAACTTTACGGTGCAGGACGATGCTCTTGTCGCCATTGGGGACAACAACAGCTTCGGCCCAAATGTGACCATCGTTACACCGATGCATCCTATGCTTGCAGAGGAGCGAAGAGGCATGGTTTGCAGTGACGGTATAGAGCGTTTTCTTTGTTACGCCAAGCCTGTGACGATCGGAAACGATTGCTGGTTTGGTGCTAACGTGGTTGTGTGTCCGGGCGTTACAATCGGAAACAACTGCGTCATCGGAGCGGGAAGTGTCGTTACAAGGGATATTCCGGCTGATTCATTCGCTGCAGGCGCCCCTGCAAAGGTCATTAGACCAATCACTGAGAGCGATTCCGTTCGAAATATGTTTGATGTGCTTCATTAAAAAATTCCATTCATCGGGCTACCCTAAGCGCGCCTGATTGGCAAAAGGCGTGCTTCCTCTTTTGCCGTTCTTGAATCGTGGCAAGCAGGGCAAGCGCCTATGCTCACATCGTCCGGCAGGACGCGCAGCCGCCCCGTCAGGGATGGGCGGCGTGGCTTTCACCATACAGGAACGCCTGAAAGACCCGCGCGTGGAGCGTGGGCCGACGCTCAAACAGCGCGCGGCTTTAAGGAGGCCATGATGGACTATCAAATCAGAGTCCTATCAGAGGGAGAAGACGGTCTGCTCCAAGATTTTTTGTACGAGGCCATCTTTGCCAAAGGGAGCGCCCGCGCCGCCCAAATCCATTATCAATCGGCCGGAGCTGCAAATCTATATCGCCGATTTCGGGAAGAAAAAAAGACGATATCGCTTTGGTCGCAGAGGTGGATCAAAAGGCTGTCGGCGCCGTTTGGGTGCGCATCATGAACGATTACGGACATATAGACAATGACACGCCGTCCTTTGCGATATCCCTGTATCAAGAATATCGGGGAAAGGGAATCGGGACTGCCTTAATGAAAGAAATGCTCCGTATTCTCAAGAACAGAGGGTATCGGCAAGCGTCGCTTGCCGTACAAAAAGCAAACGACGCCGTAAAAATGTATCAAAAAACAGGGTTTGTCATTGTGGATGAAAACGAGGAAGAGTATATCATGCTTTGTCGTTTGTAACAAAGCACAGGCCGTCGAAAAACTCATTTGGGAGGTTCGGAGGGCCGCAGCCCTCCGAGCTGCATTCCGAATCCAGCGACAGGTGCGGTGGATTCGGAAGCCTTGCGCGTTTCCCCGACCGCGCCGCTGGCGCGGTCGGGGAAACGTGTTTTGGCGGAAAAGATCGCCGCTGGCGAGCTTCACGCTGAGGCGGGAAAGCCCCAAAACGGCTTTTCCGCCCATTTCATTTTGGAGAGGACGAACAGCCCCGCATCGCTTTGACGTATCACAAGCCCAATATGGGATTGTCCGCCTTGCCCGCCCATGCGGCAGGCGGGTTTTCTGTTGCGGGCCGTATTCCTGCGCGCCTGTTTTCCAACGGCCCTTTTGCGCCCAGGGCCCGCAAGGGCGCTATTCCGTCCCGCGCGCGCCGGGCATGGCCGCGCTTGTCCCCCGCCCGTCCGCGCGCCCCGGCGGCGCGGGCGCTCTTGACGCACGGCGGCCCCGCTTCATTCCCGCCCCTCCGCCAGGCGCTTCAGGCGGTCAAAGCAGCTTTCATAAAACATGCGGTAGCTCAGGCACCACTTGCTCCTCCCAAGCGCTCCCCCCGGCGCCACAACACGCTCGCGGCGGCAGCCGCCCCGGCAGAGGAACCGCCATTCGCACGCCCGGCACGGCTCCGGCTTGGGAACGGATTCCCGCCGGAAGGCCTCCCCCGCCGCGCTTTTCGCCAGGCGAAAGAAGGAGCTTTGGTTGACGTTCCCCAGGCAGTACGGCTCCATGGCGTAAAAATCGCAGGGAAAGACGCTGCCGTCCGCCTCCAGCAGAAAGCTCAGGCCGCACGCGCCGTTCATGTCGCACGCCTCGGGGGGCGCCCCCCTGAGCATCCGCAGGGTATTGTCAAAGCGCCGCACCGATACCGGGCGGCCCGAGCGCAGCTCCCGCTCGTACAGCGCGAAGGTTTCAATCAAAAAGCGCCCGTAGGCCTCCGGCGGCAGCGAGTATTCCCCCTCCGCCCCGTCCAGGCCGTCCAGGCAGGGGATGAACTGCACGTACCCGTAAGGCGCGAGCGCCTCAAAGACGGCGCGGGCGTTATCCGCGACGGCGCGCGTCACCACGCACAGCACGTTCGCCTCGCCCCCCAGGGCGATGATTCTGTCCAGCCCCGC
Organism: Candidatus Limiplasma sp.; assembly: GCA_048370855.1. Classification (GTDB taxonomy): domain Bacteria; phylum Bacillota; class Clostridia; order Christensenellales; family Aristaeellaceae; genus Limiplasma. The sequence continues at coordinate 12,765 of DBGEOK010000117.1, read as the reverse complement.
CTTCGCCCGCTCCCAGGTGCCCCGCCCCCCGGCGTCGCGGCGAAAGGCGTCGTGCGTTTCCCGCGTCCCGTCCAGCGAAACCCCAAAGAGGAACCCCGCGTCCCTGAAAAGCCGGATCTGGCTGTCGTTGAGCGCGCAGGCGTTGGTCTGGATCGCGTGCTCCACCCGGACGCCGCGCGTGTTGTAGCGCCTTTCCAGGTCCATCAGGTCGCGGTAGAACGCCTCGCCCGCCAGCGTAGGCTCTCCGCCCTGAAATATCAGGCGGCATACGCCGTCGGCGTAGGCCAGCGCGCGGCGCACGGCGTTTTCCAGCGTGGCGCGGGTCATCACGCCATAATCCCCCACGCTTCTCAGCTTCGCCTCGTCACAGTAAAAGCAGTACCGGCATCGCAGGTCGCACCGTCCGGAAACCGGCTTGAGCATCATCGTCAGCGGAGGCATGGCATGCGGACCGTCCTTCCCCGTCTCTGGCTTTCGGCATCGATATTCCTCCCCTCCCCGGAGGAAGCGCGCCCGGAGGCGGAGGGTAAGCCTCCCGCCGGCGCGCTCCGCCCGGAGCTGAAAAGGGCGCGCTTCAGCGCAGCTCCGTCATTTTCACGGCATCCATATCGTCAAAATCCTGGTTTTCGCCCACCATGCCCCAGATGAAGGTGTAGGCGCGCGTCGCGCTGGCCGAATGAATGGACCAGCTTGGGCTGATGACCGCCTGCTCGTTGCGCAGCACAATATGCCGCGTCTCGGTGGGCTCGCCCATGTAATGCATCACGATCGCGTCCTCCGGAAGCTCGAAATACAGGTAAACCTCCATACGGCGGTCGTGCGTGTGGCACGGCATGGTATTCCATACGCTGCCGGGCTTGAGGGTGGTCATGCCCATCACAAGCTGGCAGCTCTCCACCTGTCCGGGCAGGATATACTTGCAGATGGTGCGGTGGTTGCTCTCCTCCATGGTTCCCAGCTCCACCTTCACGCAGTCCTCGGGCCGGATGGCGACCGTCGGGCAGGACCTGTGCGCCGGCGCGGAATGAAAGTAAAACTTCGCGGGGTGGGCGGCGTCCTTGCTCTCCAGACGGATTTCCCTCGATCCCATGCCGGCGTACAGGCCGTCCTTATAGCGCAGGGGATACGCCTTGCCGTCCACGGTGACGGTTCCCTCGCCGCCGATGTTGATGACGCCCAGCTCCCGCCGCTGGAGGAAATACTCGGCGCGCAGCTCGTCCCCCGCGTCCAGGGTGAGCGCCTTGGTCGCGGGAACGGCGCCCCCGGTGATGATCCGGTCGATATGGCTGTACACCATGACGACCTCATCCGGCTGAAATAGGCCGTCGATCAAAAATTCCTCCCGAAGGCGCGCGGTATCGTAGGCCTTCACATCCCTGGGTCCTGCCGCGGTACGTAGTTCCATCCTTCTGATCCTCCTTGTTCGTTGAGCGTTCTTACAGGGTTACGCCCGTCTTGAAAATCGCCATGTCGTGGTAGCCGTTTTGCTCACTCCTGACCGGGCGGCCGCCCGCGACGGCCAGCACGAGCTCCATCAGCGCGCGGGAGAGGCCCGCAAGGTCCCCGTCCTCGAGCAGCGCCCCGGCGTTGAAGTCGATCCAGGCGCGCTTGCGCTCCGCCAAGGCGGTGTTGCTGGCGATCTTCACGGTCGGCACGGGAGAGGCGAACGGCGTGCCGCGCCCCGTGGAAAACAGCACGAGCTGCGCGCCGGCCGCCGCCAGCGCCGTGGCGGCCACCAAATCGTTGCCCGGCGCGCAAAGCAGGTTCAGCCCCGCGGTCGTCAGCCGCTGTCCATATTGTAACACATCCTTCACGGGAGCGGAACCGCTTTTTTGCGTGCAGCCGAGCGCCTTGTCCTCCAGCGTGCTGATGCCCCCCGCCTTGTTGCCCGGCGAGGGGTTTTCATAAACGGCCTGGCCATGCTCCTCAAAATACCGTTTGAAGCCGTTAATCAGGGCGACGGTCTTTTCAAAGGTCTCCCGCGTTTCGCAGCGTCCCATCAAAAGGGTTTCCGCCCCGAACATCTCCGGCACCTCCGTCAAAAGGGCGGAGCCGCCCTGGGCGATCAGCAGGTCCGAAAAACCGCCTATCACGGGGTTGGCCGTAATCCCGCTGAAGCCGTCCGAGCCCCCGCATTTCAGGCCCACCGTCAGCTTGGCGGCGGAGCAGGGCGCGCGGCGGTCGTTTTTCATCGCTCCGGCCAGCTCCCTTAGCAGCGCCATGCCCGCCTCCAGCTCGTCCTCCACCTGCTGGCAGACCAAAAAACGCGCGCGGCCCTGCGCGCGCCTGTCCATGCGCGCGCGGATCTCCTCCACGCCGCTGTTTTCGCAGCCGAGGCCCAGCACCAGCACGCCGCCCGCGTTGGGATGCGCCGCCAGGGCGGCCAGGATCTTTCGCGTGTTTTCCTGGTCCTCGCCCATCTGGGAACAGCCGTAGGGGTGCGGGAAAGCGTACACGCCCTCCACCCCGCCGCCCACGAGCGCCTGCGCCCGCCTTTCCAGCGCCCGCGCCACATCGTTGACGCACCCGACGGTCGGCAGAATCCACAGCTCGTTGCGCACGCCCACGCGGCCGTCCGCGCGCGGATAGCCGGGAAACGACGCGGGAGCCAGCGGCGTAAGCGGCCGCGCGGCCGGGCGGTACTCGTAGGCCAGCTCGCCGGAGAGCAGGGTTTTGAGGTTATGCACGTGCACATGCCCGCCCGCCGGGATATCGCGCGTGGCCTGCCCGATCGGGAACCCGTATTTGATCGCCTTTTCCCCCGCCGCGATGTTTTTCAGCGCCACCTTATGCCCGGCGGGAATATCGTCCCGCGTAACCAGCTCCGCTCCCTCCAAGCTGACGCGCGCGCCCGCGTCCAGCGGCCTAAGCGCGACGCCTACCGTGTCCTCCGGACGAATCCTCAGCACCTCTCGCATGCTCAGCCACCAAACCTTTCGGCCATGGCGGCGCGCATGCCCCTGGCGAGCACGTCCCGCAGGCTGTCGGACACGCTCTCCGCCAGGCCGTTTACCTTGGTCAAATCCCGCCCGAAGAATGCCTCGTTGCACAGGAACGCGTTCGTCAGCTCCTCGGCGTCCATGCCCGCGCTCTGAGCAAAAAAGCGCAGCACGCCATCCTCGTCCCTCAGCGTGTAGGGCTCGCCGTCCCGGCTGCATTCCAGCGCGCCGTTTTGGTATACGCCGCCATGGTACAGGGCCATCAGCGCCGCGAGCGAGAACGTCAGGCGGGGGGGCAGCGCGCCCGTCAGCTCCACGTAGCGAAGCAGGCTGGGCATGCACCGCGCCCGCCATTTAGAAACGCAGTTGAGGCAGATGGAGAGCAGCGCGTGCTTGATATACGGGTTTTCAAAGCGCTCCGTCACCGCCCCGGCAAAGGCGAGCAGCTCCTCCCGTGGCAGCGAGAGGGTCGGGATCACCTCGTCGTACAGCGTGCGTCGCATGAAGCCCTTAATCGCGGGGTCTTTCATGGCGGATAAAACGTCGTCATGCCCGCACAGGAACGCCGCGGGCACGAACGAGGTATGCGCGCCGTTCAAAATCCGCACCTTGCGCTGCTTGTAGGGCTTCTGGTCGTCCGTCAAAATCACGGGCAGGCCGCACGCGGGCAGGGGCAGCTCCCCGGAAAGATCCCTTTCGCATTCAATGACCCACAGGGCGAACGGCTCTCCGGCGACCAGCAGGCGGTCCTCATAGCCGAACCTTTGCCACAGGGCTTCGGCCTCCTCCTTGGGGTATCCCGTCACAATGCGGTCCACCAGCGTGGAGGCGAACGCGCAGGCCTCGTCCAGCCACCGCTCAAACCGGCCGCCGAGCTCCCACCGCCTCGCCAGCGCCTTCACGCAGCGCTTCAGCTCCGCGCCGTTATCGTCGATCAGCTCCACGGGCAGCATAATCAGCCCCTTATCCTCGGCGTAATCAAACGCCTCCGCCCGCTCGTAAAGGAACTTGCACAGCTTGCCCGGGTAGCTGTTGGGCGGGCAGAGGTCGAAGCGGTCGCTCTCGTCCAGCGCAATGCCCGCCTCCGTGGTATTGCTGACGATCAAGCGCAGGCTTTCCAGCTTTGCGTAGGCCGCGTACCTCTCGTATTCCGCGTAGGCGTCCACCGCGTCCCGCACGCAGGTAATCAGGCGCGCCTGCTCCGTGGGCTCGCCGTCCTTCAGGCCGCGCAGCAGCACGGTGTACAGGCAGTCCTGCTCCCGCAAGGCGTCCAGCGAGCCAAACGGAATGGGCTTGACAATCGCCACCCCGCCGTTGAAGCCGCTCTTTTCGTTTGCGATGTCCAGCATGTAGTCCACAAAGGCGCGAAGAAAGTTTCCTTCCCCAAATTGCATAACCCGGATCGGCCGCTCCTTAGGCTTTTGCATCCTTGCGTTCAGGCGTTCCATTTTCAAAATCCCCCCAACGGTTTTTTTCCGGCGGGCGCGCGCGGCTCCCGCCTCGTGTAAATAGTTACATATCCATAGGGCTATCATACGCCATTCCGCCGCTTTCGTCAATGGTTTCACATCATGGCCGCTTTCTTCGCAAGCCCGCTTCAGCTCTGCCGTTTCGGGAAATAACGGTTGCGCGAAGCCCGAAAGGCGTGTATAATAAAGCGTGAAACAAAACGTAAGCATTTACAACCGCAGAGGGGTTTCGCAGCATGAATATCTATGATATCTCCAAAAAGGCCGGCGTTTCCATCGCCACGGTGTCGCGCGTGCTCAACGACAGCCGGCACGTCAGCCGGGAAACGCGCGACCGGGTGATGTCGGTCATCCAGGGCTGCGGCTATGTGCCCAACGCCTTTGCCCGGGGCCTGGGCCTCAACAGCATGAAAACCATCGGCCTGCTTTGCCCCAACGCCGCCGATCCCTATTTGGCGCAGGCGCTTTCCCACCTGGAGCTCGCCTTCCGCCGCCGCCGTTACGACTGCCTGCTGTGCTGCACGGGGCGCGGGCTTCAGGCCCGTGAGCAGGGCATGGAGCGCCTGATGGAGCGCCATGTGGACGGGATTGTGCTGATGGGCTCTACCTTCATCGAAAGCCGGGACGAGGATAACGGGTATATCCGCCGCGCGGCGCGGAGCGTGCCCATCGTGCTGCTCAACGGCTCCTTTGCCTGCGCAAACGTCTATTGCGTGCTGTGCGACGACCGGCGCGCCGCCATGGAGGCGACGCAGTACCTGTTGGATACCGGGCGCAAGCGCGTTCTGTACCTTTATCACAGCAAGAACGACAGCGGGCAAAAAAAGCTTGCCGGCTACCTCGACGGCCTGGAAAGCCGGGGCGCGCCGGCAGAGGAAAGCCTGATCCGGTACTTTGGCGACGACAAGATGAGCGTGCCCAAGGTGCGGGATTACCTGCTGGACCTGCACGGGCAGGGGCTCCGCTTCGACGCCGTGCTCACCTCCGAGGACATCCTCAGCGTGGGCGCCGCGAAATACGCGCGCGTCGTCAGGCTGGATATTCCCAAGGCGCTGAGCATCATCGGCTACAACAACTCCAGCTTCTGCCTGTGCTGCGAGCCGGAGCTGAGCAGCGTGGACAACAAGCTGCCCGCCCTGTGCGACCACTGCGCGGCCACCATGCTCGGCGTGCTGGAGGGAAGGGAAACGCCCCAACAAACCGTCTTTACCGGCGAGCTCGTCAAACGGGGGAGCACGCTGTAAGAAATATCAACCGCAAAGGAGAGACGCGCATGCAAGCTTTTATGGACAAGGATTTTCTGCTTTCCACCCCCACCGCGAGGGCCCTGTACCACGACGTGGCCGCGAAATGCCCCATTATCGACTATCACTGCCACATCAGCCCCCGGGAAATTTACGAGGACCTCCGCTACGATAACCTCACGCAGGTTTGGCTGGGCGGGGACCACTACAAATGGCGGCTGATGCGCTGCGCGGGCGTGCCGGAGGAATTGATCACCGGCGGCGCGGACGATTACGAAAAATTCCTCAAATGGGCGGAGGTGCTGGGCAAGGCCGCGGGCAATCCGCTGTATCACTGGAGCCATCTGGAGCTGCGCCGCTTTTTCGGATACGAGGGCGCGCTCAACCGCCATACCGCCGACGAGGTATGGCGTCTGTGCAACGAAAAGCTGCGCGGCGAGGGCTTCAGCGTGCGCGGCCTGATCGCCCGGTGCAACGTGGAAACCATCTGCACCACAGACGACCCCGTAGACACCCTGGAATGGCATCGGCTGCTGGCCGCGGACGCCTCCTTTGGCACGGCGGTGCTGCCCGCCTGGCGGCCCGACAAGGCGATGAACCTGGAAAAGCCCGATTATCTGGATTACCTGGCGCGGCTGTCCGAGGCTTCCGGCGTCGCCGTCACCGGCTTTGACGCCCTCAAGCGCGCGCTCCGGGCGCGGATGAACTACTTTGCCGAAAACGGCTGCCGCCTGAGCGACCACGCGCTCCCCTACGTGATGTACGCCCCCGCCGCCGACCCGGAGGTGGAGGCGATCTTCGCCAAGCGTCTGGCCGGCGAGCCCGTGAGCGAAAGGGAGCAGGCCGTTTTCAAGACGGCCTTCATGCTGTTCGCGGCCCGGCAGTACCGCGCCATGGGCTGGACCATGCAGCTCCACTACGGCTGCCGCCGCGACAATAACCCCTCCGCCTATGGCAGGCTGGGGCCGGACACAGGCTTTGACTGCATCGACAACTTCGCCCCGTCCTCGCAGACAGCCGCGTTCCTGGGCGCGCTCGAGGCCAAAGGGGAGCTGCCCAAGACCGTTCTGTACAGCCTGAACCCCAACGACAACGAGGCCATCGACAGCCTGTGCGGCTGCTTCCAGAACGACGAGGCCGTTTGCAAGGTGCAGCACGGCTCCGCCTGGTGGTTTAACGACCATTTCCAGGGCATGACCGCTCAGCTCACCAGCCTGGCCAACCTCGGCTACCTGGCGGGCTTTGTGGGCATGCTGACGGACAGCCGCAGCTTTTTAAGCTATCCCCGCCACGAATACTTCCGCCGCATCCTCTGCCGTTTGCTGGGCGAGTGGGTGGAATCGGGGCTGTTCCCCAACGACCGGGAGGTTTTGGACGAGATCGTGCGCGGCGTATGCTATGAAAACGCGAAGCGCTATTTCGGGTTCCCGGGGAAAAACGGATGAGCGGGGAATGCTTTCCCGTTCCCTTGTTCCTTGCTAAAGGCGTCAGCCGTCAGGCCGCGCCGGGGCTAAGGCTTCGGCGCGGCCTTAGGACGAAGCTCGCCTGTCGACGATCTTTTCCGACAAGAACTGCCGGTATGTTTGCACCGGAGGCGCAAGCTCCCGAGCAAAGGCGATAACAGCGCGCCCGTGCTGGCACGGGCGCGCTGCCCACCGCTGGCTTCGCCAGCGAACCGATTTCATTTGGAGGGGCCTCGGCCCCTCCAAGCCACTCCAAAACGGGTTCATCAACGGTCTGAGGCCGCGCCGGGGCTAAGGCTTCGGCGCGGCCTCCCGCTTCGGCGCGCCCAGGCCCCGCGCCAGGCGATGGAAACCCGGCAAGGCCGGCGCGTATCGCGTCGGCATGCGGGCGCCCAAGGCCCGTCCTTCGCCCGGGGCGGGAAGGTTGGCTGAGGTCATCCAGCCTCTTTGTCCTTCCGTCAATCGGCCCTGAAGCAATCGGCGTGTCTCAAAGCTCCCGAATAACGAGGCGATACGGAAGCCCGGCTTTCCCCGTGCCGCTCCCCGCCGGCCTTCGCTTCCGCTTCACAGCCGCATGTCGCCCCCGGCAACGCCCGTTCCGCTCGCGGGGCGCGAAGCGCCGCGCCGGGACAGGGCCGTTTTGCGCAGGCGGGGATTCGCGTCCCGCCAAGCGGACGCGTCAACCCGGCACGCCGGCCGGAGGCCGCCTTCCCGGCCTTGCCGGCGCGCGCGCCGTCTTTCCTGGGCCCGCCTTTCCCCAAGCCGGGTTCCCCCGCTCAACCGTCGGAAACCCGGTCGGGCCGGTTCGTCTGCGCGTCGTTCCCGCCGTCCTCCCGGCCGCCCGGCTCCGGCTCCTTTTCCACCTTGTCGTTCAGCCGCTGGCTTTGCGTGCCGAAATAAAACGCGATGACCACAGAAAAAATGGTCAGAAAGTCCTGGTCGCTGATTCGCCCCGAGACGGCCTGATAGGCAAATACCCCCGTCAGGGTGATGGTAACGATGCTTTTCACGCACAGCAGGTTGCTCAGCCTCTTATGCCATACCGCTCGCATACGCCCGCCCCTCTCAACGCGTTCGCGGGCCGCTCTCGCCCCGCGGCGGCCCGGACAGCCGCGGCGTTCCAGGCGGCCAAGTTTTCCCCCGCGTCCGCGGGACGCGCCGCCAAAGGCCCGCCGGGCCTCAAAAATATCTTATTCCTTTTTGGCGGTTCCCGTGCGCGCAAATGCCTGAAATTAAAAAAAGCTCCGCCGGCAAGCGGAAGCGCCCCGCCGGCTGCCATGCAAGCCCTATTCCGCCGGCCCTTCGCCGTCGGACAGGCGCGGCCCGGAGGCGGGCCCAAAACGGCCTCTCCCCCTTCCGGCTCGCGGACGGCGGCCCCAAACGCACTGGAGCCGGCGCGCCCTCAGGCGCATGCCGGCCCCGTCTTTATGCTTCCGCAATCTCGATACCCAAAAGCCCGCTGAGCGCAACGGCCTGCGTCGCCGTCACCCGAAGCCCCCGCAGGTCGTTCAGGTCGATGGTCCAGCCCGCCAGCTCGCAGGTCGTCATGTCCATCCCTTTGAGGGGCGTGCGCATCCACTGGGCCCTGGTCAGGTCGCACGCCTCAAACCGGGCCTTGACCAGCTTCACCTCCGACCACAGGCTTTCCCGCATCGGGCAGCGGACAAACGCCGCGCGGTCCAGCTTGGCATCCGCCACGGAGAGGTAATCCAGCATGCAATCCTCAAACGCCGCGTTCATCAGCGCCGCCCCGCCAAGCTCCAGGCCCGTCATGCGGCAGCTTGTAAAGCGGACGCGCTGAAAGGTCGCGTTGTAAAACCGCCCGTTGCTCAGCTCGCATTTCTCAAACGCGCAGTCCACAAAGCTGACGCGCTTGACGGCGAGCGGCTCAAAGGCGCAGCGATCAAACGTGCACCCGGAAAATTCCAGCGTGGCGCCGGACAGCTCCCCAAGCCTTCCCCGGGTAAAGCGCATGCCCGCCACATCCCCGTCGTCACGAAGCGCCGCCTCTGCGGCCTCCTGAAGGTCCCCGTCCTCAACCGGCTGTGCCGGCAGCTCCGGCCCCAGCGCCGTCCACTTGCCCGCCATCTGGCGTCCCCTCCCAACCGGGACCGGCTCGAGGCCGTTTTCCCCCCGTTTGGTTCCATCATACCCCTAGAACAGCGAGGCCGTCAAGAACAATGTGGCCATCAGCGAGCTGACCAGCGAAACCACGGTGATCTGCGTGTTGATGGACGGTCCCGCCGTGTCCTTAAACGGGTCGCCCACCGTATCGCCGACCACGGCGGCCCGGTGCGTCTCGCTGCCTTTCCCGCCCTCGTGGCCGGATTCCACATATTTTTTGGCGTTATCCCACAGCCCGCCCGCGTTGGACATAAACAGCGCCAGCAAAAGCCCGCTCAGGATGTTGCCCATCAAATAGCCGCCGATTGCGTTCACTCCGCCGATCAGCCCCACGGCAAGCGTGGCGACAATCGCGCCGAGCCCGGCGGGTATCAGCTCATGCAAAGCGCCGTCCGTCGCAATGTCAATGCAGCGGCCATAATCCGGCTTCACCCCGGCCTTGCCCTCCCTCAGCCCGGCAATCTCGCGGAATTGACGCCTGATTTCGGCCACCATGCGCTGGGCGTTGCGGTCCACGCCCAAAATCAGCATGGCGGAAAACACAGCCGGGATCGCCGTGCCAATGAGCAGGCCGAAAAACACCGTCGGGTCCGTCAGGCTGAAGCCTGTCAGCAGCTCCCGTCCCAGCCGCGCCGCCGCCTCGTTGACCTCGCTGATGTACGCGCCCAGCAGGCTGATCACCGTCAGCCCGGCCGCGCCGATGGCAAAGCCCTTGGTAACGGCCTTAACGGTGTTGCCGGCGCTGTCCAGCTCGTCGGTCACGCGTAGGGGCTCCTCCCCCAGGCCCCCCATCTCGGCCAGGCCCCGGGCGTTATCCACAATCGGCCCGTAGGCGTCGTTGGAGATAATCATGCCCACAATGGACAGCATGCCGACCGCCGCCATGGAAATGCCGAACATTTCATACCCGGCTCCCAGCCCCTCGCAGAACTTGTACGCCGCCAGCGCGGAAACCGCGATGCCCAGCATGGCCGGCAGCGCGGATAGGAAGCCGTAGGAAACCCCGGATAGAATGGTGAAGGCCGGGCCGGAACGGGACGCGTGCGCCACATACCGGACGATTGGCTTGCTGTCGTCCGTAAAGTAATCCGTTGCGACGCCGATCACCACGCCCACCAGCAGCCCGACCGCGGACGCTCCCCAGATCTCCCACCGGAAGCCGTCAAAAAGCGCCGTGGCGAGCGCGGTCAGGCCCACAAAAATGCCCGTGGTAATATACGTCGAGGCGTTCAGCGCCTTGGTGGGGCTTCCGTGCTTTCCGATCTTGGCAAAGCCGACCCCCAGGGCGGACGCCAAAAGCCCCAGCGCCGCATAGCAAAATACCGTCATGGTGTTGACGCCGCCCGCGGAGCCGTCCAGCGCCACCGCCATCACAAGCGCCGCCGCCATCGCCGCCACATTGGAATCAAACAGATCCGCGCCCATGCCGGCCACGTCGCCCACGTTGTCGCCCACGTTATCGGCAATCACGGCGGGGTTTCGCGGGTCATCCTCGGGAATGCCCAGCTCCACCTTTCCCACCAAATCCGCGCTGATATCCGCCGTCTTGGTAAAAATGCCGCCGCCCGCCTTGGCAAACAAGGCCAGGCTGCTCGCTCCAAAGCTGAAGCCGAGCAGGGCCGTGGTGTTGCCGGTCAGCAGCAGCACGCCCGCCACGCCCAGCAGGCTCAGGCTGACCACCCCCAGGCCCATCACCGCGCCGCCGCGAAAGCCCAGCAAAAACGCCGGCTTAATCCCGGCCTTGGACGCCTCCGCCGTCTTGGTGTTGGCCATGGTCGCCACATAGATGCCCAGCTTGCCCGTCAGCGCGGAAATCACCGTGCCCGCCAGGTACGCAGCAGCCATCGAAAGGTTATTGAGCACGTCTCCCTGCCAGACGGGCTTTGGCAGCAGCGTAAAAATCGCCGCAGCCGCCGCGCCCGCAAAGCGTGCGAGCACCACGTATTCCTTGCGAAGAAAGGTGTTCGCGCCTTCCCGGATAAGCTGCCCGACGCTTTCAATCCTGGAGTTTGCGCGTTTTTGCCGCTTGACCCAGGCGGCCAGGTACGCGGCGTAGGCCAGCGCCACGGCCGAGGCGAGAAACGAAAGCAGGTAAAAGAAACTGATTTTGGGTGTCATGCTGATCCCTCCTGAGCAAAGTATATTGACGCCTTTGAAAAGTAATCCATATTCGCCTAATTTCTATCCTGCCTTCCCCGCGCGCCCGCGAAGCCCGCTTTCCAAATGCTGGGGGCCAGACGATTGTAATGCCCGGCCCGGCGTGATATAATATAGGTTACGATATCGAGGGAGGCAAAAGAAAATGAAGCGCAGAATCGGCATTTTAACCAGCGGCGGGGATTGTCCCGGCCTGAACGCGGCCATCCGCGGCGTGGCCCGCGCCGCCTACGAGCTGTTCGACGCGGAAATCGTCGGCATTCGCAACGGCTACGGCGGGCTGATCGAGGGCGAATACCAGGAGATGAGCAAAAAGCAGTTTTCCGGCATCCTCACCCTCGGCGGAACCATCCTGGGCACCAGCCGCCAGCCGTTCCGCAACATGCGCGTGATTGACGAAACGGGCGTAGACAAGGTTGCCGCCATGAAAAAAACCTATAAGGACCTGAAGCTGGACTGCCTGGTAACGCTGGGCGGCAACGGCACGCACAAAACCGCCAACCTGTTAAGCGAGGAGGGCCTCAACGTCATCGGCCTGCCCAAAACCATCGACAACGATATTTACGGAACGGATTTCACCTTCGGCTTCCACACGGCGGTGGATATCGCAACCGAGGTGATCGACCGCATCCACACCACGGCCACCAGCCACGGCCGCTGCATGGTCATCGAAATCATGGGCAATAAAGCCGGCTGGCTCACGCTGTACGCCGGGCTGGCCGGGGGCGCGGACGTCATCCTGCTTCCGGAAATCCCTTACGATATCAAAAAGGTGGCGCAGGCGGTGGAAAGCCGCGCCAACAGCAAAAAGGCGTTCTCCATCCTGGCCGTCGCGGAGGGCGCGCTCAGCGTGGAGGAAGCCAAGATGAAGAAGAAGGAGCGCGAAGCGTACCGCGCGTCCCTGCCGTACGATTGCATCAGCAAGCGCATCGCGGCGGAGCTGGAAAACATGGTGGGGGTGGAGGCCCGCAGCGTGGTGCCCGGCCACATCCAGCGCGGAGGAAGCCCCAGCGCGTATGACCGCGTGCTGTCCACGCAGTTTGGCGTGCACGCCGCCCAGCTCATCCGCGACGAGGTATACGGCGTCACCGTCGCCTTGAGCGGCAACCGCATCGTCCACAACAAGCTCGAGGACATTGCGGGCGTGCCCAAGCCCGTGCCCAAGGACGACCCCGTGGTGATTACCGCGCGCAACATGGGCGTCGCCATGGGCGACTGACCGGCCCGATCCCGCCCCATCGGGACCGCCGACCGCTCGCCCCATTTCAAAAAGCATCCAAAAATCCGCCTCCACGCGGCGCGACATGCCGTTTGGAGGCGGGCTTTTGGTTGTCGGGTTTCGGTTGGTTTCCTTTGCTTGGTTCTCGTT
>DBGEOK010000116.1:0-2937 GCA_048370855.1 Candidatus Limiplasma sp. | reverse complement strand
GCAGGTGTAGCCCGTTCACGGGCTGTAGGTATACTACTTACGCATGAGGCAGACCGTATATGCGCCTGTTAGGGCGCGGCTAGTATTCTAGGGCTGTGCCCGCATATGAAAAGCCCCCGGCTGCGCCGGGGGATGTTTACTCCCGCTACCGTTCAGCGAGTTGGAGCGGCGCTCTCGCCCCTTTTGATGACTGTGCTTTGCCAAACCACATTGGTTGCCCGCGGGGCGCGGGAAAAGCAGCCGTTGTGAATCGCCTGGAGCTTTTATTCTAAAGGGCGCGCGCCGTTTTGTTACATGACGACCAGGATTTCATTATCGGAGGATAACGACTCCGGGCGGATCAGGCCGTCCGGAACCGGCGATCCGTTCACCAGCATGTATCGCGCGCCGCTCTCCCTGTGTTCGGCGTTTTCAACCTTGATGCGAAGCTTTTTGCCGCGAAAGACCTTTTCCATGCTGAAGCCTTCCCAATGGCGCGGAATGGCGGGACAGATTCTTAGCCCCTCCGGCTCGGGGCGGAGCCCTAGGATTCCCTCCACGCAGCCTACCATAACGGTGCTGGCCGTGCCCGTGAGCCAATGCACGTGCGCGCGGCCGGGCTGCGGCGATTCGTGCCCCTCGATAAACTGGGTATGCACGTAGGGTTCGGCTTCCCGCAGCTCCGCGCGGTCGTTGTAAGAGGCGGGGCAGCTCTCCGCAAAGTAAAGAAAGGCTTGGTCGCCGTGCCCCAGCAGCGCTTCGGCGAGAATGGCCCATCCCTGCGCCTGGCAGAAGATGCCGCCGTTTTCCTTGGTGGACGGGTTAAACAGGAGCATCCTGGCGCCGTCAAAGGCATGGTACCGGTAGCAGGGCGCCATCAGCTCCAGCCCATGCTCCGTGTTCAGCAGCTCGCCGGCTGTCCGCATGGCGCGCCGCGCCTGCCCGGCTTCGGCCGCGCCGCTGATAACGGACCAGCTTTGCGGATTCAGCCAGATGGAAGCCTCGGGGCTATGCTTGCTGCCGATGGCCTGCCCATCCTCGGCAAAGCCGCGCAGGAAGCGGTCATCTTCCCAGAAGTGGCGCTGAATCAGCGCGCGCAGCTCTTCCGCGCGGCCGCGCCAGGTCGCGCGCTCGGCCTCCGGCGCCAGCCGCGCCATGATTTCAAGGGCGTAGTACAGTTGAAACGCGACAAAGCTGCTTTCCCCGCGCTCCCCCAGGCGGAGGCAGTCGTTCCAGTCCGCGTGCAGCCCCGCGGGCAGGCCGTGCGCGCCTGAGTGGCCCACGCTGAAGGCAATGGCGCGGCGCAGGTGCTCCAGCACCGTGCCCTCGTCCTTGTCGGCAAATGGAACGATTTGATCCAGGTAGGCGAGGTCGCCCGTTTCCGCGATATACTTGTATACCGTGGGAAAGAGCCAGAGCGCGTCGTCGGCCCGGTAATGAGGATGCCCCGTTTCCTTGACGTAGCTGTCCTGCTCCGGCGTGTCCTCGTGGCCCGGTGTGTGCGTGTACCTGACCAGCGGAAGCCCCGCCCCATGGTGAACCTGCGCCGAAAGCATGAAGGTGAGGCGCTCTTTGGCCATTTGCGGGTCCAAATGAAGGATGCCCTGAATGTCCTGGACGGTATCGCGGTAGCCGTATCCGTTGCGCTGGCCGCAGTACGTGAGGGAGGCGGCGCGGCTCCACACGAAGGTGGTGAAGCACTGGAAGGCGTTCCATGTGTTGACCATCGCGTTGAAACGCTCGTCCGGCGTATGCACGGTCAGGTTCGCAAGCTTTCCATGCCAGTAAGCCTTCAGCGCGGCCAGCTCGGCCTGTATAGTTTGGCCGGGGTCGGCGTAGGCGTCCAGCAGGGCCCGGGCGTCGGCTTCGACCTTTTGGCCCAGCAGGAAGGCGAGGGTACGGCTCTGGCCCGGTTCAAGGACGACGCGGGCCTGGAGCGCGCCGCACGGATTGCCGTTATAGTTGAGCGAATGATCCAGCGCGCCGTCCTGTACGGCCTGCGGCGCGTCGAAGCGCTGTTCGCCCAAAAAGCGCTCCCGCCTGCCCGTATAGCTTAAAACCGGGGCGCCCGCAAGGCCAAAGAAGCGCTCCCGCCCATTTTCCCCGTTGGCGTCCGCGCCGCAGAACTCATTGACGCGCTGGAGGATATGATCGTCGCTGAACTCCGTGCGGGTAATAAACTGCGAATACTGGAGGTTCACCAGGTCCTGCTCGTAAAAGCCGTCGGTGGTCAGCTCGCAGTAGCCGAAGACAGAAAGGGTTCGCCGCCGGCCGCTCAGGTTGCGCACCGTAAGCCCCCATACCTCGTGCTCCGCGTCCAGCGGCACATAGTACAGAGCCCGGCTCTCCACGTCCGCGTAGGTGCTGATGAATTTGGTATACGCCGTTCCGTGCCGGCACTCGGTCTGGTAGCGGTCCAGGGGCTTTGCGGCGGGCCGCCAGCTTGCGGACCAAAAGTCGCCGGTTTCCTCATCCCGCAGATAAAGATAGCGTCCGGGCTCGTCAAACTGGTTGAAGGTATACCTCAGGATGCGGCCTGCCGCGCCGGACTTGACAAAGCTGTATCCTCCGGCGTTCTGGGTGACGATTGCGCCGTATGCAGGAGAACCCAGGTAATTGGCCCAGGGGACCGGGGTTCTCGGGTCGGTGATGACATATTCGCGGGCCTGTTCGTCAAAATAGCCGTATCGCATGGAACGCCCTCCTGCCGTCTTGGACTAAAACGTTTTAGTTAACGCTGTAAAAAATGCGCCGTCAGCGCTTTTCTGGTATCTATCATAGCATACCACGCCGATAAACGCAAGGGCGGGCAGCCTCGGGGAGTGTCCAAGGGCGCAGTTAAAGGAAATCAACAAGAGCAAAGGGAACAAGGGCGTAAGGACGAGAGGAACGATAGCTAAGCTTTGCAGCGCCAAACCGATTGTAGGCGCAAACAAAGACCGCCAGCACAGCGCGAAG
>DBGEOK010000115.1:0-6777 GCA_048370855.1 Candidatus Limiplasma sp. | reverse complement strand
GCAGGTGTAGCCCGTTCACGGGCTGTAGGTATACTACTTACGCATGAGGCAGACCGTATATGCGCCTGTTAGGGCGCGGCTAGTATTCTAGGGCTGTGCCCGCATATGAAAAGCCCCCGGCTGCGCCGGGGGATGTTTACTGCTTTTTGCATCCGAAATTGTCTGAATTTTGTATGAGTTTTGTCTGTCCAAGGCGGTGCAATTTGGGTGTATTTTGGGTGTGGTTTTGGTGCGCTTTTTTGGTTCACTTTCGGTTCGGTTTGGTTCGCAAGAAGTATGCAAAGGCCTTTCAAAAGCTAAGGTTTACCACGCCCGGACCGTGCCCGTTTTTGTCGCGCCTTTGTCTCTATTTTGTCGCAGCCAAAACCAAGAGGCGAGCCATGCGGCCCGCCCCCTTTATTCGTGCGTTCAAAGTACATCATGAACAAATCCCCGGCAAAACCGCCCACAGCCTATCTTCATCCGCTTATATGCGCATTTGCGGAGGAAAAAACGCATGTCCTGCGGCTTGCCTCTCTCCGGGCTTCGCTTGCCGGCTTACCAAAGCGGATATACCGCGGTTGCCTGAAACCACACCAGTGCAGAGATTCCTCCGCCAGCCTGTCCGGCTTTCGGATTGTTGCGGGGTCTGCTGTGTCAATGGTGGCTATGTCATGCTCCATATTCCAGTTGATTGTGGTTTCGCGTTCCGCCCTGGTCAGTCTGTCCTTCAAATCCTTTCAGTAGTTTTGAAGCATACGGGTAGGAATACCCAAGCGCCTCCGCCGCCTGCCTGACGGTATACCCCTCCAGATAGCGCAGCCGCGCCAGCGCGCTCAGCGGCCATCCAAGCGGCTTTAGCCTCGCCCCGATCTCTTCGTCGATCTCCGCTATTCTGGCGTCCACGGCGGAGGCTTCGCATACACTGTCCTCGATCACGCTGCCCGTATGCCGGGCGTGCGGCATTCCGTCAAGCCTCGGGGTTGAGACGTCCGCCCTTGCCATTATTCGCCGTCGTCGTTCCTGGAGGTATGCCCGTTCATCCACAAGCCTTTGCATTTTCCCCGCACCTGCCCTATAATGGATTCACCGGAATTCCCTTGCGGATGCGGGGGTGTTTTTGATTGCCTGGAAAACCTCTCCGATATCAGGAAGGTAACTTTCAATGCGGGGCAAACGTTCGCTTTGCCAGTTGAGCAATGTCCGTCTTCTGTAAGTGCTCAAAAGTCTTTTTAATCCATTCTACGCCCGTTCGCTTATCCTCGATCATAGACAGTTCCAAAAATTAAGATATCCGGACGAACCATAGCCGCGGCTGCAAAGAAGTTCGCAATATCCTTCCATGAAGCGCTTGCCGGGTTCTGTGTGCTCATCCTTCCATGCCATGTAAGCCATTAACGCAATGCCGCGCTCGGAAAGATAAGCTTCTCCGTCTATCATGCGATCATCTGCGCTCATACTATTCTCCCTTCGCAGGCTTGTTTTTTACCATCCCTATCCAGTCCGACAGCTTCATCACGCAAAGCCAGGGCGCGCGGTTGCGCCGGTGCATCACCACAGGCGTGGCATGCCCGTTCGCGTCGTGTTCGGCCTGCTCCATGGCGGCATAGGCGTTGAACCGCTCGGCCCGCTTGCACTCCACATGGAAGGGCGTTGCGCCTACCTGTAACGAAATATCCGGGTTATCCACCCCGCCCACATACCGTTGGTCATTCCTGTGGGCAAGTCCCGCCTCCGCCAATATGGCGCACAATTCGCGCTCTCCGGCGCTGCCCTTACGCTTGCTGTTCATCGCGCACTCCTTCCAACAGTCTGCAATACCGCCCATAGCGGGCGCAAAACCGGTCGTATTCCTCCGCCGTGAGGTTCCAATACTCGCTTTCTTCCATGGCCCTTAATCGGGCTTTCAAGGCTTCTATGAGGCGTTCGCGCCGGCGCAGGAGCAGCGCGGCGGAGGCTTCCCCGCCCACCGGCTCCCAGCGCACGGTTACGGTCAT
This sequence comes from Candidatus Limiplasma sp., assembly GCA_048370855.1. GTDB lineage: Bacteria > Bacillota > Clostridia > Christensenellales > Aristaeellaceae > Limiplasma. The sequence goes on along the minus strand of DBGEOK010000115.1, from coordinate 4,801 downwards.
ATCCTTCCGGTGGAAGATCACCTTGCCCAATAGCCGTGCCTCGCCCTTCTTCACCGCCTGCGCAATGGCCAGCGCGTCCAATATGCTGTAGGTGCATCCATCAACCGCGACCCGCCGTTCAAAAATGCTCACAATAGCGCCTCCTGGACTTCCTCCCCTCGCACGGTGGCCGCCTCCATACACAGCATGCGCTGCTGTCCACCCTTGAAACGCTTTGGCGGCGTCAAATCCTCGCCCTTGTCCGTTATCCGGGCTATCAATAAACCCTGTTCGTTCAAGCGCTTCCACAGTTGAACCTTGCCAATGGGGAATGCGCTGCCCTGCTCCCGCATCAGCTTGCAAACGGCGCCGTAAACAACCTGTGGAAGCAAATAGACCTTGTCGCTCTCCTGAACTCCCAGCAGAATCCCGTCCGGCTGAATTTCATCCATGCCGCCGATATACGCCTGCCCGCTTGCCCGCAGCTCCCGCAGGGCGTTCATGAACAGCTCGACCGGCTTTTCTCCGCCCATGTTCCGCTGCTGCTCCCTGGCATTCTCCATCAGAGCGGATGAAATTTGCGCCCGTAGTGCGTCGCCGTCCTCCAGCGCGCCCGCTTCCCGCCAATATCCCAGCATGGCGTCAAGCCCGACACTAAGCCATGCTACCGCCTCGCAGATTCGCCCGTGCGCCCCCGCAAGTTGCCGCGTAGCCTTCGCCCTGTATGCTTTAAACCGCTCTCGCAGAACATCCGGCAAGCCGTCAGCGTCCCGCCTCAAAGCTTCTATATAACCGCGCATGGCCTGCGCAAGCATCCCGCGCCTCGCCTGCTCCTGCATGGCGGTCAATGCCTTTCCCGGTCGTATATCACCTTGATGAACGTCGATCACATAGAACCGCGCAAGCCCGCTTTCCCCGATGTCCGGCACATCCTCGCCGCTCATGATACCCAGCCCGCGCGGCGGTTCTGATTGCTTGATCGTCAGATCGCTTTGCATCCGTCCGCGCTCGGCCAGATCGCCCCATGCCCGCGCCAGCTGTTGCGCCGCCTCGCACATGCGGGCGCGGTTCCTTGCGTCCGTGTTCGGATGGTAGTCATCCACCAGCAGAGGAGCATCCTTCACCAGAAACGCCTTGCGCCGGATGTTGTTGGCCGTGTCGGAAAAACTCGCGGGAGGCTGCTTGGGGTTAAAGAATCCATAATGAGAAAGCGCCAGCGTGCAAGCCGTCGTTTTACGCGTGCCTGTTGCCCCGGCTACAAAGGGAATGAATGCCGGAGCACATCCGCTTACCCGCATAAAATGGCATAACGGAGCAAGGTACATAGCGCAAAGCAGGGGCGCGGTAACGCGAAGCGTGCCAACCTCCAAAAATGCCATGCTGGCCCGGGCGGCCTCCAGCGGCGAAGCCTCTGCCCCGGCGAGGGAATAGGACGCAAGATTGCCTTCCATTTCGACGGTCAGCCCATCCGCGCCGATAGCGCCGCCGTTATACAGGAAGCACAGCTTCCCGTCCACCTCGCGCCACCCTGTATGGCTGTAAATGGTGCGCAACTTTGGACGGCTTGCGGCCTGTATCGCATAGCGCAACTGGTCTTTTTTGGCCTGCCCTGCGCTGATGTTGGCGGAGGTGCCCAACTGCTCAATTACCCAGCCCATGCCGGCGAAGCCGCGCGCTGGGACGGTTGCGGATGAAAAGCGCTTGCCCGTCTCGCCGATGGCCTCAATTCGCAATTCCTTGCGCGCCTCGCCGCCGTCATCCCGGGTGATCTCCTCCATAATAAGCGGCGCAAAGTTAGACAGGGGGACGGTGACAATTTCGCCGCTGCCCTGTACAATCTTTTCAACCAGTACGCGCCCCCGCTCGCAGGTAAAGCCCTCAACGGCGTTGTATGCCTGCTCGAAAGGATAGAATGGGCTGCCCTCCGCCGCAGGTTGCGCCTGTGGGCGCTTCCCGGTATAAACCTCTTTACAATCCGCTATTGCCTTTTCTATGGTGATTTCGCCGTAGGTGGCGCGTCCGTGTACCTCGTCCCATTTTGGGCGCATCAACCCGCTTTGCCTGAATAGGTTGTCCATGCGCACCGCGTCTTTGCCCGTCCAGAAGGCCAGCATATTGCATAGGGCGATATCCGCCGCCGAAGCATCCCCGCCATGGGCGGAGGCGTCGCCCATCCAAAGGGCGGAGAACGCCGAACCCTGTGCGCTTTTTAGAATCTTATCAGTCAGCTTTGCGTCATCCAGTTTGAGGATGTCCACAGAGGTGGATGCTGCTTTTGGGGCAGGGCGTTCCATGTGTTCCCGGATGATGTCCGCCACAATATCCGTACCTTCGCAAAGCGCGGTATGCCCGCCAATGCTCTGCCCGGTCACGGTGAAGTAACGTCCTTCCGCGTATACTTCCAGCGCGCCTTTACGGCGGCCCCGGTTGCCGTCCGGGAGTGTTCCCAGCGCCAGCAGATGGAGGCCTGTCCCGCTGGGGCTTACCTCTGTATAGGTCGGCAGGCGGCGCATGATGTCCCGCGCCAGCTCATTAAGCTGCCCGTTATTCATGCAATGGTCGATATCGACGCCGAATATACCGTCCCCCAACATAAAGCCCAGTCCGTCATACTTCTTTCGGGCAAGGGTGGCCTGCGCCTGCTGAAACGTTCCCCAGGTGGCGGGCCTATTACACGATGCTTTCCCTCCGCCGTCCGCTCGCATGGGTACCTTGCGCGGTTTGGTTGGATCTTTCTCATTCGGCTGCTTTTGCCAGCATACCCAGCGGGGAAGCTCCACCAAGCGGGCGGGAAGGTCAAGCTTCTGCATTATTTTCACCTGCCACTTGTTTTGATAGCCAATTTTCAAGTTCGTGCCGTATAATAAGACGACGCCTTCCCTGTGTAATGATCGGGAAGCCCGCCTGATGGGTAATCTCGGCGGCAAGCGGCTCGCTCACGCCCAAAAGCTTGGCAAATTCCGCAATGGATATTGTCAGTCTTTCCGACAGGGGAATATCCTTCATTATTACGCCCCCCTTGCAAGGCTTTGAATAATGGCAAGGATATGAGCTTTTTCCTCCGCCGAAAGCTCGTGGCGGAGGCGGCGCGAGAAATTACTATCTTGCATTCCTAATTCTTCTGCTATCTGCCATAAGTGCACTTTAGCTTCTTTAGCTGCTCGCCGAATATCTTGATTCCGCATCTTGGCACCTCCTTAAAGAATTGTTGTTGACGGCTACATTTGTAGCTGTTATAATTATAATACGCTACACAAATGGGATTGTCAACATGTGCAGCACATTTTATATTTTCGCTACAATCGTAGCTATGGAGGTAGCAATGGAAAAGCGAAATCGGCTCCCGCTCTTTTCTCGTCGATTATCTGAATTACGTATCGATCATGAGATGAGCCTAAAAGAATTTGCAGATTTTATAGGCCTATCTCGCGCAACCATTGGTTTCTATGAAGCTGGCGACAGATTGCCTGATGCGGAAACAATCATTGCAATCACTACCAAATGTGGCGTTTCCGCAGATTGGTTGTTAGGGATATCGGAAGTCAAGCGACAAGAAGATATTAAAAGCAATATAGAACTAGGCTTGTCGCAGGAAAGCATAGATTCGTTGCGCACACTTAAAGGTATGAACGGTTTGCATTTGCTTGAAGATTTTCTTAATGATTCAAAATATAATGACGATATGAGCCAACAAGAACTTCTTTCGCTTGTTGCAAGTGGCTCTCTTGAGATGATAAACTATTTGGTTCCTTTTTTTGCTTCTCCCAACTGGGGAGAAAAATTTATAGATATTATGATCGCTCACAAGCACCACAAGGAATTACCAAGTTGCAGCGATGATGAACTACAACAGCTCAAAGGTAAAGGCATTGTTCCAACCGGTTATTCTGCATTTGCTCGACTAACTGCCATTGATATGGCCGAGGAATTCAGTCATATAGTAGAAGCCTATGTGGAACTGGGTGCCGTATCGGCGAATGCATATATTAAAAAAAGAAAAGCAGAATTCACAAGTAGTTTTAAGTGGGCAAAAAGAATAGTAGCACGTGTTAAGCGAAAAAACAGTAAAAATGATATAATCTGATAATTTGAGTGGTACAAAAACGGTACAAAATTCATTTTTTCAGCAAACCATTATTCCGTAAGGGTTAGAGCTGTATTTTCTCCTCCGCCGGTACAAACCGTTACAAACTGCTTGTACCGTTTTTGCCCTTATGCCACAATGGTTTGAAGGCTCTGGTACAGAAATACGCGATTTCGCACCTACCCCCACCCCTATGTTTATTTTGTGAGGTGATATAAGCATGGCACGCGGACGCGCAGCCAATGGATCAGGGAACATCCGACGCCGCAAGGATGGCACCTATGAGGCGCGTTTTACCATAGGCCGCGACCCCGGCACCGGCAAACTTGACAGGCGTTCCGTCTATGGTAAGACCGTCGACGAAGTCAGAAAGAAGCTTACCGCGGCTACAGCTGCCGTCGACGACAAAACCTATATTGAGCCGGAAAAGCGCCCTCTGAAATGGTGGCTTGAAACATGGATGGCCGAATACACGGGAGGCGTTAAGCCTGGAACGCTCAAAACCTATGGAAGCAATATCCGCCTGTACATTCTTCCCCGCATGGGCGCCCTGCGCCTTTGTGAAATCCAACCTCATGATTGTCAGTCGTTCATCAACCGCCTCCACAGAGAAGTGAACGGCCTTTCACCCAAAACCGTTAAAAACATCCACGGTGTTTTGCATATGGCGCTGAAAACCGCCGTGAAGGTCGGCTACATTCGTTCCAACTCCGCTGCCGGCGTTGCGCTGCCCCGAAT
>DBGEOK010000114.1:0-22591 GCA_048370855.1 Candidatus Limiplasma sp. | reverse complement strand
CGCTTGATATCCTCCGGGTCGCTTTGCGCTTCGCGCAAGGCCGCGCAGCGGCCACGCTTCCCTCCGTCCCCCGCAAGCTCAATCGTCGCCCGCCGCCCTGCCGGGCGTCGTTCTCGTTTCGCTTGATATCCTCCGGGTCGCTTTCGCCTTTGGCGAACAGCCCACAGGGCTGCCGCTTCCCTCCGTCAACCCATCAAATCATTGGGGCCGCGAACGCGGCCCCAATAACGGGATTCCAAAGGGCGAAGCCCTTTGGCGGAGGGCCTGGGAGGCGGAGCCTCCCGGCGTCATCCGGCGCCCGGCCCCTTGAAAGCCTTCTCCCGCAACCGCGCTTGCCATAAGCGCCGCGCGGCGCTCACGTCGCCTTTGTAAGTTGCTCGCGCAAAAGCTCGATGCCGTGCTTTTCAACGCGGGATACATAGGAGCGCGATATGCCCAGAAGCTCCGCGATCTCATGCTGGGGATGCACCACGCCGTCCCGTAGGCCGTAGCGCAGCGTGAGTACGGTGCGTTCCCGCTCGGGCAGGGAAGGCAGCGCTTTTTTGACCTTGCTCAGCGTAATCCGGCGGCGGACCTCTTCCTCCACCAGGTCTGGCGGGGTGCCCAGCAAGTCGGCAAAGGAGACGGTATTGCCGTCGTGATCGGCGCCCAGCGGCTCGTTCAGGCTGACGTCCGCCTGCTGCTTGCGGCTCTGCCGCAGGCTCATCAGGATTTCGTTTTCAATGCACCGGGCGGCATAGGTGGACAGCGACGTCCCGGTGCGCATATCATAGCTGCGCACAGCCTTAATCAGCCCCACCGCGCCAATGGAAATCAGGTCGTCAAAGGTACAGCCGGGCACCTTGTACTTCCGGGCGATATGCACGATCAGCCGCATATTATGCTCTACCAAAAGCTGCCGGGCTTCCTCGTCGCCGTCGCGCATGCGCGTAAGGGCGCTGCGTTCCTCCTCGGGGCTCAGGGGTTTCAGGAAGCTTTGACGGCCGGAGATGTAGCCAAGCAGAAACAGGCAGTCCTTGATGATCCAAAACAGAAAAGACGATATCAATGCCAATCCTCCTTATCACCATGCCGCCGCCGCGCCGGGGAGGCCGCGGCGGAATCCCGGGTGGGGCGAAGGCCCCTGTGGAGAGGGTATGGGGAGCGCCGCCGGGGTATGACGGGGAAGTTGCGCGCCGGGAGGAACGGCAAGCATCCACGCGCCGGCCGGACAAAGCGATACGGATTCCGCGCGGACGGAACCGCCTTTGCTTTGCGTATAGAAAAAAGGACGCCGCATGCGGAAGAACGGCATACGGCAGAGAAAGGGATTGTTGAGTGCAAAGCCCTTAGGCGGCAAGGCGCGGACATGCCCGCGCCTTGCCGCGCAACCGGAAGAACAGCGGCAGACCCGCGGCGTTGGGGAGGCGGGCCGCGCTCCGCCGGCTTACACGGTATCGCGCGGCAGCGTGTCGAAAAATCCCCCTTCGCCGCCTTCCCCCCGCCATTTCCCCCTATACGCCGCTTGAATCCTGTGGTATAATTTCAATTGATACAATTTTCTGACGCATGGGGGAGGACGGGACGAATGGGCGCGGCGCACAAACGAAAGCAAAGCCGGCAGGCAATCCAAAACCGGGAGCTGAGCTGGCTTCAATTCAACAGGCGCGTGCAATCGGAGGCGGATAACCCCGATAATCCGTTGCTGGAACGGGCCAAGTTTTTGGCGATTGTCACCTCCAACCTGGATGAATTTGTGCAGGTACGGTACTCGGGCCTGATGGAAGCCGCGCGCGGCGAGCATGGGGAGCGGAAGGTCCAGGGCGGACTGACGGCCGAGGAGCTGTACCGCAAGGTCAACAAGGAAATCCTGCGTCAGAATAACACGCAGTACCTCCTTTATGAAGGCATCCGTGGGGAGCTGTATTTGCAGGGGGTTCAGCTTTATCCCGTTTTTGCGCTTGACGAGGACCACCTGCGGCGAGAAAGGGAAATCTTTGAAAGTGAAATTCGGCCCAGTTTGAAAATCCTGCCTTTTCCGGAAAGCGAGCCGATGCAAAAGCAGCTTCACCTGTGCGTAAAATTGCAGAAAGCGCGGCGCAAGGACGCCCGGTTTGCGCTTGTGGCGTTGCCGTCCACGCTGCCCAGGCTGTTTGACCTTTCCAAAACCAAGGAGACGCGCTGCCTCATCCGGCTGGAGGACATCGTGAAGCGCTATCTGCACCGCCTTTTTCCCAAGGAACAGGTGGAGCACGCCGGAGTATTCCGCCTGATCCGCAACCAGGATTTTCCGGTCGAGGAGCGCACCGCGGACGATATCGTGCCCGCCGTGCGGGACATGCTGCGAAAGCGCCGCGCCGGACGCGTCATGCGGCTGGAGGCGGAGGAGCGCATGAGCGCGGAAATGCTTTCCCTGCTGATGAAGCGCTTTGGGGTAAGCCGTGAACGCCGTTACCGTGTCACGGGTCCGCTGGATTTGAATAAGCTGATGATGAACCTGTACGGGCAGGTGAACAGGCCGGATTTGAAATATCCGCCGGCGCAGCCCGTGGTGCTTGACGAGCTGATGGGGGAGGACGTGTTCAGGCGGATCGAGGAACGCGATTATCTGCTGTACCATCCCTACCATAGCTTTACCCCCGTCGTGCGGCTGATGGAGCGCGCCGCGGCCGATCCCTCGGTGCGCGCCGTCAAGCAGACGCTGTACCGGGTGTCCAGCAACAGCCCCATCGTGGCCGCGCTGGCTGAGGCGGCGGCCAACGGCAAGCAGGTGACGGTGCTGTTTGAGGCGCACGCCCGCTTTGACGAGGAGAACAACCTCTTTTGGGGCGAGCGGCTGGAGCGGGCGGGCTGCCGCGTGCTATATGGCTTGCCCGGCCTGAAAACGCACAGCAAAATCACCCTGTTTGAGCGCGAGGAGGACGGGGTTTTAAAGCGCACGGTACATTTGGGCACCGGGAACTATCACGACGGCACGGCCCGGCTCTATACCGATTTTGGCCTTCTGACCGCGGATGAACAGCTCACCGCGGACGCGGCGGCGTTTTTTGAAAGGCTGGACGGTCATGAGGACGCGCCCATGGAGGAGATCGTCAAGGCGCCCGACAGGCTTCAGCCTACGCTGCTGCAACTGATCGACCGCGAGCGCGAGCATGCGCGGGAGGGCAGGCCGGCGCATATCCTGGCCAAGATGAATTCCCTCTCCGACGAAGCGGTGATCCGCGCGCTGCTGGATGCGGGGCGCGCCGGCGTCCGCGTGGATTTAATCGTGCGCGGCGTATGCTGCGTGGTTCCGGAATGCCTTGGCCTGAGCGAAAACATCCATGTACGGTCCATCGTCGGCCGGCATCTGGAGCACGCGCGCGCCTTCCGCTTTGAAAACGGAGGGGAAAGCGAGGTGTACCTCTCCTCCGCCGACTGGATGCCCCGCAACCTGTATAAGCGGGTGGAGCTGATGTTTCCCGTCAAGGACGCGGCATGCAAGCGCGCGGTGGAAAACGTGCTGGCGCTGCAATGGAGCGATACGGAAAAGTGCCGTGTGCGCAGGGCGGATACGTCGTATGCGCGCAAATCGGCGCGGCATGGCCGCCTGAACGCCCAGGAGGAGCTTTTGAAAAATGTGGAGGGCGTTTTTGCCGGGAAGCGCCCGCTTTTTGGAGACGAGGGAAAGGCAGTGACGGAATGAACGACTGGAAGGCGCTTGTGCGCGAGGACCGCGAGGCGGTGCTCGCGCGCGACCCCGCCGCTAAATCCATGGCGGAGGTGCGGCTGTGCTATCCCGGGCTGGTGGCGCTGAAGGCGCACCGGCGCGCCAACGCCTTGTACCAGCATGGACACGTGCTGCTGGCCCGGCTGATGAGCCAGCGCGCCCGGCATAAGACGGGCATCGAAATCCATCCGGGGGCCCGGATCGGGAGGCGGGTGTTCATTGACCACGGCGACGGCGTGGTGATCGGCGAAACGACAATTATCGGCGACGACGTGACCATCTACCAGGGCGTTACCCTGGGCGGCACGGGCAAGCATACGGGCAAGCGCCATCCGACCATCGGCAACGGCGTGACCATCGGCGCGGGCGCCAAGGTGCTGGGCCCCATCCGGATCGGCGACCACAGCAAGGTGGGCGCGGGCGCGATCGTTTTGAAGGATGTGCCGGAAAACTGTACGGTCGTGGGCAATCCGGGCCGTATTGTGAAAAAGGAGAAGCCCCAGCTGGCAGGCGAGGTAGACCTGGATCAGATCAATTTGCCGGACCCGATGCTGGAGCATATGGAGGCGCTCGTCCGGCGGCTGACCACGCTGGAGCGCTGCCTGGCAAAGCACGCGCAGCGCCTGGGATGCCGGGATTGCTGCGAACGGCCGGAGGACGCCCCTTGCCGCGAACAGGGCGCGGAAGCCGACGCGGCCAAAGAGGAACAGGGCGGGCAGTCCTGAACAATGGAAATAAAGGAGAGCAGCATGCAGATTTACAACAGCATGACCCGCAAAAAGGAAGCGTTTCAGCCGATACAGGAGGGAAGGGTCGGGATTTATGCCTGCGGCCCGACGGTTTACAATTATTTTCACATTGGAAACGCGAGGCCGTTCATCGTCTTTGACGTGCTGCGCCGCTATTTTGAGTATCGGGGCTATCAGGTGACGTTTGTACAGAACTTTACCGATATCGACGACAAGATGATCCGGCGCGCAAACGAGGAAGGCACGACGGTTGCCGCCATTGCCGAAAAGTATATCGCGGAGTATTTCACCGACGCCCGGGCGCTCGGCATCCGGCCCGCGACGGTGCATCCGCGCGCGACCGAGCATATGCCGCAAATCATCGCGCTGATTGAACGGCTGATGAAAAACGGGCTGGCCTATGAAGCCAACGGGGACGTGTACTACCGGGTGAAGGCGTTTCCCTCCTACGGCTGCCTTTGCGGGCAGAATCTGGAGGACCTGGAGTCCGGCGCGCGCGTGAGCGTGGACGAGCAAAAGGAGGACCCGCTGGACTTTGCCCTCTGGAAAGCGCAGAAGCCGGGCGAGCCCGCCTGGGAAAGCCCGTGGGGCCCGGGCAGGCCCGGCTGGCATATCGAGTGCTCGGCCATGAGCACCACCTACCTGGGCGAGACGTTTGATATCCACGGCGGCGGCAAGGACCTGCTCTTCCCTCATCATGAGAACGAGATCGCCCAGACCTCCGGCGCGACGGGCAAGCCCTACGTGCATTACTGGATGCATAACGGCTTTATCAATATCGATAACGAGAAGATGTCCAAATCCAAGGGCAATTTTTTCACGGTGCGCGATATCGGGAAGGAGTTTGACCTGGAGGCCGTGCGCATGTTCATGTTAAGCGCGCATTACCGCAGCCCCATCAATTTCAGCCGGGACCTGATCGAGGCGGCGGCGAGCAGCCTGGAAAGGCTTTATAACGCGCGCGACCAGCTAGCCTTCCTGCTGGAGGGCGCGGCGGAGAAGGAGCCGGGCGAGGCGGAGCGCGCCTTTATGGCCGAGTGCGACCAGGCGGAGGAGCGGTTTATCCGCGCCATGGACGACGACCTGAACACCGCCGACGCGCTGGCGGCGCTGTTTGACATGGCGCGGGAGATTTTCAAGCTGCCCGATACCGGCGTCAGCGCGGAGGCGGTCGCCTATGGCCGGCGGAAGCTGGAAACGCTTGCCGACGTGCTGGGCCTTTTGATGAAGAAGGAAGACGGCGTGCCGCCCGAGGTGCGGGCTTTGGTGGAGGAACGCGCCGAGGCCAGGAAAAACAGGGATTGGAAGCGCTCTGATGAGCTGCGGGACCAGATCAAGGCCATGGGCTACGCCCTTGAGGACACGCCGAAGGGTCAAAAGGTTCGCCGGCAGCAGGGGCTTCGGCCCTGAGCCGCCGAGCCTTCCGCCGCGCGGCGGGGACGGGGCCGCAGGAATTGCTTTCGTCCGTCCGGGGCGTGCCGCGCACAAAAGGAGGAAGGCGTCGTGAGCGGAGGGCTTCAGAAAAAGCGTTTCCGGCATGCGGTTCTTTGGCTGCTGACAGCCATGCTGGCGACGGGGTGCGCGGGCTTGACCGCCGCTCATCTCCGCCCGGACCATAACCTGGCCGGCAGGACGCTCGCGTCGCCCGCGGCGGCGGCCCGCTCGGGGGAACGCCTGCCGGTGGAGCGGCCCTCCGGGGCGGTGAACGTGAACGCCGCCGGAGAGGACGAGCTGTGCGGCCTGCCGGGCATTGGACCGAAGCTGGCGCAAAGGATCATCGACGAGCGGGAGCAAAACGGGGCGTTCGCCTTTGCGGAGGACCTGCTCAACGTCAGGGGTATCGGGGAGAAAACGCTGCAAAAGCTGCTTCCCCATATTAGCCTGGAAGCATAGGAGGATGGAATGCGCGATACGGTGCTGTTTCTGGATACGACGCTGCGCGACGGCGAGCAGACCCCGGGCGTGAGCTTTCACCTGAATGAGAAGGTTGACTTTGCGCGCGCTCTGGAAGCGCTTGGCGTGGATATAATCGAGGCCGGCTTCGCGGGCGCGAGCGCCGGAGACTTTGAAGCCGTGCGCGCCGTCAGCCGTTCGGTTCAAACAGGCGTCTGCTCGCTGGCGCGGTGCCTGGAGGCGGATGTGCGCGCGGCGGCGGACGCCCTGCGCGACGCCGTAAAGCCGCGGATTCATGTGTTTATCGCCACAAGCCCCATTCACCGGGAGGCAAAGCTGGGGATGACGCGGGAGCAGGTGCTGGAGGCGGCGGTCAAGGCCGTGCGCCTTGCGCGTTCCCTCTGCCCGGACGTGCAGTTTAGCTGTGAGGACGCGACGCGAACCGAGCGTGATTTTCTCTATGAAATTTGCGCCGCGGCGGTCGAGGCGGGCGCCTCCACCCTGAATATCCCGGACACGGTCGGCTATGCCGCGGTGGACGAATACGGAAGCCTGATCGCGGATTTGCTCCGCCGCGTGGCGAATGGGAACGGCATAACGCTTTCCACCCACTGCCACAACGACCTGGGGCTGGCCACCGCGACCACGCTGGAGGCCGTCCGGCGCGGCGCGCGCCAGGTGGAATGCACGGTCAACGGCTTGGGGGAGCGCGCGGGAAACGCCCCGCTGGACGAAATCCTGATGGGGTTGCGTACCCGGCGCGATATTTACCGGGCGAAGGACAACCTGCATCCGCGGGAGCTTTACCGCGTCAGCCGGCTGGCGGCGGGGCTTTCCGGTATCGAGGTGCCGCCGAACAAGGCCGTGACAGGCGCGAACGCCTTTACGCACCAGAGCGGCGTTCATCAGCACGGCGTGCTGAAGGACCGGGCGACCTATGAAATTATGAACCCGGAGGAGCTGGGCATTCCGCAGGGCGGGGTGGTGCTGGGCAAGCTCAGCGGCCGTCACGCCCTGCGCGAGCACGCCATGGAGCTGGGCTTCGAGCTGACCGAGCACGAGCTGAACCGGGCGTTTGAAAAGTTTAAGGAGCTGGCGGACCGCAAGAAGGATATCACGGACCGGGACGTCATGGCTATCTGCCGGGAGCAGATGCATGGCGCCGCCGGCCTGTACCACATCAGCTCCTTCCAGATTTTCAGCGGCAACCGAATGACCAGCACGGCGACCGTAAGCCTTCAAAGGGATACGGAAATCATCACGCGCGCGGACTGCGGCGACGGCCCGGTCGAGGCGTGCTTCCACGCGGTGGACCAGATTACCGGGCTCGCGTGCAGCCTGGAAAGCTATCATCTGCGCGCCGTGACCGAGGGCGAGGACGCCCTGGGCGAGGTGACGGTCCGGGTGAGGAACGGCGATATGGTCATGCTTGGCAAAGGCGTATCCACCGACATTATCGAGGCGAGCTGCCTTGCCTACCTTAACGCGGTCAACCGGCTGGTCGAAGGGCATGCCGAGCGGGAGAAGCGCGGCCTCCCCGGGGAATGAAGCTACGGGACGGAGTGAACAAAAATGTACGAACGGTATGTCAAGCGGGTTCTGGATGTGGCGATCTCCGCGCTGAGCCTGGTGGTTTTAAGCCCTTTCTTTCTGATCGTCGCCATTGCCATCAAGCTGGACAGCAGGGGGCCGGTGCTTTTTAAACAGAAGCGCGTGGGACGGGGCAAAAAATTGTTTGAGATCTACAAGTTCCGTACCATGAGCGCCGAAGCGCCGCATGACGTGCCGACCAACGAGCTCAGGGGCGCGAAGCAATATATTACGCGCGTGGGCAAGGTGCTGAGGGTGACCAGCATCGACGAGCTGCCGCAACTTTTCAATATACTGAAAGGCGATATGTCGCTTATCGGGCCGCGCCCGGCGCTTTGGAACCAGCGGGAGCTGCTGGAGTGGCGCGACCGGTTTGGGGCCAACGATGTGCGGCCGGGCCTGAGCGGCTGGGCGCAGGTGAACGGCCGGGATTATCTCAGCCGGGACCTGGAAAAAAAGGCGCGGCGCGATGGGGAATACGCGCACAACGTCAGCTTCCGGTTCGATCTCAAGTGCTTTTTGCTGACGCTGGTGAAGGTGGTAAACCGCCAGGGCATCGTGGAGGGGCGCGAGGGCAGGAGCTACCCCGTCTGCCATACGGAGGAACCCAAATGAGGCGCGTGTTGATTGCCGGCGCGAACAGCTATATCGGCACGATGACGGCGGCGCACCTTGACGCCTTTCCGGACCGGTTTGTAACGCGCACGCTGGATTTGCGGGGAGATTGGGCGGAGGACGCGTTTGACGGCTTTGACGCGGTGGTGCATGTGGCGGGCGTCGCGCACCGCAGGGAACGCGCGGGGGACGAGGCGCTGTATTTTTCAGTCAATCGGGATTTAGCTGTCAAAACCGCGCGCCTCGCTAAATCCGCGGGCGTGCGTCAATTTATCTTTCTATCCAGCATGAGCGTTTATGGGCTTGGCTGCGGGCGGATCGCGGCGGACACGCCCGAACGCCCCCGGAACGCCTATGGCCTTAGCAAGCTGGAGGCGGAGCGCGGCCTGATGGAGCTGGCGGACGACGCCTTCCGCGTGGCCATCCTCCGTCCGCCCATGGTGTACGGCCCCGGGTGCAAGGGAAATTATCCAAGGCTTTCCGCGCTGATCAGGCGGCTTCCCGCTTTTCCGCGCGTGCGCAACGAGCGCAGCATGCTCTATATCGGCTGCCTGTGCGCCTTTCTGCGACGCCTGCTGGAGGACGGCGGGGGCGGTCGGTTTTTTCCGCAAAACAGCGAATATGTCACGACGGACGAGCTCGCGCGGCAAATCGCGCTGGCCCATCACAAGCGGCTGTGGCAGCCGCGCGGGCTGGGCTGGCTGCTATCCCTCCTCGCCCCGCGCGCGGGCGTCCTTAGCAAGGTGTTCGGCACGCTGACCTATGACAAGGCGATGAGCGCGGCCTTCGCGGACGAGCCGCAGCCGTCGTTTTCCGAAACGATTAGGCTGACGGAGGTGGGCGCGTGAAAAAAAAGGCGCTGTTTGTGGCGACCGTGCTGCGCGGCCACGTGCTGGTCTTTCATCTGCCCTATATGCGGTGGTTTCAGGAACAGGGCTTCGAGGTTCACGTGTGCGCCCGCAACGACACGGGGGAGCCGGAGATAGCCGTGCCCTACTGCGACCGGTACTTTGACCTACCCTTTGAGCGGTCGCCGCTGAGCGCCGGCAATATCGGGGTATACCGCCGCTTAAAGGCGCTGATCGACGGGGAGGATTACGCGCTCATCCATTGCAACACGCCGGTAGGGGGAATGCTGGGCCGTTTGTGCGCGCGCGGCGCGCGCAAGAGGGGGACCAAAGTGGTCTATACGGCGCACGGCTTTCATTTTTTCAAAGGAGCGCCGGTCAGGAACTGGCTGCTGTATTACCCGGCGGAGCGGTTTCTGTCGCGCCTGACCGATCTTCTCATCACCATCAACCGCGAGGACGACAGGCGGGCCCAAACCTTCCACGCCCAAAAAACCGCGCTGGTCAACGGCGTGGGCGTAGACCTGTCGCGCTTTGAGGAGCCGGCGGACCGCGACGCCGTGCGGGATTCGCTCGGCATCGGGCGAAACGCGCGCGTGGTCATCAACGTAGGCGAGCATATCCCGCGCAAGAACCACGAAACCGTCCTTCGGGCCGTGCGATTGGTGGAGGGCGCTCACGTGCTGTTTTGCGGCGTGGGGGAGAAGCAGCCCGAGCTGGAGGCGCTGGCGCGGGAGCTTCATATGGCTGACCGCGCTCATTTTCTGGGCTTTCGCAGCGATATTCCCGCGCTGCTCCAGTCGTCGGATATATTCTTTTTCCCTTCCTGGCAGGAGGGGCTTCCGGTTTCCCAGATGGAGGCGATGGCCGCGGGCTTGCCTTGCGTGGTCAGCGACGTGCGGGGAAACGCGGACCTGATCGCGCCGGGGGAGGGCGGGACGCTTCGCAGGCCGGACGACGCGGAGGGCTTCGCCGAGGACCTGACCAAGCTGTTTCTGGATCCCGGACTGCGGAAAAAAATGGGGGACCGGAACCGGCGGGTGATCCAGAAGTACGGGCTGGCAGAGGTGCGGGAGCGGATGGCCGCGCTGTACGGCGGGCTGCTGGAAGGGGAGGGATGACCATGGCGACCCTTCTGTTTGTGATGCGCTATCCGCTGCATCGGTGGGACAACCTGAAAAACAAATTTGACGGGCAGATGGCCGCGGCGCGGGCGCTGGGGTTTGAAACCCGCTATATCGGCTGGGACGGCGAAGGCATGTGGCTTTGCGGCGGGGCGGAGCGCGCGCTTCTCCGCCGCTCGCATATGACGCGCATGCCCGGATACGAGCACACAAAGCTGTATATCGACCTGATGGCCGCCGTGGAGGAGGCCGTCAGGCGGGAAGCCCCGGATTTGGTCTACCTGCGCTATATGCCGGTATTCGGAAACGCCGTGCGCGCGCTTTCCGAGGCCAAAAAGCGCGGGGCGAGGCTTGTGGTGGAGCATCCGACCTATCCGCCGGAAAACGGGCGGACGACCTCCCTTCTGCGAAAGCCCGTTTTTGCCTATAACGCGCGCGTTTTTCAAAAAATTCATCCGATGATCGACCTGTACGCGCTGATTGGAAAGCCGTGCGGAGAACGGCTGGAGGGAAGGCCCGCCATGAACATCCTCAACGGCGTGGACGTGGAAAGGCTTCCGCTGCACGCGCCCAGGCCGGACGACGGAAGCGTCGCGCTGCTGGCGCTGGCGAGCATGTCCCGCTGGCAGGGCTACGACCGTCTGCTCCGCGCCATGGCCGCCTACCGGGGGGACGCCGCCGTGACGCTTCACATGGCGGGAGGCGAGGGGGACGGCTCCTTGGCTGAATGGAAGCGCATGAGCAAGGAGCTGGGGCTTTCGGACCGCGTGGTCTTTCATGGCGAGCTGCACGGCGAGGCGCTTGACAGGGTGGCGGCCCGGTGCGATATCGGCGTGGGCGGGCTGGGCCTGTACCGCAAGGGCCAGTATTGCAGCATGACGCTCAAGCTGAGAGAATATATGGCGCGCGGGCTGCCCTTCGTATACGCGGTGGACGACCCTTCCATTCCGGAGGAGCCCCGGTTTTGCCTGAAGCTGGAAAACGATAGCAGCGCCTTGTCTATGGAGGAAATCGTCGCCTTTGCGCGCCGCGCGCGGGGCGATACGGAGGCCCCTTCGCTGATGCGGGCTTACGCGCGGGAAAGGATGTCGTGGGAGGGCGTGCTCCGCGCGGTGTTGGAAAGGGTGGGGATGGAATGCGCAAAACGTTGATCTATATCAGCTCGTGCGCGGTGCATGAGGACGGCAGGACGGACCCGTTCCTGCTTCAGGAGCTGCCTTGGCTTATGCGGCACTTTGACAGGGTTCAAATGGTGAGCTATTACGGGATCAAAACCCTGACCGCGGACGACGGGGACGCCCTGGTTCCCATACGGCCGTTGCTTGCGCCGTTAAGGGCCTGGATTGGCGCTCTTTTCCAGCGCGACCTGTGGCGGGAGCTGGGCCGATTGAGGCGGGACGGGAAGCTGACGCCCGTGAACGCCCTGAAGCTTCTGCTGTTTGAGGCGCGAGGACGAAAAATGCATTTCTGGACGGAACGGCTTCTGCGCCGGGCGGGAACCGCCCAAACGACCTTGTACGC
This sequence comes from Candidatus Limiplasma sp., assembly GCA_048370855.1. GTDB lineage: Bacteria > Bacillota > Clostridia > Christensenellales > Aristaeellaceae > Limiplasma. Next base: position 10,563 of record DBGEOK010000114.1, on the reverse strand, counting down.
CTGCTGGATGAGCTTTGACGGCTACGCCGCCGCCCTTTCCAAAAGAAAGCATCCCGACGCGCGCTTTGTGGCGCGCGGGCACGCCTTTGATATTGACCGGGAACGCAATCCCATGAATCCCTATTTGATGAAGCAGGCGATTGCCGACGCGGCGGACGGCCTTTACCTCATCAGCGAATGCGCCAGGGCGCAGTTCATGTCCTATATGGAAGGGCGCGTCGCGCCGGAGAAGGTGCGCGTGCTGGCGATGGGGTCGGGCGGCGCGCCGCTGGAGGGCAGAAAGGAGCCCCCGCTGTATACCCAGGGCGTTTTCCGCGTGGTGAGCTGCGCCATGATTATCGAGATCAAGCAGGTCCATCTGATGGTGGAGGCGCTGGCCGGCTGGCGGGGCGCGCCCCTCCACTGGACGCATATCGGCGGCGGGGAGGGCGAGGAGGCGCTGCGCGCGCTGGCCGCGGAGCGTCTGGATCGTCGAGAGAACGTCATTTATGACATCATGGGCTTTCAGGACGCGGAGCAGGTGCAGAAGCTCTACGCGTCAAGGGCCTTCGACGTATTTGTAAACACGAGCCGCAAGGAGGGCGTGCCGGTGTCCATCATGGAGGCGATGCGCTACGGCATCCCGGTGATCGCGCCCAATGTGGGCGGCATTCCGGAACTGACGGCCGGAGGCGCGGGATTTTTGTACGCGCCGGAGGACGGAGCCGAAGGCCTGCGTCAAGCCCTGGAGCGGTTCGCGCTACTTCCCAGGGACGAGGCGGAGCGCATGCGCGGGGCCGCCCAGGCCCGCTGGAACGAGCGCTATTGCAGCCAAAACCTGCTGCCCAGGCTTTTCCCCGAGAAAACGGGGGAGCGGCCCTGATGAACGCCGGCATATGGGAAGGGAGGAACGGTAAGCGTGGAACCGCGCAAGCGAGTGCTGATGATCAGCTATTATTTCGCGCCGCAGAATACCATCGGGGCGGTCAGGCCCACTAAATTTGCCAAGTATTTGACGCGCATGGGCTATGAGGTGACGGTGCTGTGCGGGGCGGGCATGACGGAGGAAAAGGACCCCACGCTGGCGCGCGACCTTAAAGAGCTGCGGGATGTGCGCGTCGTCCGGGAATGGAATCCGCTGCGCGAGTATAAGGCGTGGAAGGGCAAGAAGGCGAAAGCCGCGGGGGCGGAGGGCGGCCCCGACGCCGCGCGTCAGGACAGCCCGCGGCCCGCCCGAAAGGGGGGCGGGCTTGCGCGCCGCGTCGCGGACGCGGCATACCTGTACCTCTGGATGCTTTCGGACAGAAGCTTCCGCCGGCGCGCCGCGCGCGAGCTCAATAGGCTGGACGGGGTTTACGACGCGGTGTTTTCGACCTATGCGCCGCTGAGCGTGCACGAGGTCGCGCGCGAGGCCAAGCGGCGCGGGCTGGCCAGACGATGGATCGCGGATTTCCGGGACGAGGTGAATATGTCCTTCAAATGGCAGAAGGGCTGGCGGGAACGCTATCTGCGCATGGTTCGGGAGCACGCGGACATCATCACGGCGGTATCCGAGGGTTTTTTGGAGATGATGGATCTAAGCGGATTGGGTTACATGCTTTCCAACGGCTTTGACCGCGAGGATCTGCGGGGGCTGGATGCGGTTAAGGCAAAGAAGAACGGGCGCTTTCAAATCTGCTATTGCGGACAACTGCGGGAAGGGCGCAAGCATGTCAAGAACCGGGATATCACCCCGTTCTTTCACGCGCTGCGCGGGCTGATCGACGAGGGCTGCTGCCGAGAGGAGGAGCTTTCGCTGGTCTATGCGGGCGACGAGGGCGGCGTTTTTACCGCCTACGCGGCGGAGTACGGACTGGATACGCGCGTGGAGGATCATGGGCGCGTGACGCGGGAGAGGTCGCTGGCCTTGCAGCAAAGCGCGGACGTGCTGCTGATGGCTTCGTGGAATATGACCGGACAGACCGGGATTTTAACCGGAAAGCTTTTTGAGTACATGATGATGGAGAAACCCATCGTCTGCTGTATGGCGGGCGACCTGGGGGGCAGCGAGCTTCGCCGCGTGCTGGAGGAGACCGGGATGGGCTTCTGCCACGAGCAGGCCAGGGCCGGAGAGGACGCCCCCGCGCTGAAAGCGTACCTGCGAACGCTGATTTCCCGCTGGCGGGAGGATCAGCCGCTTCTTTTGTCGAACAGGAATGCAAAAGAGACGGATTATTCCTATCCGGGCCTGACCCAAAAGCTGGCCCGCTGGATAGAGGAGCCCATTAGATGACGGAGGCGTACAGATATGAAAAACCGAACGATTCAAATGCTGGCCTGGATGCTTGCGGCGGCGGCGCTTGCGCTTGCGCCGCTTGCGGGCATGGCCGAGGAGCCGGCGCAGATTACGGCAAGCACAGACCATGTGATCGTGGCCGTGGGTAAGACGGTCGCGCTCAAGCTGACCATCACGCCCGCCGCGGCGCGCAAAGCGGGCTTTGAGGCAAGCACAAGCGATGAAAGCGTCGCCACAGTGGACGCCCGGGGAAGGATCAAGGGCGTCGCCCAGGGCGAGTGCGCCGTGACGGTGATAAGCAAGCACGACGCCAACGCGAGGCTGACCATTCCGGTTTCCGTGGTGGTGCCGGTCAGGAAGGTAACGACCGCGACGGACAAGACGACGCTGCACGTGGGGGAAACCGCGCAGATTACCTGCTCCTACGCCCCCGAGGAGGCCACCCTGAAGCAGGCGACGTATGCCTCCTCGCGCGAGAGCGTGGCGACGGTGGACGAAAACGGCGTTGTGACGGGCGTGGGCCGGGGCCAGGCGGATATCACCGTCACGTCCGCGGACGGCGCGGCGAAGGCGCGCGTGCGCGTGAAGGTGCTCCAGCAGCCCACCAGCGTGACCATCTCCCCCGAAACGCTGACGCTGGCGGTCGGCAGGACGGGAACCCTCCGCGCCACGGTGCTGCCGAAAAACGCGGATCATAAAGCGGTGACGTGGTCCTCATCCGATGAAAGCGTGGCGACGGTCAACAGCCGCGGCCAGGTGAAAAGCGTCGCCCCGGGCGAGGCGGTCATTACGGCAACCTGCGCGGACGATCCAAGCGTACAGGCAAGCGTTACCGTGCGGGAGGTGCGGCTTGCCAAGTCCATCGCCTTTTCAAGCAAGCAGTATGGCGTCGTGGTTGGCCAGACCGTCCAGCTCGGCGTTACCGTCAGCCCGGAGGACACGACGGATCAGCGCGTGACCTATCAGGTAAGGAACCCGAAAATTGCCACCGTGGATGAAAACGGCGTGGTTACAGGCGTCAAGGGTGGCAAGACCACCGTGACCGCCACCTCCGCCGACGGCTCCAAGCGCCGCGCCACCGCGACGGTGGAGGTAATCGTGCCGGTAACAGGGGTGCGTTTCAACCATCCGGACGCGCGCATTGGGGTTAACATGCACGGGTATGTAACGGCGGTGCTGGAGCCAAAGGACGCGACCGACCACCGCATGAGCTGGGTCAGCAGCGATGAAAGCGTCGCTACCGTGAAGGGAGACGCCAATAAAGTGCGCATCTCGGGCCGCAGGTGGGGCCGCTGCCAGGTGACGGGAACCACGGCGGACGGCGGGTATACCTGCACCCTGGATGTCAACATCGGCTCGCTGCGCCACGCGGTGGCGGTGCACTCCGTGGAAATCAAGGACGGAAAGCCTTATCTGGTTCTTCAAAACAAGAGCAACATGAACATCACCAAGGTGACATACGAGATCACGGGCACGGACGAGCAGCGCAACCCCGTGCGCATGAGCGCCGACGGCAATACGCTGTACGGCTCCTACCGGCATCCGCTCGCGCCGATGGAAAAGACGCGGCATGGGAGCTTCCATTTTGACAATCCTACGAATTACCCGAACTTGCAGTACGTATCCATCGCCATTACGGGCTGGGAAACGGATACAGGGTATTATGACAGCGACGGCGGCCTGCTGTATTCGTACCGCGTTCCCCGCGACAAGCTGGAATGGCTGAGCTGTGGAACGGACTATTACTGGCAGATTCAAAACAACAAACGCGCGAACTGATTTTGCAAATAAAACCGCCGCTTTCAGGCTGTAAGCGGCGGTTTTGCGCATAAAATGCGACGTGGGAAAAGCGCTTGACAACGCGCTTGATCGGTGCTAAGCTATGACCGCTTGAACGGTTTTGGTTTTACCGTAATCACACTGGCCCAAAAACCGTTCGGAAAGGAAAGACCGTGAGCTATATTACCTTTGAAAACGTCACCAAGGAATACCATACGGGCGGCGAATCCGTGCTGGCGGCAAATCAAGTGTGCTTTGAGATCGAGAAGGGGGAGCTGTGCGTGGTGCTGGGGCCGAGCGGCGCCGGCAAAACCACCATTTTAAACCTGCTGGGAGGTATGGACAAGGCGACCTCCGGCAAGATCACCGTTGGGGACAAAGTAATCACCAGCCTCTCCGGGCGGGAGCTGACGGAGTACCGAAGGCTGGACGTTGGGTTTGTGTTTCAGTTCTACAACCTGATGCCCAACCTGACGGCGCTGGAAAACGTGGAGCTGGCCCGCCAGGTCTGCCCCAACGCGCTGGACCCCGCCGAGGTCATGCGCCAGGTGGGGCTGGGCGAACGCATGAACAACTTTCCCGCGCAGCTATCCGGCGGCGAGCAGCAGCGCGTGTCCATCGCGCGGGCGCTGTGCAAGAACCCGGCCCTGCTGCTTTGTGACGAGCCTACGGGCGCGCTGGACAGCAAAACCGGCTTGCAGGTGCTGGCGCTGCTCAAGGACGTGAGCGAGCGCTACAGCACCACTGTCGCCATCATTACGCATAACGCGGCAATCGCGCCGCTGGCAAGGCGCGTGATCCGGGTGAGGAACGGCCGGATTGAAAGCGTGGAGCTCAACGACCATCCCGCTTCCGTGGAGGAGATCGCATGGTAGGGAATGTGCTGCGTAGGAAGCTGTTCCGGGACATGTGGAAAAACCGGATGCAGTTTTTGGCCGTCATTCTGCTTTGCGCGCTGGGAACCTGGGTATTCAGCGGCCTGGACGCCGCCTGGCGGATGCTGGATTTGTCCTCGCAGACCTATTTTGACCGCCAGAATACCGCGGATTTTTGGATTACGCTTCAAGCGGCGGACCGGGAAGCTCTCGGCCGCATCCGGGGGACGCCGGGCGTGGCGGACGCGCAGGCGCGGGCTTCGGCGGAGCTCAAGGCGGATCTCCCGCATGAGCCCGCCCTTGTGGTAGAGGCTTATGAAGGCGCCATTCGCATTAACAAACCGCTGATTCGCACGGGGGAAGGGCTGGACGGCAGCGACCTGCGGGGCTGCCTGCTGGATGAGCTGTTTGCCGAAGCGAACGGCCTGGCCGCCGGGGATAAGCTTACGCTGAAGCTGGGGGACGCCGCCTATGACTTTACCATCCGCGGTACCTGCCTGAGCCCGGAGTTTGCGTCGCTGAGCAAGAATACGGTGCGCGACCCGCTCAACTATGGCTTTGTGCTGCTTAACAGCAAGGCGCTTGCCTCGCTCCCGTTAAACGGCGTGGTGGCGACGCTCGAGCAGGGGGCGGACGCCGGGCGGGTGGAAAGCGCGATATCGGCCCTTTACCCGGACGCGCTGATCGTCAACCAAAGCACGCAGGGCAGCGTGCACGGCATCGCCAATGACGCGCAGATGTTTAAGAGCCTGAGCTACGTGTTCCCGCTGCTCGCCTTTTCGGTAGCGGCGATGATCGTGCTGACCACCATCACCCGCATGCTGGAAAACCAGCGCACGCAAATGGGCACGCTCAAGGCGCTGGGCTACCGGGACGGGCAGATGCTCCGCCATTACCTGAGCTACGCGTTTTATCCGTCGGTGGCGGGTTCCCTTCTGGGGTTGTATGTGGGGCGTATCACGCTGCCTTATATCCTGTGGGATATGGAGGCGGCGAGGTATACGTTCCCGGAGCGCCTCCAGGCGCCCGTTTCCTGGGAGCAATGGCTGGTGTGCGGCTTGGGCGTGCTGCTGAGCTGCGCCATCTGCCTTCATACATATCTGAAAAGCGAGAGAGAGCAGACCGCGTCGCTTCTGCGCCCCAAACCGCCCAGGGCGGGGCGGAAGCTGTTTTTGGAACGGATCACCCGCCTTTGGGGCGCGATGGGCTTTAACGCGAAGATGGTGGTGCGCAACCTGTTCCGCAACAAGGCGAGGACGCTGATGTCGCTGGTGGGGTCGCTGTGCTGCACCATGCTCATCATCACCTCGATGGGGCTGCAGGACAGCGTTCAATATTTCGTGAGCAAATATTACGACGGCACGCTGCGCTATACCGTGCGCGCGACGTTGACCGGAGACGCGGGGGAAATCGAGGGGTATCGCAAGCGCGTGGAAGCCGAGCGCGTGGAGGGCGTGATGGACCGGACGATCAGCGCCCGCGCGCACGGAAATGCGCGTACGACCGTGCTGACCGTGCTGGAGGACGATCAACGCCTGATGTACCTGGGCGAGGATGAAACCTACGTGGAATTGCCCGAAACAGGCGTGCTGCTGAGCCAGAAGCTGGCCGAGGTTCTGGAGGCGGCGCCGGGGGACGCGGTGGAGATCTGGCTGTCGGGCGACGACGAACCCATCCGCGCCACGGTGGAGGGCATCGCGTATATCACCGTCGGCCAGGCGGCGATGGTTCGCCGCGGGGTTTGGGACGGATGGAAAAAAGGGGCCTTTGTGCCCACCGCGCTGCATCTGCTGCGCCCCACGGAGCAGGGCCTCCAGTATGTGGAAGGGCTTGATGAATTTGACGAGCTCCAATACCCGCCGGAGGAAAAGCGGGATACCCTGACCATCCTCCAAAGCCTGACGGGCGTGTTTACGCTGATGTCCGGCGCGGCGCTCGGGCTGGCCTTTGTGGTATTGTATAATATGGGCATCCTGAACTTTATGGAGCGCTACCGCGAGTACGCCACGCTGAAGGTGCTGGGCTATCACCAGCGGGAGATCAGACGCCTGATGATTGATGAGAACAGCCTGGTCACAGGGGCCGGGGTACTGCTGGGCATTCTGCCGGGCTGGTGGCTGACGGGCGTGGTGTTCCGATCCTGCGAGACGGACAGCATGGTGTTCGCCTCCACGGTGGAGTGGCCGTCCGTCGTGATCGCCTGTGTGGCGACGTTTGCGTTTGCGTTTTTGATTACGCGGCTGCTGACGCGTAAGGTAAAGACCATCGATATGGTGGAAGCCCTGAAGAGCGTTGAATAGATTGATGTGGAGGATGAGAGAATGAAAAGGCTGCTTGGTTTGACACTGATCCTGGCAATGCTTCTGCCATGCGCGGCCATGGCGGAGGAACCGGTCGCCGCCGCGGCCGTTACCGCCAACGCTGTGGTGGAAAGCGCCAACACCTATGACGTAACCGCCCCGTTTTCGGGCGTGCTGAAATCCTTTGAGTGGGAGCGCGGGGATCGCGTAAAGGCGGAGGATGTGCTGTTTACCATCGATACCGTGAAGGTGTACTCGCCCGCCGACGGCACGGTGCAGGCAATCTTTGTGGAGCCGGGAGACCTGTGCGAGGACGCGGCGCTCCAATACGGCATGATCGCCTGCGTGGAGAAGGACCCGCCCCAGGTTGTTAAGGCGAACACCACCGGCGCTTACAACGACGCGGAAAACAAGCTCATCCACGTGGGGGAAACGGTCTATTTCCAGCAGACCAACGACAAGGATAACGAGGGCGAGGGCCGCGTTGTGTCCGTGAGCGGAAGCGAGTATTCCGTGGAGGTTACGGCGGGGGATTTTGATATTGGAGATTCCGTCAAAATCTACCGCGATGAGAAGATGGGCACGAAGACCTGCATCGGTCAGGGCGGCATTGAGCGCGCGGCGGATATTGGCGTGACGGCCAGCGGCAGGGTGCTGACCTGCGCGGTGGAGGAGGGGCAGAAGGTGAAGCAGGGCCAGCTCCTGTTTGAGCTTGCTCCCGCGGACGCCGAGCCGTCGGTGAAGGACGCGCGGGTGCAGGCCGGGCATGACGGCGCGCTGGACGGTATTCAGGCGGCCTCCGGGCTTCAGGTGTATAAGGGACAAACGCTCGCTACCATCCACGACCTGACGGCGCTCAACGTGGTGGCCGAGGTGGACGAGATGGACCTGGACAGAATCGCCGTGGGCGACAGCCTCGCGGTGGTGTTTGACCGCTATCCCGAGGTTGAGGTGTCCGGTACGGTGCGCAGCATCTCCCGGATTGGCACGCAGAAGCAAAACGCTACGTATTACGACGTGGAAATCGCCTTTAGTACCAGCGTAGAGGTGTTGCCGGGCATGAGCGCAACGGTTTGGCTGCCGGCAAAGCCATAACGGAGGCGACGGCATGGCAACGGCATTTACCCAGCGCGAACGCGAACGGATTTATGAAAGCCTGCAAAACGCGGCGCTTCGGTGCGCCTCCACGGTTGGGATGAGGCATGCCACCGTGGATGAGCTCGCGCGGGAGGCGGGAATCAGCAAGGGCGCGTTTTACCGCTTTTTTGACAGCAAGGAGCATTTGTTTTTAAGCATGCTGGAGCGTATGCACAACGAGATGTACGGCAGCGCCGAACGCGTGCTGGCCGAGCGGACGGACCTTCCCGTCCGGGAGCGCACCACGCTGGCCGTGCGGGAGGTATGCCGTGTTGCCGAAAAATATGACGCCGTTGTTTTTATCCGCGAGGAGGTACCGCTGCTCCTTCGCCGCCTGCCTGAAAGCATGCTGCGGGAGCATTATAAAAGCGACGAGGAGCGCATCCGGGCGCTGGTGCTGAAGGCCGACGTGAAGCTGAATACCAGCCTGGAAACCGCCTGCGCCGTTATCCGCCTGCTGCTGATGACGCTATTGGTGAAGAGCGACGTGGGAGAGCTCTTTGACGAGGCGATGAGGCTGATGATAGAAGGCGCATGCGACCGTTTGGTGAGGTAACGCGGATATAACGCAGAGCGGCCGGGATTCCGTTCCTCTTTTGAGGAAGCAAGGGATTCCGGCCGCTTTGGCGTCGTCCGGCGCGCCGGCCGGCCAGCCCCCAACGGTTGATGACGCCGCCGCCAGGCGCGGCGCGTGCAATGCCCCAATGAATTTTTACAATCGTTTCATACCTTCCAGGCGGGAACGGCGCAGGAACACGGTAAAAGCAATGCGTCGGGCGTTTATTGCGGACTTTTTTTGATTGTGACGCGCCCGCCGGAAAAAAGTTTCTAAGTCTAAACGTTACAAAGCTGAGATAATTTTGGGGAAGCCCGGCGCGTCGGGCCTTTCCGGCGGCGAAGGAAGGAAAAACGTTGAAAATGGCGGCTTTGCGGCGCATATGTCTGGAAGCCGTGAAATACGGGGGTTCCATCGCCGCGCATCCGACAAATAGCCGCATCATATGGGCCGCGGAAAGGGGAAAATATGTCAATTTGTAAAACATTTGTACTATTCCCATCGAAAAGCCCATCGAGCGTCATCCTCTGTGCTATAATGCGGAAAAAGGCTAAAAAATAAGGCTGGAGGGTTGCAGGATGCATGATACTCGGATACTGGTTGTGGATGATAACGAGGCGCTTCGCAAGAGCATGGCCGATTATTTGCGCAAGCAGGATGGCGTGGTTCTGGTAAGGGAGGCGGCGAACGGCCTGGAAGCGCTGAAACGTCTGACCGAGGAAGGCTTTGACGTGATGGTGACGGACCTTGTGATGCCCATTATGGACGGGTATACGCTGCTGGAGGAAATGCGGCGCTTACAGCTTGAGCCTATGCCCAAAACGATTGCCGTAACCGCGCTTGGCCGGGATGATTTTGTGACGCGGGCGGTGGAGCTGGGCGTTACGTTTTACATGGTCAAGCCGTTTGAGGTGGAGCATTTGCTCGGGCATATCAGAGAGCTGTGCGACGGCGCGCCCGCCGCGGCGCCGGCCGCGAAAAGCGCCCTGGCGCCATCCCGGAACCAATCCTTGGACGAGCGTTTAAGCAGCCTATTTTTGACCATCGGCATTCCGGCGCATATCAAGGGCTATCAATTCCTGCGCCATGGGGTGAAAATGGTGGTGGAAAATCCCGATATCATCAACCGCATTACCAAGGAGCTTTACCCCGGCATTGCGCGGCACTTCGGCACAAGCGCGAGCAAGGTGGAGCGCGCCATCCGGCACGCGATCGAAGTGGCGTGGAACCGCGGCCGAATTGAAACCCTGAACAGCCTTTTTGGGTGCAAGGTGTGCACGCCGGAGGATAAGCCTACCAACGGCGAGTTTATCGCCATGATCGCGGATAAGCTGTCGCTGGAGAGAGCCAGCGACCGCACGGCGTAATTTGTAGCCTTCTGTTTTAAGGGCCGCGCCGGCGCTCCGCCCGCGCGGGATTAGGCACGCGAGGAAAACGCCTCCGTGCAAGCGGAAGGGGACGTTGGGAGGCTCCGCCTCCCAAGCCCACCGCCTAAGGGCTTCGCCCTTAGGAATCCCTTTTTGGGGCCGCCTTCGCGGCCCCAAGGATTTTATGGGTTGACGGAGGGGAGCGGGGGCGCAGTGCGGCCTTGCGCGAAGCGAAAAGCGACCCGAAGGATATCAAGCGAAACGAGAACGCCGCCCGGGTAGGGCGGCGGGCGAC
>DBGEOK010000113.1:0-9183 GCA_048370855.1 Candidatus Limiplasma sp. | reverse complement strand
AAATGAAATCGGTTCGCCCGGCTGGCCCGCAGTCGCCAAATGCTTCGGTACTTTCGACATGCACAGCACCCAGGCGGGCGGTTTCGATCCCGGTCGGAATCTTTCCGAAAGTCTTCGTTGTAAAAAGTCGCTGACAAACAAGCTTTTTTAACGGCTTAACGTGGCGCCGAAACGCTAATGAAGGAAAGACGGCGGGGGGTTCTCGTCCGTGATCCAGGCAAGGGATTGGAAGCATACTTGGGCCGCGAACGCGCCCCAAAAAAGGGTTTCCCAAGGGCCCACGGGCTTATGACAGCGCCTCCCAGCATCCCTTAGCGCTATGGCCTGACGTCCGCGAAACGCCCGCGAAACAAATTGCCTGCCTTACTTCACCAGCGCCGGCCATTTCTGTTTGGCGTAGTTGTAGGCGGTGTTGATGGCGTTCTGATGCTTTTCGTCCTGCGCGTTGCCGCTATGCGTCTTGCTGCCCACAAAATGCAGGCACATCATGCCGTAGAAGTTGTTTTGCGCGTAGAAGTAAGAGCCGCTGGGGAACTTGGCGGTGGCGAAGGCATCCGTCCCGTTGAACCCGTGCGGGTAACCGTAGATGCTGACGCAAAACACCCGGCCGTTTACGTTCAGGAGCGCGGGACGGCGATCCCATGCGCTGCCGATATTCTTTGCGCCTCCCCATGCGTTTTTGAAGTCCGGCCAGGTATAGTTGGCGTTGTTGTTGGCGTCGTCCTTCTTAATCTGCGCAAGCTGCGAGCTGCTGGGATGCTTGCTGTTATAGGGGAAATTAACGATATCGCACATCGTTTTGGTATCGGCTGCCGTATAGGGCACGCAGTCCGCGTGGCTGCCGCCCGACCAGCGATAGATGGTAAATACGCGGCCTGTCTCCACATCCAGCACGGTCGCGGTTGTACCCTTTTTAAACAGGGTCGCGCCGTTATCGTCATAGGTCCAGGAGGCCTTCTCGACGCTGTTGATGGCGCCAAACTCCGTTACCACGGTACCGCTCCCCCCGCCGCCGCTGCTTCCGCCGCCGCTTGTGGAGCCGTTGGAGACCGCCTTCGCCTGGGCCGCAAGCTTTGTCCACGTTTCGTTTCCGCAAGCGCCGTCCACGGTGACCTTGGCCTTGCGCTGGAAGTTGCGCACGGCGCTGGCGCTTCCTCCGCCAAACGTGCCGTCCAGCGCGCCGGTGTAATACCCAAGCACGCTCAGCGCAACCTGCATCGCGTACACGCGCACGTCTCCCACCAGCTTCAGCTCCTGCTTGAGCGACGAGTTCAGCGAGCCGTTCCACAGCGAAAGAACATAGGCCGCGAGCTGGTCGGAGGACATTATGCCGCCTTTGACCTCGTCATATACGGCGTTATACTTTGTATTGTTATAATAGACGCTGCAATAGGTCTGCCCGCCGGAGGTATACGTTACCGGGCTGACCATCTGGACCACAGTTCCCGCGCTTACCGTAATGCCGCCGGAAGCGGGCCTGGCTTCCGTGGTAAACAGCGTCGTAGCGGCTGGAAGCTGGATAAAGGTCTTATCGGTGGAGGGGGACACGACGCCGCTGCCGCCCATGCTGGCGGTCGCGCAGTCGCCGCGCACGAAGCCGACCAGGCCGGCCGCCGTGCGGATGTTGTACCATGTATAGCCGCCCGCCGTCGTCGGCTGCGCCAGCAGGTCCACGACCGTGCCCTTGGCAAGCACGGTGCCCGTCTTGGTGCCGTTGGCGGTCTTGCGCACGCGGGTGCTCGGCTTGGTAATTGCGACCGTGCCGATCGCCGCTCCGCCGACGCTCCCGGAACCGCCCGACGAGGAACCGCCCGCGCTGACAAAGGTGCCCATCAGCCAGCCGTCCAGGCTGTTGTAAACCACCTTGTACCAAGTGACGCCGGCTTTGACGGCGGTATTCGTGTACGCCAGAGTGACGCCCTTGGGAACCACCGCCAGGCGCGCGCTGGACTTGGAGGACGATTTTCGCAGGTTCACGCTGGCCGTTGTTTTCAGCGACCCGGACGTCGTGGTCGTGCCGGTGGAGCCGCCCGTCGAGCCGCCGGGCGTTATGGTCCCGCCCGACGCGAGCGAGTAGAGGATCGGCTGGGTTAAGGGGCCGACGCTCCCGTCCGCGTCAAGGCCTTTTGCGCGTTGAAATTTCTTGACCGCATCGGCGGTCTTCTCGCCATAATCGCCGTCAAGCGCCCCGGTATAGTAACCCAGCAAGCTCAGCGCGTATTGCACGCCGTGCACCCGCACATCCCCCACCAGGTTCATGGATTTTCTCAGCGTTACAAAGGAAGACGCCGTCCACAGCGTGCCTGTAATATAAGCCGTCAGGTCAGCCGGGCTCATGACGTCGCCGGATACGTCGCTTCTCAGCACGTTATAGCGGGCGCTTTGATAATAAACGCCATAATACTCGCGGCCATCCGTAGGCGAGGTGTAATAGTTGTCCGTCACAAGCTGCCATACCGTGCCCGCGGCCGGCGTGACCGTCAGGCCCGTGCCGTACGTCTCTCCTGTAAAAAACATCACCGCTTTGCTCAAGCGGATATACGTCTTCACGCTGGAAGGGGTCAAGGAGGCTGCATACTGGCCCGCGGAGGACGCGCCCATGGCCGCCGGGACGGCGGAAAAGAGCAGGCAAAGCGCCAACAGCAGCGATAGGACGCCGCGAAGCGCGCCTGCGGTCGCTCTTCCCAGCCGGTCGCAAATGATCATAGTAGACCCTCCGTATTCCTGCGGCAAACGCCGATCGTAGTTACGTCTATCCAAACGGATAGCGCCTTCCTTAGCATGCTCATAATATTACAATTTTATTACGTTGTCAATGCTTTTTCCTTACTTTCTGCCGCATAAATTTGAAAAAAAGGAAAAACTCCATAACTTTTGAAACATTTCCAGCATCCTTCTCTGTGCCGGAGCGGCGGCGTTTCGGCTGTCAGAGTGTCAAACGGGATATCTCCTTCAAGAGCGCGTCCACCTCCTCGCGCCGGGTCAGCACGGAGGTACAAATTCTCACCGCGCTGTGGTTTTCGTCCACGGCTTCCCAAAACGAAAAACAAAAGCGGTCCTTCAGCGTTTCCAGCGCGCCGTTCGGCAGCACGGGAAAGATTTGATTGGCGGGAGTATCGCACAGCAGCGGGCAGCCCTTTTCCACAAGCGCGCGCTTAATCTCCTGAGCCAAGGCGTTTGCGCGCGCCGGGCCTTCCACGTAATCCTCCCCGTCCATCAACGCCTCATACTGGACGCCCAGCAGCCTGCCCTTGGCAAGCATGCCGCCGCGCTGCTTGATATGATAGCGAAAGCAGTCCATTAACGCCTTGTTCGTCAGCACGATGGCCTCCCCAAACAGCAGCCCCACCTTGGTGCCTCCGATGGTAAACGCGTCGCACAGGCGTGCCAGCAGGGGCAGGTCCACCCCCGACTCTGCCGCAAGCCCATAGCCGAGCCTCGCGCCGTCCACAAACAGCAGGATGCCATGCTCCCGGCAGGCCGCCGAAATCGCCTCGAGCTCCTCACGGGTATACAGCGTTCCCAGCTCTGTCGGATGGCTCAGGTATACCATACCCGGCCTGACCATGTGCTCGTGAGTGGCGTCCTCCCGATGCCGCAGCGCGGCCTGGCGCACTTGCTCCGCGGAGATCTTGCCGTGCCGCTGCGCAAGGGGAAGCACCTTATGCCCGGTGGCCTCCACCGCCCCGGTTTCATGTGCGTTGATATGCCCCGTATCCGCGCACAGCACGCCCTCATAGGGGCGCAGCGCGGATGCGATAACCGTCAGGTTGGCCTGCGTGCCGCCCATGACAAAATGCACGGCGGCGCTCTCAGCGCGGCACTTTTCACGAATGAGCGAGCGGGCCCGTTCGCAGTGCGGGTCCTCACCATAGCCGGCGGTCTGTTCCCCGTTTGTCTCGCACAGCGCCTTGAGCACCTTCTCGGTTGCTCCGCCCGCGTAATCGCACTCAAAATGAAACATGATGTGCAGTTCCCCTTTCCAAAAGTCGGTTTTCGTTCACGCTTTGCGCCGGCTTGGCTGCCCCGCTAAAATAGCCGGCGGGCGACCGCCCCCGGCTATTGATTGTCTTAAACGGCTTGCGCGTGCCGTCGAGCCCCTTCACGGTCGGCCCGAGCCGCTTTCAAGGGCGCTACCTGCCGCCCTTGTCGTACGGCACGCCCTCCGCCTTGGGCGCGCGGCTCTTCTTGCTGGTCAGAATCAGCACGATCATGGTGACCACATAGGGCAGCATCAGGTAGATATACTCGCTGCTCTTTACCGTTTCAAACTTCGGCAGGAACGGGATCATATCGCTGTAGGAAGCAAGGATTTTAAAGAACGCGAAGAACAGCGACGCGCCCAGGATATTCAGCGGCTTCCAATTGCCAAAGATCATGACCGCGAGGGCCAGGAAGCCGTAACCCGCCACCGTGCTTTGGAACCCGCTGCCCGCCGCCACCGTGAACGCCAGCCCGCCGATACCCCCCAGAAAGCCGGAAATTGCGACGCCCAGATAGCGCATGCGGTACACGTTGACGCCCACGCTGTCCGCCGCCTGCGGATGTTCGCCGCATGCCCGCAGACGCAGGCCCCGCTTGCTCTTGTAGAGGAAAACCGCCGCGGCGATCAGCAGCAGAAATGCGACCGGCGTCGTCAGGTAAAGGGACTTGAACACCAGCCGGGAGAAAAAATCCTCCGTTGTAGCCAATCCAAGGCTTTCCTGCGTAATGCGGATCCACTTGGGAATCAGGATCGTGGTCTGCGCCTGGCCCTGCACCGTCCAGGTAATGACGACCGCCAGCGCGGGCGCAAGCATGTTCAGGGCCGTGCCGCCGATGGTCTGGTCCGCCTTGAGCTTGATGGACGCAAAGGCCAGCAGCATGCTAAACAGGATGCCGGACGCGCCGGCGATCAGGATAGCCAGCAGCATATAAAGCTGCGGGGCGGCCGCGCCAAAGCCCGCGTCCTCCGTATAGCGAAGGAAAAGGCACCCGCAAAGCGCGCCCACAACCATGATGCCCTCCAGCGCGATATTGATGATGCCGCTGCGCTCGGAAAACATGCCGCCCAGCGCCACCAGCAGAAGCGGCACCGCAAAAAGGATGGTTGCGCTCAGGATATCGGCCAGGATCATGCTTCGTCACCCTCCTTCGTGGTCTGCGCGGTTTCCATCTGCGCGTCCGCCGTTACGGCCGTTTCCGCCGCCTTCCGCCCTTCCCCCGTGTTGGAGCCGGACTTACGCATAAGCGCCCGCCCGATCAGCTCCTTCATCAGCAACGCAAAGGCGCTCAGGTAGATGATCGCGGAGATGATGATGTCGATATTCTCCTTGATGAAATAGGGCTGCAGGGCGTCGCCGCCCACCTGGATATAGCTGATGAACAGGGCGCTGAAGATGGTGCCCAGGGGATGGCTGCTTGCCAGGAGCGCAACGGGGATACCGTTAAAGCCCATGGGCAGCAGCGTCTTTACCAGCGTGTACTGGCCCGTGCCGCTGAGGTAATAAACGCCTCCCGCCAGCCCGGAAAGCGCGCCGGCAATCACCATGCTCATGATAATGTTGCGCCGGGCGCTGATGCCCGCGTATTGGCTCGCGTTGCGGTTGTAGCCGCAGGCCTTGAGCTCGTAGCCGAAGGCGGTTTTTTGGAGCACCACCCACATCAGCACCGCCACCAGCACGGCGATGAAAATGCCGATGTTGATATAGCTGCTGTTCATCAGCTCATCCAGCCCAAGCTTGGGCAGGATCGCGCTTTGGTTGGCCTCCTTGAGCGCGGCGGTACGGTCCTTGATGCTGGATTTTCCCCAAGCGTTGGCAAGCATCATGGGCATGTTGCCGATGGTCATGTTCACCGCGAACATGCCGATCCAGTTGAACATGATGGAAGTAATAACCTCGTTGACGTTCCACAGCGCCTTGCAAATGCCGGGGATCGCGCCCCAGACCGCGCCGCCGATCATCGCAAAGAGGATCGCCACATACCAGGGGAGCTGGAGCTGGATACCGGCCGCCAGCGCGCAGAACGCGCCTACCGTATACTGTCCCGGAGCGCCGATATTAAACAGGCCCGTCTTGAAGGCAAAGCCGACCGAAAGGCCGCACAGCATCAACGGGGCCGCCTGGTAAAGCACCTTCGCCAGCTTTTCCACGCTGGCCACGCCTGTGGTCAAGATGCGGTTGAAGCCGACGGCCGCGTAAGGCGCGTTTAACAAAAACAACACCACGAGGCCGACCAGCAGGCCGATGGCAATGGACAGCAGCGACGCGAAGCAGCTTATCAGCCCTTGCATGCCCTTGGAGCCCGAATGCTTCCCCTTCATTGCGCGTTCACCCCGCTTTCCATGCTTTGCCGCCGCGCGCCGCTCATGTACAGGCCAAGCTCATGCTCCGTGGCGTCCCTTGCTTCCACCTCCGCGACGATCTCGCCCTCATACATCACCAAAATGCGGTCGCTGACGTTCATCACCTCGTCCAGCTCCAGGCTGACCAGCAGCACCGCCTTGCCCTCGTCCCGCGCGGCCACGAGCTGTTGATGGATGTATTCGATAGCGCCCACATCCAGCCCGCGCGTGGGCTGTACGGCGATCAGCACCTCGGGCTGAAGGTCCAGCTCCCGCGCGACAATCGCCTTCTGCTGGTTTCCGCCGGACATGCTGCGCGCAATTGTCGCGCCGCCCTGACCGGAACGGATATCAAACTGCTCGATGAGCTTGTCGGCATGGCGGTTGATCTGCGTAAAGCGCAGAAACCCCCCGCGTTGAAACTCCGGCGTATAATAGCTTTTAAATACAAGGTTTTCCGCCAGGGTATAGTCAAGCACCAGCCC
Organism: Candidatus Limiplasma sp.; assembly: GCA_048370855.1. Lineage (GTDB taxonomy): Bacteria > Bacillota > Clostridia > Christensenellales > Aristaeellaceae > Limiplasma. The sequence continues at coordinate 2,373 of DBGEOK010000113.1, read as the reverse complement.
GTACTTGTGGCGGTCCTCCGGGATGTGGCTGACGCCCATATCGTTGCGCCTGCGCACGGAGGCGTCGGTTATGTCCTTCGCGCCCAGCAGCACCTTTCCCTTCAGGGTGGGGCTCAGGCCGGTGAGCGCGTATACCAGCTCGCTCTGGCCGTTGCCGTCGATGCCGGCGATGCCGACGATTTCCCCCTTGCGGACGGTAAAGCTCACGTTGTTCACGGCGTCCTTGTGCCCCTTGCGCCCGGCGACGGTGACGTTTTGCACGCTAAGCGCGGGGTCGCCCGGCTCGGCGGGCTTCTTGTCCACGGCAAAGCTGACCTTCCGGCCCACCATCATGCTGGCCAGCTCATCCTTGCTGGTATCGGCGATATCCACCGTGCCGATACACCGCCCCTTGCGCAGCACCGTGCAGCGGTCCGCGACCGCCATAATTTCATTAAGCTTGTGCGTGATAAACAGGATGCTTTTGCCCTCCGCCGCAAAGCCCCGCATGGTCTTCATCAAATCCTCAATTTCCTGAGGGGTCAGAACGGCGGTCGGCTCGTCAAAAATCAAAATATCGTTATCGCGGAAGAGCATTTTCAAAATCTCCACCCGCTGCTGCATACCTACGCTGATGTTTTCGATATAGGCGTCCGGGTCCACGTGCAGGCCATATTTTTCGCTCAGCTCCAGCACCTTTTTGCGGGCGTCCGACTTTTGGAGGAAGCCGTGCCGGGTCTGCTCGGCGCCAAGAATGATATTATCCAAAACCGTGAATACCTCCACCAGCTTGAAATGCTGGTGGACCATGCCGATATGCAGCCGGTTGGCGTCGTTGGGGTTGTTGATCTCAACAACCTGCCCATCCTTGCGGATTTCGCCCGAATCCGGCTGGTACAAGCCGAACAGCACGCTCATCAGCGTTGACTTGCCCGCGCCGTTTTCCCCGAGCAGGGCGTGGATTTCCCCCTTTTTAAGCTGCAGGGTGATATCGTCGTTCGCCTTGATGCCTGGAAACGACTTCGTGATATGAAGCATTTCGATTACATAGTCGCTCATTTGCAGTTCCCCTTCTCGGTTGCGTTACGATCCAGACGTGCAAAAAGGGCAAGAGGCCGGACGGTTGCCCGCCCGGCCTCGCTGCGTTTGGAATTGCCGCGTCCGACGGACTGTGGAATTAGTTCTGGTAATCCACGGTCACGTTTTCAACGGTGGGTTGCGTTTCAATGTCGTCGCTGATGACAAGCTCGCCGCTCTTGATCTTCTCGTAAACGACGTTGTACTCATCCACGGTGAAGGTATTGAAGCGCCAGGAGGCGTCCTCGGTGGGGATGCCGACCGCGCCCTCGGCGATGCCCAGATGCACATGCGTGCCGGCGATATCGGCCGGCCATACGCCGCCGTTCTCATCCAGCTTCCTGAGCAGGTCGGAGGTGCCGACGGTCAGCTTTTTGAACGCGGAGGTGACGATCAGGTCGGAAATCCAAGCCTGGTCCGTATCCACGCCGATGGCCTTGCCGTTGCCCTCTTCCGCGGCCGCCAGGCAGCTTTGCAGGATGCCGCCGCCGCAGGAGAACACGATCTCGGTGCCGTCGGCATACCAGCTATCCATCTTGGCCTTGATCTCGTCGGTGGGAGCGAAGGAGGCGGAATACCAATACTTCATATCCACCTTGACGCCCAGCTCCTTGGCCGCGGCGTCCGCGCCCTGCACAAAGCCGAAGCCGTAGCGGATTACGGCGGGCACGTCGATGCCGCCCAGGAAGCCCAGCTTGGTATAGCCGTCCTTCACGGCGGCATAGCCGGCCAGGTAGCCGGATACTTCTTCGGTGAACTTGATGTTGACAATGTTGGGCAGCAGCTCAACCTCGTCCAGGTCGACGCCCAGGAACATCACTTCCGGATTTTCCGTAGCGGCGGTCACAACCGCGGCGTTGAACAGGTAGCCGGGCAGAACCACAACCTTCGCGCCGTTGTCGATTGCGGCCTTGATGGTCTCCACGCGCGCGTCGTCGCTGTCCTCAGAGGGACGGTAGTACGCAAAATCGGCGCCTTCGGACAGGCCCTTCTCGGTTGCATAGGCGACAACGCCTTCCCAGGTGCCCTGGTTAAAGCTCTGGTCGTCAATGTTTCCCACATCGGTTACCAGCGCGTAGGTGATGCCCTCGGCCAGCGCGCTCACGCCCAGACACAGGGTCAGCGCCAAAGCCAAAAGGGTAGCAATAACCTTTCTCATAAATGGTTTCCTCCTTCTTTTTTAGACGTGCGATATTCATTTCTCGCTCCCAGATAAATGGACATAAACTGAGGAATACGGGCATAGTTGATAAATACCCTGACAAGCCCTTTACCGGAAACTAATTTTTCCGTTTCAATAAAAGACTGGTCAAGTCC
>DBGEOK010000112.1:0-20054 GCA_048370855.1 Candidatus Limiplasma sp. | reverse complement strand
GCCCAACCTCCTGTTGAACGCGGCTGTAAAATTTAAAACAAATGTTAACTGGAATTTTCCTCTTTGAAATGCGGCTCTTTTGCTCAGTCTACTGGGTAAAAGGAGGTGCTCGCAGTGCCGGCAGCAGCAAGACAGACGGCTATCAGTTTTGGGATGGTTCATATCCCAATTTCTCTTTATACCGCGGTGCAGGAAAGGGGGATTGGTTTCAATCAGTTAACACAGGACGGCGTCAGAGTTCGCCAGAAAAAGGTGCGGGAGGACACGGGCATGGAGGTTCTGGCATCGGATATCGTTAAAGGCTACGAATACAGCAAGGGGAACTATGTTGTCATTACAGATGACGAGCTAGAGAGGATTAAGTCAGAAAGGGACAAGACTATCCGCATCTTGCATTTCGCTCCACCGGATAGCATTCCATCCGTATATTATGATAAGTCCTACTTGTCTGTACCGAATGGAAGCGACAAAGCCTATGAGCTTCTACGCCGCGCTATGATGGAGGAGCATGTCATCGGCGTGGGGCAGAGCGTACTATGGAGCAAGGAGAGCTTGCTTGCTTTGATCCCGGAGGAGCAGGGGATTCGCGTCCAAACACTGTTTTATCAGTCGCAAATTAGGGCTATGCCCACATCCGTCGGCAAGCCAGACATTTCAAGCGCTGAATTGGAAATGGGGCGCATGCTCGTTACATCCATGACAGAGCCTTACAAGCCAGAACAATACCGTGACGAGTACGAGGACAAGCTGATTGCGGCTATTCAAAGCAAAATTGAAGGTAAGGAGATCATAGCGGCCCCAGCGCCAGAAAATAGTGTTGCAAATTTGATGGAAGCGCTCCAACAAAGCCTTGCTATGCAGCAGGAATCCGGTAGCTCCGTAGTTAGAGTACAATGAGCAGCATATTTGACCGTAAGGCTGTCAGGCCAATGCTTTTAACTGAGGCGAAAGAGCCCATAACGGCAAACGATTGGTTTTGTGAGCTCAAACTGGATGGGATAAGATGTATTGCCTATCTTGATAGCCGGGGAACAGACCTGCGCAATAAACGCAATATGCTTTTGCTGCCGGTTTTCCCAGAATTAAATTCTATTCATAGCGCTGTAGATGGACAATGCATCCTTGATGGCGAGCTGGTGATTCTGGACAAGGATGGAAAGCCGGACTTTGAATCCCTGCAATCCCGCAGTCTCATGACGGGCCCAAAGGTCAAGCTTTCATCTGCACAAAAACCAGCTTGCTTTGTAGCGTTTGATGTTCTGTACCATAACGGAGTGGAGCTTACCCAAACTCCTCTCGAAGAAAGAAAAAAGTTGCTTCGGAAGATTGTCGCCGACAATTCCTTAATTGCCGTTTCTAGAGTTTTTGACAACGCCCTGGCACTCTTTTCTCTGACACAAAAGTTAGACCTGGAAGGGATCGTTCAGAAGCGCAAGGATACCTTCTATTATTTCGGCAAACGGTCCAAGGACTGGGTAAAGGTCAAGCATTTGATTGACGAGGACTTTATAGCGTGCGGCTATATCATCAAGAGCGCTCAGGTGACAAGCCTGGTGCTGGCTTCCTATACAAACGGCCGGCTTTCCTATGAGGGGCATGTTACCCTGGGGGTTTCTCGGGAAATTGCTGCAAGCTATCCAACCACTTCCTTCTGTCCTTTTGATTTTGTCCCTTCTGGAAATGAATCCGCTATTTGGTATAACCCCCTGAGAATTTGCACGGTTACATACATGGAGCGCACCAGCGCCGGCGGAATGAGGCAACCGCGGTTTAAAACATTCCGAGAATCCTTTACACTGTGAACAGGCCATGCTATAATTGTTAAAAGATTATGACTTGATATCATGTGGGTACGGACCCACACATCAGTATAATAGGAGGCTTTCGTCATGAAAAAACTGCTGTGTGTCCTAATTGCGTCTCTGCTCTTGGTTCCCGCATTCGGCCTTGCGGAAGAAACAGACGTTTCCATATTTGACTTTCAGACCAATCTTCAGGCGATGCTCATACATTATGGAAAAAATATAAATATATCGTATGATGATATAAGTGTGCCTATAGAAAAACAAGAGGGAAGCCGCATAATCGATATTTCCCAGGATGAGGCCTATATACGAGCTGTTACCTTTGATAATAGTGATATTCTTGAATGTGCGGCGCTCTTTATGCCTTATGGGGTTACTGGGAAACGAGTTCGCGGTCTAATGGGTGCATTTGTTTCCTCCGTGGCCTCTATATCAGAACCAGACCTTTTATATGATAATGCCCTAGCAGCGCTTTCTTCCGTATACGATGACCAGAAGCATAAATTACATGAATGGATTTACCAAAAAGGCACTTTAGGAAATTATGACTTATATCTATTTTCACCCATTGAGGAGCAACAGATTCTTGTGTATTGCCATAAGAAAACAAAGATGCCAATAGACAGTTTACAAGCATTTTTATATACAAGTCTTATTGAACCTGCTAATGAAAGCCTTCTTCAAAACACTGTTTATGTCAATGATGTTTCCCTTTTGCGTTTGAAAGAGACCGAATATAAGGCTACTATTACCATTCAAAACGCAACTGAACAAACGGTTACATGCCTTAAATATGTTAGCAGAGGAATAGATTCATTTGGTGAAATGAAGTCCATCTATAACTTAAAAACGGAAGATGTTCGAATCGAACCTGGAAATCAAGCAAATGTGACTTTTACAATCTTTGTGCCAGACACACCAAAGCACTGTTTTTACGTTGAAGAGTTCATCCTGGATGATTCCGAAATTATAGAGGTGGAACATCCGCATATTTTCAGTTTTGCATTTAAATAAATTTTCAATTCACTTTGCATCCACCCTTTAGGAGTTAATGAAAAATGGCTAATTGTCGCAGTTGTGCCAAAGAAATTCCGGAGGGCGCGTCTTTTTGCCCTTGGTGCGGGAAAGACCAGCAGCCAAAGCGCTCAAAACGAACAAGGGGAAATGGGACCGGAACGGTATATAAGCGAAAATCCGGGAGGTGGCAGGCTGAATATACGTATGGAAAAACGGTCGATGGAAAACGGGATTATGATACGAAGGGCGGTTTCCGTACAAAAAAAGAGGCCCTGGATTATTTACCAGTATTGGCCTCACGTAAAAAAGTTGTAAAAAGCACGGAGAGCATAGCAACTCTTTGGCCCTTGTATCGAGATGGGCCAATGACAAAACTATCTGATTCAAAGCAAAGGGCCTATAAGATAGCTTATAAGAGAATGGAAAAATTTCCGATAATCCATTCAGATATTTCGCTTCTCTCCATTATGGATTTGCAAAAAATGGTGGATGAAACGACAAGCTCATACTATCCGGCACATGACATGAAAATACTGCTGTCCCACCTGTACAAACTCGCATGCGCGCAGCAATCCGCATCCATTAACCTTGCCCAATACATTGCTATGCCGATGCTTGATGCAACAGAACGGATTCCCTATTCGGAAGCTGACATCAAGAAGATATGGGAATCGTATGAAGCAGGAGAATTGATGGCTATGTTCATGCTTATGATGATTTATTCTGGAATGATGCCTGGCGAGCTTTTGAAACTTAAAGCAGAAAATATTGATTTACAAGGGCAGCAGATTTTTCGGACTGGTCTAAAAACCAAAGAAAGAAAGACTAAAACAATCCTCATTGCAAGTTTTATGATCCCGGTTTTTCAGCATGCTATCAGCCTTTCAAAGTCCGGCAATATGGTGGAAATGTCCAGAGATAAATTTTATTCAGAATATCATGCAGCTTCCGCTAGGATGGGGCTTCCCGATTTGTCGCCATATAGTTGCCGACACAGCACGGCTACGGCGTTAGCATTGAAAGAGGGCGTTGCCGCCTATGTCATCCAGCGAGTTATGCGCCACGCTAATTTTTCAATGACCGAGCGTTATATCCACCCAGGAAGCGAGGCTGCAATCGAAGCCTTGGATAAGCTAAAACCCACTTGAAATTTACTACTTACAATTTACTTACTAATAATGCTACAGGCCTTTGAAATTAACAAATCATACTCCCTCCGTGAGGGACGACGGTCGCGCTCCTGCTGGGCGGCAGGCGCGGGATCATTTCAACCCACGTCCCTCCGTGAGGGACGACCGCAGAAATACCCAAATATCCTCTGAGCATTTCGTTTTCTTTTCACTACATTCAATATCCATATGCTTATTTCAAATGATCTGTTCAAGCTTTCTCCGTATATACCCCCTTCCGTATTGAGTTTTCAAGGTGCGAAGGTCCCGGGGAAAGCCTGCGGGCTTCGGGTTCGCACGGCGGCGAACCCGGCCAAGCCCGCTTCATACGACGGACCGCCCGTGCATTTCGCTCTGCCGGCTAAATCAGCAGCGTATCCTCCATATCCACGCCCGGCTTCACCCCGATATGCACTACATTGCGCTTCGTGCGCTCTCCAAGCGTATAAAAACGCAGGCTGTCCCGCCCGGGATCAATTAACTTTTCCAGCGCAAAGCGCGCCTCGGCCAGTTGCGCGGCGTCCAGAACACATTCAAATACGCTGTTTTGTACGCGAATCCCGCGGCTCTCGCAGTATTTTGCCACGCGCTGCAGCCGCCTCCGGCCCTCGGGCGTCTGCGTGCTCACATCGTAGGTAATCAAAACGAGCATAGACGTCTCCTTGTTGATCGCATTCCGCTACTTCCATAAAAAAGGAGGATATCCGTCCAGGTCGCCGCGGATCGCGCGCGCCAGCAGCATCGCCTGCGCATAGGGCACCAGACCCCATTCTATCTTTTCCCCAAGGTAGGGATGGGTGATGACCTCCTGTTTGCGCTTTTGCCACACAGTCAGAACGCCCCTGCGCTGCTCATCCGTCATGCGCACGGCGCCGCTCTCCTCGCGGATAAAGCCGCTGTCCTTCACCTGCCGCGTATTGATGAGCCCGAGCGCAAAGCGGTCGGCCAGGGGCGCGCGCAGCTCTTCCATCAAGTCCATCGCCAGCGAGGCGCGGCCGGGGCGATCCGTGTGCAAAAATCCCACATATGGGTCAAGCCCCGCCGTTTCCAGCGCGGCGGCCACCTCACGCGATAAAAGCACGTAAATGAACGATAGCAACGCGTTCACATTGTCTGTCGGCGGTCGCTTGGCCCGTCTTTCAAAGCAAAACGCGTCCTTCTGCTGCAAAATCATTTCGTCAAATACCGCGAAGTATTGCGCCGCCGCCTCTCCCTCCACGCCGCGCAGCGTTTCCACAGCCGAAGCCGTTTCCAACGCGCGCAGACTGTTCCACAACGCGCCCGACGCGGCCTTCAGCCTCGCCGCGTCCACACGCAGGGCGTAATCCCTCAGCGTGCGTTCCACCACCCAGCGCGCGTTGTACAGCTTGCCCGTTAAAAAGGCGCGCGCATAGGCCACACGGCCCGTCTCCGTATCGGACAGCCGGTATTGCTGCTTTCTAAGCAGCACGTTTCCCCGTACCGGCCCATGCACGCCCGCCAGAAAGCGCGCGCTTCGGCTTAAAAAGCTTAGCGAGATCTGACGCTCGGCGCAGGCGTTCATCAGGGCGGGGCTGGCGCCCGTATAGCCGAACGTTACGATTCCCTCCAGGTTATGCAATGGAAACCGACCGATTTTCTCATCCTTTTCCAGCACCGCTACCGCTTCGCCCTCCAGCGCCAGATAACGGTCGGGCGACGTCACGTAAAGCGTGTTATTCAGCTTGCGCATCCTCATCCTCCCTCAACCGTTGGGCGATGTAGGCGCTCACGGATCGTTTGCCAGCCAAGCGCGGCAGGCATTGCTCCCTGAGCGAGCACGCGCTGCATCCCTTGTGCGGCTTCCCTCTAGGCGTATGCCCCCGCTTCATCATAGCATGCATCTCGCTCAGGCACTGCGTTACGGTGTCCCGCAGGTCGCTTGTCAGCTCTACCCGCTCGCGGCGCGCGATTTCTCCATAATACAAATAGCCGACCTCAATCCGCGGGCAGAGCAGCATCTCCTCCAGGCACATGGCCTGGCAGCAAAGCTGCAGCCTGTCCGCATCGTGCGGCTTTGGCCGCCCGCGCTTGTATTCCACCGGCACGGGCAGCCAGAGCCCCTCCGCCCCATAAAGCGGCACGCCATTTGGGTCGCGTCGAAACTCCACTACGTCGCATTGCCCGCTGACGCCCAACGCGCGGCTTCGAACGCTCAGGCCCCGCACCGTCAGCAATTCGCCCCGCTTTTCGCGCAAATCCGCGTCGTGCGCGCGCTCATGAAGCCGGTTTCCTTCTACGGTACGCACGTTTTCCGCCCATTGATCCTCCAGTGTTATCAGCGCCCACTGGCGCGGGCAATAGGCGTAGTGCTGCAATCCGTTAAGCTGCAGGAACTCGTCCTCCTCATAATCCATCGTCAATCTGCGGGGTCAAGCCGTCCAGGTTGTCAAGCGTGATATCATAATCCTCCACGCCGCGCGGCGTTTCCGTCTTGGGCGTAATTTGAAGCGTGCGGTGCACCTTGGCGGACGAATACTGCCCGCTCTTGCAGTTGTGCCGCCACCAGTATACCCGCACCACCTCCATGCTGCCCTCGGGGCGCGCGGAGGAAGCGTCGTTCTCAAACAGGCTCTTCAGAGCCTCGTGGATTTTCTCCGCGTCCTCGTCGCTGAAGCCGGTCTTTTCGGCAAGCTGGCAGTTGATGCTGCCGTATGTCACATACAGGCCGAAGGGAATGCGATGTTTCGCGCCCATCGTATCGCTGGATTTCTTGTCGCCGGTCACGCTGTTAACGCTCTTGGTGATCTGCAAGCTGTCAATTTCCACAGGCGACACGCTGAACGCGCTCTGGATAGTCACAGGCCCGCGCACACCTACTGAAACCTCGATACCCTTAAATGCGAATACCTGCCCGAAGCTGCGCACGTCCATCCACTGCTCGCAGGCGATGCGGGCATATTCCTCCCTGTCCTTAAGATTTTTGAGCGCCTCCACCCCGTTCGCGCGGTCCTGGAGGCTCTTGTAGCCGTCGTTCGCGCGGTCGTCGGATTGCACGAAAACCTTGCATCCCATGTCCATCAGGCGGTTGCGAATTTTGCGCTTGAGGCATACGTCGCTGATTTCGCCATAGCCGTCGTAATTCTCGCGCGGCCTGTTGCCGTCGAGGGGATCTCCGTTTGGATTGGCGTTATGTACCGAGATGATAACCGCAAAATCGATCTTGTTGTTTAGCATGTTGCTTCCTCCTCCGCCTATTAGGCTTTTTGATCCTCAGTATCCTTGTTCCCGGCGTTTTTCTTTTCCGCGTTCTCACTGCGCCTGCGCGCAAATTCCTGCTTCTGGCAGGCGTAGCCCAGCAGATATCGCTCGTTCAGCGGCTCGTTTGTATAGCCGGAATCCTCCAGGCGCGAAATGACGCCCTCCATCTCCTCCGTCAGGCGGTTCACGCGATGGCCAAGCTTTTGCTGATAGGGCTGCAGGCGCTCCATCATCAGCTTCCAGGTTTTGGCCGGATGCTTGGCGAACGCGACCATCAGCCGTTCCGCGTTGGTGGTTCTGTCCTCGTTTGACAGTTGAAGCGCGTAGTTTTCAATGCTTTCTGCGTAAGCCAGCGCCCGCCCGAACAGATAGCTCCGGTCGTTCACCTCCGGTTGCAGTGCCATATTCCATTCCTCCTTCTGGTTGCGGTCGTTATAAAATTTTCGGATCAGCGAGCAGGCGATGGACAGCGCCTTGTCCTGCTCGTAACGGCTCATGCTGACGCGCTGGGCCGCGCGCCTCGCGGCGGCCTTCACGATGTCCACGGGCAGCGGCGCGCCGTCCGCGATACACGGCAGCAGCCGCTCTACGCCGCTTTTCAACAGCTTATCGCTTACGCCGTCGCCAAACGCGGCCTTCACGATATCCACGGGCGCGGGCGCGCCGGTAAAGACGATGCGCTTGTACCGCGGCTTGCCGTTGTCGTCCGTCCCGTCCGGCACGGAACGGTAGGCGTGCCGCCACGCGCAGGAGGAATGCCAGCGGCAGATGCGGTCAAACAGGTCTTCCGCGCGCATTTCCCGGTAATAGAAAATCGCCAGCCGGCCCTTTCCCTTGATCGCCGAATCCAAGCCCATCACAACCGCCTCGTCCGTCGGCGCCAGCTTGCAGCGGTAACCCGCCAGCGCCTGATTGACGCGCCTGGCCATGGCGTCGTTGGTGGACAGTTCCTCGTGCGCTGCGCCAAGCTCCTCCCAGCCGTCCAGCCCCGCCGTATCCGCGCCGAGGGACGGCATCGGCTTGCCGCCGGTGGCAAAGGTCAAAATGACCTGCTCGCCGTTTCGGAACGCCTGCTTTTCAATCAGCCATTTGAGCGCGGCATGCGCCTTGCCGGTGGTTTCCTGGCCGACCGTCATCGCCTCCTCCGCGTTCTGGAAGCGTCCGCGGTATGTAAAGCCGCTTAAATCATTGGAGGAAATCAGCTTCGTGCTGTCGCCCGGATAGCGGATAAACTTTGGGCTTTTGGAGGAAACCGGCATGCGTTTCCCCAGTACATAGCAGATGTCGGCTTTGCCCTCCAGCCCGCTTTGATAATCCACAAAGCTTTGGCGTACCTCCGGCATCATCCACACGCGGTCCTCGCCGCCGTCCGGCTGCCTGACGCGGAAACGGACAAACGCGTCCAGCGGCGAGCCGACCACCGCGCGATAGATCGCGGGCTTCTCCCCGCCTCCCGTCCACTTGGCGGGCGTCTTGCCGTCGCCGTCTACCGGCAGCACGCCGCATGCTACCAAATCCCCCACAACGGCGCGCTTTTCCACATATTTGTGCCACGCGCGCACCGCGGGCGGCGCGGTCGGCAGCCAAAGGCTGAGCGCCTGAAGGTAAGCGTCAAAATACTTCTTTTCATCCCGCTTCTTTTCATCAGCCGAAGCGTAGCGCGCGTAATCGCCCGCGATATAGCACAGCTTGTCAAACAACGGCATGGGCACGGGCTTGCTGGTGCGCGAAGCCGAATCCTCCGTACACGGAATCACCGTCCGCTGGCTCTGCTTGTCCTCGATTACGTCCGCGCGCAGGAAGTTGCCTTCGCCGTCGATGACCATCTCGATCTGCGCGAGCTGCGTGCTGTGGAACATGGGCAGCAGCATCGGCTGGCCTTCTGTTTCCTTTCCCACCGTATCCGCCGCCTCCGCGGCCTCATAGGCCTCGTAGAGCTTTTGCATCCAGCTCACGGCTCCGCCTCCTCCCGCTCCACGGGCAGCAGGTTTTGTCCAAGGGCGAAGGGCTTGGCCGTCTGCTCGTGAATCTCCCGCTGAACGGGGCATTCCTCCGGGCGGCAGAAGTCAATCACCCCGTCAAGCATTTTGGGATACCACAGGCGCGTCACCAGCCGACCGTCGCCCTCGTCGGCATATGTGAAGCCATGAAACTGCAGCCCAAAGCTCATCTCGCCCGCGCCGTCATACGCGCCCGGCCCCTCCCCAAAGGCGCACGGCTCCACATACCCCTGGCACTCGCGCGTGCCCAGGAAGATATCGCGCCGCCCGCCCTTTTCAATGCTGCGCTTTGCCATAAAAAAGTGCTTGTTCTCGTTGCGGTCGGCCGCAAGCTCAGGCCGCCGCTCGTTCCATTCGATATGCGCCGCCACCTGATAGCGCACGTCGCGCAGATACGTGTAGATGGACAGCGTGGGCGGTTCATCGTTAAACGCGATGGGCCGCACCCCCTTGCTCTGGCTCTGGATCGGGTTGAGCACGCGCACGCGGTCCACTACCCAAATAAAGGTTGGCTTCCAGTAAACGCTCTCGCATACGCCTTTCAGCGCCTCATAGGTTGGCGTCAGGTAGCTGCATTTTTCGCCGCCCACCCGCGTCACCGGGTCGCTGAACAAGGCGAAGCGCCCCGTCAGCAGGAAGCTTAGGGCATTCGGCTTATCCATGATGATCCCCCTCCTTTATCGCAAAGTTTGCTAGACGTCAAGCAAGCCCATCTCCTTTCTGTCGGCCGCAACGCCGAGAAAATCATCATAATACTCCTTGTCCAGCGCATAGCAGCCATAGACGGGAAGCTCGCGCACACAGCAAAGCCGCATAAACTGCTCTAGCTTGCCCGGATAGACCGTTACGGTGTACCGCTGCGCCGCGCGCAGCACCCGCGCGGCCTGCGCAATATCGAGCCCATCCTCCAGCCGCGCAATATACTCCGCGCCCTTTTCATAGGGCGTCAGCAGCGAAAAGGGCGACGCGTCCAGCGCGGAGAAGCTCCGACCCGCCGTGCGGAACGCCTGCGACAGCATGGTTTCCTCATACTTTGCCTTCCGCATGTCTTGATAAGCGTTGCGCCCGTTGGCGTTGCTCGATAGCAGGTCCAGCAGCGTCCGGCTCCCGTCCAGCGGATAGCGCATCTCCCCCTGCCGTACCCGAAGGATCGTGCGGAAATAGCGCTCAATCAACGCGGGAGACAGCAGATCGTTCCCATAGCGCTGTGGATCGGCGTGAAACGCGTCCAGCGCGGACTTCATCTCCGCCTGCGCGGTTCTGATCTCATTCAGTCGCGCCAGGTTTTCCCCCTCGATGCAAACCAGCCAGACCTCCCCCAGCTCGCGCTCCGCGTTGCGGTTGCACCGGCCCGCCGCCTGCGCCACGCTGTCCAGCCCGGCCAGGGCGCGCACGACCAGCCCAAAGCTCACGTCCACCCCGGCCTCGATGAGCTGGGTGGCTACGCAGACCACGGGCTTGCGCGCCTTCAGTAAGGCGCGCACCTCGTCCAGCAGCTTCAGCCGGTGCGCGGGGCATTGCGCCGTGGTCAGGCAGTACAGCGGCACGCCCTCCGGCAGATGATCCCGAAACGCCTGATAAAGCGCGCTCGCCGTCGCCTTGGTGTTGACAATGCACAGCGCGCTGCCCGCGCTTCCCAAATGGTCCGATACTTGCCGCGCAAGCCCGTCCGCGTCCATAGGTCGGTCGGTCTTGTCCAGCAGCGCAACCCGCCTAAAACCCTCATACAGCGCGTTTTCGTCGGCAATCATCGGCTTCGGCTTACACAGCGGATACCGCGCCAGCTCATCCAAAAGCGGCTGGGTCGCCGTGCAGAGCACCGCCGCGCATCCGCAGCACCGGGCCAGATAGCGCATCGCCAGCGTAAACAGCTCCATACACCGAAAGGGGATGCTCTGCGCCTCGTCCAAAAGGATCACGCAGTTCTCCAGCGCCGAAAAGCGCCGCGCGCACGCGCTCCTTCCCGCGAACAGGGTGTTGAGAAACTGTACCATCGTCGTCAGGATCAGCGGAGAATCCCACCGCTCGCTCAGCAACTGGTAGCGCCCGAGCGCCTCGCCGCCCTGCTCCTCGTCCGGCGCGGCGTCGCTGTGGTGCTCCAAAATCAACCGATCGTCCAAAAAGACCTTGCGAAGGTTTTCCGCCGTCTGCTCCAAAATCGCCTTGTAGGGCGCGACATATACGATGCGCTCAAATCCGTGCCGCTTTGCCGCTTCCAGCGCGTAGCGCATGGAGGCGAAGGTCTTGCCTCCGCCGGTGGGCACGCATAGCCGGTACACGCCCGCGCCGGCGGCGGCGCGCAGGCACTCGTCCGAAACGCTTGCTCTGAGGGCGTCCAGCGGCTTTTCCCTGCCAAACCCCGCGAGCTTATCCTCCAGCCGACTCTGCCATACGCCCCACGGCCTGTCTCCCCCGGTCAGAGGGTCCGCTCCGGCCTCAAAGCAATACGCGTCCCACCGGTCCGCGTCGATCAGGATGCTATAAACGCTCCGCTGCGCCAGGCCAAACAGGTTTTGCAGGCCCTCGCCCCGGTTTGCCTGGGGCAAATCGCTCAGCGCCGCCGAAAGCTGCCGGTATTTTTGCTCCAGCTCCCCGACCGCCCGCTCAAACAGCGCGTCCAGCTCGCTTTGGCCCGCGACCTCCGCAAAAAACGCCTCCATTGTATCCTCCAGATCGGGGAAGCGCTCCCGGGTCAGCTTTTCCTCCGCGAAGCTATCGCCGTCCGCGTCCACCAAATCCGGCAGCCTGCCGTGATGCGAGGCAATCGCAAAGGCGAGTAATTCAGCCGCCAGGCGTCGAAACGGGGGTTTTTCGTGCCAGCGCAAAAAAGCATAGATCGCGCCATAGGCCGAATGCTCTACCGTGCCGCGCTTCGGCCCGCCCTCCAGCAAATACGCCTGAAATTCCTCCCTTGCTTTTCCGGCGTCGTGCAAAAGCCCGCACAGCCGCGTCAGCGCGCCCAGCCCCACCTTTTGTCCCTTTTCAAACGCGATTTGAGCAACGTTTGCCGCATGCTCAAGCAAGGTTTGCTTCCGGCCGTCCAATCCGCCGGTGCGGGCGTACAGCATGACGAGATTTCTCCCTTTGTCGTTTATTTGGGCCGCGGCGTTCGCGCCGATCGATCGTATTGTTATTGTAGCAGAATCTGTACGAAAAGGGAAGAATATGTCGAAAACTTTTGTCGTGCATGGAAAGGGCCCGCGGCGCAAGTACCGAACCTGCGCCGCGGGCTCCTTCAAACGCTATTCAACCGCATTCCCATACCCGTTAAACCACGCGCGCGCCTCAAACGGCTTCTTTTTCGCGCGCGGGCCGTTTTCGGCGGGAACCCCCACCGGCAAATACGCAACAAGCTCCATATCCCGCGGCGCCCCCAGCGCATCGGCCATTTTTCGGCCGATGTGGTCCTCGTCGGTGACATGCCCCTCTACCCAGCAGCTCGCGTAGCCGAGGGCCGTAATGGCAAGCAGCGCGTTTTCGATGGCCGCCGCGTAATCCTGCTTGTTATAGATACGACCGCGGTAAGCGGCGAGCGGCTGGGTCAGCACGCAGATCGCCGCGGGGGCGGAGGCAAAGCTTGGCTTTTCCAACATCGCGCCCAGCTTTGCGATCAGCGCCGGATCGTCCACCGCGATCAAGCTGGCGGTCTGCAGATTGCACCCGGATGGGGCTGCCAGCGCCGCCTCAACGATCCTGCGCAAATCCTTTCTGGGCACGGGCTCCTGTGTAAACATCCCCCGATAGCTGAAACGCTTTTGAATCGCCTCAAAAAGCTCCAAGCTCATTCCTCCAATCGTATGGTTTGACATCTCTCATCCAAAGGCGGCGCAATCCAGGCGGCCGGCTTCTCAAGCGCGCCCGGCATGTATAGATGGGGATGCCTCCTCATCGCCGCTTAAAATCAGAAACCGCGATCTGCCTATACGACATGATCGCCCGCCCTCCCTTGCCGCCGCCTCGGCTCAGGCCGCGCGGGAACCTGCGCAGCCGGCCCTCAAGCCGGGCTGCTACTGCGGAGGCCCGTCCGCGAAAGCTGTTGATCGCGGCTGACTGCCGGCAAGCCGCCGGTCATTCGTCCGCGATAGCGGTGGTGAAATACAGTATATCCCCTACCGCGCGCATGCTCTTCGGGTTTTGACCGTTGACCTTGATTTGGCGCATCAGCATCGAGGTGGATTGGCCGCCGTCCAAGTTATAGGCGGTATGCGCGCCCAAATCATGCATGAGCTCCGCGAGCTGGGGAACGCTCAGGCCCGCGGAATTTTTCTGGTCGGGGCCGTCCGTCGCCACCAGCACGTAGCTCAACGGCGCAATCTGGCCGATCGCCATGCGCTGTTTGTACGTTACCTTTCGGTTGACGATTTCCTGTATTTCCCCGTCGATGACTAAAGCGGGCCCAAAAACAAAGGAATTGGCCACGGGCACGCCAAGCTTCGCGTAGCCCTCCTCGTTCATCGGCCGGATAATATGAAAATCTCCGTTGATATCAATGGCGAGCCCATCGTATTCTTCATCCGAACGGTTTCTCAGCAGCTCTCCGTTGCGATAGACAATGCCGGTGTTATGGTAGGTAAACCAGTCCGCGTTTACCGCGAGCACAGCCTTTACCCGTTTGGCAATTTCACTGACGCGAACCGTGGTTTTGGAGGGGTAGGGCTTGGCCTGCTCTGTTTTCATCTGCGCGGCGGTGGCGATTTGCACAAAGGCGACTACCACAGGGGTATCGTACGCCCGTATCTGGTGAAGCCGGATATCCAGCGAATCGTCGTGATAAGACAACGAATCCTCGCTGTATCCGCTGTCGCTGGCTGCGTAGTTCTCCTTGGCGTTTTCAGGAATGCTGTACGTTTTTCCCTCGGGAAAGGTTACCTTTACCATTTGCGGCAAGGTTTCCTCGCACGCCGCGCCTCCGATCCACAAACAGCACGCCAGTATGCCGCACAGCATACCGATCCGTTTTCCCTTCTTCATAAACAGCGTTCCCTTCCTTTGGATATATATTGGAAATTGCACAGCCGGCGCATCCACAGCACGCTTCCGCCCAAAAGGACGCAGGCTCCCGCCATCGCGGCATAGCAGGCGTTCACATCCAAAAACGTCAGGAAGGGAACGCGCCCCTCGGTGGCAAATTCCAGCAGCAGGCAAAAGGTAATCATGACGGCATATAGCCCGAAGCACAGCGTCTTGGACAGCGCTTTTCCCTTTCCCGCCTTCAGGCAGTAACACACAAGCACCGCCAGCACAACCACGGCGCTCGCAACCTCCTCCACGCGCACAAAGCCCCAGCGGAGAAATTCATCCCGGCGCAGGCTTTCCAGCACAATTTGCGCGCTTGCATATAACCCCAACAGCAGCAGCGCCCCGTCTCCCTGCCAGGTTTCTTTCTTTCTCAGAAGGAGCACAAACAAAGCCAGCGCAAGCAATGCCTCCAGAACAAACAGCGCCCATGCCCATTCTTCATAATCGGCATCGTACACCATAAAGGGAAAGCGGCAAAGAAAGGATTCTCCCATCCAATACTCGCCATAGCCCTGGCCCAAAAAGCCTTCCCCAACGCGCGCCGCCGCGATCATCCACGCCCCGCCGGGCGCATACGCTTCCAGCATTTTCAACCGGTCTTTTCCGCCGATCAAAAGCAGCCCCAACACGACCCCCAGCATTCCTCCGTACAGCATCGTCCCTTTTTCCCAAAAGGCGAACAAATAGCCAACGGAATGGCTGTACAGCGTATATTCCAAATCGACCAGACAATACAGCAGATGAGAAAAGAACGCCGCCAAAAGCGGTAAAAGCGCCGTTGCCAACGCTATCCTGCGCCGGGCCGCTTTCGCTCTTACACAGCGGCGCCAGCCAAGCCCCAGCGCAATCGCCCCTCCGGCAGCCATGGATATTCCATAAAACAGTTGATTCTCCTGGCCAATCGCAAACATAGCCCGTATCCTTTACAAGTCATTTCACCGCGCCGGCTTATCGGCGGCGCGGCCGGAACGAGTGAAGGGCTGCCATCGCCGGTTGCCCTTTTTATTCATCCCACTCACAGATATAGCTGCAGCCGGGGTCCACCTCCGCGTCTTCATAGAAGTGGCTGTCGTTCCACGTTCCATCGGTATGCTTATAAAAGTACATTCCATATCTTTCCCGCCCGCTGCGGCTCGGCTCTCCCCGGTGCCAGTTTGTATAATCAAAAGGCTCGCCGGTCACCCATATCCAATCGCCTTTACGCGCTTCATCGGAAAGTCCAAAGTATGCCGTCAGATATCCGCAGTCCCGCATAAAGCGATAGACAAACTCGTTTTCCTCCGCCGTGGTCAGCGTGGCGAGATGCCCGCCGAGCGCTTCACAGAAGGACTTGGCCTCTACCCAGGTATGCACGCCCTTGTAGATTCGATAACGATGCTTCGTGCCATCCGGCGCCGTAAAAACAGGCGATTGGGGGGATGTTCGGTCATCCCTTAATTGCTTGGTGGTAAATTTGGGGGTCAGCGGCAGGATCATATCCGAGGCATTATGATAATCTCCCAGCTCCTTAAACATGGCGTTTGCCTGTTCTTCCTCCCCGATCGCCCGCAAAAACACCGCCTGCCGATAGGCTTGCTGCCGCCGAATGTCCTCGGTCAGCTCCGCTATGCGCTCTTGGCTGTCCGCATCGCCGGAGACGGCTTCAAAGCCAAGCTTTGCCTGTTCATATCGCCCTTCCTGCGCCAGGGCCTCCGCCGCGGCATACACGCCTTGCGCGGTCGCTGTGGGTTTCAGACTTTCCGCAAGGGCCGCGCTGTCCCGATAATCGTTCAGGGACAAAAACAGGATATACGCGCGGTCCGCGTCATCGCCTTTCGCGGAAACCGCTTCATCATATACGGCGGCTTTCCAGGCTTCTTGGGACAGGCCGGCTTTTTCCGCGCTGTCCTCATAATCCCCCAGCGCGAGAAACCATCCGTATGCGGTTTCATAATCCCCGGCGTGGTAATAGCCTTCCGCCGTTTCACGGGCGTCGCGCAGGGCAAGCATTTGCAGAATGGTATAGAATTGATCGGTAGCGTCCTCGCAGTCGCCCGCTTCAATCAGCTCGTCGCGCGCTCCCTCCAGATCGCCGGCTTCCTTGAGGGCCAGCGCCCTTTCATAATGCTTTCGTTCCTCCTCGGCCTGCTTCTGCGCCTGAATCATATCGGCGGCGGCTTGCGCGCGTTCGCGGCTGTCATGATACTTGCCCAATGATTCAAAAAGGAGCTTTGCGTTTTCATAATCCCCGGCAGCGTACAGCTCCTTTGCCTGCTGATACTCCAGACGCGCGATCCTCCATGTGCATTCCTTTGTATAGTATCGGCTCTTTTCATATCTGCCAAGGGCTTCAAAGATATCCTTCGCGTCGTAATATTGCTCGGCTTTGTACAAGGCCACCGCTTCTTTATATCTGGCCGCGTTCCATCTTCTTTCGCTGTCGGCGGCGCGGGCGGGGCTGTCGGAAAATTTCCCCAAAGCCTCAAACGCTTGATAAGCCTTTTCATACTCGCCCGCGTCAAAAAGCGAACTCGCCGCGTCGTATTGCTCCTGAAGCGCGGCATCGTCGGTTGCTTCGCCCGCGGGCGCAAGGTCGCTCGCCTGAGCGGCGGAGATCGTCAGAAAAAATGTGCTACCCGTGCAGCCCGCCGCGATCCGAACGTTTCCCACCGCCGTCATCAGTACCGTCAAAAAGAGGATAAGCCTTTTGGAAACCAGCCTGTTGTCTTTCATGTACGCTTCCCTCCGCCTTGCCAAAAAACCGGGTTACAGACAGCGATCCTCAGCCCCCGCCCGTTTATTCTTCACATTGAACCCACATGACGGGGCGCATGGTATTGGTGGGCCAATCCACATCCTGCATGCCGTAACTGCTGATGCGGCCGTCAAGGCGCATCCCGCAGATATCCAGGTTGCGAGCGCCTGAGGTGCGCGTCCACCACCGACAGCTTCCGGTTTTCGGGTCTACGGTACATCCCTTGGATTTCGCGTATTCTGTGGGGTAGGCAACCCGGTCCGCCATTTCGGGAAAAAATTGGAGCGTTTCCGTTTTGCTGAGAAGATAAACTTTATCCAGCGTATCGTCGCCCGCGCCCTTCATGCCATGAGGATTGGCGTTTTTCACCGTGGTGGTCAGTATGAGCGCCTGCTCCTCCTCGTTAAAGGCTTCGTTAAGAAACTCCCCGTTCATCCAGGCCCGCAAATCAGACTTTCCCCAATACATGGGCACGCGCTTTGGGTAAAATATGACAGTGTCTATACAGTATTTGCTGAGCAGCATGGCCCGGTCGTCCTGTACGTCCAGTACGATCCATTCCAAGGGCTCTTTTCCGTTATCAAGCTGGTTGTCCTGTTCATATCGGCCAAACGTAATTAAATCGCCCACCGCCGGGGTGGGGATGCCGACCGCGCATGCATGTGAAGATACGCAAAGCAGCAAAAGAACGCATATGCTGATCGCTCGTTTCATGGGTGTCGCCCCCTTTAGCATGATTACAATTATTGTATGATATTTCCCAATAATCGTCAAGCCTGCTTTGCCGCCGCCGGGCCATAGGGGGCGCGGAATCTGCGAGGCTTTGCATTTCTTTACATTTTAGAAGGGAAATGCTATAATAGGTTGAATGGTTTTCCCCCCAACCATTCAAATTTTGTTTTGGTGGAAGGCATTAGCATCGTGATGGATAAGCCGACGAAAAAACGCAGCCATTCGCAAGTCCATGTATGGCGGCTTTTCTTGCTCTTGTTATGGCTCGTTTTTCATACCGTCGCATTCGCGGAGGAAAACGCGGGTACGTCAATATCCGGAGAACCGCCAATCCTTGCCGCCGCGCCATCCTCAAAAGCCCCTGACGGCGACATGACCGATCCGGCAACCAGCGTAACAATAGCCGACGTGCGGTACGCTGTGGATTTTTCTTATTTGCAGGCAGTCGCTCCCAACAGCATCGCATGGCTTTATCAGCCCGGCACAACGATCAATCAGCCTGTTATGGCCAGCGAGGATCCCTATTATTATTTGCGGCGGCGGTTCAACGATCGTATCAGCTCCAACGGGTCGATCTTTATGACGGGTGAAACGCAGGATTTTTCCGCTCCCGTCATCACAATATACGGAAGAAACTGCATGGATTATACCATGTTCGGCAGTTTATCGCATTACCAGGAGGACGCGTATTATCAGGAAAATCCCACCCTATATTTCCTGACGCCCGATGGGGATTATCAGCTTGATATATTCGCGGGAATCCGGACCAAGCTTTCCGGCGACGAAACATGGAAGGTAACGCAAAAATCAACGGAGGCCTTGTACGCCGACGCCCTCCCGGGCATCCTTGAAAGGTCTTTTATCAAGCCCACGGCCTCGTCCCTGCCAACGGCAAACGACGCATGGGCGCTTTTGGCGACGGAATCATCCGAAGAGCAAGGGTCCCGTTTTGTGATTTACGCCAGAAAACGCCCCATTGACTATGCAACCACGCAAGTGGCGTATGTAAATCAACTGGAGATGGATTCCCGCGACACTTTGAGCGGATACGTTTCCGTTGAAAACGTCGGCCGTTGGATGCGATATACCCAAAACGATCCGCTATGGAAGAAGCTTGTTTTTGAAACGCAGACCTGCGCCCGAAAAAGGCCGTTTGGAGACGGCGGATGCGGCCCTACCGCCGTTGCAATGGCCGTTGTGAATCTGGTAGAGAAGGAGGATTTGTGCAAGTTAAGCGCGTTTGCGAGCTCTCCGTTTGGGTTCACATTTTGCTCGTGCTCTGTCAACGACTATTGGTGCTCGGGTAAACACCTGCAATATCGGTTAACCGAACCGGACGATTATGTCCGCTATCTCCCTTTGGCGGTTGCAAGCTTTGCCACCGGCAATAATATTTGGGGCGTGCAGGGCAGAACCTCCGGTTTCGGCACCAGCATGCGCTATTTGGAGAATTTATGCCAGGTTTTCGATTTATCGCTCACCCAAACGTATCAGATACAAGAGACCCTGGCCTTCCTCAAAAAAGAGCATACAATTGCCATCGCGTGTACAAGCGGTTACGGCAGCCCCTTTACCAAAACAAGTCATTTTGTGGTGCTGGCCGGCGTGGACGACGACTATTTATATGTCTTGGATCCCTTGCAAAGGGACAATTACCGCGACTTGGACCGGAAGAGCTATTTAGAGGTCATCACGCCGGGCTTGGTGCGCATCAAGCTTGACAACGCCACGCAATGCTGCCTGGCGCCCATTTACCTGTTGCAAAGAGCCGCGAACCCATAACCGGGATTCTCTTCTCGTATGCCCGGATGTCCTTCGCGCTCTCCGCGTTGGCGCGCAAAGCAAGGCGCGCGTACATCTTCTTCAGTACCATTGTGAGGCTCAATGATAGGGCCGCGCTTCCTCTCAATTTACGCTCTTATGTCGTAAATCGCAATCTTTGCTTTGTTAGATCACAGCACGCCAGATCGCGTTCGCTATATTGTTTTCTCGACATGCGATATATTATCGCAACGCTTTTATTATCTTTGATGAGGCGCAAAAACCCACTTTGGTTGAATATCCAAGGTAGACGAGTTCCCTGTGAACAATATTGTCACGCTACATTTTTGTGATTCGCTAGGTTGTATCTGAAAAATAAAAAGCGCATCAAAAGCGGTAGCGCAAGGAACGGAAAAAGGTGCTAAGCTAAGGCCGGTAAGAAAAATGACGAAGGTGCGCGTGTGAAATGAGCATCCATCGTTACGAAGTAACGGACAAGGAGCGGGTGCTCATCGAGCCGATGATTCACAAGCACCATATGGGGCGGCCACAAAAGGAATTGCGCGCCCACTTTAACGGAATCCTGTGGATGGCGCGG
>DBGEOK010000111.1:0-76042 GCA_048370855.1 Candidatus Limiplasma sp. | reverse complement strand
TGCAGAATATCGCCCGCGAGTATCTGGAAAAACTCGGTTTCGGAAAGCAGCCTTATCTTGTTTTCAAGCACGAGGGCCGATAACCGCAGCTACCAGCAACAGGATAAAACCGGTAATGATTCGCGCAATTCGTCTCGTCGTCATAACTTCTGGTTCAACAACAACGGCACGGCCAACGGAACAGGCGGCACGGCCAGCACAAACGGCGCGGTCAACGGCACGGGTTCAACCAACGGCAACGGCGCGGCCTCCAACGGCACTGAAACGCCGGCCGCGGAACTGACCTGCCCGCTCGACGAGCAATGGACCATCCAGAAGGGACAGACCGTATCGGATATCCAGCTTCGGAACCTGGTCAGCCGCAATACGCTGAACACCGCTAATCCGGACGTGGATCTCGACGAGCTCCGCGTCGGCCAGACCATCTGCGTACCGAAGGAAAACGTGCCGTGCGCGCTTCCCTCTACCTATACCCTGGCCCCAACCGAAACGCTGGAGGCCGTCGCCGTCCGGTTCAACCTGCCCGTCGCCAGCCTTCTGCGCGCCAACCCCTGTCTGGCTCCGCAGGATTTCGAGCCTGGCGTTACGGTCGTTCTGCCCAGGTAACGCCTTACCCTGCCTCGCTTACCAAGCGGTTCACCAGGCGCTCCACGTACTGCCGCGCCGCCTGCGCGCCAAGCATGGCGTCGGACTGCCTCTGCGGCTCGTCTCCCATCAGGCCGATGAA
Source organism: Candidatus Limiplasma sp. (assembly GCA_048370855.1). Taxonomy (GTDB): domain Bacteria; phylum Bacillota; class Clostridia; order Christensenellales; family Aristaeellaceae; genus Limiplasma. The sequence continues at coordinate 75,315 of DBGEOK010000111.1, read as the reverse complement.
CTGGCTGACCTTCAGGCCCAGCGCGTCCTGAATATCCTGATCGCTGCCGCTTTTGGAAACCAGGTAGTAGCACAGGATGGAATCCGTCTGCCCCATTCGGTGAGCGCGGTCCTCCGCCTGGCTGTGTACGGCGGGCGACCAGTCCAGCTCTCCGAACACCACGCAGGAGGCCCTTTGCAGGTTCAGGCCCGACGCCGCCCGAAGCGATATGCAGCACAAATTCGTCCGCCCCGCCATGAAACGCTCCACCGAGCGTTCCTTCATGGCGGGCGTTTCGCGTCCCGTGATAAAGGCTGGCGAAAAGGCGTGCAGCTCCTTCTTGTATAGGTCCATCACCTGATGATGATGCGCAAAGAGCAGGACTTTTTCCTCCGCCTCCAGCAGCGCGCGCACAAACTGCGCCACATAGGGGGCCTTCGCCATGCCTGTGGCCTGCCGCTCCCCGCGCTCCACCTCCATCTCCCACAGCGCGCGCTGCGACGGCGTGGCGTCGGACGCGTTTCGGAGCTGCCGGATCGCCTCGGTCACCGGCTGCATCAGGCGGCGGTAGACGACATCGTCGCTGTCCACGGCCATCACCAGCCTGCGCTTGGGCGGCAAGTCCTTGAGCACCTCCTGCTTGGTGCGCCTGAGCATCATGCCCTCCGAGCGCAGGCGCTCGCCCAGAAGCTCCGGCTTTGCCACAATCTGGTTTCCGTACCCGTAGCACCATTCCCGCGTAAAGCTCTCGTAATCGCCCAGGAAATGATAATCCAGGATGTTGACCACGTTCCAGATTTCCGCCCCGCGGTTGTAAATCGGCGTTCCGCTGAGGCCCACCACACGCTGAGCGCCCTCGGCCAGCAGGCTTGCCGCGGAATACTTTTCCGTGCCGCTATGGCGAAGCTCCTGGATTTCGTCAAAGATCACCGTTGGAATACCCGCCTGCGGCAGCTCTTCCTTCCATCCGCGCAGCAGCAGGTAATGCATCAGGTAAACGTCCGCCCGCGGCAGGGGATAGGGCTTCAGGCCGCGGAGCACATGGATCTGAAGCGGCGTTCCGTCGGGCTTGTGAACGAATCGGGCGATTTCATTGATCCAATTGCTGACCAAATGCGGCGGCGCGACCACCAGCGCCGGATATGCGCCCGTTTCCGACAGCATGGCCAGGGCTTGAACCGTCTTGCCCAGCCCCATTTCATCCGCCAGCAGGCAGCGGTCCGAGCGCAGCAAAAAGCCGAGCCCTTCCTCCTGAAAGCCCGTCAATTGTCCGCTGAACGTGGTCGGGCTTGGCTGCACGCGTTCCGGCATGCGGAAGGAAAGCTCGCGCCGGACCACGTACTCGCGCGCTTGCTGGAGCGCCTCTTCCCACCGGGACATGTCCTGCGCGCGCACGATCAGCGGATAGCGGAGCATCAACCAGTTCAGGTCCCCAATAATCCGCCGGTGCGCGGTAAAGCGCGCCTCTCCCCTGCGGTTGGTTTCCGTACCGGGGAAAAGGCGCTTGCATAGCTCCGTCACGCTTGGGTCGCCCTTCACCACCCAGCAGTTCCGCTTCCTGTTATAGCTTAACGTGCCATAGGCGCGCTGCGTCGGCTCAGCCTCGCTCTGCGCGCCGCCCGCGTCCATCAGATAGGGCGGAATCAGCTCATACTCCGTATCTTCGCTCATGGCAGCGCCACCCCCCATAGCCGGTTGAGCGCGATCGTTCGGAGCGGCTTGCCAAAAACGGCGTCTGGCAGCGAAACGCTCCAGGGCGTCACCACCACGAGCGCGCTGACGGATTCGCAGGCGGCATAGCGCCTGACCTGTCCCATCAGCCGGGCCGGGACGGGCTTTCCTTTTTTGATCTCGATGCCCACGCCGCCGACAAGGTAGTCGATGCGGCAGCCCTTTCCAATTTTGGCCTCATGCACGCATGGAAGCCCCGCTTCCCTCAGGCGGCCCTCCACATACCGGTGGAGGTCGCTTTCATAAGGCGCGAAGGGAGAGCGCAGCTCATTTAAAGCGTCCAGCACCGCCTGAAGCATTGGCGCCCCCCCTTTCCTCCCGGTCAGTCAAGAACGATTTGCTTATGCTCCCGGCTTTCCCGGTACAGGACAAACCGGCGTCCTATGCATTGCACCGGCTCGGCGTGCGTTCGGTCGCAAAGCTCCTCCAGAGCTTCCCGCGCGCTCAGCTCGCATCCGTTTTGTACCGCGCCCTTAATCAGCTCGCGCGCCTCCAGCGCGTCATAGGCCTCCTTGACGACGTTTTCCGTTATGCCGTCCCTGCCGATGTACAGAATCGCTTCCATGGTATTGGCCATGCCGCGCAGCATAGCCCGCTGCTTGCTTGTCAGCATTCGCGCTCTCCTTGCCGGGCCTTGGCCCGCTTACTCGATAAAGTCAAATTCCATATCCCCGATGGAGATGGTGGCGCCTTCGCGCGCGCCCCGCTCGCGCAGCGCGTCGATGATGCCGCGGTCCCGAAGCGTGCGGTGGAACCAGTTGACGCTCTCCTCGTCGTCAAAGTTCACGCTGTCGATAAAGCGCTGCATGGCGGCCCCTTCCACATAGAAAAGGTCGTTTTCCCGGCGGATGCGGAAGCCGTCGTCCGGCAGAACCCGCTCCTCCGCCTCTTCCTCCTCAAACACGCGCGGAGGCGGCAGTTCCGGTAGCAGCCGCACAATTTCATCCAGCAGCGCGTCAAAGCCGCGGTTCGCGGCCGCGCTGACAGGAAACGCCCGATACCCCATTTCCTCAAACTTCTTCTGAAGGGTCTCGGCAGCGCCCCCGTCGGTAATCAGGTCGCATTTGTTCAGCACCACAAGCTGCGGTCGTCCCGCCGGCTCGCCGTACTTTTCCAGCTCGCCGTTGATGACGCGGAAATCCTCCAACGGGTCCCGTCCCTCGCTGCCGGCGGCGTCCACCACATGAAGCAGCAGCCGCGTGCGTTCCACGTGCCGAAGGAAATCGTGCCCAAGGCCGACGCCCTCGCTCGCGCCTTCCACCAGGCCCGGGATATCCGCCAACACAAAATCGCAGCCATGGCGCTTGACAATGCCCAGGTTTGGCGTCAGCGTGGTAAAGTGATAGTTGGCAATCTTGGGTTTGGCGGCGGTCAGCGCCGCCAGGATCGTGCTTTTGCCAACGTTGGGGAAACCGACCAGCCCAACGTCGGCAATGGTTTTCAGCTCCAGGCGGAAACCTCTGGCCTCGGTTTGGATGCCCGGCTTGGCAAAGTTGGGCGCCTGCCGCGTAGGCGTGGCGAAGCGCGCGTTGCCATGGCCTCCCTGCCCTCCGCGCAACAGCAGCTTTCTTTGGCCCGGCTGGCTCATGTCGGCGGCGACCGCGCCGTCCTCGTCCCGCAAAAAAACGGTTCCGACCGGCACCTTGATGACCAGATCCTGCCCGCGTTTACCATGGCAGCGCCCCGCGCCGCCGTCCTCCCCATTCTCGGCCAGATATTTGGTGTGGAACCGGAAATCCAGCAGCGTATGCATATTGGGGTCGGCATAAAGCACCACGTTGCCGCCGTTGCCGCCGTCCCCGCCGTCCGGTCCCCCGTTTTGCACAAACTTCTCCCGATGGAACGAAACGCACCCGTTTCCCCCATTGCCCGCCTTCGCGGTAATCCTGACGCGATCAACAAACGAAGCCATTTGTCCTCCTTGGATGGTTATTCAAGCGCCGATGCCTGCCGGACCGCCGTTTTGCCTGCGTCCGCCTTCGGGGCCCTCCGGACCGCCGCTCCGGCATTGGCGGCCTTACATAGGTTTCTCAACGCGCACGCGTCGCATGCGGGATTGCGGGCGTGGCATACGCGCCGCCCATGCAAAATCAGCCAGTGGTGCGCGGCAATCCAATCCTTTTGGGGAATCGCCTTTTGAAGCTGCCTCTCGGTGTTCTCCACGTCCTTGGCGTCGGCCAGGCCCAAGCGGTTGGAAACGCGGAACACGTGCGTATCCACCGCGATCGTCGGCACGCCGAAGGCGTTGGCCAGCACGACGTTCGCGGTCTTTCTTCCCACCCCGGGCAGCGCGGTCAACGCTTCCATGTCGCCGGGCACCTGTCCGCCATGGCGTTTCACAATCAGCCGGCACGCCTCCACAATATGGTCCGCCTTGCTCTTGAAGCCGCAGCTCTTTACCATGGGGTAGACCTCCTCCACGGTCGCGGCAGCCATATCCTCCACGGTTTGATAGCGTTCAAAAAGCGCTGGGGTCACCTTGTTCACCTGCTTGTCCGTACACTGGGCGGACAGCATGACGGCCACCAGCGTTTCATACGGGTTGGAAAAGTGAAGCTCCGGCCCCGCGTCCGGGTATTGGGCCCTCAGCCCCGCGAGGATGGCTGTTTTGTTGATTCGCATAGCGTCTCCTTTCCGGGCCCCTCCTCCGCGCGCGGGCGGAGGGCGAAGGGCCGTTTCAGCCGATTAAGACTTCTCAGCGTAAGATAGGTCAAAACGGCATATATGGGCGTCTCAAACAAATAGCTGACGGCGCGCGCGCCTACCCAGCCCCAGTACGCCTTGCCCGCGTATAACAGGCTCAGCCAGAGGGAATTGAGGAACAGGTAGCACAGCTCCACCAGGACCGCGGCTACCGTCACGCGCGGCCACGTAGGCTTTCGCCCGCTTAACGGCAGCGCATACAGAAGCCCCGCCAGCATGTTTGTCGCCGTAAATCCGAAAAAATAGGCTCCTTGTGGAAAAAGATGCGCGCCGAAGAAATCTCCCAGCCCGCCGACCGCCATCGCCGCCGGAGCGCCCAATCGCGCGGCTGCCGCCGCGATTGGCAAAAATCCAAAGTTGAACTGCTTGCCTACGGACGGGAGCTGGGTCACATTGCCCAAAATAACCTGCATGGCGGTCAGCAGCGCAATATAGGTAATGGTTTCCGCGTCCAGCCGCCGATGGCGTTTTTCCGGCATATCGTTCCCCCTCCCAGCCGCGTGCACCGTGTTATTGTACAGGATAAAGCGGAGAGATGCAAGCCAACCGCACGCCGTAGCGGAGCCGCGCCTGGCGGAGTTCCCCCCCAGCAGCCAGGGCCTGGAAGCGCCCTCCGGCCCGCCGCCGTCGCGGCCCGGCCCCGGCGCTCCGCTTACGCCCAGTCGCAGCCGGAGGCCAGCAGCGCCGCAAGCGCTTCCAGGCCCTGACGGTCCTCTTCGTCAAACCGCCGCGGAACCGCGCTGTCGATATCCAGCACGCCCAGCAAGCGTCCATCCCATTCCAGCGGAATCACAATTTCGCTCCTGGAGGCGGCGTCGCACGCGATATGACCCGGAAATTGGAGCACGTCGGGCACGATCTGCGCTCTCCCTTGCACCGCCGCGGCGCCGCACACGCCGCGCCCAAACGGGATGCGTATGCACGCGGGCTTCCCCTGAAAGGGGCCGAGCAGCAGCTCCGCGCCCTGAGCAAGATAAAACCCCGCCCAATTGATCTGCGGAAGCGATTCAAACAGCAGCGCGCTCATGTTCGCCATATTGGGCAGCGGATTTCGTTCGCCTTCCATCAGCGCGGAAAGCCGCTCTTTCAGCAGACGGTACAGCGCTTGCTTTTCCGGCGGATATTGTCCGCCGCTCACGACATGCGGCATTCTAAAAAACCTCCCGGCTTTTCTTGCGTTCCCAGTATAGCATAAAAACAGGGTTTCGGCACGCACAAAACCGGGTAGCTTATCACCAGGCAAATTATCAGCAATGGAGGAATGAACATGTCCGCAACGCTCGATCCAAACGCCCTGTTTTCCCTCAGCTACGGCCTGTACGTGCTGACCGCCCGCGACGGCGACCGCGACGACGGCTGTATCGTCAATACCGTCAGCCTGGTAACGGACCAGCCCAAGCTAATCAGCGTTTATGTAAACAAAGATACCAAAACCTGCGAGAGCCTTCGGAAAACAGGATTATTTAACGTGAGCGTCCTCACGCAAGACACCCCTTTTGCCACCTTTGAGCGCTTCGGCTTTCAAAGCGGGCATGATGTGGATAAATTTGCTGGCAGCCGGGAGCCCCGCAGCGAGAACGGCCTTCGCTACCTGGACGCCAACTGCAACGCGCTGATCTCCGGCCGTGTGACCAAAACGGTGGACTGCGGCACGCATTTTGCTTTTTTCGCGGACCTGACCGAGTCGCGCAGGCTGAGCGAGGAGCCGTCGCTGACCTATGCCTACTACTTTGAGCATATCAAGCCCAAGCCGCAGCCCAAACAAAAGCGCGGCTTCATATGCAAAATCTGCGGCTATTTTTACGAGGGCGACGAGCTTCCGCCGGATTTTATCTGCCCTATTTGCAAGCATGGCGCGGACGATTTTGAACCCGTCGGGTTTTAATCCGGCGTATCCGGCCCCGATGATAAAAACCGAACATTCCGCGCCCGTACCGATATCCGCGCGGCGCGCAACCGGCCCCGGCATCCGCTTAGGCGTTTGCTCAGGGTCTTTTTGAGCGGCGCGGATGTTCCGCGCAAAGGCGGCCCGGTCCGTGCCGCCGCATTTCCGCCCCTTCTTTTCCCTCCTCCACGGAAATCGGCTTTGACCATCCATATGCAAGCGTGCCCGCAAACCGCCTTTTCCCCCGAAAAGGCAGTGGAAACGGATGAATGGAACGTCGCGTGAACGGATTGTAAGCGGTCGGGCGCGCAAGCGTAGGCAAACCTGATTTCCGCGCCTTCCCTCTTTATCCCTGTACAAACCTCCCAAAAGCGCTTATAATAGCACCGTTGCGAATCATTGCCATACATGAGGAGGATGCCCGTGGATAGCCGACCGACGCGGGAAAAAAGCGCGTTTTCCCAGCGCGCCGTCAAGCCTGAAAGGGTGCTTGCCCTCGGGTTTCTGTTTCTGATCCTGCTGGGAGGAACGCTGCTTTCGCTGCCTGTTTCGGCGGCTGGAGCACGGTCGATCGGCCTCTCCGCCGGCCTGTTCACCGCCACCTCCGCCGTGTGCGTAACCGGGCTGACGGTGGTGGACGTCGGCAGCACCTTTTCCGGCTTTGGTCAGGCGGTGCTGCTCATCCTCATCCAGATGGGCGGACTCGGCTTTATGGTGTTCGCCACGCTGGCCATGGTGGCGCTCGGCAGGCGCATTTCGCTGAAAAACCGCATGCTGATCCGTGAATCCATGAACCAGAGCACGCTGTCCGGCATGGTTCGGCTGACGCTTTGGTTTTCCCTCATGGCGCTGGTGATCGAGCTTGTGGGCGCGCTCCTGCTCATGACGCGGTTCATTCCGCTCTTTGGCGTGGGAAAGGGGATCTGGTACGGTGTTTTTCATTCGGTCAGCGCGTTTTGCAACGCCGGGTTCGATCTGTTTGGCGGCTACCGCAGCCTTATGGATTTTCAGCGCGAGCCTACCGTTTTGCTCACGCTTTGCGGGCTGATTATCCTGGGCGGGCTCGGCTTTTCGGTGCTGCTGGAATGCCTTCACTTCCGCTTCCGTTTTCGCAAGCTCTCCCTGCATGCCAAGCTTGTGCTGTCCATTACGGGCGTCCTGGTTTCCTCGCTCACGCTCATGATGCTGGCGCTGGAGTGGGGCAACCCGAGAACGCTGGATTCCGGGGGGCTGAACGCCTGGGAAAAGCTTCTCAACAGCTTTTTTCAGGCCGTCACGTTCCGCACGGCGGGCTTTGCCAGCCTGGACCAGGCTGCTCTGACGGACGCCTCCAAGCTGCTGGGCGTTGTGGCCATGTTTATCGGCGCGTCGTCCGCCTCCACGGGCGGAGGCGTAAAAACCACCACCTTTGGACTGATGGTGCTTATGGTGGCGTCGGTCGTGCGAGGCCGTGACCGCATCAACGTTTTTGGCAAGGAGATTCCCGGCGACACCGCCCGACGGGCCATGGCCATCGTGCTCATCTCTATTGCCGTCGTTCTGGTATGCACCTTAGCGCTCAGCATTGTGCAGCGCGGTTCCGGCGTGCCGATGATCAACCTGCTGTTTGAGGCGGCGTCGGCGTTCAGCACCACGGGGCTCTCCTCGGCGGACACGTCCGCGCTGTACCCGCTGTCCCAGTGGCTGTTGATGCCGCTGATGTATTTTGGCCGCGTCGGGCCGCTGACGCTGGCCTTCGCGCTTGCCAGCAGGATGGAAAACCGCCCCGCCAACCGTGTGCGCTATCCCGAGGAAAAAATCATGATTGGATAAGGAAGGAAAAACGATGAAGAGCAAGCAATACCTGGTGCTGGGCCTTGGCCGCTTCGGTACGAGCCTGGCTAAAACGCTCTGCCAGCTTGGGCAGGAGGTTTTGGCCGTGGACAGCGACGAACAGCTCGTCAACGACATCGCGCCCTTTGTCACCCAAGCCGTTCAGTTGGACGCCACAGACGAGGCCGCCCTTCATTCCCTGGGCGTTAGCAACTTTGACGCCGCTATCGTCAGCATCGGTCAAAACACGCGCGACAGCATTTTGGTTTGCGTGCTGCTCAAGGAAATGGGAGTCCCGTACCTGATCGCCAAGGCCAACGACGAGCTGCACGCCAAGGTGCTGCGAAAGCTGGGCGCGGACCGCGTGGTGTTTCCCGAGAGGGATATGGGCGCCCGCCTCGCGCGTTCCATCCTGACGCCCAACGTGCTAGAGCTGATGGACCTGAGCGACGATTATCAGATTATTGAAACCCGCCTGCCCGAAAAATGGGCCGGCAACACCATCATCGGCATCAACGTGCGCCGAAAATACGGGGTCAGCATCCTTGCCATTCACCGCAACGACCGCTTCCTGGTCGCTCCCGCCGCCGACATGCAGTTTGAGTCGGGCGACACGCTGCTGGTCATGGGTAAAAAGGCCGATATCGAACAGCTTGAGGCATAACGGGGTCAAGCCCTGCATACGATGCAAAAGATCGACCCTCGCAGCCATTGAACGCACGAAAGGATGACCGCTTATGAAACCTACGGAAACCGGATATTTTGACCGGGAGGTATGCCGGCCTTTTTTCCATGAGGGCGGCCCCAACGGCATTTTGCTGCTTCACGGCTTTACGGGCAGCGCCGCGCATATGCGCAAGCTGGCGGACGCGCTGGCCGGGCGGGGCTATACCGTAAGAAGCATCAACCTGCCCGGGCATGCCTCTACCGAGGAAGACATGGGCCGCGCTAACTGGCAGATGTGGCTGCAGGCCTCCAAGCAGGCGACGCTGGATATGATGGACCGCTGCCAGGTCACCACTGTCTGCGGGCTTTCCATGGGCGGCGTGCTCGCGCTGCTGATCGCGGAGCAGATGAAGGTGGACGCCTGCGTGCCCATCTCCGCGCCCATGGCGACCAAAAACCGGCTGATGCCCTTTGCCCGCCTTGTGGCTCCTGTATACCGCCGCGTATCCTGGGCTCCCCCGACCGAGCGGCACAGGCTGCTGGACCCTGAGTATGATTACGGCTATACCGGCTTCCCCACCGCCAAAGCCGCGGATCTGAACCACCTGATCAAGCTGGCGCGGCAGAATCTCTTCAATATCAACTGTCCCCTGCTGTGCGTGCAAAGCGACGCGGACGAAACCGTATGGGAAGGCAGCGCGGACTGCATTTTGAGCGGGGTGGGCAGTGAAATCCGTCAAAAGCTCTGGCTCCACGGCGTGCCCCACGTCTGCACCATCTCCACGGAGTGGCCGGCCATCGTCGACGCCATCGACGGGCTGGCGCAGAAGGCGGCGGCGGAAAAAGCGGCGTCCTAGTCACATTCGCGCTTGTCTCCGCATACCCTTTAGCGAACATGGGCGTTCCCTCTTTATTAGGAGGAAACGCCCTTTTGTATAAAGGGGGACGATCAATCATGAGCGCGATTGCGGGTGTGATCGACTGGAATGCCTCTGGGGAGCCTCCGCTTGCCTTGTATGACGGCATGCTTTCCACCATGCGGCGGCGCGGGCCGGACCAAAGCGACCGCTATGTATGCGGTCCCGCCGCGCTTTTGAACGCCCGCCTGTGCGTCGTGGACCCGGACAACGGCCGTCAGCCCATGGAAGCCTGGCGGGGCGGGGAGCATTATATTCTGGTATACAACGGCGAGCTGTATAATGCCGAGGAGGTCCGCGCGGAGCTGATCGGGCTTGGGCACAGGCTGTCCACCCGATCCGATACGGAGGTACTCCTTCATGCCTATATGGCTTGGGGCGCGGAATGCCTGGAAAAGCTCAACGGCATTTTCGCCTTTGCGGTATGGGAGGAGAAAGCCGAAAGGCTGTTCTTCGCACGCGACCGCATGGGCGTCAAGCCGTTTTTTTATGCCGTCAGGGGCGGGGCGTTCCTCTTTGCCTCCGAACTGAAAACGCTGCTTGCCCACCCTCTTGTAGAGCCCGTCATCGACCGGGACGGCGTGGCGGAGGTCATGCTGATGGGCCCTGGCCGAACCCCGGGCTGCGGCGTGTTTCGCGGCGTCAGCGAGCTGGCGCCCGCCCATTGCGGCACGCTGGAACGAGACGGGCGTTGGGTGTGGCGCTACTGGTCCGCGGAGGACCGCCCCCATACCGATACCTTTGACCAGACGGTGGAGAAGGTGCGCTGGCTTATACTGGACGCCATCGACCGGCAGCTTGCGGCGGACGCGCCCCTATGCGCCTTTCTGTCCGGCGGACTGGATTCCGGCATCGTGGCGGCGGTCGCCGCGCGACGCATGCGGGAGCTTGGGCGCGGATTTTGCACCTTTTCCGTAGATTACAGGGAAAACGACCGCCATTTTCAGGCTGGACGTTTTCAACCCGGGAGCGACGCCCGCTGCATAGAGCTGATGACCCGCGAGCTTGGCGGAGAGCACCATGTCGTCGCCCTCGGCGGCGAGGAGCTCGCCGCGGCGCTTATCGAGGCTGTGCATGCCCGCGACCTGCCCGGCATGGCCGGTTTGGACGCTTCGCTTCTGCTGCTATGCCGCGAGGTCAAGCGGCACGCGACCGTAGCGCTATCCGGGGAATGCGCGGATGGGATTTTTGGCGGCTACCCATGGTTGCGCGACAAGGATATCCGCGGACGGGACGGCTTCCCATGGGCGGCGTCCACGGCCTACCGGGCCTCCTTCCTGCGGCCGGAATGGCGGGAGGTCCTTGACGCGGACGCATATGTCAAAAGCCGCTGTCGCCGGACGCTGTCCGACGCTTCCGTCCTTCCAGACGCCGGCGCGGAGGAGCGCGGCATGAAGGAAATGATCCATCTGAATGAAGCGTGGTTTATGCAGACGCTGCTGGACCGCATGGACCGCATGAGCACGTTTTGCGGGCTGGAGGCGCGCGCGCCCTTTAGCGACCACCGCATAGCCGAATACCTGTATAGCGTGCCATGGAAGATGAAGGAATACCATGGACATGAAAAGGGCCTGCTGCGCCGCGCCATGCGCGGCCTGCTACCGGAAAAGGTGCTGTGGAGCAAGAAAAGCCCTGACCCAAACGCTTCTTGCCCAGCCTACCGCGCCGCCGTGGAGGGTATGCTGCGCCAGGTGCTGGACAGCCCGGACTCGCCCCTGCTCAAGCTTGCGCGGCGGGAGCAGCTCGAGGCGCTGCTCGCCGGCGATTGCGCCGTCCCTTGGTACGGCGGGCTCATGACCACGCCACAGACCATCGCCTATATGGTACAGGTCAACGCCTGGATGACGGATTACCATGTGCGGCTGGCATAGAAAAAAGCGGGCGGGCGTTCCGGTTGGAACGCCCGCCTTCGCCGGAGGAGGCGCTCCGGCCCTCAACGCTTCAGCGCCTTTTTCATAAACCGGGCCGTGGACAGGCCCGCGGGGCGGTTATACCGCTTTAACAGGAAAAGGCTTTCGGGGCTGCGCGAAACATAATTCGGTTTTTCCTCGCAGGTCATCGTCGCCAGGAAACCCAGCTCCCGAAGCACCTGCTCCCCTTCCTTTTCAAATAACCCGTAAGGATAGGTAAACGCCGTCGCGTTAATGCCAGCATGCTCGTACAGCGCCTTCTGCATTTTCAGCACGTCGCTCGAAAGCCGTTCCTGATAGGTTGCCAGCACCTCGCCGCTTTTGCGCTTGACGCCCATCACGCTTTTGTTGTTGTGCAGATTGTAGGAATGGTTTTGAATTTCAAAGCAGCCCGAATCCCGCAACGCTTTCAGATCCTCCCAGGTCAGGTAAGCATACTGCGGGTTTGGGTCGTTCTGGCGCACGGCCTCCTCCACATAGGCTCCCACCACGGATACCACGGCCTTCGCGTGATATTTCTGCAACAGCGGCAGGCCATAGATCATCGTGTTCAGGTGTCCGTCGTCAAAGGTGAGGATCACCGGCTTGTCCGGCAAGGGCTCCCCAAGATACACATAATCGATCAAGTCCTGGATCACCACGGTCTCATATCCCTCCGCGGCCAGGTATTTCAAATCGGCTTCCAACGTCGCGGGAGATACCGTGTAATCGTTGGCTCTGGCGGGGTCTTTCAGCAGGCTGTGATACATTACGATTGGCACAAATACCGCTTCGCCCTCCCCGGATACGTCCTGCTCCGCCGCCGGCAAAAATCTGGCCAGAAGCCCAAAGACGCAGCATACCACAAAAACATACCATTCCCAACGTAACGACCGAGCGTTCATCGCTTCCACCGCCTCCCCCCACAGCCTATGCGCATGCTATGCCGCGCAATGCCTGATGGCGCTGGAAGAAGGGACGCTCAGCCTCCCCTTCTGTGATGAATTGGGGCGTCGTGGATGGCGGGCGCGTTCAGCACATGGCCGATATCGTCAAAGCGGGAGCCGTGACACGGGCATTCCCACATGCGGCTCTGGGGCCTGTATACCAGCTTGCAGCCCAGGTGCGGGCAACGCGGCGCATGCACGCGCGTCATGCCCCGCAGGTAGCGGCCCCCAATGGAAAACAGGGTTTTGCACTCGTCGCTGAATACGCCCGCTCCGCGGCGCTGGCCTGAATAAACGCCGTAGCCTTCGCCCGGCAGGCCAAGGATCTTTGCGCTGATAGCCTGAGCGGCGACCATGCTGCCAATCAGGCCCCGTCCTCCGTATCCGGAGGCTACAAACAGATTGGGCGTTTTTTTGCTGTATGCGCCGATATAAGGTAATCCGTCGGCGGAATAGGCGTCGATGCCGCCCTCGATCCGGCCGGGTCGCGCGCCCTCTAGATAGGGGGCGTAGACCTCCTGAAAGCGCTTCTCCGGCTGGTCGTGAACGCGCGTTCCTACGCGCCCGAAGTCCATTTGAAGCAGCATGCCTTCCCTCAGCCTGCGCAGGGCATACCGCCCGTTCGCGTCAAAGTACATGCCGCCAAACGCCGCGCCGCCCTCCAGCGGCGCCAGATAGCCTTGGCGCTGCGTCATTCGCAGAAAGTACCAGCCGGGCGTATTCACCACCGGATAACCCGTTGCAACCACCAAATAGGGCGCGAGCACGCTGCCCCGCTCCGTATAAACCAGGTTGGTTTCCAGCGCCGTCACGCGGGATTGCTCAAAGACCTTTAAGCCCAGCTCCTGCGCCTGCCGGGCCAGTTGCCGCAGGTAACGGATGGGATGGAGCGTCGCCATATCCCTCATCAGTATGGACTGAGACGCCGGCAGCGGACATTGGGTAGGCTTCGCAAGCGTTGCGTTTATACCCGCGCGCCGCATGGCCTCCGCCTCCCGCGCGAGGGAACCGTCTTCCTTTTCAGAATCGCCGACCACATAGGCGTCGATATCGCGCCAGCCAACCGCTTCGCCTTGCTCGCGGGCAAGGTCGCGCAGGGCTTGAAACGCGCTTAGCTGCGTCTGCGCGTAAGCGGCCGCGACCTCCAACCCCATCCGCCGTTCCACGCGGTCGTAGAAAAGCCCGTTGCTCAGGCTCGCCATGCCGGCGCACCTGGAGGAAGCCCCGCTGCCAAGCGTGCGCGCTTCCAACAAAATTACGCGCAGGCCCGCCTTGCTCAGCCACAGCGCCACCGTCAAGCCGCTCAGGCCCCCGCCGATTACCACGGCGTCCGCGTTGCGCCTCCCGCGCAACACGGGAAAAGCTGGCTGCTCGTTTTGGACCCAAAAGGATTTTTGCTGCATGGTCGCCTCCGCGTCGTTTTGGGCTTAGATTGCCCGCGGGGCAGATAAAGCATGCGCCCCGCCGGCTTGAAAGCGCGCCGCTTTTTTCGTTAGGACGGAAACATGGGGCGCGCCGCGCGGGGCTTTCAAACGAGCACCGCGGCCAGTCCCTTCAGACTATATTAAATCCCTTGTTTCCGCACCCCCGGCCCTTGCCCCGGCGCTCCGTTCCTGCTATGATAGCGGTGCTGTTTTACGCTGTCCCAGTGCAGAAAGGTGGCCAAAGCATGGCGAGAATCCTGATTTCCTTCGGCGTTCCGGCGGAGGGCTTTCACAGCCTTCAAGGCCATGAGCTTTTGATTCCCAAGCCCGGCAAAGCCTTTACCCGAGCTGAAATGCTCGATTTGCTGCCCAGCGCGGACGCCGTGCTCGCCTGCTCTCCCCTGGACCGCGAGATGATCTTGTCCGCCGGGCGGCTCAAAATCATTGTTTGCTACGGGGCGGGCTATGATGCAATCGACGTCGAAGCCGCGACAAAGCGGCGCGTTCCGGTCGTCAACATTCCGGACTGCGTGACCGCGCCTACGGCGGAGCTGGCCGCCGCGCATATCCTGGCGCTGGCGCGCCGCCTTCCGGAGCTGGACGCGGCCGTCCGCTCCCTTCCCGGCCAAGAGGTCTTCGTCATGGGGCGGCGCATGGGGGCCTCGCTGGAGGGCGCGGCGCTGGGCATTGTAGGCATGGGGCGCATCGGGAGCCGTGTGGCGGATTTTGGCCGCGCGATGGGGATGCGCGTGCTCTATACGTCCAGAACCCCCAAGCCCGAACGGGACGCCTTGGGCGACCTCCGCGTTCCGCTTAGCGCCCTCATGGCCGAAGCGGATTTCATCAGCGTTCATTGCCCGCATACGCCGGAAACGGACGGTCTGATTTCCAGGGCGATGATCGCCCGGATGAAGCCCACGGCGTTTTTGGTTAACACGGCGCGCGGCCCTGTCGTAGACGAGGCCGCGCTGCTCGAAGCGCTGCGGGCCCGCCGCATCGCGGGCGCGGGCCTGGACGTATTTACGGCAGAGCCGGACGTGAACCCCGCGTTTTTCACCTTGGATAACGTGCTGTTGACCCCGCACGCCGGCAGCAATACCGAAAGGACCAGAAGGCGTATGGCCGAAGCTGCCAGCGAGCGAATCCTGGACGCGCTGGCGGGACGCCCGCCTCAAAATCTCCTCAACCCTGAAGCGCTTTCGCGGGTCTAAGCGCGAAAATTGGGCCGCGTTTCCTATGCGCGGCGTCATCGGCCCTTTCCGGTTAAGCGCGCCCCATGGCCTGTTTTTCAACCGGCAACCCTTTTGCTTGAAATCGAAAGCCCGCCCCGGCCTGTCTTGCCGGAGGCGGGCTTTCTTTGGCGAACCTCCACTTCTTTTGACGAAGTTCCGCACCCTGGGGCATACCCTCCTTCCCCGGCACATAGATACATGCGTAAAAGGAGGGACACGAATGAGCAATAAACCCCTCAGGCTCCGGGAAAAGGGGCTGACCCTTCAACCGCCGCCCGAAAGCAAGCCCCCGCGCGCCGGACCTTTCGAGCGTTTCAAGGCGCTTTGGGGCAAGGATAAAACGCGCCGGGCCGTTACACAGGCCGGCCTCGTCCTTTGCCTCGCCGCGCTCTCAACGGCCTACGTCGTCGGGCTGAGCGACCCCGCCACCGCCGTGGTGGCCAAAAAGCGCGAGCTGCCGGTCTACTGCGTCGAACGCCCCGACAAAGTACTTGCCATCAGCTTCGACGCCTCCTGGGGCGCGGATAAGACGCTGTCCATCCTGGATATTCTTGACGAGCACGACGTCAAAACGACCTTCTTTCTCGTAGGCGGATGGGTGGACAAATACCCGGATATGGTTCAGGAAATATTCGCGCGCGGGCATGAAATCGGCAATCATTCCAACTCGCACCCGCACATGAGCCAGCTTGGCGAGCAAGCCATCCGGGATGAACTGCGTATCATGAGCGACAAAGTGGAAAAGCTAACAGGGGTGCGCCCGACGCTTTTCCGCCCGCCTTACGGAGATTATAGCGACCGCGTCGTGCAAGTGGCGCGCGCGGAAGGATACGAGGCCGTGCAATGGAGCATTGACAGCCTGGATTGGAAGGACCGTGGAACGGCGGATATCATCAAGCAATGCACCTACCGCGTCGATAACGGCGATATCGTGCTGTTCCACAACGACAGCAACGATATTGTCAACGCGCTGCCCACGGTCATCAAGCATTACCAGGGACTGGGGTACAAGATTATTCCCGTCAGCGAAATCCTGCTCGAGGGAGAAACCACCATCGACGTTCAGGGAAAGCAGCACCCGAAAGAAACCGCAGAACCAAAGCAATAACGAGGTGAAAAAACATGGAAGAAACGGGAAACATCATCCATCTACGGGGACAGATCTGTGAAAGCCTGCAATTTGGGCACGAGCTGTTTGGGGAACAATTCTATGTCACCACGCTACGGGTGCCGCGTTTAAGCGGCGCGGAGGATTTTCTGCCCATCACCATCAGCGAGCGCCTGTTGATTGACGAGCCGATCTCAGCGGGAAGCATGCTTTGCATGGACGGCCAGCTCCGAAGCTACAACAAGGTCGTGGAAGGCGCCGGCCGGCTTCTGATTACGGCGTTCGCCCAGCACCTTCTGCCCGATAACGAGGAAGAGAACCCCAACCGGGTCCAGCTTACCGGAGCGCTGTGCAAGCCGCCCAGCTACCGCACCACGCCGTTCGGGCGCGAAATTGCCGACCTGATGCTGGCGGTGAACCGCTCCTATGGCAAAAGCGATTATATTCCCTGTATCACCTGGGGCCGCACGGCCCGGTACGCCGCCAACCTGAAAATTGGCGACAAGGTGCAGCTCGTCGGGCGCTTTCAAAGCCGGGCCTATCAAAAACAAATGCCCGACGGAACCACGCTCAACAAGGTGGCCTATGAGGTGAGCGTCAGCCGCCTGGCCGCGCTCAAGGATGAAACCCGTTCCGAATACCATGGCCTTCCCACACAGATGCAAGCGCAAAGCCGCTATGGCGGCATGAGGGATTGCTGAGAAACCGGCGGGAGCGGAGGCCGCGCGCAAAAAGGCGCGGACCGCTCCCGCCTTTCCTTTACCGCTTATTCCAAAAGCCCCCATTCGGCCTTGAGCGTCAGGATTCTCGCCACGCTCCGGTCGATCCGCTCCTCGGTGATCCGCCCTTCCTTTACGGCGTTGAGCACCCCCTGATAGCCGTTGGAAAAATTCTTGGGCAAAAGGAGCATGTCGCAGCCCGCTAAAACGGCTCTTACGCACGCTTCGCCGGAGCCGTATTGCCCGGCGACCGCCTCCATGCGCAGCGCGTCGGTGATCACGACGCCTTCAAACCCCAGTTCGCCGCGCAAAAGCTCGGTCACAATCCGCCGGGAAAGGCTCGCCGGCGCTTGCGCGTCCACCGCGGCAGCCGTTTGATGAGAAATCAAAACCGCCCTTGCGCCGGCCTCCAGGCCGCTTTGAAAAGGCAGCCATTCACAGCTCCGCCACGCCTCCGCCGTCCGCGTCGATACGGATTTTCCGCTATGGGTGTCGCCGGCCGCCGCGCCATGGCCGGGAAAGTGCTTGAGCACCGCCAGCACCCCCCTTTGCTGAAGCCCCTCAACAAAGCGGAACACCATCTCGCTCACCAGCTTCGGCTCGTAACCGAAGGAACGCAGCGTGATTTCCGCGCCGTCCACATCCGTCCGCACGTCGGCCACCGGGGCAAAATCCATCGTAAAGCCGTAGCCGCTTAGGTATTCCCCTATTTGAAGGCCCGCCTCGTAAGCCCGCTCCGGATCTCCGCTTTCCCCAATGACGCTCATGGCGGGCGCGGCATTCTTCAGCCTCAGCTTCCCGGCCACGCGCGCCACGCCGCCGCCTTCCTCGTCCACGCCGATAAACAGGCCGATTCCCCGCTTCTCCCGGGCATAGCTCTGCATGGCCTCGTTCAGGGAGGCGAGCTGCCCATCGCTTTTGATATTGCCCGGGAACAGGATCACGCCGCCCACCGGAAACTTTTGAAAGCCCCTTTCCAGCTTGGCGCTTTTCTTCGTCACGCTGCTGATCCTTGAAAAATCCTCCGGCCTAACGAAAAAAAGCTGGCAAACCTTTTCCTCCAGGCTCATTTCTGAAACAAGCGCGGCGACCGTACCCGCCGCCTTTTCCCGCCCCGGCTCATCCGCCGCCCGCGCGGGCGGCGCCAAGCGCATATGAAGCGCCAGGCAGGACAAAAGCATGGCGATCCATCTTCTGTGCATACGCGGTTCCCCTTCCCCCCATGCGTTTTGAGCACGGTCTTCAGTCATTATACGGCAGGCCCGTCAAAATAGCAAAATGCATGCCCGAAGCAGAAAATTATAGAAAAAGTTCCGAAATGGCTTGACGAAGGGCCTTGTGAACGAATACAATAGGCATATAGAAAATCTTACCTTGTGTCTGTCTGTGATCAAATCCAAGAAGCTGGGAGGATGATCCGATGCTGTATCATGCGCCATCGGCAGAAATCCGCGATACGTTTCACCAAGGGACAAACAGGCGAGCCTATCAAATGCTGGGCGCTCATCCGTGCATGGAGGGGGAAACGCGCAAATGGCATTTCAGCGTATGGGCGCCCAACGCCAAGCACGTGGCCCTCATCGGCAGCTTTAACGGCTGGGATAAAAGCCGCACGCCCATGCAAAAGCAGTATGACGGCACCTGGGAGCTGCGCCTGACGGAGGACGAGCTGTGGACAGACGCGCCCGAGGACGGCTACCCCGCGTACAAGTACGCCGTGTGGGGCGCGGACGACCTCTGGCGCATGAAGGCCGACCCCTACGGCTTTTACAGCGAGCTGCGCCCCAATACAGCCTCCCGTCTCTACGACCTGGACGGCTATGAATGGGGCGACGGGGAATGGCTCGCCCGCCGCCAGAGCTTTAACCCCTATGCCAGCCCCGTCAACATTTACGAGGTGCATATCGGCTCGTGGAGGCGTCACCCGGACGGCGAGTTCCTCACCTATCTCGAGTTTGCCGACCAGCTTATTCCCTACATCCAGGAGATGGGCTATACCCACATCGAGCTGCTGCCCGTCATGGAGCATCCCCTGGATATGAGCTGGGGCTACCAGGTCACAGGGTTTTATGCCGCCACGGCGCGTTACGGCACGCCAAAGCAGCTAATGGAGCTGATCGACCGCTGCCATCAGGCGGGCGTCGGCGTCATCCTGGATTGGGTGCCCGCGCATTTCCCGCGCGACGCGATGGGGCTTTTCAAGTTTGACGGAACGGATCTGTACAACCATCCTGACCCGCGCCGGGGCGAGATTCCTCAATGGGGCACGATGCTGTTCGACTTCGCCCGCGGAGAGGTTTGCAGCTACCTCCTCAGCAACGCCTGTTATTGGCTGGATGTGTTCCACGCCGACGGCCTTCGCGTGGACGCGGTCAGCGGCATCATCTATTACGACTTTTGCAAGGAGCCGGGACGATATCTTCCCAACTGCTTTGGCGGGCGGGAAAACCTGGACGGCATCAACTTCCTCCGCCGCCTGAACGAAACCGTTTACCACGACTTCCCCGGCTTGATGATGATCGCGGAGGAAAGCACGGCCTTTCCCATGGTGACGGCTCCCACCTACCTGGGCGGCCTGGGCTTTGGCTTCAAATGGAACATGGGCTGGATGAACGACATCCTCTCCTACGTCAAGCTGGACCCCATATACCGCAGGTATCATCACGACAAGCTGACCTTCAGCCTGTTTTACGCCTTCAGCGAAAACTATATCCTGCCCTTCTCGCACGACGAGGTGGTGCATGGCAAGCACAGCATGCTTGACAAGAATCCGGGCGATTTGTGGAAAAAATTTGCCGGGCTTCGCGCGCTGTATGGCTATACCATGGCGCACCCCGGCAAGAAGCTGCTGTTCATGGGCGGCGAGTTTGCCCATTTTATCGAATGGAAATATGACGACCAGCTCGATTGGTTCCTGCTGGTGTACGAGCGCCACGCGCCGCTTCAAAGCTGCGTTAAGCGCCTCAACCGGCTTTATCTCGAAACCCCGGCGCTTTATGAGGTGGACGGCTCGTGGGACGGCTTTCAGTGGATTACCGCCAACGATTCCGATAACAGCGTGATCGCCTTTCTGCGCACGGATCGGAAGGGCCGCGCCATCCTATGCGTGGCCAACTTCACGCCGGTTTTTCATCCAATCTACCGCATCGGCCTTCCAGTGGGCGGGACGCTGAACGAGCTGTTCAATACCGACCGGGCTGAATACGGCGGCAGCAACCAGTACAACGCGTTTGAGCTGACCGCCATGCCCGGCGAGTTTAACGGCTTCCCATACTGGGCGGAAATATGCGTCCCTCCGCTTAGCTGCGTATACTTTACATACGACAAGCTCCTGCCCAAGGCCAAGCGCAAGCTTCGCTTCGCCTCGCCGGCAGCCAGCATCCGCCGAAGGAAGGGGGGCAAGGATGACAAACGCCTTTGAGCCTTCGCATGCGCTCCCCGCCGGGAGCTTCCTGCAAAGAGCGCGCGTAGCCGAGCGCCTCTGAGCGCGGATAACGGATAACCCATCGAAATCGAGAAGGAGTGACCCCTCCATGATGAACAAAAAGCAATGCGTTGCGATGCTGCTGGCAGGCGGGCAGGGCAGCCGCCTTGGTATCCTGACGGCCGACATGGCAAAGCCGGCCATCCCCTACGGCGGCAAATACCGCATCATCGACTTTCCGCTGAGCAACTGCACCAACAGCGCCATTGAAGTTGTGGGCGTGCTGACGCAGTACCAGCCTCTCAAGCTCAACGCCTATATCGGCAGCGGCTCGCCCTGGGACCTGGACCTCGCCCACGGCGGCGTATACGTGCTGCCCCCATACGTAAAAGGCAAGTCCGGGGAATGGTATTCGGGAACCGCCAACGCCATTTACCAAAACCTTCCCTTTATCGAGCAGTTCAACACCGATTATGTGCTGATCCTGAGCGGCGACCATATCTACAAGATGGATTATAACGCCATGCTCCAATTCCATATTCAAAATAACGCGGATTGTACCATCGCCGTGCGCGAGGTGCCCTGGGAAGAGGCCAGCCGCTTCGGCATTATGAATACCGGCAAGGACGGCGTTATCGAGGAATTTGAGGAAAAGCCCGCCAAGCCCAAGAGCAATAAGGCGAGCATGGGCGTGTATATTTTCACGTGGGATAAGCTGCGCAAATATCTTTCCGAGGACGCGGCGGACCCGGCCAGCTCGAACGATTTCGGCAAAAATATCATTCCCAACATGCTTCATGACGAGCAACGCATGTTCGCTTACGATTTCAAGGGCTACTGGAAGGATGTCGGCACCATCGAAAGCCTGTGGGAAGCCAACATGGACCTGCTGACGCTGCCTATGCCCATCGACCTGTACGATAAAAAATGGCGTATCTACGGCCGCAATCCCGGCATGGCGCCCCATTTCATCGCGGACGGCTCCAGCGTCAAAAGCAGCCTGATTACCGAGGGCTGCGAGGTGTACGGCAAGGTGGAGCACAGCGTGCTGTTTGCGGGCGTCATCATCAAGGAGGGCGCCAGCGTGGTGGATTGCGTGCTCATGCCCGGCGCCGTGGTGGAGCGCGGAGCCCAGGTGCGCCGCGCGATTATCGCGGAAGGCGCCGTAATCGGCGCGGGCGCGACGGTTGGCGAGGAAACCGGCAATATCGCCGTTGTCGGCCAGCAGGTCGAGCTGCCCGCCGGCTCGGTGGTGAAGGCCGGCGAACAGCGCGCCCAATGACGTGAAAATATGCTGAGGAAGCGAGGATAGCACCATGAAAAATGTAATGGGTGTCATTTATACCGGCGAAAAAGACAGCTTTCTGCGGGAGCTGACGCTGCTGCGCGCCATTGCCGCGATGCCCGTGGCGGGCCGTTACCGCGTGATAGATTTTTTGGTCAGCGGCATGGTCAACAGCGGCATCCGGAACGTGGGCGTCATCATGCAAAAAAATTATCACAGCCTGATGGATCACCTGGGCAGCGGCAAGGAATGGGATCTGCACGGCAAGAACGACGGCCTCTATATTCTGCCGCCCTTCCTGACGCGCGAAAACGTGGGCGTATACAACGGCTCTCTGGACGCGCTGCATTCCAATATGGGCTACCTGCGGCGGAGCCGCCAGGAATACGTGCTGCTGTGCAACAGCCTGATCGTTTTTAACCCCAACTTCAACGATATGTTCGCAAGCTTCATGCATAGCGGGTCGGACGTGATGATTATGTACACCAAGGACCCTTCCATGCAGCGGCCCGAATACGGCACGTACTTCAACCTGGACGACGACGGCGCCATTGTGGACATCGAGATCGACCCCACCAAACCCCGCTATGGCAACACCTGCATGGACGTCTTTCTGATGCGCAAGGAGCTGCTGATGGACCTGGTGGACCGCGGCGCGGCGCACGGCTATCACGACCTGACGCGCGATATCTTCCAGCGTATGATCCGCGACGCCGGCATGAGCGTAAGCGGCTATGAATACAAGGATATCTGTTTCCGGATGGACAGCGTGCAAAGCTATTTCCAGTTCAACCTCGCCACGCTGGAGCCCGACGTCCGCCATCGCCTCTTCCCGGACGACCGGCCTGTTTACACAAAGGTGCGCGACGAGCTGCCGGCCCGTTACCTGGACGACGCGAAGGTTATCAACTCCATGATGGCCGACGGCTGCATCATCAACGGCACGGTGGAGCACAGCGTGCTGTTCCGCGGGGTGCAGATCGACAAGGGGGCCTGCGTGAAAAACTGTATCATCATGCAGGACAGCCGCGTTGAGGAGGGCGCGCAGCTAGAAAACTGCATTTTGGATAAGCAAGCCGTCATCAAGCGCGACGGGCGGCTGATCGGGCCAAGCGCATATCCCATCGTCATTTCTAAAAACATGGTCATCTGACCGCCGGGCCATGGCCGGGCGCAACAAGCAAAACAAGGGAGAAATGTTATGAATATTCTGTTTACCGCCAGCGAATGCGTGCCGTTTATCAAAACGGGCGGGCTGGCAGACGTGGTGGGCGCCCTTGCGCCCGTGCTGGCAAAGCTGGGGCACGACGTGCGCGTCATCCTGCCGATGTATACGGCCATTCCGCAAAAGTGGCAGGAGCAGATGCAGTACCTGCTGCATTTTGACGTCCAGCTCGGCTGGCGGCGGCAATACTGCGGCGTGCAAATGCTGCGCAAGGACGGCGTTACCTATTATTTCCTGGATAATAAATACTACTTTGGCCGGCCTTACGTTTATGGCCTTGGCGGGGACGAATATGAGCGGTACGGCTTTTTCTGCCGCGCGGCCCTGAACGCCCTGCCCCTTTTGGAGTTCAAGCCCGACATTTTGCATGCCCATGACTGGCAGAGCGGAATGATTCCCGCGCTGCTGAAAATTCAGTACGCCCATCTGCCGTTCTATTCGCAGGTGCGCACGGTGTTTACCATCCACAACCTCCAGTACCAGGGCATCTTTGGCATCAAGGAGGTCCAGGATGTGCTGGGCCTTGGCGACGGCCTATGGAGCTCGGATAAGCTGGAATGCTTTGGCTGCGCCAACTTCATGAAGGCCGGCCTGGTGTACAGCGACGCCATCTCCACCGTAAGCCCAAGCTACGCCGAGGAAATCACCACCGCATATTATGGCGAGCGCCTGGACGGGCTGATTCGCGCACGGCGCGATTCGCTCTACGGGGTGCTGAACGGCATTGACGTAGAGGAATACAACCCCGAGACGGACCCGCTCATCTATGAGCGTTACAGCATGAAGGACATGAGCGGCAAGGCGGAAAACAAGGCGCGCCTCCAGAAAGACCTCGGGCTGAAGGTAGATCCGAAAATTCCGCTCATCGCCATGGTCGGCCGGCTGACCAACCAAAAGGGCCTTGACCTGGTGGACTGCGTGCTGGGCGATATCATGAATGAAAACGTGCAAATGGCCGTGCTGGGCATGGGCGACGCGCGTTATACCAACCTGTTCAGTTGGGCGGAGCAGCAATACCGCGGCAAGATTGCCGCCCGTTTTGCCATGGACCACGAGCTGGCGCACAAGCTGTACGCCGGCGCGGATTTCTTCCTGATGCCCTCGCTGTTTGAGCCCTGCGGCCTGAGCCAGCTCATCTCGCTGCGCTACGGCACGGTTCCGATTGTGCGCGAAACAGGCGGGCTGCGCGACACGGTGCTCAGTTACAACGAGTTTACGCAGGAGGGCAACGGCTTCACCTTCCTCAATTATAACGCGCATGATATGCTGAACGTCGTCCGCCGGGCGGTGGGCTTCTTCCGCAATCAGAAGGATGTCGTGAAGGTGCTCCAGGCGCGCGGCATGGAAGGCGATTACAGCTGGACCCACAGCGCCGGGGAATATGTAAAAATCTATCAAAAGCTGACCGGCAAGGCATAAGGCGCCGCGCCCGCTGGGCGTCGGGAAGCAACCGAGACGTCGCGTTGGGCTTTCAGCCCGGGCGCGTTGGGCGCGAAGTCCCGCTTATCCCTGAATTGACGGCTTTCCAACAACCATCAGCGTCCATTTCAAAACCTGCCCATGTACTGTGGAAGCGCACACAGCGGATAACCGCCCAAGCCGACCGGATACCGGTCGCTGTTGGGCGGTTGTTCTGCGCTTGTTTGCTAAGCAGCCGCCATTGAAAAGATCTGTTGACATCCCTTTTCATGAAATAGAGCGGAGCCTTTTTGCTAAAAAAGCAGAAAACGGCGCGCCGCTTCGCGTCATTCGGCAATCCCCGCGCGTCCCAGCCGTTTGCGTCGTATTTCATAAGTTTAAGGCAATTTTTCATTTGGTTTTGCATTGCCAAAATGAGTGAGATAGGGTAAGATCATAGTGCTCGCGCCGGAACTGACCGCGCGCCGAGGATAGGAGTTTGCCATGGCGAGCGCAGATCGTCCCGTTGTATCGGTTCAGCGTGTGGACGCCTATGAAGGCCGGGCGCTGGACCAAGCCGTCGCCTTCCACTTTGAGGCGCTCGAGGCGCGCGGCCTGTTTTTTCCGGGCTGCCGCGTGTTGCTCAAGCCCAATTTGCTGGCCGCGCGCGCTCCCGGCCTGGCGGTCACAACCCATCCCGCCTTTCTGGCCGCGGTGGCGCGGTGGCTGCGCGCGCACGGCGTCTCGAGGATCGTGCTGGCCGACAGCCCGGGAGGCGTGTACACCGTGCCCGCGCTGCGCAAGGTCTATGCCGCTTGCGGGCTTCATTCTTTATCGGAGCTGCTGGAACTGAACACCGACGCCGCTTCCGGCGTCAAAAACGGTTTTCCGCTCATTCGGCCCGTGCTGGAGGCGGACGTCGTCATCAACTGCGCAAAGTTGAAAACCCATGGGCTGACGGTGATGACCGCGGGCGTTAAGAACCTGTTCGGCTGTGTGCCCGGCCTGAAAAAGCCGGAATTTCACTGCCTTCGGCCAACGTCCGATTCCTTTGCCGGCCTGCTGGTCGACCTGGCGGAAACGGTCTCTCCGCAGCTCACGTTGCTGGACGCCGTGGATTGCATGGAAGGCAACGGCCCGGGCGGCGGCGTTGTGCGGCGCATGGGTTATACGCTTGCCTCCCGCTGTCCGCACGCGCTGGATGCGCAGGCCGCCCGCCTGATGGGCCTGCGTCCGGCGCTATTCCCAACTCTGCGGACCGCGCGGGCGCGGGGACTGCTGGGGGAAGCGCCTATTCTGATGGGCGACCCCCTGACGCCGGCTGAACCGTCCTTTACCCTGCCCGATTCCATCATAGGCAGGGAACGCCTTCTGACGCCCAACGGCCTTTTTCACCGCCTTTGCGGTCGCCGCTCCGCGCGGCCCAAAGTGCTGCCCGAAAAATGCGTCGGCTGCGGCCGGTGCGCCGAGTCCTGCCCCCGGCAATTGATCCGGCTGGTCGATCAAAAGGCCGTTATTACGCCTAAGGGATGCATTGCCTGCTATTGCTGCCAGGAGATGTGCCCCGCCCGGGCGATCGAGGTCGCGGGCAACGCTTACCGCCGCAAACAGCCCTGAAGGGCTCAGGGCGAAGCTCGCCTTTCGGTGATTTTTTCCGCCGAGGACTGACGTTTCGGCTAAAGCCGCAAACTCCCCGCCCGCCTGGGTGCTGCGCACATCAAAAGCACCGGATCAATTGCCGACCGCAGGTCAGCCAGGCGAACCGATTTCATTTGGAGGGGCCTCAGCCCCTCCAAGCCACTCCAAAATGGGTTTGTCATCAGCCTGAGCCCTGAAGGGCTTCCGGTTGTTTAGGGAGCTTAGCAAACGATGAGGAAGAAAGCCATGAGTACACGTAAGAAAATCCGGCAAAGCCAAAGGCAGATCATTGCGCTCGCGGCGGCGCTGACGTTCATCGCGTCCGTCGTCGTTGCGCTCTGCGTCGCCGTGGTCAACCGCGGCGACGCCATCATCCAGGAGCAGACGCATAGCTACCTGGAGGAGGTATCGGCGCAGGTATCGCGCCGCATAGCCTTCTCCCTGGAAAGCAACTTGAACGCGCTGGTATCAATCAGCGATAACTTCTCTGAGTTTGCCGGGCCGTTGGGCGTGGAAAGCGCCTACCTCGCCCGCGCGGCCGAGCGCCACCCGTTTTATTGGATTGGGATCGTCGACGGCTCGGGCCTGATGGCCATACCGGCCGGCGGTGCGCTCGACCTTTCGGACGAGCCCGCCGTCCAGGCCGCGATCGCCGGCAGCCCGGCCATCAGCGGAACGCTGGTTCCCTGCCCGGGCGAGGAGGACAGCGTCTTGTTTGCCGTGCCGGCGGGCCGCGAGGGACGGTCAGAAGCCGCCTTGGCGGCCTGGGCCTCCCCCGTCACCCTCAACCGCCAGCTATTTGGCATAGAAACCTTCGGCGGAGAAGGCTTTTCGCATATCATCGACCTGCAGGGCGACTTTATTCTGCATTCGGAAAACCGAAACGCCATTCTGGGAACCGGAAATTTTTTTGAGAGCCTGGCCGCGCGCGGAGAATTGCTCGCCGGGGATTCCCTTGAAGCGATGCGGCGGGCAATGCTCGGCGGCGAAACCGGTTACCTGGAATTTATCCTCGACGGCTCCGTTCGGGAAACGCTCAACTACACCCCGCTAAACGGCGGACAATGGTATCTGCTCTCCATTGTGCCGACCGCCGTTTATTCCAATTCGGTGCAGGTTTTCACGCAGTTTTCTCTCCTGGCAAGCGGCATCATTTCCCTGCTGTTCCTGGCGCTGATCGCGGGCATGCTGGTCACGACCATCCGAAAAAACCGCGAAATTACCAAGATCGCCTTTGAAGACCCCGTAACCGGCGGCTTTACGGTGACGCGCTTCGACGCCGCGCTGCGTGAAAGGATGGCCGGCTTTACGCCTTTTGCCTTTGTATCGCTGGATATACGCAAGTTCAAGCTGATTAACGACGCATACGGCAGCGAGGAAGGCGACCGCGTGCTCAGGCACGTGCACGGCGTGCTGCTGGCCGGGCTGAAGCCGGGCGAGTTCCTGTCCCGCGTGACGTCGGACCGGTTTAACCTGATCCTGAACACAACCTCTCAGGAGCGGATACGGCAAATTCTTTCCCAGGCCACCGAAGAAATCAACGCTTACAACAGCTTGCTTCTCTCCCCCTATTTCCTGCCAATTGACTGCGGCGTGTATATCGTCAACACCTCCGGCCTGAAAGCGGTGACCATACGGGATCGCGCCAACACAGCCCGCAAAAAGGCGAAGGAAATAAGCGCCCATAGCTTATGCAAATGCGTATTTTATGATGATATGGAGCGCCTCCAGCTTCTGAGGGAACGGGAGATGGAGAACAGCATGGCGCAGGCGCTGGAAAACGGAGAATTTGTTGTCTACCTTCAGCCGAAGGTTTCGTTGGAAACCGGAAAAACCGTCGCCGCCGAAGCGCTGGTCCGCTGGATGCATCCTAAAAAGGGCCTGCTGCCTCCTTCTGAATTTATCCCGCTGTTTGAGAAAAACGGCTTTATCCTCAAGCTGGACCGCTATGTGTTCGAGGAGGTTTGCAAGCTGCTTCGACGGTGGATCGACGCGGGCCTCGAGGCCGTGCCGATTTCGGTCAACCTGTCGCGGGCGCACCTAGAGGACCCAGGCTTTCTGTCCCGTTACCAGGCCGTCCAGCAGCGCTACGCCGTACCTCCAAGCCTGCTGGAAATTGAGCTGACCGAAACGCTTGTCTTTGAAAACCTGACCTATCTGAAGCAGGTTGTCCGCCAGATCCATGCCATGGGCTTTCGGTGTTCCATGGACGATTTTGGAAGCGGGTATTCCTCCCTGAACGTGCTCCGGGAGGTATCCGTGGACGCTTTGAAGCTGGACCGCGCCTTTTTTGGGGAAGAAAAGGACGGGCGCTGGGAGGACGTGGTGGCTTCCGTTGTAGATTTAGCCAAAAAGCTTGGTATGGCAACCATCGCGGAGGGCGTGGAATCCCCCTCGCAGGTGGAATTTTTGCGTTCCATCCACTGCGACGCCGTTCAAGGCTTTATATTCTCCAAGCCGCTTTGCATAGCGGACTTTGAGGCGAGAGCCTTTGCGGGAAACGGTATATCCTGATTTCAGCAAAACGGAAAGCGGGCCGCGGCCTCATAAAAAAGCGGCCGGCGGTTGTTAGGGAGGGCTGTATTGATGAGGGCGTCGAAAAAGCCCGCCTTTCGGCGAGCTTTTCCGCCGAGGACTGTCGGAAGTGTTTGCGGCAAAGCCGCAAACTCCCCGCCCGCCTGGGTGCTTAGCACATCAAAAGCACCGGATCAATTGCCGACCGCAGGTCAGCCAGGCGAACCGATTTTATTTGGAGGGGCTGTCGCCCCTCCAAACCACCCCCAAATAGGTTTATCAATAATCTGTTGGGGCCGCGAACGCGGCCCCAAATACGGGATTCCCAAGGGCGAAGCCCTTGGGCGGAGGGCTTGGGAGGCAGGGCCTCCCAACGTCCCTCCCCGTTCCGCGGAGAGCGAGAAGAAAAACAAACCGAAGCGACAAAAGACGGTTGACATGAACGCGGAAACGCGTTATCTTTGACACAGACGGCAGGCGCTCCGCCAGCCGAAAATCAGATGGAAAAGGAGGAAAATCAGGTGGACTTGTGCGGTCGAAGTACGAAAATGGGCGACGGGATTCTCTTGCGGAACCAGACCGTTTACAAGGCGTCTGGTGGCCCTCCGGCCGTTTAACGGCCGTTACAACCGCATGAGAAACCCGGCGCGGGCGGCGTCCGGCATTAAGGCCGGAGGTTACGCCCGCGCCCGTTTGGTGACTTCCTCGCTGTCATTTTGATTACAGGAGGAATGCCAATGGATAGGGAGTATGATTTTGAGGCGCTCCGCGAGCTGCTGGAGCGTAAGGATTTCCGCGCCCTCCGCGCCTCCTTGACGGAGCTCAGGGAGGTGGATATCGCCGACTTTATCGAGGCGCTGCCAAACGAGCAGGCTACGCTGGCGTTTCGCACGCTTCCCAAGGAGCCGGCGGCGGAGGTGTTTTCCAATCTCCCGCCGGAAACGCAGCAAATCATCATCGGCGCCATGACCGACCAGGAGCTCTCCGCCATCCTGGACGACCTGTTTGTGGACGACGCGGTGGACCTGCTGGAGGAGCTGCCGGCCAGCGTGGTCAAGCGGGTTTTGAAGAACGCTCGTCCGGATATGCGCAAGCTGATTAACCAGTTTCTTAAATATCCGGAAAATTCGGTGGGCAGCATCATGACGGCGGAGTATATGGATCTGACCAAGACCATGACGGTAAGGGACGCTATCGCGCATATCCGCCGCACGGGCGAGGATTCGGAGATCATCTATACGTGCTATGTGACCGACGCCGCGCGCCGGCTGGAGGGCGTGGTGACGGTCAGGGAGCTTCTCCTCTCCGGCGACGACCGGTTGATCGCGGAGCTGATGGAAACCGACGTGGTAACGGCGGAAACGACCGAGGACCGGGAAGACGCGGTTCAGCGGATGATGAAGTACGACTTTATCGCCATGCCCGTGGTGGACGCGGAAAACCGCCTTGTGGGCATCGTTACCGTGGACGACGTGATGGACGTAATGGAGGAGGAGGCCACCGAGGACTTTGAGAAGATGGCGGCCATTACGCCGTCGGAAAAGCCCTATCTCAAAACCAGCCCGTTTACGCTGGCCAGGCACCGGATTGTTTGGCTGCTTGTGCTGATGGTATCCGGCATGGTAACGGGCGGTATCCTGGGCCGGTATGAAGCGGCCTTTTCAGCGATGCCGCTGCTGGTCACCTTTATTCCCATGCTGACGGATACGGGGGGCAACGCGGGCAGCCAGAGCAGCACGCTGGTCATACGCGGCATGGCCGTGGGCGAGATCGGCCTGAGCGACTTTCTCAAGGTTCTGTGGAAAGAGCTGCGCGTAAGCCTGCTTGTGGGCGTGGCGCTCAGCGCGGTCAACTATATCAGGCTGATCCTGACTTATCCGGGAAGTGAAATGGTGGCGCTGACAGTGGCGTTTGCCCTCCTGGTAACGGTCGTTATCGCTAAGACGATTGGCGGCGTCCTGCCCATGGCGGCTAAATTTCTCCACGCGGACCCCGCCATTATGGCCGCCCCGCTCATCACCACCATCGTGGACGCGGTTTCGCTGGTGGTCTATTTCAGCATCGCGCAATCGCTTCTGCCGGTATAATCCGCTTGGCGGGCATCGCGCGGCGCCCTCGGCCCGCCAGACGGCTCTCAGGCCGTCGAAAAAGCCCGCCCTTCGGCGAGCTTTTCTGACGAGGACTGACGGTTTGTTTGCGCCGGAGGCGCAAACTCCCCGCCCGCCTGGGTGCTGCGCGCAGCAAAAGTACCGGAACCATGGCCGACCGCAGGTCAGCCAGGCGACCCGATTTCAGTTGGAGGGGCTGTCGCCCCTCCAAACCACTCCCAAATGGGTTTGTCAACAGCCTGGGGCCCGCCTGGCGGGCCTCCTCCTCCCTTACGTTAAACCCGTTTCTGCCGCGGAATTGGGCTTGACAGGAAGGGGCTGGTAAGGTATAATATTCGTGACCGAGAACGAAGTTCACATATGAGAACAGAGGGGGCGGGCTCATGGCGGAAATTCCCAACCGAACGCTTCAGCGCGGGTTGGCCATGCTCGAGCTGCTGGGCTCGCGCCCGGAGGGCCTGGCCCTTTGCGAGCTGACAGGAGAGCTTGGGCTGCCGCGCTCCACCGCCTTCAACCTCGCGCATACGCTGATTGACCTGGGCTATGCTTCCCTTCAGCAGGATACGGGAAGGTATCGCCTGGGGCTAAAGATGTTTGAAATCGGCGCGCAGGCCATGAACCAGGTGGATGTGATGGAGGTGATCCGGGGGCGCATGGCGGATATCCACCGGCAAATTAACGAAACCATGCACCTTGGGGTTCGGTCGGGAATGGAAACCCTGTATATCGACAAGCTGGATTCCACCCAATCCATTCGCATGACCAGCTATATCGGTTCCCGCGCGCCGCTCCACTGCACGGCGCTGGGCAAGGCGATCCTTTCCACCTTCCCGGATGAGGAAATCCGGGGGATGTATGCGGGCGTTCCGCTTGCTTCGGCCACCCCGCGTTCCATCACGGACCTGTCCGGGCTGATCCGGCAAATGGCGGAGATCCGCGCGCGCGGCTATGCGGTGGAGCGCGAGGAAAACAACGAAAACGTCTGCTGCGTGGGCGTTCCCCTGCGGGGAAGGGACGGGCGGGCGTTGTACGCGCTGAGCGTGTCGGCCCCCATCTTCCGTATGGGGGAAAAGGAAATCGTCCGTTATGCGGAGCTTCTTTTGCAGGCCCAGCCGCGCATCGAGCGCTTTCTGAGGGAAACGTGACCAAGGCATGCCGCGAAGGCAATGCTTCACAACAGAAAGGAAGGAACCAAGCATGGAAATGATCGAGCAACTGTCCCTGGCGGGGTTGGTACCCGTCATCAAGGTGGAGGACGCCGCCGACGCGGCGCCGCTTTGCAAGGCGCTGTCCGACGGCGGGCTGCCTGTCGCGGAAATCACCTTCCGTTCCGACGCGGCGGAGGAGGCGATCCGGCGCGTGCACGCGGAGCTGCCGGAGGTCATCCTGGGCGCCGGCACGGTGCTGACCAAGGAGCAGGCAGACCGCGCGATCGCCGCCGGCGCGGCCTATATCGTGTCCCCGGGCATCAACGCGGAGATCGTTCGGCATTGCCAGGAGCGGGGCGTGCCCATCGTGCCCGGCTGTGCCAACCCCAGCGATATCGAGATCGCGCTTTCGCTTGGCCTGAAAACCGTCAAGTTCTTTCCGGCCGAGGCGCTGGGCGGCCTCAAGCTCATCAAGGCGATGGCCGCGCCCTATGGAAACGTGACCTTCCTGCCCACGGGCGGCATCAACGAGCAAAACCTGAACGAATATCTCGCCTTCCCCAAAATTGTGGCCTGCGGCGGCAGTTGGATGGTCCCCGCGGACGCCGTCGCCGCCAAGGACTGGAAGCGCATCGAGACCCTCACCCGCAGCGCCGTGACCGCCATGCTGGGCCTGGAGCTCAAGCATGTGGGCGTCAACAGCGGCAGCCCCGAACAGTGCGCCAGGGACGCCGGTACGCTCGTGAAGCTTTTGGGCTGGGGCCTGGACGACCACAAGAACGCCTCCTTTGTGGGAGACGCCTTCGAGGTTATGAAGATCCCCTTCCGGGGTACGAACGGTCATATTGCCATCGCGTGCAACAACATCCGCCGCGCCCGCTGGCACCTGGAGCGCCGCGGCTTTCGCTTTGACGACGACAGCGTCATCCTGCGTGACGGAAAGCTGCGCGCCATCTATCTCAAGGAAGAAATCGCGGGCTTCGCGTTCCACCTCCTGCAAAAGTAAGGCGGCGGCTTTGCCCGCCCGCATGGCGGCCATCATCGCTATATCATAAAGGAAAGGATGTTTTATCATGCCCGTCAAGGTTGTTACCTTCGGTGAAATCATGCTTCGCCTCAAAAGCCCCGGCTACGAGCGCTTCTTCCAGTCTCCCGTTCTTGAGGCTACCTTCGGGGGCGGCGAGGCGAACGTGAGCGTATCGCTCGCCAACTATGGCATGGATACTTCTTTTGTGACGGTGCTTCCCAAAAACGATATCGGGGAGGCCTGCCTGCGCGAGCTGCGCGGCTTCGGGGTGGACGTTTCCCATATCGTGCGCAAGGAAGGCCGTATGGGGATCTATTACCTGGAAACCGGCGCGGTGCAGCGCCCCAGCAAGGTCGTTTACGACCGCGCCGGGAGCGCCATCTGCGAGGCCAGGCCGGGCGATATCGACTGGAAGGCCGCCTTCAGCGGCGCTACCTGGTTCCACCTGACGGGCATCACGCCCGCCATCAGCGAGGGCGCGGCGGAGCTGAGCCTGGAGGCCGTGAAGGCCGCCAAGGCGATGGGGCTGCATGTGAGCTGCGACCTCAATTACCGCAAAAACCTCTGGAAATACGGCAAGACCGCCGATCAGGTGATGACCGGGCTGGTCAGGTATGTGGATACCGTGATCGCCAATGAGGAGGATTTTCAAAAGAGCCTGCTGCTCAAGGCGGAGAGCGCCCACTCCGTGGAGGAGGGCGAGCTCAACACCGAGCAGTACAAGGCCATCGCCAGGCTTGCCATGGACGCCTATCCCAACATCAAGCGCGTGGCGATTACCCTGAGGGAATCCAAGAGCGCCAACCATAACGACTGGAGCGCGTGCCTGTTTAACGGCAAGGACTTTTTCCTTTCCCGCAAGTACCGCATCACGGATATCGTGGACCGCGTGGGCGGCGGCGACAGCTTCGGCGGCGGCCTGATCTACGGCCTCAATACCTATGGCGATGAAAAGACGGCCCTCGAGTTCGCCGTCGCGGCGAGCTGCCTGAAGCATACCATCGGCGGCGACTTCAACCGCGTCAGCGCGGCCGAGGTCGAAAGCCTGATGAAGGGCAGCGGAAGCGGACGCGTGCAGCGCTAAACCCGCTCTGATAACAAGGAGGAATCCATATGAGCAACCTGTTTTCACTCCAAGGCAAAATCGCGCTGGTAACGGGCGCGAGCTATGGCATCGGCTTCGCCATCGCCGCGGGCATGGCCGAGGCGGGCGCGACCATCGTGTTCAACGATATCAGGCGGGAGCTGGTGGACAAGGGCCTTGCCGCGTATGCCGAAAAAGGCGTCAAGGCGCATGGGTACGTTTGCGACGTGACCGACGAGGACGCCGTCAACCGCCTGATCGCCACGGTGGAGCGGGAGGTCGGCGTGATTGATATCCTGGTCAACAACGCGGGCATCATCAAGCGCGTTCCCATGTGCGAGATGAGCGCCGAGGATTTCCGCAAGGTGATCGACGTGGACCTGAACGCGCCCTTTATCGTCTCCAAGGCGGTCATCCCCTCGATGATTCAAAAGGGCCATGGCAAGATTATCAATATTTGCTCCATGATGTCCGAGCTTGGGCGCGAGACGGTCAGCGCCTACGCGGCGGCAAAGGGCGGCTTGAAGATGCTGACGCGAAACATATGCGCGGAATACGGCGGGCAGAACATCCAATGCAACGGCATCGGCCCCGGCTATATCGCCACGCCGCAGACCGCCCCGCTAAGGGAAAAGCAGCCCGACGGCTCGCCCCATCCGTTCGATAGCTTTATCCTGGCCAAGACCCCGGCCAACCGGTGGGGCAGCCCGGAGGACCTCGTCGGCCCGGCGGTATTTCTTGCCAGCGAGGCCAGCGACTTTGTCAACGGCCATATCCTCTATGTGGACGGCGGTATTCTGGCTTATATCGGCAAGCAGCCGTAAGGCCGGGCATGCCTGCCGAAAAGCAGGAAATCCTCGAAAGGCTCCGTTCCAAAACGCCGGTTGTTTTTGCCGGAGCAAACAGGTTCTTTCCATCGCAAAGGGCGGCGCGGTTTGCGCCGCCCTTTGCGATGCTGTAAAATATGGAAGGGACAAGCTCTGCGGCCCGCTTGCCCCCGGAGCGAAAACGTTAAAACCAACTTGGGAGGGAACAGCGATGCGGGGCCATAATCCGCCGGCGCTTGCTTTATCGGCGCGTAGATGGAAAAGAGCAGGATTTGCAGACTGGGAGCGAAAGCGCGGCCCTCCTGCCACCGAGAATCTAAAAAAACGGGAGACAATTCTAAAAATAAATTTGTTTTAAGAAGCAAATTAAGCCTAAGGAACAAAAACAGCGAAAATTATGCAGGAGCTTTCAATTACTCTAAAAATAATTCAGAAAATGGTTGACAAATATCTAAAAATATGTTAGATTACAACCATAGATATGATGAATCGTTAGATATGGAGGATACGATGAGATCCATTGATGAGGAACGCCCTTTTTTTAAGCAATTGCTGGATATGCTCGAATCCCAGATGAGCGTGAACGACGAAATTGTGCTGCACGACCTTACCAAGGGCTACGACCATACGATTGTGGATATCCGCAACGGCCACGTCACCAACCGGAAAATCGGCGACTGCGGCAGCAACCTGGGCCTGGAGGTGCTGCGCGGCACTGTGGAAAATGGAGACCGCTACAACTATGTTACGCATACGCGGGAGGGAAAAATCCTTCGCTCGTCCACCATGTTCATCCATGACGGCGACGGACGTGTCATCGGCTCCGTATGCATCAATAAGGACATCACGGAATCCGTCAAAATGGAGGCTTTTCTGCGGGAGGAAAACAAGTATGTTCTTCCGCATGGGGAAACGGAGCCGCCGGAGCATGAGACCAAGGAGGTTTTCTTCAATAACATCAGCGAGCTGCTGGAATACATGCTCCAAACGGCGCTTTCCTACGTCGGCAAGCCTTTGCCCCTGATGGACCGCGAGGACAAGCAGCGCTTCCTGAGTTACCTGGACGATAAGGGCGTCTTTGTCATATCCAAATCCGGGGACCGCGTGTGCGAGTTTTTGGGCATTTCCAAGTTTACGCTTTATAACTACCTGGATTCCATCCGCAAGGGAAACGGCAAGGCGGAGGAAGCCGCCGGAAAAGACGGGCAGGCATAGGAAGCGCCGGAATGGGAGCGAGGAACATGGCGGATAGCGGAGAAGTGGCGCTTTGCATCGGATTCCTGAAGGAATTGATCGCGCTTAGGACGATCAATCCCCCGGGCGGCGAGCGGGCCGCCGCGGCCTATATCGCCCAGGCGCTCGCGCGGCACGGGATTGCGTGCGACGTGATACCAACGTCGGGGGAACG
The DNA here is from genome assembly GCA_048370855.1 of Candidatus Limiplasma sp. Lineage (GTDB taxonomy): Bacteria > Bacillota > Clostridia > Christensenellales > Aristaeellaceae > Limiplasma. The sequence goes on along the minus strand of DBGEOK010000111.1, from coordinate 39,217 downwards.
CGCCAACGTGGTGTCGGGATTATACGGGGGAGACGGGCCCGCCGTGCTGCTCACCGGGCACCTGGACGTGGTGCCGGCGGGGGATGGATGGGATACCCCGCCGTTTGAGGCCGTGGAGAGGAACGGTCGTATCTATGGCCGCGGCGCTTGCGATATGAAGGGCGGCGTCGCCGCGATGATGGCAGCCGCCGTATGGGCGGTCAAAAGGGACGGAGGCGTCCGGCCCTTCCGGCTGGCGTTTGTGGCGGACGAGGAGGTGAACGGGCAGGGTACCCGCTCGCTGCTTCAGACGCTTGGCGCGGGGGATATCCGCTATGCGGTCATCGGCGAGCCGACGGGGAATGAAATCCATATCGCGCATAGGGGAGCCATCCGCTTCAGGGTTCGCGTGCATGGAATCTCGTGCCATGCGGGCGCGCCGACCCAGGGCGTCAACGCGTTGGAAAACATGGCCCGCGTCATCGAGGCGGTTCGGCGGCTCAGCGAGGAGCTGGGGGAACGAAAGCATCCGGTGCTTCCCCCGCCCACCCTCTGCTGCACGATGATCGGCGCGGGCGCCAAGGACAACATCGTTCCCGATTGCTGCGAGCTGGTCGTGGACTGCCGCCCCGGCATAGGCGACACGGCGGAAGGCTTCGCGCGGGCGATTCGGGCAAAGGTGGAGCAGGCCGGGGGACTTCAGCCCGGAGCAAGGCTGGAGCTGACGCCCTATATCGACGTCCCGGCGGGCGGCGTGGAAAGGGACGGCGACGTGGTGGGCTGGGCGCGCCGCAGCTATATGCGCCGCTTCGGCTCGGAGCCGGTGGTCGCGGGCTTTCCGGCCTGCTGTGATTTAAGCCAGTTTACAGCCGCCGGCATTCCGGCCGTATTGTACGGCCCGGGCTTCATCGCGCAGGCGCATGCCGTAAACGAGTTTGTGAAACGCGATCAGCTCGAGCGGGCGCTTAGCTTTTATTGCGGCTGTCTGGCCGAAGCGTGACGCCCGTTCGGTCGGAGGGGGAAATCCTCCCCGTGTGGAGGTCAAAATAGCCGCGTGTCCGCGAACGCGCGGCAAACCCGGAAAAACCCAAATTGAAAGGAGAATCCCCATGAAAAAGTTCCTCGCAGTGCTACTGACCCTGGCCCTCGTCCTCTCCATCAGCGCGGCCGCGCTTGGCGAAGGCTACAAGATCGGCTTCTCCGACATCTACCTGACCCCGTCCTGGATGCAGCAGATGAAGGGGATGCTCGATACCCGCGTGGCGTATTGGAAGGAAAAAGGCGTGCTGGACGACCTGTACCTCGCCAACGCCAACGGCGACAACTCCAAGCAGATCTCGGATATTCAAAACATGGTCGCCGAGGGCTATGACGCCATCATCATCATTGCCGGCTCCGCCACGGCGCTGAACAACGCCGTGGACGAGGCCATGGAAAAGGGCGTGGTGGTCGTCAACACCAACTCCCTGGTCACCACCGGGGTTACCTCCATTCTGGCCACCTCCGACGAGGAATACGGCGCGACCTGCGCCCAGTGGCTGTGCGACCGGCTCGGCGGCAAGGGCAAGATCATCATGTTCTCCGGCCCTGCGGGCGTGGCGACCAGCGACCTGCGGCAGAAGGGCGCGGAATCCGTGCTGGCCAACTACCCCGACATCGAGGTGGTCACCACCCTGAACAGCGAATACAACGAGGCTCCCGCCCTGGAAATCATCACCCCCGTGCTGGACGCCTATGAATGCGACGGCGTTCTCGCGCTGGGCGGTTCCCTGGCGTTTGCGTCCCTCAAGGCGCTGGTGGAGAGCGGACGCCCCATGATCCCCATCACGGGCGAAAACTATAACGGCTTTGTGAAGCTGTGGTACGAAAACCTGGACGCGGGCTTCTCCTCGATCGCGGTAGGCGAGCCCAACTGGGAAGGCGCCCTGGCGCTGGATCTGTGCATTAAGATCCTCAACGGGGAAAAATACAAGGATAACTACCTGCTCAGCCGTCCCGTCATTACCAACGACAACATTGCCGACTACATTCCCAACGACCTGCCGGACGATTATTACCTCTGCGACCCGCTGACCGAGGAGCAGTACGTCTCCATGCTCGCGGTCGACTGACGGCTTCCGACAGCCCGGCCGTGCGGTGACGCCGCCGGCGGGGGGCGGGGAACCTTCGGCTCCGCCCCCGCCGGCAAGGCGGGCGCTTATCCCCCTCGTCGGGCCGCGCCGGCAAAGGCCTTTACGCCGCCGGCAAAGCGATAGCCGGTTTATTTTTGGAGGCTGGGGACCGTTTTTCAACGGGACGGCCCAGTCCATTCGCGGTTCTTCCGCGCAAAACGGCGCCTTTTTATGCCGGCGGCGCGCTTGGCGCGGGCGCGGCGACGGTAAAAAATCTCGTCCGGCCAGCCGGCACGAATGGGAGTAACAATCATGAAAGAGACACAAAAGGCATTCCTTGCCGCGCGGGGCTTGAGCAAATCCTTTGCCGGCAACCGGGTTCTCTCCGGGCTGAGCCTGGAGCTTCGGCCTGGGCAATACCATGCGCTGGTGGGCGAAAACGGCGCCGGCAAGAGCACCCTCATCAACCTGATTACCGGGATCTACCAGCACGACGAGGGCTCCATCTCTGTGGAGGGGAAGGAATACGCCCATTTGACGCCGCTTACCGCCAAAAACCTGGGCATCCTGACCGTTCATCAGGAGCTGAGCGTCAATCCGGTGCTTACGGTCGCCCAGAACCTCTTCCTGGGCTGCGAAAAGCTCCGGGGCGCGCTGCTGGACACCCGGCTGATGAAGCGCGAAACCGTGTCTCTGCTCGCGGATATCGGGCTTGCCCACATTCGCCCGGACCAGGAGGCTGGGGAGCTGAGCATGGCGGAACGCCAGATGCTGGAGTTTGGCAAAGCGATCTATCAAAAGCCGAAGCTGCTGGTGCTGGACGAGGCTACCTCCGCCCTGGACGACGCGCAGGTCAAAATTGTTTTTGATAAGCTGCGCGAGGCCAAAAAACGGGGCATGATGTTGATTTTTATTTCCCACCGGCAGCATGAGGTGACGGAAATCTGCGATACGATGACCGTGATGAAGGACGGGCGTCAGGTAACGGAATGCGGCGTGGGGGAATACGACGAGGACGGCCTTGTGGCGCTGATGACGGGGCGCTCTGTGGCCAATCAGTTTCCCGCCAAGCCGGATTATCGGGATATTCTTGCCGCCCCCAAAATTCTGGAGGCGGAGCGCCTGCGCTTCTCCAAAACGAGGGACGCCTCCTTTTGTTTGCATCAGGGCGAAATCCTGGGCATCGGCGGCCTTCAGGGCCAGGGGCAGCAATCCTTCCTGGAGGTGCTCTTCGGCGTCAAGCGGGTAAACGGCGGCACGCTCCGGCTGGATGGAAAGCCCGTTACGCTCTCCGGCCCCAAGGCGGCCATGAATCACGGCATCGCCTACCTGCCCGCCGAGCGCAAGGTGGACGGCCTGTTCGTGACCCATCCCATTCGTTTCAACATGAGCTTCGCCAGCCTGGAGCTGGTTTCTAACAAGCTGGGCGTCATCCGCCGCAAGCGGGAAACGGAGCTGTGCGATAACGCCCGGGATCGGTTTACCATTAAGTTCCGTTCCTTTGCGCAGCTTGTCAGCGAGCTGTCCGGGGGCAATCAGCAAAAGATCGTCCTGGCCAAGTGGCTGTCAAGGGCTCCGCGCATCCTTTTGCTCAACGAGCCCACGCGGGGCATCGACGTCGTTACCAAGCATGAGATTTATGAAACCCTGCGCAAGCTGGCCGCGCAGGGCGTGAGCATCGTGATGATATCCTCCGACACCATCGAGCTATTAAACATGTGCACCCGTGTGCTGACCATCTACGAGAATGAAATCAACGCTGAGCTGATTGGCGACGAGATCACGGAGGAAGCGCTGATTAAGGCTTCCGTGTTCAGAAAGGAATCCGTATGAAAGAGAAGCAACGCCTGGCGGCAAGGCTGCCGGGACAGGTGCGTAAAATCCTGTCCGTATACGTCACCTTCTTCCTCTTTTTCATAGCGACGGTGGCCGTCGATCCGCAAATCTTCTCCTCGGGCAACCGCCTGTGGTCGCTCTCGCTCCAGTACGCCCCGCTGATGCTGTGCGCCATGAGCCAGACGGCGTGCATGCTGGTGGGCGGCATCAACCTGGCGCTGGGCACGGCCATGTCGCTGATGACGGCGGTTTGCGCCACCACCATGGCGCCCGGCGCGCTTGGCATGGCGCAGGGGATCGTGTGTACGCTGGGCGCGGGCGCGTTGGTCGGCCTGGTGATGGGCGTCGTCGTGGTGTACGGACGCCTGCCGGATATCATCGTCACCCTCGCGTTTTCCTACATCTGGAAGGGCGTCGCGCTGATCGTGCTGCCGTCTCCCGGCGGGTATGTGAACCCGGAGTTTACCGGCTTTTTGAGCGGCGGCGGCTTTTTTCCCCCCGCCATCCTCGTTGTGGCGCTGGCGCTGCTGCTATGGAAGCTGTTTAAAACCACCAAGCCGGGGCTGGATATCTACGCCGTGGGCGGAAACCCGCGCGCGGCGTATGAAAGCGGCCTGAGCGTGCAGCGCGCCAAGCTGACGGCCTATCTGGTCAGCGGCATTTTTCTGGGCGTCGCCGGCCTTCTGCTGACCGGTCAAATCAGCTCCGGCGATCCTACCATCGGCGTCTCCTACCAGATGAACTCCGTGGCCGCGGCCGTGCTGGGCGGCGTCAGCTTCCTGGGCGGCGTCGGGCAGATGAAGGGCGCCGTGATGGGCGCGTTTATCTTCACCGCGCTGGTCAATCTCCTGTTCTTCACCGGCATGAACGCATTTTGGCAGTATGTGGTTCAGGGCCTCATCCTCATCGCGGCCATAGGGTTTAAGGCGGTCGGCTACTATCGAAAGGGCGGTGACAGGGCGTGAATACCGCGAACCTCAGAAATCGGTGGAAGGACCCGACGGTTCTCGCGTTTACGGTGCTCATCCTCACCTGGCTGGGAACCATCCTCTTCATCCCCGGCTTTGGCTCCTGGAACCACAACGCGACTTTCTTAAAGACCGCGGCCTATGTGGGCATGATCGTTATTGGACAGGCGGTCTGCGTCATCTCCGGCGGCATCGACCTTTCGGTTTCCAACGTGGTTACGCTGTCCAGCGTGGTGGCGGCGGCCTGCGTCAAGGCCCAATGGGGAGACGGCGCGGCCATCGTCATGGCGCTGCTGGTTTCCGTGCTGGTGGGCGCGGTCAACGCCACCTGCATCAGCTTTCTGCGCATCCCGCCCATCATCATGACCCTGGCGATGCTGAGCCTGCTGGAGGGCGGCCTGCTGATCTGGACGGACGGCACCCCGCCCAGCGGGTGCGGGGAGGCGATCAAGTGGCTGTGCAAGGGCAAGCCGCTGGGCGTGCCCAACGCCCTGTTCGTGTGGGCCCTGTTCCTCGCGCTCGGCCTGCTGTTGATGAACAGGACCAAATACGGTCGCCACATCTACGCCATCGGCACCAACGAGGCCGCGGCGAAGCTCAACGGCGTCAACGTCATCGCCACCAAATATCTGGTCTACTGCGTGTCCAGCCTGTGCGCGGGCATCGGCGGGCTGCTGATTTTGGGCAACATGGGCAGCACGTACCTGACCATCGGGCAGCAATACCAGCTTATGTCCATCGCGGCGGTGGTCATCGGGGGCATCTCCATCATCGGCGGCAGAGGGAAGTTCGCGGGCCTGATCGCGGGCACTATGCTGATGATCCTTCTGAGGGATATCCTCAACGTGATGAAAATGTCCAACGCGGGCCGGGAAATCTTCCAGGGCGTGCTGATTCTGGCCGTGCTGCTGGCCTATGGGCGGGAGAAGAAGGTCGTCTGACAGGAGGCGCAAAACGATGCTCCATCTTGGCATGTTCGTCTATCCGTGGGACGCGGCGGAAAACCCGGAACGATTTGTCCGGGAGTATGAGGAGCTGGGCTGCGACATGATCGCCGTCAACGCCGTGTACCATCAGTGCAGCGTCCTGGCGCCAAGGGCCGGGCATATCGTGGAGCGAAGGCACGCGGGCGCTTCCTTTGCCATCCATCCCGAAACATACGGTCGCCTAAAGCCACGCGTGGAGGCGGAGCTTACCGCGGTATACGACCGGCTACGCGGGCTGTGCGGGCGGCGGGGTATCGACTGGCGGTGCTGGATGGTAAACCTCCATAACGGCGAAATCGGGGAACGACACCCCGACGTAACCGTGCTAAACGCCTGGGGCGACCGCTATTCCTCGGCGCTGTGCGTCAATCATCCCGACGTGCGCGAATACGCGGCGGCTTTGCTGGAGGATGTGATTCAAACCCTCGGCCCCTCCCGCGTGGTGATGGAAACGGAGTGCTGGCTGCATGCGTTTCATGGCCGCCATCATGAGTTTTCCCTCGCGCGGCTGACGCCCGCGGTGCAATACCTGCTGTCGCTGTGCTTCTGCCCGCACTGCCTGAAGGCGGCGCAGGCCGCGGGCGTGGACGCGCAAGCGGCCAAAAGCGCCGCGCAGGTCCTTCTGGCCCGCCTTCTGCCGGCCGACGGCACGTTTGAGGGCAGCGGAGACGCGCAGTTACTTCAGCTTTTTCTGGAATATCCCGAGCTGTACGCTTATCAGCGCTTCAGGATGCGCAGCGTCAATGAGCTGGTCGCGCAAACGGCGGATATCGCCCGTCGCCATGGCGTGCTGTACGAGTATATTCCATCCTCCGCGCCGTTTCCCATCAACAGCATGCAATGCGACGCCTCCTCGTTCCGCGCGTTGGCCGCGGCGGCGGACGGCTTCGTGCCGCTGTGCTACTCGCCGGGGGAAAGCTATCCTATCATAAAGCGCAACATCGCCCTGTACGCGCCGGACGCGCGGGTGTCGCTGGCGCTCAACCTGGGGCGTGGCCGCTATGTAGGGGCGGAGGATTTGGTCGCCAGGGTGACGGAGGCGGTGGAAAACGGCGCGGAAGATATTTATTGCTACAACTACGGGCTGGCCACAGAGGAATGCCTTGGCTGGATGCGCGGGGCCTACCGCCAGGCCCGGGCGAAAGGAGCGGCGCGGGATGATTCGGCTGAATGATTTTATATTCGTCGTCGCCAGCGGGAGGCCGGGGAGCAACTTTTCCGACCCGTATGACTGCGACGTATACCTGGTGGACACGGGCGACGGCCTGGTGCTGGTGGACGCGGGCGTCGGCCCCGAGGGCGACGCGCCGCTGGACGGCGTTCGGGCGTGCGGCTATGCGCCCGCGGACGTGCGGATGATTCTGCTGACGCACGGGCACGCGGATCATTCGGGAAACGCGCGCCATCTGCAGGAGGCGACCGGCGCGCCCGTCCGGGCGCACGCGGACTGCGCGCGCTATGTCAGCCGGGGCGATACCGCCGCCATCGCGCTGGAGGCGGCGATCCGCGCGGGGCTGTACCCGCCGGATTACCGGTTCCGTCCCTGCCCTGTGGAAGCGCTTGAGGACGGCCAGCGCTTTTGCGTGGGCAAGACGCGCTGGACGGCGCTTAACACGCCCGGCCACTGCAGCGGCCATATGTGCTACCTGATGGAGCGCGACGGACGCGGCTACCTGTTCGCGGGCGACTCCATCTTTGTGGGCGGCAAAATTACCCTGCAAAACATTTGGGACTGCTCCATCTTCCAGTACGCGGCTACGGCGGAAAAGCTCTGCGGGCTGTCCTTCAGCGCGCTGCTCCCTTCGCATTTCGGCGTTGATCTGAGCGAGGGAAGGACGCATGTGGAAAAGGCGCGCTCCATTTTTCAAAGCCTGCTGGTTCCGCCGCAGGCGGGCCGGTAGGAAGGAGGCGCGAGAGATGTTTGACTGGATCATCGAAAACGCCCTCCTGGCGGACAGCGCGGACGGGCGGCGGGCGGACGTCTGCCTGAAGGGGGACAGGATCGCCGCGCTGCGGCCCCCCGGGTCCGGCGCGGAGGCGGTCCGGCGGGTGGACGCCTCCGGCCTGGCGCTGACGCCCGGGATCATCGACATCCACCGCCACGCCGACCTGCTGCCCTTTTCCGGGGCGCCCTGGAGCGAGCTTGCGCAGGGGTTGACCTCCATGGTCAGCGGCAATTGCGGCTTTTCGCCTACGCCCAACAGCCCCGCCACATTCCAAGCCATGCGCGAATATGCCGCGCCCATCCTGGGGCCTATTCCGGACGCGCTATGCGGTATGGATACGAGGGCCTTTTACGACGCGGTGGCGGCGCGACCCCTTGGGCTCAACTGCGGCTACCTGGTCGGCAACGGCGACCTGCGCAGAGCCGTGTCCGGTTTTTCGGACGCGCCGCTCGCCCCGGAGCAACTGGAAAAAATCTGCGCCCTGTTGGACGACGCTTTGGCCGCGGGGGCGCTGGGGCTGAGCATGGGCGTCATGTACACGCCGGAATGCTACTATTCCACAAAGGAGCTTTCCGCTGTCGCCAAAGTGGCGGCCCGGCACGGCAAGCCGGTCGTCGCCCATATCCGCGGCGAGGGCCGCAGCGTCGTTGCCAGCGTGGACGAGATGATCGCCGTCGGACGCGCCTCCGGCGCGCGGGTTCACATCAGCCATATGAAAGCGGCCGGTACCGATATGTGGGGCCGCGCGGTGGACGTGATGCTCTCCCATATCCGCAGCGCGCAAAGGGAAGGGGTCGGGATCAGCTTCGACGCCTATCCGTACACGGCCGGCTCGACGACGCTGCTGTCGCTCCTGCCCCCGGAAACGCTGGCGGACGGAACAGAGGGCGTTTTGCGGCTCGTTTCCGACCCGCGCGGCCGCGCCAGTCTCCTGAAGGCGTTTGAGGAAACGCGCGACGGATGGGATAATTTCATTCAAACGCTGGGCTGGGGCCGCGTGATCGTCTCGGGGTCGTCCAACCCGGCGGAGGCGGGCAGGAGCGTTGAGGCGCTCGCCGGTGAGAGCGGGAGGGAGCCGGGCGAGTATGCGCTGGACCTGCTTTTGCGTGAAAAGGGATGCGTTCCCATTGTGCTGGAGGAAATGGCGCCCGACGACGTGCGAAAAATCATCACGCAGGAGGATTGTATCGTCATCTCGGATTCGCTGTATTCCGCCGCCGGCAAGCCCCATCCCCGAAAATACGGCGCGTTCCAGCGCTTTTTATGCCAGTATGTGAAGGAGGAAAAGCGCCTGACGCTTGCGCAGGCCATCGACAGGATCACGCGCATGCCCGCCGAATTTCTCGGCCTGCGCGGACGGGGGCAAATCCGGGAGGGCTTCTTTGCGGACCTCGCGCTGCTGGACTGGGAGGCGCTGCGCGACCGCGCGACCTATACCGACCCGGTACGGGACAGCGAGGGGATTTGCAAGGTGTTTGTCAACGGAAAGCTCGCTTTTTCGGATGGGAAAGCGACCGGCGCGAACGCGGGGGTTTTGCTCAACCGGGCGTAAGCCGGGGCGGCGGGGAAGGCCGCCGGGGCGCGCCCGAACGATATTGATGAATTTGGAAGGGAGTCTTTTCCATGAGCGATGTTTATGCAAGGTTACAGGAGCTGGGGTATGAGCTGCCGGAGCTTCCGCCTCCCGGAGGCGTTTATAAGCCGGTCAAGCGGGTCGGCAACCTTCTGTACGTATCCGGCCAAGGGGCGACCGTGAAGGGCGAGCCGGCCGTGGTCGGCAAGGTCGGCGGGGCCTGCACCCTGGAAAGGGGGCGGGATGCCGCGCGGCTTTGCGGCCTGAACGCGCTTTCCACGCTCAACCACTACCTGGGCGACCTGAACCGGCTGAAGGGCGTGGTGAAAATGCTCGGCTTTATCGCAAGCGCCCCGGGCTTCAACATGCAGCCCAAGGTGCTGGACGGCTGCTCCATGCTGTACCGGGATCTCTTCGGGGAGGACGGCGTAGGCGCGCGCAGCGCCATCGGCGTCAGCGAGCTTCCCGGGGATATCGCCTGCGAGGTGGAGTTCATTTTTGAAATCTGACGGATGGAGGCGGCGGCATGAAGCTTGAAACCTATCGGCTCAAAAACCCGGAACAAATCGTCTCTCCCGCGCTGGTCTATTACCGGGATATCATCGAGGAAAACGTTCGCCGCATGATTGAGCTGGCGGGCGGCGCGGAACGCCTCTGGCCCCATATCAAGTCCCACAAATCGGCGGATATGGTGCGCCTCCTGATGAGCAGGGGGATTACCCGCTTTAAGTGCGCGACGATCGCGGAGGGGGAAATGGCGGGCGCCTGCGGGGCCGGGCACGTCATCCTTTCCTATCCCCTGGTAGGCCCGAATATCGCCCGAATGGTAAGGCTTGTCCAGGCTTTTCCCAAGACCGCGTTTTATGCCGTCGGGGATGATTGGGAACAGATCAGGCTGCTGTCGGAAGCGGCCCGGGAGGCGGGTGTCCGCGTCAATTTCCTGCTGGATATCAACGACGGGCTCAACCGCACGGGGATTGCCACCGCAGAGGCGGGCGCGCTCTACCGCAAGGCCGCCGGGCTGCCCGGCCTGCGGGTTCGGGGCCTGCATGTGTACGACGGCCACCGGCACGAGGGCGATTTGGCGGAGCGTCAGAGGCTTGTGGACGCCGATGTGGCCGCGGTTTACGACCTGCGCGCCGAGCTTGCGGCCGAGGGGCTGGACTGCGGCGTGATGGTGATGGGCGGCACGCCGTCCTTCCCCTGCCACGCCAGGCGCGAGGGCGCGTTCCTTTCGCCCGGCACCTGCCTGATTCAGGATTACGGCTACTATACCGCCTTTCCGGACTTGCCGTTTGAAATCGGCGCGATGCTCCTGACCCGCGTGGTCAGCCATCCCGCGCCCGGCGTTTTTACGGTGGATCTGGGCTACAAGGGCGTGGCGGCCGACCCGGAACAGCCCCGCGCGGTCATCGTCGGGTATGAGGACGCCCGAACCGTCATGCAAAACGAGGAGCATTGGGTGCTGCGCATGCCGGAGGGGAAGGAGGAGGGCCGCCCGCCCATTGGCGCGGCGCTCTATGCCGCGCCCAAGCATATTTGCCCGACGACCGCGCTCTACCCGTCCATCCTGGCGGCGCGAAACGGCGTGATCGAGGAGGAATGGCCCGTAACGGCGCGCAACCGGAGGCTGACGATATAAGGCCGCGGGCTTTGATAAAGGAAGAAAGGGGAGGGACGAGGGGTGAAGGCCGCTTATCTGACGCCCTGCGTCACCGCCTTCCGTCGGGACGGAAGCCTGGATTTGGAGGCGCAGTCGGCGGTATTTGATCACCTGCTGCGGGGCGGGGTAGACGGCGTGCTGGCGCTGGGCAGCATGGGGGAGTTTTTCGCTATGACGGCCGAGCGCCGCCGCGAGCTGGCGGAGTTCAGCGTGGCGTATATCGCCGGACGGATGAAGGTGCTGGTGGGAACCGCCTCCATGGATTTTGAGGAGACGGTCGCGCTCTCCCGTCACGCGCTCTCGGTCGGCGCGGACGCGGTGGCGGTTGTTTCGCCCTACTACGTCGCGCTGTCGCCGGAGGCCTTGCTCGCCTATTATGACGAGCTGGCCGCCCGGGTGGAGGGCCCGTTATACCTGTATAACTATCCGGAACGCACCGGCTGCGACCTGCCGCCGGAGACGGCCTTGGAAATCCGAAGGCGCCGGCCCAACGTCGTCGGCATCAAGGATTCCTCGGGCAGCGCGGAGCATACCCTCCGCTTTGTGAAGGCGCTCAAGCCTGAGTACCCGGATTTCGAGGTGTTTTGCGGGTTTGACAGCTATTTTCCCGACGTGGTCCGCGGAGGGGGAGACGGGGCCATCGGGGGGCTGTCAAACGTTTTTCCCGGGCTGGCCCAGGAATGGGTCCAGTCGTTGCGGAGGGAGGACGAGCAGGCCGCCGGACGCATAGCCGCGATCGTGGAACGGCTCATGCCGCTGTACGGCGCGGGCGTGCCGTTCATTCCCCAAATCAAGGAAGCCATGAGGCTAAGGGGCGTACCCCTGGAAGCCTGGTGTACCTTTCCGCTTTCTCCGCCCACGGCGGCGGAACACATGAAAATTGAGCAAATCATACGCGACGCCGGCCTGCCGCTAGAGCGGCTGCCGGCGGGGATGGGAGGCCGGGAAAAGGATGGAGCATCAGGAATCGGCGGCGGCCATGGAGTGGATTAAAGCGCGGAAGATCATCGCCATTGCGCGCGGCCTGGAGCCGGAGCATATGGTCCGGCTGGCCCGCGCGCTGTACGACGGCGGAATCGACCTGATCGAGGTTACGTTCAGCCAATCCCGGCCCGATACCTGGGAGGCTACGGCAAGCGCCATCCGGGCGATTGGCCGCGAGCTGGCGGGCAAGGCGCTTCCGGGCGCGGGCACGGTGATGACGGACCGGCAGCTCGTCATGGCCGCGGAGGCGGGCGCAAGGTATATCATCACCCCCAACACCGACGCGGCGCTGATCCGCCGGGTCAAGGAGCTTGGGCTCCTGGCGTTTCCCGGCGCGATGACGCCCAGCGAAATTACGGCTGCGTACCGCGCGGGCGCGGACGCGGTGAAGGTGTTCCCCGCCGGGGAGCTGGGGCCCCAATATATTAAGGCGCTGCGCGCGCCGCTCAGCCAAATCCCGCTGATGGCGGTGGGCGGGGTAAACGAGCGCAACGCGGCGGATTTCCTCGCAGCCGGCTGCATGGGCGTAGGCGTGGGCGGAAACCTGGTGCGCAAGGACCTGATCGCCGCGGGAGAGTGGGACGGGCTGACGCGGATCGCGCGGGATTATCGCAAGGCGGTGGCATAGGATGGGCAGGATCGTAACGTTTGGAGAAATCATGATGCGGCTGAACCCAAGCGGATATCTCCGCTTTGTTCAGGCGGAGGCGTTTGAGGCAAGCTACGCGGGCGGAGAGGCGAACGTGGCGGTGTCCCTGGCCAACTACGGCCAGGAAGCCGTTTTTGTGACGAAGGTACCCGACACGGATATCGGCCAGTGCGCGGTCAACGCGCTTAGGCGCTACGGCGTCTGCACGGAGCGGATCGCGCGCGGAGGCCCGCGCCTCGGCCTGTATTTTGTGGAAAAAGGCGCGAGCCAGCGCGGAAGCAAGGTCATTTATGACCGTGCGGGCTCGTCCGCCGCGCTGGCCGCGCGGGAGGATTTTGACTGGCCCGCCATTTTGGACGGCGCGGATTGGTTCCACTTTACAGGCATCACGCCCGCGCTTGGCGGCGAGCTGCCGGCCCTCTGCCTGGACGCATTGAAGGCTTGCCGGGAAAGGAATGTCCGGGTAAGCTGCGATTTAAACTATCGCGGCAAGCTCTGGTCCCGGGAAAAGGCGGGCGAGGTGATGTCGGAGCTGATGCCGTACGTGGACGTATGCATCGCCAACGAGGAGGACGCCGCCGATGTTTTTGGCATCCGCGCGGAAAATACGGACGTCTCCGGCGGCAGGCTGGATCAAAACGGATATGTCAGCGTGGCAAGGAAGCTCACGGAGCGCTTTGGCTTTCAAAAGGTGGCGGTTACGCTTCGCGGCAGCATTTCCGCCAGCGACAACGACTGGGCGGGCATGCTTTATACAGGCGGAAGGGCGTATTTTTCGCCAAACTACCGCATCCATATTGTGGACCGCGTGGGCGGCGGCGACAGCTTCGCCGGCGGCCTCATCCACGCGCTGGTCAGCGGCTTTGAGCCGCAGAAGGCCATTGATTTCGCGGTGGCGGCGAGCTGCCTGAAACAGACCGTCGAGCGGGATTTTAACCACGCCTCGGCGGATGAGGTGCTGGCGCTTGCGGGCGGCAACGCCTCGGGCCGGGTGCAGCGCTGACGCGGAGCGCGGCCGGCTTCCGGCAAGCGCAAGGGCCTCTCTCCTATGCGGCGCGGCGGCATATGTCCCGCGCCGCTTTTGCATGCGCGGCCTCGAGCCTCCGGGCCTGTGCGCGCGTGATCGCGGCTCCGGCGGAAGCGCCCTCGCCGGGCGGCATGCAAGCCGCGCCTCCCAACGGCTCTATCAGCCGTCCTCCCCATAAGCGCCCTCGATAGCGTGAATCAAATCCACAATAAGCGCGTTATAGGGCGTGGGAACGCCGTAGCGCTTGGCCTGCTCCACCACCGCGCCGTTAATCCTGTCAATCTCGGTCAGGCGCTTTCCCTTTCGGTCCTGGTACATGCTGCTGTACCCGTCCGCCGCCTCCACGCAGACCTTGCGCACCATTTCCAGCGTTTCACGGCGGTCAAAATAGACGCCGTCCGCCTCGGCCACGTCCACCGCTTCATAGATGACGCGGCGGGCGAAGCTCCAGGCGTAATCATTTTTGACCATATAGCCGATGCGCGTTTCCAGCAGCGCCGTCAAGGTGTTTATGGAGAGGTTGACAAACAGCTTGTCCCAAATGACGCGCTGAATATCGCCGGAAACCGCCGCCTCCATCCCGGCGTCGCGCAGGACCCTCGCCGCCGCCTCGCCCCTGTCGGAGCCGGGGTCCATCGCGCCCAGCGTCGTTACGCCGCAGGCTGTATGACGGATTTCGCCCGGCCCGAGCGACACGCAGTTGTGCTTGCTGGTACCGACGACGATGTTGGAGCGGCTGACAAAATGCAGAATATCCCGGTCGTTTCCCGCGCCGTTTTGCAAGGTCATCACGATGGTGTTCCTGCCGATCAGGCCGCGGTTTTGCTCCATGGCGGCAAAGGTTTGCGTGGCCTTGACGAACACCAGCGCCAAATCCACCTCGCCGGTCGTCTCGCCGCTGAGGGCGGCTTTGAGCGGATACGCGTTTACGCCGTCCTTTTCATGCAGGATGACGCCGCGCGCGTTAATCGCTTCCACCTGCGGCTTGGATACGTCCAAAAGCGTGACGTCGTTTTCTTTGGAAAGGTAGCATCCGTACAGGCAGCCCATCGCTCCCGCGCCCACCACTGCGATTTTCATACGGTCGTCCTCCTTGGCGGGCCCATTATGAGCCGGGCGGGAGGAAAGGTCAAGAGGGAATTTGACGAATGAAAAAATTGGAAGGCGCGCCGCGCTATCAAACCGGACCGGCGTTTGCAAAATACGCGGCGGGGTGTTATGATGAGCCCGCGCGGTTTGGCGCGTGGAAACGAGGGTGACGAGTTGTCGGTTTGGGGATGGATTGCCGTTGCCGCGCTGGCGGCGGCAAGCCTGTGCGCGGGCGCGGCTTTCCTGCTTGCGCAGATTGCGTCCAGGCGCGACCTGGGCCCGGCGGATGCCGCCGCGCCTTGGGACGCGGAGCACGCAAACGAGGCGCGGCGGGAAATCGAATGGTTTCTGGCGAACGGGCCGGAGCGGGTCGAAATCATCAGCCGCGACGGACTGCGTCTGCGGGGCCGTTATCTGCCCTCCGGTCGGGGCCGGCAGGCAATCCTTTTGGTACACGGCTACCGCGCCAAAAGCGGAGAAGGGGACTTTGCTCCGCTCCTTCGGTTCTATCACGAGCTGGGCATGGACATACTGGTCATCGACCAGCGCGCCCATGGGCAAAGCGAGGGCGGCCGCATCTGCTTTGGCGTCAAGGAACGGTATGACTGCGCGGACTGGCTTCACTGGCTCAATCAGCGCGCGCGGCCGGACGACCTCTTCATGGCGGGGCTCAGCATGGGCGCGGCCACCGTGCTGATGGCGACGGAGCTGGACCTGCCCGCAAACCTGCGCTGCGTGATCGCGGACTGCGGGTATACTTCCCCCTGGGACATCTGCGCGCATGTGCTCGAGGGCATGCACCGCCTTCCCGTTCGGCCGTTCCTGCCGATGGCCAACTGGATGCTCGAGGGCCTGGCGGGCTTTGACCTTCGGGAATGCGCGGCCTTGAGCGCGATGAGCCGCAATAGCCGGCTGCCCGTGCTGTTCATCCATGGGGAAAAGGATCGGTTTGTGCCCCCGTCGATGAGCCGCGCGAACTATGCGGCCTGCCTTGCGCAAAAAAAGCTGGTCATCGTGCCGGAAGCCGGGCATGCCATGAGCGCTTGGGAGGCTCCGGAACGGGTCAAAGCGGAAGCGGCGGCGTTTATCGCCCGCTTTTCCACGGCTCCCGGAGCGGGAACCGCTTTCGGAGCGACCGCTCTGGGAGAGGAGTAAGCCGCCGCCCCAAAAGGGCTTGAACAAAGACGATTTTTTTGTATAATAAACTCGCCTGATATTTCCGCGGCGGAGCAGGCGGAAAGGAAGCGACGCCAAAGATGCTGACGCTTGACAATATTACATGGGCCGCCCCGGATGGGACGTCCGTTTTAAAGGGGATATCCCTTACCGTGCCGGAAAACCGGCTGATGGTGATAACGGGGCCCAACGGCGGGGGAAAAACCACGCTGGCGAAAATCATCGCGGGGCTTGAGCGGCCGTCCTCGGGCCGGCTGCTGTTGGACGGCGAGGACATTACCGCGCTGGACGTAACCCAGCGCGCGCGCAGGGGCGTCAGCTTCGCGTTCCAGCAGCCGGTGCGCTTCAAGGGGCTTACCGTGCGCCAGCTAGTGGAGCTGGCCTCGGGCGGGCGGCTGGGGGAGGGCCGCCTGTGCGACATTCTCAGCCGCGTGGGGCTTTGCGCGAGGGAATATGTTGACCGCGAGGTCAACGCCACGCTTTCCGGAGGGGAAATGAAGCGCATCGAGATTGCGACGGTGCTGGCCCGGCATACGCGCCTGTCCGTCTTTGACGAACCGGAGGCGGGCATCGACCTGTGGAGCTTTACCAACCTGATCGGCGTATTTCAGGATATGCGAAAGTCGCTCCGCGGAACGCTGATGATCATATCCCATCAGGAGCGCATCCTGGAAATCGCGGATGAGATCGCCGTCATATCCGGCGGAGAGCTGCTTCGAAAGGGGCCCGCCGCCGATGTGCTCCCGACGCTGTTTAGCGCTCCGGGGGCTTGCCCGAAGTGCCTGAAAAAGGAGGCGGCCGCGGAATGAACGCCATTACCGAAAAACTTCTTCGCCAGGTTTCCGACTGGGCAGGCAGGTTTACGGGAGCGTACAATGTGCGCGAGGACGGAGGCTGTGCCGGCAGGCGGTCAACCGAGCATATTATCATCGAATCCAAAACCGATAAGCCGGGGCTGGATATCCGCGTCCTTCCCGGTACAAAGGGGGAAAGCGTATCCATCCCCGCATGCGTCACGCATGGAAATGTGGACGATTTGGTTTATAACGATTTTTATGTGGGCGAAGGCGCGGACGTGACCATCGTGGCGGGCTGCGGCGTCCACACGGATAACGGGGAGCCGGCGCGCCACAACGGGATTCACCGTTTCTTTCTGGAAAAGGGCTCGCATGTGCGGTATCTGGAAAAGCATATCGGCACGGGAGCGGGCACGGGCGCGCGCTCCATCGATCCCGTCACCGAGGCGATGCTATACGAAAACGCCGTGCTGGAGATGGATACCTCGCAGATCGGCGGCGTGGATCTGAGCACGCGCCGAACCGTCGCCACGCTGGGGGCGGGCGCGAAGCTGCTGATAAGGGAACGGCTTTTAACGGAAAAGGAACAGGTGGTCAGGACGGAGTTTGAGGTTCGCATGAAGGGGGAGGGATCGGCCACGGACCTGATTTCCCGCTCGGTGGCGCGCGGAAACTCGCGCCAGGAATACCGTTCGCTGATCGTCGGGGACGCGCCGTGCAAGGGGCATTCCGAGTGCGACGCGATTATCGCGGGACACGGCATGGTGTCCGCGTCGCCCGAGCTTGCCGCCAACCATGGCGACGCCGAGCTGATCCATGAAGCCGCCATCGGCAAGATCGCGGGCGAGCAGATTTTGAAGCTTCGCACCCTTGGCCTCACCGAGGAGGAGGCGGAGGCCAAAATTGTGGAGGGCTTCCTGGCCTGAGGGGCGGCGGCCTCGCCGGTTCCCCGACTTGCCCGTCGGGCCTTTACTGCCCGATATCCGCCTGCATCAAGCCGTGCCTGGAACAATACAGGTACAGCGACCCGCCGCGCATGGCGGGCATGCGAAAGGCCGCGTCCTGCTCGGGATACAACCGGATGAACAGCACCCGGTCATAGGTCGCATAGGCGGCGAAGCTGATGAAGTGCTCCTTGCTCATTTCATGGGGAAGGGTGACGTAATACTCGTCGTCCGTCCACTCCACGCGGGGCTGATGCGCCCCGTCCGCCGGCGCGGGCGCAAGGGGCTCCAGCCGCCTTCCGCAGCAGCAGATTTCCGGCGTGCCTGTCGAGGTCAGAAGGTTGCCGCACTGAGGGCATGCATAAAATTTGACTTTTTTCATATTTCCTCCGTCCGCTCGGTTAGGCTCCAAAGAGCCTTCGAGCAGGTTCTCAATTTTGACACCGAACGCGCGTGAAAGCGCGCCCAGCAGCGATACGTCCGGGCAGCCGAGGCCGCGCTCCCACTTGGATACGGCCTTGTCGCCCACGCCGATGCTTTCCGCGAGCGCCCGCTGCGTCATGCCGCGCTCCCGGCGCAGCTCCCGAATCAGCGCGCCGCATTTGACCTGGTTCATCCGCGTCGCCTCCCTTGCCGCGTATCAGCATACCATACCTTTGTTTCGGGCGCAATCGACGAACCGTAGAGCGCGCCGGAAGGGCATGGAGCGGCTGGCTTGCGGCCTGCCGAACGGCGCGGCCATTCACCCGCCGGCGAGGCCGACCGGGGCCAAACCCGGAGCAATCCGTCCGCGGCGCGCGGGCGGAGGAAGCGGGCGCGGCGGGAAGGGTACGCGAATCCTCCGTTTATGATTTCGGCCCTGATCCCAATTCGGGAAATGGTATATCAAAACGCCCCGGATTTTTTCCGAGGCGCTTTGTAATACCAGCATCCTTGACCGGCTAAATGCCCGCGTCGGCATCGCCAATGTATGGGACCAAATCCACGTAGCTTCCAGCCGATGGATAAGGGATTTGATTTTTAAAAACATAATTTGTTTCAGATATTGAGGAGATAAAAATTTTTTCTTCGTCGGTTCTCTCATAGGTATAAATCGAAAAGCTAAGATTACTCCAATCGATAACGATTCTAGTCTCTTCCGGCTCCGTCAGGATTCTGAAAATGGCGGCTTCGTCGATTTCTCCTGATAGATAAGGAAGATCGTAATACGTGTCGTCTGCCGTTACAAGCCAACCTGTTGGATCGCCAAATTTGCCCGAAATCGCTGAAACGATGTCCGTCGTTAATTTTTCCGGATGCTCTACATCATAAAACATGAGCGAGAGCCTGCAAAACTTACCGTCATACTCGGGCTGCGCAAAAAAGATGTCGCGGGCCTCGGCGATAGCCAGTTTCAGCGGATATCCAAGCAGCGATATCGATTGTACGCTTGTGTCAACCTCGTATTTTTGACCGTCTTCCTCATTCTGGACAAACATGAATCCGGTTGCTCTGTACGCCCTTTCCACAAACTCTTCAATGGGGATGTTGAGCGGTATATCCCAAAGGCAGTTGAGCGGGGCGTTAAAATCGTAACCGTCCATAGAACGCTCCGCGGTAACCGAAGCGGGAATCATAATGGAGCAAAGGATTAAGAAAATGGCGAGCAAACGCTTCATGGTACTCCTCCCTCGTATATCAGATGACGTCTCTTGTTGCAATGACTATATCATGGATAGGTTCGCGGCACAAGCGGAATTTTCGGCTGATTTTCCCCCCGCGTTTGGCCGTTCTCAAAAGCTCCTGCGGTTGCTCCCTTCCCAAAATCGCTTCAAACTTGTCATTTCCACAGAAAAATGCTATAATAAAATTTACTAAGCTAAAGGAGGCGAGCGGTGCATGCAAAGCATGACGGGCTATGGCCGCTGCCGCGCCTGCTGCGACGGGCGCGAAATGACGGTCGAGCTTAAAACCGTCAACCACCGCTTTTTGGACCTGTCCTTTCGCCTGCCCAAAAACCTTGCCTTTCTGGAGGACGCGCTGCGTTTCCGCATCAACGGGAGCGGGCTTCGCCGCGGACATGTGGATGTGTTTCTCACCTATCAAAACACCCGCGCCGACGCAAGGGCGGTGCGGGTAGACGTCGCGCTGCTGGAAGCCTTCAACGCGGCGCTCGGGCAGGCGGAAAAGGAGCTGGAGCCCTATAAGCGTCCAACCGTAAGCGATATATTGGAGCTGAGCGGCGCGGTGACCGTCTCGCAGGCCGAGGAGGACGCGGAGGCCGTTACGGCCCTGGCGCTGGAAGCCCTTGACGGCGCGCTGGAAAAGCTTTTTGATATGCGGGAGCGCGAGGGCGTCCATCTGGCGGACGACCTTCTTCGGTACCTTGACGAGCTTTCGGCCCTGCGGGAACGCATGGCAAGCCGCGCTCCCATGGTGCCGGAGGAATACCGCAAGCGTCTGGAGGCAAGGCTGGAGGAATGGCGGGTCAGCCCCGCCGACCCTCAGCGGCTGGCGCAGGAGGTGGCGCTGCTGGCGGACCGCTGCGCCATCGACGAGGAGCTGAGCCGCCTTCAAAGCCATATCGACCAGTTCCGCGAAAGCCTTCATGGAACGGACGAGGTCGGCCGGCGGCTGGACTTTCTGTTGCAGGAGATGAACCGCGAGATCAATACCATGGGGGCCAAGGCTTCCGACGCGCAGATCGCGCAAAGCGTGCTGGACGCCAAATGCGTCGTTGAAAAGCTGCGCGAGCAGGTGCAAAACGTCGTGTAACAGCGGAAGGGGGCTTGGGGTGATACGCCTTATCAACATCGGCTTTGGCAACATGATTGCCGCCGACCGCATCGTGGCCATTGTCAGCCCGGACAGCGCGCCCGTGAAAAGGCTGATTCAGGAGGGACGCGAGCGCAAGCGCCTGATTGACGCTACGCAGGGACGCCGCACCCGGGCGGTTATTCAGACGGACAGCGACCATATCATCCTCTCCGCCATTCAGCCCGAAACTATCGCGGGCCGCGCCGCGTCCAGGGCGGAGACGGTCCCGCGGGACGAGGAAAGGGAGGGCTAGCGATGCCGGTTCGCGTCGAGCGCAGAGGAATGCTGCTGATTATTTCCGGTCCATCCGGCACGGGAAAGGGAACGCTGGTGAAAATGCTGATGGACAGCGACCCCAGCTTTCGCTTTTCCTGCAGCGTGACCACGCGCAAGCCCCGGGAGGGCGAGCTGGAGGGCGTGCATTATCATTTCGTGAGCGAGGCGGAATACGCCGCGATGGTTCAAAACGGCGAATTTCTGGAGCACGCCTCCGTGCATGGCCACAGCTACGGCACGCTGCGCCGCCCTGTGGAGGATATGATGGCCCGGGGGTTTAACGTGCTGCTGGATATCGATCCGCAGGGCGCGGTCAGCGTGATGGAAAACACGGAGGATTATGTCAGCGTGTTTATCCTGCCGCCCAGCTTTGAGGACCTTCGGGTCCGGCTGCATACCCGCAACACGGACGACCCTGTGGAGATCGAGCGCCGCCTGCTCAACGCGCGCGGCGAGGTTGGCAAGATAGGCCGCTACCAGTATGCGATTATCAACGACAGCCTGGAGCTGGCGTTCTCTCAGCTTCAATGCATTGCCAACGCTGAAAAGCAGCGAACCACAAGGTTTAAGCCTGTCATTGGAGAAAATTGACTCAACTGAAGGAGGATTCGTTTATGGCGATTGTGGAACCTACGATTGTGGAACTGTCGGAAAAGGTGGACTGCCGGTACACGCTGGTGGTGGAGGCGAGCAAGCGGGCCCGCCAGCTTGTGGACGGCGCGCAGCCGCTGATCGACCCCAAGGAGATGAAGCCCCTGAAGGTTGCCGTCGAGGAGATCAACCGCGGCCTGTTGACCTATGAGCGCGACCCCGAAACGGAGGCCTGACCATGCTGGAGGGCAGGCAAGTCGTTTTGGGGGTCACGGGCGGCATCGCCGCCTATAAGGCGTGCGAGGTCGTATCTCGGCTGGTGAAGCTGGGAGCCGGCGTGGACGTCATCATGACGCAAAACGCCGCCAAACTGGTTCAACCCCTGACGTTTGAAACCCTCAGCCGGAGGCCTGTGTGCCTGGACACCTTCGAGCGCCGGGAATCGTGGGATGTTCGGCATATTTCTTTGGCGCAAAAGGCGGATCTCATGCTTGTGGCCCCGGCAACCGCCAACCTGATGGCGAAGCTTGCCCATGGCATCGCCGACGACATGCTGACCACCACGCTTCTGGCGACCAAGGCGCCGGTACTGCTTGCGCCCGCGATGAATACGGGCATGTGGACGGCGGCCGCGACGCGGGATAACCTTTCGCTGCTCAAGCGGCGCGGCGTGCTGACCGTCGGACCGGAGAGCGGATTCCTCGCCTGCGGGGATTCGGGCGCCGGGCGCATGAGCGAGCCGAAGGAAATTGTGGACGCCGTCGTGCGGCTGCTTCTTTCCAAGCGGGACCTGGAGGGCGTGCGCGTGCTGGTGACGGCGGGCCCCACGGTAGAGCGTATCGATCCCGTCCGCTACCTGACCAACGATTCCTCCGGAAAAATGGGCTATGCGCTGGCGGAGGCCGCTCGAGCGCGGGGGGCGGAGGTTACGCTTCTGTCCGGGCCGGTAAGCCTGCCCAGGCCGGACGGCGTGGAAACGGTGGCCGTTACGTCCGCGCAAAGCCTCTATGAAGCCATGCTGGAACGCTGCGGCAAACAGGATATCATCATCCAGGCGGCCGCGCCCGCGGATTACCGCCCCGAGCGTTATTCGGGCCAGAAGCTGAAAAAGCGGGACGGAGAGGGCCTTACGCTTCATTTGGTAGAGAACCCGGATATTGCGAAGGCCGTGGGAGAGCGCCGGAGGCCCGGACAGGTGCTGGTCGGTTTCGCGGCGGAAACGCAGGACGTGCTGGAAAACGCGCGAAAAAAGCTCCGCTCCAAAAACCTGGATATGATCGTCGCCAACGACGTCACCGCCGAGGGCGCGGGCTTTGGAACGGATACTAATATTGCGACGCTCGTCACTGAAAATTCGCAGGCGGCGCTGGAGCTCATGAGCAAGCGCGACCTGGCGGAACGGATCCTGGATGAAGCCGTCAAACTGCTTGGCCGTCAAAACGCGTAACGGCAAATTGCGGGGATGCTTGGAAGGGCATCCTTTTTTGGAAGGGTTTTCGCCCCGCTTTCCAACAAACGCGCAAAGACGCCTTGGCTGCCGGAAACCGGGAAATTTCTTCCCGACAAAGGCCGGAGCATCCTTTTATATAGAGCCGCGAGCGGCTTCTCCGCCCGGCGCTCCCAACATCCCCCATACATGGAACGACCCCGTTTCTCACAAGATACCACGGGACAGAACAGGGGAACGGAACGTTCCGCGAATGGAGGTCTATCGTTGGTCAGCGCTATTTTGTTTGCCATTCAGCTATTGGTTACGGTCGTTGTGGGCATCTATTTCTATACGCAGCTTCGCGCGCAGCGCAAAACGCAGCCCGCGCACCGCCGGGAGAGCGGCCGTGAGTTTGAGCGCCTTCAAAAAATGCGCGCGCTCAAGCTCAGCGAGCCGCTGGCGGAGCGCGTCAGGCCCGCTAAGTTTGCGGATATCGTAGGGCAGGAGGACGGCATCAAGTCGCTCAAGGCCATCCTTTGCGGAAAAAATCCGCAGCATGTGCTGATTTACGGACCTCCGGGCATCGGCAAGACCTGCGCCGCGCGCCTGGTTCTGGAGGCGGCCAAGAAGAGCCCGGGCACGCCTTTTGCGCAAAACGCTCCCTTTATTGAAATGGACGCTACCTGTGTGCGCTTTGATGAACGGGCTATCGCCGACCCGTTGATTGGCAGCGTGCACGATCCCATTTATCAGGGCGCGGGCCCGCTGGGGGTGCAAGGCATTCCCCAGCCGAAGCCCGGCGCGGTCAGCAAGGCGCACGGCGGCGTGCTGTTCCTGGATGAGATCGGGGAGCTGCACCCCATTCAGATGAACAAGCTGTTGAAGGTGCTGGAGGACCGCAAGGTGATGCTCGAGTCCGCCTATTATAACGCGGACGATAACAGCATCCCGCGCTATATCCACGATATCTTTAAAAACGGCCTTCCCGCCGACTTCCGCCTGGTGGGCGCGACCACGCGCAGCCCGCAGGAAATTTCGCCCGCCCTGCGGTCGCGCTGTATGGAGGTGTTCTTCCGCGCCCTGGAGCCGGACGAGGTGGCGGATATCGCATATAACTCCGCCAAGCGCGCCGGCTTCGCCCTTTCCCACGAGGACGCGGAGCTGGTGGGGCGCTTTGCCGCCTGCGGCCGCGACGCGGTCAATATCGTGCAGATGTGCGCCGGCCTCGCTCAAATGGATGAACGCACCGAGATCCGGACGGAAGACGTGGAATGGGTGATCTATTCCGGTCACTACGCGGCGCGGCCGGAGCAGCGCGCCGATACGCAAAACCGCGTCGGCGTGGTGCATGGCCTGGCGATTGTCGGAAGCTACCAGGGCGCTACGATGGAGATCGAGGCCGTGGCGCAGCGCGGATCGGGCAAGCTGGTGATCACCGGCATTGTAGAGGAAGAGGAAATCGGCGCGGAAAGCCGCCGCATCAAACGCAAGTCCACCGCCCGCAGCTCTTTGGAAAATGTGATGACGCTGCTCCATTCCATGGGCTACCGCACGCAGGATTTTGATTTGCATATCAATTTCCCCGGAGGCACGCCTGTGGACGGGCCGTCGGCGGGCGTGGCGATGGCGGTCGTAGCCGCCAGCGCGCTGACGGGCCGGCCTGTGGACGGGCATGTGGCGGTGACGGGCGAGGTCAGCGTGCGCGGGCTGGTCAAGCCGGTAGGCGGCGTGCCCGGCAAGGTGGAGGCCGCGGAGCGCGCGGGGCTTACCACGGTGCTGATCCCGGCGGATAACCAATTGGAACGCTTTGAGCACACCACCATCCAGGTGCTGCCCATATCCACGCTGGACGAGGCGATCGAGCGCATGCTGCTGCCGGTAAGCGCCATCGAGCGGGAGGAAGCGCCATTGGCGCCCAAGGGCGCGCCCGTGCCGGTGATGGCCGCGGAGGAGCAAACGGCGGCGGGCAAAGCCGAGGCCGCGCAGTAAGGGGAATCCGTCCCAGGGCCTTGCATTTGGCCGCGGAAGCCGTTATAATCAAATGTTGACGGCGCTGAAGCCGCAAGTACGCCCGCGCGCTTTTGAAATCCACGCGCGGGCGTCGGGAGGATAGACATGCAGGAAACGACGCGCAGGAGCATGCTCACGCGCATGCCCGTGCTGCCTCTGCGGGGAATGATGGTGTTCCCGCATATGGTGCTCCACTTTGACGTGGGACGTCCCAAGAGCGTGGCCGCTCTGGAAAAGGCCATGATGGAGGACCAAAGAATTTTTCTGGTCGCTCAAATGGACGCGGAGATCGACGAGCCTCAGCTTGACGACCTTTGCCGCGTGGGCACCATCGCGCAGGTCAAGCAGGTGCTCAACCTGCCCGGAGACAGCATCCGCGTGCTGGTGGAGGGCGTTCGCCGGGCCGTGCTGGTCAGCGTGGTGGAGGAAGAACCGTGCATGGTGGCGGATGTCCGGCCCGTGCGCGACGACCATGCCCGGGACAGCGCCGAGATGAAGGCGCTGGTCCGCACCACGCATGAGTTTTTTGAGGAATACTGCACGGCGAGCATGAGGGTGTCGCAGGAAACGCTTCGCTCCGTGATGGACGTCGACAAGCCGGACCAGCTAGCGGATATCATCGCCGCGAACGTGCTGACCAAGCTGGAGGACCGGCAGGCAATCCTGGAAAAGCTCAAGGTCAAGGACCGCCTGGAAGAGCTCTGCGGCATCCTTCTTCGGGAAACCGAGCTGGCCGATGTGGAAAAGCAGGTTCAGGCGCGCATCAAAAAGCAGATCGAAAAAAATCAGAAGGATTATTACCTGCGCGAGCAAATCAAGGCCATCCAGACGGAGCTTGGCGACAAGGACGGCGCCGATGTGGAGGACCTTCGGGAACGCCTGGCGGAAACGCCGTTGAACGACGAGGCGCGGGAAAAGGCGGAAAAGGAGCTGGAACGGCTGTCCCGCATGACGCCGGGGACGCCGGAGATCGGCGTCAGCCGCACGTATGTGGAATGGATTCTGGACCTGCCTTGGGGCAAGACCACCCCGGACAACCTGGACCTGAAGCGCGCCCGGCGGGTGCTGGAGGAAGACCATTACGGCCTGGAAAAGGTGAAGGAGCGCATCATCGAATACCTGGCCGTGCTCCGCATGAAGGACGACATGAAGGGCCCCATCCTTTGCTTTGCCGGCCCTCCGGGCGTGGGCAAGACGTCGATTGTGCGCGCGATCGCCAAGGCGGTGGGCCGCAGGTTCGTTCAAATGTCGCTGGGCGGCGTGCGCGACGAGGCGGAGATCCGGGGGCATCGCCGCACCTATGTGGGCGCGATTCCCGGCCGCATCATCACGGGGATCAAGCAGGCCGGCACGATGAATCCCGTCTTCCTGTTCGATGAAATTGACAAGATGAGCAGCGATTTTCGGGGCGATCCCGCCGCCGCGCTGCTCGAGGTGCTGGACGCCGAGCAAAACAACGCCTTCCGCGACCATTATATGGAGCTGCCCTTCGACCTGAGCCGCGTCATGTTCATCACCACGGCCAATACGGTGGATACCATACCGCCGGCCTTGCTGGACCGGCTGGAAATCATCGAGGTTCCCAGCTATACCGAGGAGGAAAAGCTCAGGATCGCCCGGCGGCACCTGCTGCCCAAGCAAATCGAGCGCCACGGCCTTTCGCAGCGAAGCGTCCGGATGAGCGACCGCGTGCTTCGCTCGCTCATCGAGGGGTATACCCGCGAGGCGGGCGTGCGCGAGCTGGAGCGCACCCTTGCGCGCGTTGTTCGCAAGGCGACGGTCGAGATGCTGGACCGAAAGGCGAACGAGGTGGTCGTGGGCCCGGAAAAGCTGAACGCCTATCTGGGCGCGCCCCGGTTTACGCGGGAGCCCTTGGAGCGCGAGAGCCGCGTGGGCGTGGTCAACGGGCTTGCCTACACGGCGGTCGGCGGGGAGACGCTGTCCGTGGAATGCGCCGTTATGCAAGGCTCTGGCGCGCTTCAGCTTACCGGAAAGCTTGGGGACGTGATGCAGGAAAGCGCCCGCGCCGCGCTTTCCTGGGTGAGGGCGCACTGCGAGCCGTGGGGCGTTTCCGCCCAATTTTTCAAAGAGCATGATATCCACATCCATGTGCCGGAGGGCGCGGTGCCCAAGGACGGTCCAAGCGCCGGCGTCACGCTGACCACCGCGCTGGTCAGCGCGCTGACGTCCGTGCCGGTGAAACAGGAGGTTGCGATGACCGGGGAAATTACCCTCCGGGGACGCGTGCTCCCAATCGGCGGCCTGAAGGAGAAGCTGTTGGCCGCATACCGTGCGGGCATCCGTACCGTGCTGATTCCGCAGGAAAACCTCAAGGACCTGGAGGACATACCCGGAAACGTGCTGGCCAAGCTGGAAATCCGCGCTGTGGACGACGTATCCGAGGTGCTGGCGGCGGCGCTGACGCGCGGGCTGCCGGCGCCCGTGACCGCGCATGTGGAGGCGATGGATTTGCCCGTCAAGCCGCCCGTGAACGCGTATAGGGGATCTTGATATGGAAATCAGATCCGCGTCGTTTGTCACCAGCCTGGCGGAATACCGGGAGGAACCCCCGGTGACGCTCCCTCAGCTTGCCGTGGCGGGCAAGAGCAACGTGGGTAAGAGCTCGCTCATCAACGCGCTGTGCGGCCGCAAGAAGCTTTGCAAAACGAGCTCGACTCCTGGAAAAACCCGTCTGATAAACGTTTTCCTTTTGAATGAGGAATTTCATCTGGTGGACCTGCCCGGCTACGGCTTTGCCAAGGTGGATAAGGCGGAAAAAAAGCGCTGGGCCGTCATGATGGAGCGTTACTTTCAAGAAAGCTCGCTGCTGCGCCATGTCCTCCATCTGGTGGATATCCGGCACGAGCCCACGCAGGACGACATGACGATGAACCGCTACCTGCGGCAGATGGGCATCCCGTTTACCGTGGTCGCCACCAAGGCGGACAAGATCAGCCGCGGCGCGCGCATGAAACAGCTCGCGCCCATTTGCCGGGCCCTGCTCGTGCAGCCGTGGGAGCTGATCGCCTTTTCCAGCGAAGACGGCACGGGGCGCGAAGAGCTGCTGGAGCGCGTGGAAACGCTGATGCGCCCCGGGGAGGCGAGGGCTCAAACGCTGAACGCGCGGGAGTGATGTGCTTTGCCTTCCTCCCGGGCCGCGAGGAAGCCTCTCGCCGACGGGAACGCCCCGACGCGATTCCCAAGCCCTTTTTCGTTCTATGCTACTGGGCCGGCTGAACAAGAAACCGCCGGAGGACCGCGTTCCTCCGGCAATGGATTGGGACCGTGCGCGGGCGGGGAAGCGATTCCCCGCCCGCGCACGTTTTGCAACGCGGAGCATAGCATGCAGTAGCTTCCTTATGGCAATTTGGAAAGGAGTGTTTACATGCAGCGCTACTTATGGATGCGCCCGGCTCTGCAACAAAGCGAGGCCGTCCTTATGCCGGCCCTGCCCCGGCTTCTGATGGCGGAGCCCCGGTTTTCAGACAGGTTTACCCATGTAAAGGCGGCGGAGGACCCCTTCAGGCCCCTGCCGGCGGGGGACGGAACCAATTCCCTCGCGCTGAGCACCTATGTGCGCCCCCGCGGAAGCATGGCGGGCAGAAGCGTGCTTCGGGCCGCCGGCGTGTGCGGGGAGCCGTTTACCTGGCGCGCCAGGCCGCGCTATTATACCCCGCAGGGTCGCGTCATGCCGATGAACCGGTTTGCGCGGTGAGCGGAATCGAAAGGGCCGCCATCCCGCTATCATAGGATAGCGGCCAGGGCGTCGAAAAAGCCCGCCTTTCGGCGATCTTTTCCGCCGAGGACTGTTGGAAGTGTTTGCGGCAAAGCCGCAAACTCCCCGCCCGCCTGGCAAAGCCAGGCGATACGATTTCATTTGGAGGGGCCTCGGCCCCTCCAAACCACTCCAAAATGGGTTTGTCAACAGTCTGCCCGCTATCATAGGATAGCGGCCCTTTTGGTCTCGCCGGAAGGCTCGGCCCGCGTCAGCGCACGAACAACTGTGTGACGTACACGTAGCCCTGCTGATCGAAGCAAACGCCGATGCCCACCTTTTTCCATTGCGTACCGAGGATGTTCTGCCGGTGTCCCGAGCTGCTCATGAAGGCGGCCTGGGCTTTGGAGACCGTGGCGTGGTGCGCGATGTTTTCCCCAACCGAGGTAAAGGCGTACCCGTTGCTGCGAAGCATGTCGGAGGCGCTGCCCAGCGTTGGCGAGGTGTGGGCAAAATACTGGTTGGCGTTCATATCGCAGCTCTTCAGCCTTGCAAGCCGGCAGAGCTCCGGGTCCAGCGTGAGGGCGGAACGGCCGTTTGAGGCGCGGTCCGCGTTCAGTAAAATAAATGCATTTTCCTCTTGCGCGGTGACGGAACCCGTAGTATAATCATCGTCTGTGGAGGGCGGAGTTGGCGTCACAGTAGGAATTTGAGTGGGTTCGGGCGTCTTTGTCGCCGTTGGCGCGGGGGTCGGGGTTGCCGTGGCAGCCGGGGCTTTCGTCGGCTCAGCGGTGGGAACGGGCGTCGGGACCGCTGTGGCGGTCGGCGTGGGCTCCGGCTCCGGCGTAAAAGTGGGCGCGGGGGCCTGGGTTGGCTCCGGCGTTGCGGCGGGCTCGGGCGTAGCGGTGGCAGCGGGCTGTTCCGTGGGGATTGCCGTCGGCTCCGGCGTGGGGGCCTGCGTTGCCGTGGGTTCGCAGACGGTGGTGTTCGGGCAGCCCGTGCTTTGCCGGTAAGGCCAGCCTGAGAAGCCGAACTGCGACGTGGGCGCGTTGCCCGCGAAAGCGACGCCGCACAGCGCCAGGCTGATGACGAGGGTAAGGATGGACAGCTTTTGCTTTCGATTCATGGGATACCTCCAAATGTTAAGTAATTACGTCAATGACGTAATAAAATCGTAATATATCAGGATGTATTTAGCAATCTATTTACCATTCTGTTTCCAAGGGAATGTTTTCAAACGGGATGAAAACGCAAGGATCACCCAGCATAGAGGAGGAACCTGCCCATGAAATTGGTGAAGTGCCCACGGTGCGAACTCAACTACATCCAGGAGACCGAAAAGCTTTGCAAGGTATGCCTGCGGGAGATGAAGGGCGAGCAGGTCAGCGACGAGCTGGAGCTTTGCTCCGTTTGCAACGCCGCGCCGGCGCTGCCCGGCCGGGACGTATGCCTGAGCTGCCTGAAGGAAATGAACGCGGGAAGCGTGGAAAGCGCCGACGAGGAACCGGCGGAGGTGGATGAAAGCGCAATCGGCCTGAACTCCGTGAGCACAATGGACGAGATCATCCCGCAGATTCATGAGGATATCCCGGAAAACGAGTTTGGGGACATTGAAAGCGAGCTGTCTTTGGAAAGCGTCATCGAGGACGAGGAAAACGACGCCGAGGACGACGACGAGGATGAAAAGGACTGAAAAGTAACCCGCCGGGCGAAAAGAGGGAAGCATGTCGATCTACGCGATTGGCGATCTCCACCTGCCGGGCCATGAGCAAAAGCCCATGAACGTGTTCGGCAGCCATTGGGATCGCCATTTTGAAACCATTTGCGAAAACTGGCTCGCGGTCGTCAGGCCGGAGGACGTGGTGCTCATCCCCGGCGATATCAGTTGGGCCATGCAGCTCAACGACGCGCTGGACGACCTTAGGGCGATCGCGCGCCTGCCGGGCGAAAAAATACTGCTGCGCGGCAATCATGATTATTGGTGGAGCTCGCTGAGCAAGGTTCGGGAGGCGCTCGGGCCGCGGATGCACGCCTTGCAAAACGACGCCGTCAGGCTTGGGGACGAGGTGTTCTGCGGCACGCGGGGCTGGCTTTTGCCCACGTCCCAGCAGCCGCTCGGCGACCAGGATGAAAAGATCTGCCGCCGCGAGCTGGGGCGTCTGAGGATGTCGCTGGAACGCGCCGCGACGCTTTCGGAGGGCGGCCCCCTAACCGTTATGACGCATTTTCCGCCCCTTTTTGCCGACGGCCTGCCTACGGCTGTCACGCGGCTCATGGAGGAGTTTCCGGTGCGGCGGGTCGTGTATGGTCATCTTCATGGCGCCGGGATCAAGAACGGCTTTTGCGGCTTCCGCAACGGGATCGAGTACCGCCTGGTATCCTGCGACGCGATCGGTTTTTGCCCCCTTTTGGTGCAGGCGTAAGAGAAAAGATGATATCTTAACTTTTTTACATATAAACGAAATATAATTGTAACAATTAAAGCCAAATGGGTGTTCTGATACCCCGCAAACCATGATGACACATGGGTTTGCGGGGTTTTTTGCGACCACAATCGATGGTGGAGGAACGATTGTTCTTACAACGCTCCGCTCAATGTGATACAAATGTTTCGACATGGAAAGCGTTTCCAGGTTGCCCACGTTGACATTATTTCAAAAGGTGGAGCATAATGGTGCTGCATCCCTGAAAAGGGTGCAAAGTGGAGCGAATGCTGGAGCGAGGGGGAAGGGCGCGTGGACGATCAAAACAACGCGGAAGCCTTCGCTCCCAAGCCGGTTTCTCCGCGCGCGTTTACCTTTTTTGGCAGCTACGACCATTCCATTGACGCAAAGGGCCGCATCATCATTCCAAACGCGTACCGCAAGCCGCTTGGCGAGGCGTTCACCATTTCCATCACCCGGGACGGCAACGGGATCGCGCTGTACCCCGACGAGGTGTTTGACGCGCTTTTGAGCGAGCTGTACGGCCTCAACCAGCGAAAGCCGGCCGTCCAAAGGTATCAGGCGCATTTGGCCAAGATGAGCTACCGCGGCGTACAGGCGGACAATCAGGGGCGGTTGCTGCTGCCGGCGAAGCTGCGCCAGGCGGTGCTGGGGGAGGCCAAGGATGTGGAAATCAGCGGCGCGCTGGATCATATCCGCATTGTGGACAGCTCCGCGGCCGCGGCTGAGGACGAATATTTCAAGGAGCACCGCGACGAGATTCTGGATGAGATTGCAAGCCTGAACGAGTAAGCCTGAGAGGGAAAGGAGCCCCGGCGATGTCACAGTATATGCCCACCTACGACAGCTTTTCCGCGGCCGGCACGGAGCGCTATGTTCCCACGTCCCGCATGAAGGTGATGAGCAGCGTTTACCTGCCCGGCGGAGACGTGGACCTTCGCACCGGGCAGCTCAAGCCGGACCGTCAGCGCCGCTGCCGCACCCAGAGCAAGCGCCTGGAGCTGGAGCGGCTGGAAAGGGAGGAGCGCCGCCTGGCGGAGTCCGTCAGGCATGAGACGGGCAAGGGCGGCGTGCGCGTATCCGTGCGCTTTGGCATCTTTGCCATTGCGCTGACGCTTTTCCTGTGCGGAATCTGCCTTTTGGTTCAGCAAGGGGCCATTGTTGAGCGCCAAAAGGCGGTCAACCGCATGGAGCGCTCCATCTCCGACTGCCGCTCGGCCAACGCGGAGCTGGAAACGCAGATCGCCGAAGCCTCCGACGCGGCGACCATCTGCTACGCCGCCGCCCGCAACCTCAACATGATTCCCGCGGAATCGGCGGAGGCCATCCACCTGGTCGCGGTCGATACGCGGCCCGGAGGCGGCCAGTCCAGGCAGGTTCAGGCCTCGCGGCAGGCTGCGGCGCCGGAGGACGAGGCCGGGCCCACGCACGTGCCGGCGCTTGCCAGCAACGGCGGCTAAAGCCTTCTTTTGTGATGTGGGGCCGGATTCCGTCGAAAGCGTCATAGCGGGCGGACGAGCCGCATACATCCCTCTATCAAGCATAATGGGGGAAGTAGTATGCCAACCGAGCTCCATATCCGCAAACGCGTTTTCAGTCTGCTTGTCATGCTGATTTGCCTTTTCATGGTGCTGGTGGCGCGCATCACCTACCTGACCACGACGGAGTCCGCCAGCCTTACGCAGCGGGGCATACGGCAGTGGACGCGGGAGGGCACCGTGTATGCCAGGCGCGGCAATATTCTGGATACCAACGGGCAGACGCTGGTGGTCAGCGCCACGGCCTATATCGTCAGCGCCGACCCCAGGAAGATATCGGACATATCCTTGTTCGTGCAAACGGTATGTCCGATTTTGGGTTTATCCGAGGAAACGGTCGAGCAAAAGCTTTCGGACAAGTCCAAGGCTTCCGTGACGCTCAAGCGCCAGGTTTCCCGCGAAAAGGCCGACGAGCTGCGCCTGCTGCAATCCAGCGGCGACGCGGCGGTGGCCAAAGAAGCCAACGCGCTGCTCTTTGACGAGGACGTGCGGCGCGTTTATCTGCGGGGGGCGTTTTTGGCGCAAACGCTGGGCCTGACCAATATCGACAGCGTCGGCCAATCCGGGCTGGAGCAGCAGTATGAGGAGCTGCTGAAGGGCACGGCGGGCGCCAGCCTTCGCAGCGTGGACGGAAAGTCGCAGCCGATTTACGACAGCGGCAACCTGTACGTCGAGCCGCAGGACGGCAACGCCATCAAGCTGACCATCGACGCGACGATTCAGGAAATCGTTGAAAAGGCCATGCGGGAATGCTACGACGTCAACAAGGCCCAGGCGGTTCATTGCATTGCCATGGACGTGTACACCGGCGCGATCCTGGCCATGTGCTCCAAGCCTGATTACGACCCGAACGACCCTCCCCGCGACCAGCCCGACGCCTTGCAAAGCTTAATGCGCATCCGCCTCATTTCCGACGCCTATGAGCCGGGCTCCACCTTCAAGGTGCTTACCGCCGCCGCCGCGCTTGACGCGGGCGTTACCACGCCGGAGGATTCCTTCTATTGCTCGGCCAAGATCAAGGTGGACGGCGACACCATTCGCTGCTGGGGGAACCCCCACAAGGCGGAAACCATGGCCCAGGGGCTCCAGAATAGCTGCAACCCGGTTTTTGTGGAGCTGGCCCTCCGGCTTGGCACGGAGCGCATGTATCAATATTTACAGGCGTTTGGGCTGGGAAAGAAAACGAATATTGACTTGCAGGGGGAGGGAAGTGGTATACTAATACCCGTGAAATCCGTCAAGAACGTGGACCTGGCCCGGATTGGATTTGGCCAGAGCGTGGCGGTGACGCCCATCCAGTTGTTGACCGCCGCCTGCTCGGTGATTAACGGCGGGCGGCTGATGCGGCCCTATCTGCTCAAGGAGGCCGTCGCGCCCGACGGGACCATCCTGTACCGCACGCAGCCCAAGGTGGTTTCCACGCCCATCTCGGAGGAAACGTCCGCCACCATGCGCGACCTGCTGGAAAAGGTGGTCAGCATTGGCGGGGCAAAGAACGCCAAGCTCGAGGGCTTCCGCGTCGGCGGCAAAACGGGTACGGCCCAGGTGTACAAGGAGGGCCGCATCGTGCGCGACGTGCATATCGGCTCGTTTTTCGGCTTTGCGCCCGCCAACGATCCCAAAATCGCGCTTCTGGTAATCGTGGACGAGGCGGACGCGCCGATTGATTACGGCGGCACGACGGCCGCGCCGTTCGCTAGACAAATTCTGGCGGATGTGCTACCGTATTTAGGCTATCGGTCCGAGACGGGCGAGGAACCGGAGGACGTGTCGGTGCCGGACGTGGTGGGTATGCCGCTGTGGGAGGCGCGCAAGGCCCTGGCGGAACAGGGCTTCCGCGTGCTGGAGGACGGCGCGGGGGATACGGTGACGGCCCAGATGCCCAGCGGCGGGGCCATGCTGGTGTCCGGCGGCCAGGTCATGCTTTATACCTACGAGGAGGAGCTGCCCGAGACGGAAACCCTTGTCTGCGTACCGGATGTGCTGGGCCTGTCCATCGCGCAGGCGGCTTCGCTGCTTAGGCAGCGGGGCCTGGAAACGGAAATTGAGGGCAGCGGGTTTGCCGTCAGGCAGCAGCCCGCGGCGGGCGAGTTTGCCGCGCCCGATACGGTGGTGAAGGTCACCTTTGAAATGCCGAATCCAGAATGATGGAGGAATACCGATGCTTCTCAAGGACTTGCTGGCGGGCGTGCCCGGAGTGCTGGAAACGCGCGGCAATATGGTAGTCGATATTGAGGCGCTGATTACCGACAGCCGTGAAAAAACAACGAACGGCCTGTTTTTCTGCATCAGCGGCATGCGCTTTGACGCGCATGACTTCGCCTCCCAGGCCGCCGGTAACGGCTGTTCGGCGCTTATGGTGGAACGCTTTACGCAGGCCGATATCCCGCAGGTCCGGGTGCAAAACGTGCGGTCCGCCATGGCCTATATCGCCGCCAACTTTTACGGCCATCCCGAGCGCGGCATGCGCATGGTGGGCGTGAGCGGCACCAAGGGAAAAACCACCACCAGCTACCTGATGAAGGCGATTTTGGAAAAGGCCGGGTTTAAAACCGGGCTGATCGGCACCACGGGCAACCTGATCGGGGAAAAGCATATCACGAGCAACATGACCACGCCCGACCCCATCGACCTGCACAGGTGCCTCCGCCAAATGCGGGACGAGGGCGTGGAGGCTGTGAGCATGGAGGTGAGCGCTCACGCCGTCGATATGCACCGCTTGGACGGCGTAACCTTTGAGGCCGCCTGCTTTACAAACTTCTCGCAGGATCATCTGGATTATTTCGGCACGATGGAAAATTATTTTGAAACCAAGAAAAGCTTCTTTATGCACGGCGCGGTGCTCAACGCCTCCTTAAACGCGGACGAGGAAACGAGCCAAAGGATCATCGACGATATCAAAATCCCGTACCTGACCTACGGCATCAGCGCGGAGGCGGACGTGTTCGCCCGCGATATTGAAATATCCGAGGACGGCGTAGCGTTTTCCATCATGCTGCGCGGGTTGGAGGAAATGCCCGTGCGCATGCACCTGACCGGGATGTTCAACGTCTACAACGCCCTCGCGGCGGCGTCGCTGGCCATGATTATGGGCATTGACCGCTCGGCCATCCGGGAGGGCCTGGAAAGCGTCCAGGCGGTGCCGGGGCGCGTGGAGATGCTGGATACGCAAACGCCCTACAAGGTAATTTTGGACTACGCCCATTCGCCGGACGCGCTGGAAAACGTGCTGAAAACGGTGCGGGCGTTTACTAAAAACCGCCTGATCGCGCTGTTCGGCTGCGGAGGCGACCGCGACCACGGCAAGCGCCCCATGATGGGAGAAATCGTCGGGAGGCTGGCCGATTTTTCCATCCTTACCAGCGACAACCCCCGCACCGAGGACCCCGCCGCGATCCTGCGCTCCATCGAGGAGGGCGTGAAAAAAACCGACGGCAAGTATGTGGTCATCGAAAACCGGCGCGAGGCCATCCGCTATGCCCTGGAAATGGGGCGGGAGGGCGACGTCATTATCCTGGCGGGCAAGGGCAACGAAACCTACCAGGATATCATGGGGGTTAAGCGGCCGTTCGACGAAAAGGTCGTCGTGCGGGAGCTTTTGGAAAAAATGCGGGCCTGACCGTACCAAGGAGTGAACAGCCGTGCTAAGGTTGATATTGGCGTTAATCCTGTCTGTGATCGCAATGCTGCTGATTGGGCCAAGGGTGCTGCCCGTGCTGCGTAAGCTTAAATTTGGGCAGACCATCTATGAGCTCGGCCCTCAAACGCACAAGACCAAGCAGGGCACGCCCACCATGGGCGGCCTGATGTTTGCGGCGGTTACGTGCACGGCGGCGCTGCTTGTTCACGGCGCCTGGTACGGCCGGGACGACTTCATCCTGGCGCTGATCGCCGTATCGCTTATGAGCATGCTCATCGGCTTTGTGGACGATTACATCAAGGTGGTTAAAAAGCGCAACCTCGGCCTGATCTGGTGGCAGAAGATCATCGGCCAGGTGGTGGTTTCGGTAGGGTTTTCGCTGTACTGCTACGTAAGCCCCATGGTCGGGAGCAGCATTATCGTGCCCTTCTTCAACGTGGAGTGGGACCTGGGGGGTTTTTATGTGCCGCTGATGGCGTGCGTGATGATCTTTATGATTAACAGCGCCAACCTTCAGGACGGCCTGGACGGGCTTTTGAGCAGCGTGACGGTGATTGGGAGCGCGGCATGGGGCTTGATGGCGCTGTTTGTAACGGCGGCGGCGTCCGCGTCGCTGCCGGCGGAGCTGCTTGGCAATTATCAAAACCTCGCCATTTTTGCCATGGCGCTTTCCGGCGCGTGCATGGGCTTCCTGCGCTTCAACCATTACCCGGCGCTGGTGTTTATGGGCGATACGGGGAGCATGTTCATCGGCGGCGCGACCGTGGGCATGGCGATGCTTCTTCGCATGCCGCTGTTTATGCTGCTGATTTCCTTCACGCTGATTATGTCGTCGCTCAGCGTCATCATCCAGCGCGTTTATTTTAAGGCGACGCACGGCAAGCGCATCTTTAAAATGTCGCCCATCCATCACCACTTTGAGCTCTCCGGCATGAGCGAGCAGCAGATCGTGGCGATGTATTCCGTCGCGGAGGGAATTTTAAGCCTGGTCGCGCTTCTTTCCCTCAGACCGGCGCCGTAAACTGTAATGGAATTTTCGTCTCAATGGAGGTGAAGGAATGTTGAGGCTGGAGAAGAAACGGATCCTGGTGGTGGGCATGGCGCGCAGCGGTATCGCCGCGGCGGAGCTGCTGCTCCACCACGGCGCCGTCCCGGTTTTATCGGACAGCAAGCGGGAGGACGCCTTTGGCGGCGAGCTGGACGGCCTGCGCGGGACGGAATGCGAGTTCCGCCTGGGGGAAGACCCGGTAAAGCTGCTGCCCGGGGTGGACGGGCTGGTGATTAGCCCCGGCGTGCCGATCGACGCGCCCGTGGTGTTAAGCGCGAAGGAGCGCGGCCTGCCGGTTACGGGCGAGCTGGAGCTGGCTTATACGCTCCTGCAGGGCGACGTGCTCGCCATTTCGGGCACCAACGGCAAAACCACCACCACCACGCTTTTAGGAAAGATTTTTGAAAACGCCGGGCGCGTGACGCATGTGGCCGGAAATATCGGGTATCCCCTTTCCGCCGTTGCCCTGACGGGCAAGAAGGACGACGTTACGGTGGTGGAGGTGTCCAGCTTTCAGCTTGAAAGCGTCAAGACCTTCCATCCGCGCGTGGCCGCGCTGCTCAACATCACCGAGGACCATTTAAACCGCCACGGCACGATGGAGCGGTATATCAAGCTCAAGCAGCGCATTTTTGAAAACCAGACGGAGCAGGACGTCGCCGTGCTCAATATGGACGATCCGGTGCTGTATAAAATGGCGTCGCGGGTAAAGGCGCGCGTGGCCTTTTTCAGCCGGACGCGCCCCGTGGAAAACGGCGCGTTTGTGGATGAGGGAAAAATTGTATGGCAATGGGACGGCGTCAGGAAGCCGATCTGCGACGCCGGGCAGATTTTGATCCCCGGCCCGCATAACCTGGAAAACGCGCTGGCGGCTACGGCCATGGCTTCGGCGATGGGCGTGCCCGCGCCGGTAATCCGCCATACGCTTCAGTCCTTTACGGGCGTGGAGCACCGCATCGAAAAGGTGCGCGTGTTTCAGGGCGTGGTCTATA
This sequence comes from Candidatus Limiplasma sp., assembly GCA_048370855.1. GTDB lineage: Bacteria > Bacillota > Clostridia > Christensenellales > Aristaeellaceae > Limiplasma. Next base: position 1,010 of record DBGEOK010000111.1, on the reverse strand, counting down.
TCAACGACAGCAAGGGCACCAACGTGGACAGCACCATCAAGGCCGTCCAAAGCATGAAGGCCCCTACCGTGCTGCTGCTGGGAGGCTACGACAAGCATACGGATTTCAAGCCTCTGTGCGAGGAAATTATGGCCTCCGGCCAAATCTCCAACATCGTGGTCATGGGGCAGACCGCCAAGCAAATCCGGGAGCAGCTTGAGGAGGCGGGCTATACCGGCGTTACGCGCGCTTACAGCCTGGAGGACGCCGTTCAAAAGGCCCGGGAGCTGGCGGTTTCCGGCGGGAATGTGCTGCTGTCGCCCGCTTGCGCAAGCTTTGACATGTTCCGGGATTACGAGCACCGCGGAGCGGTTTTCAAAGAGCTGGTCAACGGATTAAGCTGACGGCCTACGCCCTTTCTGAAGATGAAGGGATGCATGCATACAAAAGAGGCGCATCTTTTCAACGTTGGGAGGGGCTTTTTTGATACAGCGTGAGACGGTGGGCAGGGAGCGGCGACTGAGCGCGCGCCGCGCACCCGTGGACAAGACGCTTTTGCTGATTCTGTCGCTGCTGATGATGTGCGGGCTTCTCGCGCTGTTCAGCGCGACCTATTACAAGGCCGTGGACCATGGCGACGCGCTTTTGGAGGTGAAAAAGCAGCTTATCGGCATTGGTCTTGGGGCGGTGCTGATGCTGGTTACCAGCCGCATCCCGTACGCCTTCTGGCGGCAGCCCCGCGTTGTCGTAACCGGGCTGGCGGTCAGCTATGCGCTGCTGATTGTGGTGCTCATCCCCGGGGTCGGCGTATACCTGAACGGCTCCCGCCGGTGGCTGAATATTGCCGGCATGAGCTTTCAGCCCTCCGAGCTGGCCAAAATCGCCTCGGTGCTATACCTGGCCTCCACGCTTAGCTTCCGGCTCAAGCAGGTGGAGAAGCTGTGGCGCGGCATCGTGCCGCTCCTGATTGTGCCCGCGGTCATGTTCCTGCTCATCCTTCAGCAGCCCAACCTGTCCACGGCGGGCAGCAT
>DBGEOK010000110.1:0-7946 GCA_048370855.1 Candidatus Limiplasma sp. | reverse complement strand
CGTCGCGCAGCCCGAAGGCTCCAGGGGCGAGCGACGAGGTGCGTCCCGCGACGAGCAGCTTCACCATTTCCTATTATATCACAAAATCCTTACTTTGGACACTCCCCGAATTTGCGCTCTTTTTGCGTGAACGGTGGAGCAATCATGAATGTTTTGTCCGTCTTTGGAACGCTCGGGGGCGGATGAGCCCTTGCTCTCGGGGCGGCGCCGTTCAACCGGCTTTTTCGCCGCGCGACCGCGAGCGGCTTTTGACTGACGATTACGTGCCGCGGCTGTTTCGCCGGTGTTGAATTTTTTTCCAGTATGGATTATAATGTATCCGTTGTCAAGCATGCCTGAAGGCGGATTCCTGTGCCGCCTGTTCGAGACGGGGCGGGGAAAGGAAAAAACGATGCGAATGATAGCCTCCCAAAAGACGGCGAGGGTTTTTGCGCGCACGCTTCTATGCATTCTTTTGCTGTGCCAGCTCGGCTTTATCGCCGCGTCGCTGTACCTTCATCCCGAACGATATCTCAACGCTGACGACGCTTCGGAAATGGTGCTGGCGGAGCAAATCGCGCGGGAGGGCCGGTTCGTATTTTCCCACAACTGGTACTACTCCACGGAAATCCGGGTACTGTCCCCGCATTTGTTCTGGACGGCGCTGTTTCGCCTGACAAACGACTGGCCGCTCGTCCGGGCGGCGGGAACCGTGCTGACGCTTGTTTGCCTTCTGGCCGCCTATTTTTATTTCGTGAGAAGCGCCGGGCTGGGACTGGTGGGGGAATGCATGGCCCCCTTGCTGTTGAGCCCGTTTTGCCTGACCTATTTTTTCTTCGTGGATTTGATTCCCTATTATGCGGCGCCGGTATCCGCTCCCTTTGTTGTGCTCGGCTGCTATTTTTCCGTCGCGCGCGACGGTCAAGCCCGCCGGCGCGGGCGGCTTGCCTGGGTCGCGGCGGCCGCGTTCGGCTTCCTGTTTGGAATGGGCGGTATACGGGGCGTCATGACGCTTTTGATCCCGCTGCTGCTGACGGCCGCCGTCCTTTTTTTCCGTACCGGGAAGGGGTTTGCCGCGTTGCGGGAGAGAAAATTTTTGTTTCCTCTCACGATTGCCGCAGCCGGGGCGGGCGGTTTTGCCGTCAATCAGTTTTTGCTTCGGCTCTGGTTTCCGGCGGCGGACCTCGGCGCGACGCTGCTCAGGCGCGCCACGGGCCAGGATATCAATTCCATCCTATGGGATATTTTTTCGTTTTTCGGCTATGAGATGGGGGTTCCGGTTTTTTCGCTGGAGGGCGTATCGGGCTTCTGCGCGGTTGGGCTGGGCGCGCTCTACTTTTACTGTCTTTTCCGCGTGGCGCGCCGCCTGGACCGGTACGGCTTTGTGGAACAGACGATCTGCCTGTTTTCTTTGCTTGCGCTGGCCGCAAACCTGGCGATTGTTTTTTGCGTGGATATGTACGCGCCGAGATACATGGCGCCGGTCCTGATAATGTATCTGCCGGTATACGCCGTCTTTTTCCTGCACCGGGAGCCGCGGGCGGAAAAAGCGTCGGCTTTTCAAAAAACGCTGGCGCTCGCGGCCGCGGGGTGCCTGCTGGTGACCGTTTTGACGGGATACCGCGGCTTTCTCCATTACAGCAACGGCTCGCTGGCTTATGAGACGGCGGAATATTTGAACCAAAATGGATATTGGTTTGGCTATGGCAGCCACTGGAACGCAAATATCCTGACGGAATTTTCAAACGGAAAAATCCGCTGCGCCACCATCGAGGATTTTGACGGCCTGCGCATACGGCCCTGGCTGACGTGCCGGGAAAACGGCGCGGAGGCATACGAGGGGAAGGCGTTCGTGATCCTGTCCAACGAGGAATATGGGCGGGAAAAAGAATTTTTGGCCTATGCCGCCAAACATGGCGGCGGGGTGACGTATCAGAACGCGCAATATAAAGTTTTCGGCTTTGACTCCATCCAGCCGCTGCTGGCGTATCAGAGGGAGTCCGAAACGCCCGGCTGAGCGATGACACCGCCGGCCCGCCCTTTCTGGCGACGGTCGTATCGCCGCGCCCAAAGCCAAGGGCCAGGCCCGCTTTTTTCAGCCCGCCATGGCCGAAAGAAGCTCCTTCCATCGCGCCGAACGCGCCCGCTGTACGCGATCCCCCCGCCGTCAAGCGCCGCTTGCATCCTTCTTGACTTCCGCCAAAAATCACGCTATCATCATTTCCAGTAACCCGCTTTTACCGTTTCCGCTCGCGCCTATCAAAACACGGGAGGATAAGCCCCATGAAACTGAACTACAAGCGCACCATCCTGGTTGGCCTCGCATTTTTGTCCATCTGCGCGTTTTGGCAGCTTTATGACAACGTTGTGCCGCTGATTCTTAAAAACACCTTTCACATGCCGGACGATGTCGCCGGCGTCATCATGGCGATGGACAATGTGCTGGCGCTGTTCATGCTGCCGCTTTTCGGCAAGCTGTCGGACGGCAGCCGCACGAGGCTGGGCAAGCGGATGCCGTTCATCGTGGGCGGCACGCTGGCGGCTGTCGTGCTGATGAACCTGCTGCCCATCGCGGATAGGGCGCAAAACCTGACGCTGTTTATTGTGGCGCTCGCGCTGCTGCTGATCGCCATGGGCACGTACCGCTCGCCCGCCGTGGCGCTGATGCCGGACGTTACGCCCAAGTCGCTGCGCAGCAAGGGCAACGCGGTCATTAACCTGATGGGCGCGCTGGGCGGCGTGTTTACGCTGGGCGTAACGGGCTTCCTGGTAACAAAGGGAACCGATGGGCGCGCGGACTATACGATGCTGTTTATTGCCGTGGCCCTGCTGATGCTGGCGGCGATGATCGCGCTGCTGGCGACTATCCGGGAAAACAAGCTGTCCCGTGAGGTCGCGGAGTCGGAGGCGGCGCTTGCTAAGGATGCCGGGGAGGCGGAGGCGGAAGCCCCCGCGCCGGGCGGGGAAGGCGCGCGGGGCTTCCGCGCGCTGGACCCGGCGCTGCGCAGAAGCCTCGTGCTCATCCTGTGCTCGGTGTTTCTGTGGTTCATGGGCTACAACGCGGTGACCACAGCCTTTACCAAATATGTGGCCGTCCGGTGGAATTACGGCCTGGCCTCCGCTTCCAATTGCCTGATGGTGGCCACGGTCGGCGCGGTGCTGAGCTACCTTCCCGTGGGCATGCTGTCCTCCCGCTTTGGGCGCAAGCGCATGATCCAGATCGGCGTGCTTCTGCTGGCGGCGTGCTTTGGGGCCGCGGCGTTCTTCACGTCCTTCAATCCGGCCGTCTATGTGATCTTTGCGCTGGTCGGCGCGGCATGGGCGATGATTAACGTCAACTCCTACCCCATGGTGGTGGAAATCAGCAAGAGCGGCGACGTGGGAAAGTTTACCGGCTACTACTATACCTTTTCCATGGCGGCGCAGATCGCTACGCCCATTTTAAGCGGCTGGCTGCTGGAGCACGTCGGCTATTTTACCCTGCTGCCCTATGCGGCGGTGATGGTAGCCCTGTCGTTTGTTACCATCAGCCTGACCAAGCATGGCGATAACCGCCCCGAGCCGCCCAAAAGCCGGTTGGAAGCGTTTGATGTCGGCGACGATTGAGCCCTTCGCGCGGGCGATGGGCGGGAAGCGTCTGTTTGGAAAGGGTGGGAGCAATGAACGCTGTTTGGTGGATTTTGGGACTCCTGGCGGCTTTGGCCGCGCTGTACCTTTGGCTCATCGCGCCGGCGCGCGTCCATCCGGACGCGAAGGCTTTGGAGGGCTGGCTGTATGCGCACCGCGGGCTGCATGACGAAAACCGGGACGCGCCGGAAAACAGCCTGGAGGCGTTCAGGCGCGCGGTGGAGGGCGGCTTCGGAATGGAGCTGGACGTTCAGCATACCAAGGACGACAGGCTGGTCGTGTTCCATGACGCGAACTTGAAGCGCGTGTGCGGCGTCGACCGGAACATCCGGGACCTGACGTATGCGGAGCTCCGGCAGATTCCGCTGCCTGACGGCTCGTGCGTGCCGTTGTTTTCCGAGGTGCTTTCGCTGGTGGACGGACGCGCGCCGATCATTGTGGAAATTAAGCATTATGGGAACGTCGCCCATAACGCGGAGGCGGCGCTGAAGGCGCTCAGGGCGTATCACGGGCCCTTCTGCGTGGAATCCTTTCATCCGCTGGCCGTCCGGTATTTCCGCAAGCACGCCCCGGAGGTCGTGCGCGGGCAGCTCGCCTCCGGCGGCAGGCGGAACCGCGGGGAAACGAACGCCATCGAGCACTTTGCCATGAAGCACCTGCTCGTCAACTGCGTCGGCAGGCCGCATTTTGTGGCGTACTCGGTGCCGGAGGACCATGCGCCGGCCATGTGGCTGATGAAGCATGCGTACAAGCCGCTGCTCGCGGCCTGGACCATCCGCAGCCAGGAGGTCCTCGACAAGGCGCTGGAGACGTACGATTATCCAATTTTTGAGCTGTTTGCCCCCAGGCGTTGACAATGCGGGCCGGGATGGATATAATACGTTGGTATCTTTGCAAACACGCAAAAAACGTTGCATTATTCGCGGTATTCCGTAGGGCCGCGAATGGTGCGGCGTTGTGCTATTTCGCGGGTTTGTCGGCATAGGGATACGCGAAGCGGCCTTGGAGTCGATGGAAAGGAGCACCAATCGTATGGCGGAGCAAGAAAAAAAAGTGATTTTGACCCGCGAGGGTTATGAGAAGCTGGAGAAGGACCTGGACTACTATGTAAGCGTCCGGCGCAATGAAATTTCCGAGCAGATCGCCATTGCGCGGGGGTTTGGAGATTTGAGCGAGAATGCCGAGTATGACGAGGCCAAGAACGAGCAAAGCCGTATCGAGGCAAAAATTATCGAAATGGAAAACACCCTCCGCAACTGCATCGTCGTGGAGGACGACGAGGTGGACACGGAATCCGTCGGCGTGGGCAACACCGTAAGGGTGAAAAACCTTACCCTGAAGGCGGAGCAGACGTTTACCATCGTGGGCGCGAACGAAACCGATCCCAAGCATATGAAGATCAGCAGCGACAGCCCGATCGGCGCGGCCCTGCTTGGCAAAAAGGTGGGGCAGGCCGTAGACGTGGACGTGCCCGCGGGCGTGATGAAGCTGAAGGTGCTTGAAATTACGCGCTGAACCAACTGAAGATGCAAGGAGGCTGCCCTATGACCCCTGAACAGCACGCGCAAGCGCCGGAACTGACCGCCCAGCAGCTAAGCGAGCAGGAGAGCATTCGCCTGGCAAAGCTGAACAGGCTGATCGCCGCGGGGAAGAACCCTTACGCCATCACCCGATTTGGACAAACCCATGAAAGCGCCGATATCCTCGCCGGCTTCGACGGGCTGGAGGGTCGGGAGGTCAGCGTCGCGGGGCGCATGGTTTCCAAGCGCGTTATGGGGAAGGCCAGCTTCGCCCACATTTTGGACAGCCGGGGCGCGCTTCAGGTATATGTGCGCCGCGACGACGTGGGCGAGGAAGCCTACGCCGACTTCAAGGATATGGATATCGGGGACGTAGTCGGCGTGCGCGGCGTGGTGTTCCGCACGCAAAAGGGCGAGATCAGCGTGCATGCGAACGAGGTGACGCTGCTTTCCAAGAGCCTGAAGGTGCTGCCGGAAAAATTCCACGGCCTGAAGGACCCGGACCTGCGATACCGCCAGCGCTATGTGGATATGATTGTGAACCCGGAGGTGAGGGAAACCTTCCGCAAGCGCAGCCGAATCATCAACGCCGTGCGCGAGTTCCTGGACGGCCGGGGCTTTTTGGAGGTGGATACGCCGGTGCTGCATACGCTGGAAATCGGCGCCGCCGCGCGCACCTTCAAAACCCATCACAACGCCCTGGATATCGACATGTTTCTGCGCATCGAAACGGAGCTTTATTTGAAGCGGCTGATCGTAGGCGGCTTTGACCGGGTCTACGAGGTGGGCCGGCTGTTCCGCAACGAGGGCATGGACGCCACGCATAACCCGGAGTTTACCAGCGTGGAAACCTACCAGGCCTACGCCGACTATAACGACGTGATGGACATGGTGGAGGAGCTGTTCTCCACCGTCGCGCAAAAGGTGTGCGGAAGCACCTGCGTGCCCTACCAGGGCCGGCAAATCGAGCTGAAGGCCCCGTGGCCCCGCATCCCCATGGCGCAGGCCGTCAGGGACGCCTGCGGCGTGAATTACGCCGACTGGAAGACCGACGCGGAGGCGCGCGAATGCCTTCAGGGCATGGGCGTGCATGTGGAAAAGGACGCCAGGCGAGGCGAATGCCTGGCCGCGCTGTTTGACGAGTACGTGGAGGAAACGCTCGTTCAGCCCGTCTTTATCATCGATTATCCGGTGGATATCTCCCCGCTTGCCAAGCGCAAGCCGGAAAACCCGGATTTGACCGAGCGGTTTGAGTTTTTTATCAGCGGCCATGAGATGGGCAACGCGTTCAGCGAGCTGAACGACCCTGTGGATCAGCGCCGCCGCTTTGAGGAGCAGGTGCGCCTGCGCCATGCCCAGGGCGTGTTAACCGCGAGGGTGGACGAGGATTATGTAAACGCGCTGGAGTACGGCATGCCCCCGACGGGCGGCCTTGGCTTTGGCATTGACCGCCTGGTGATGCTGCTGACCGACAATAGCTCCATCCGGGACGTGCTGCTGTTCCCGACGATGAAGCCGAGAGACTGACGGCAGACGAGCCGCGCCGCATACGCGCGGCTCGTTTGATACGCTAAGACAGACGGAGTGGATGGCTGTGGACCTTAAAATGCCGATTACCAAAAAACGAATCCGGAACCATTTCACCTATGCCTGGTGGCAGTATGCGCTGCTGGTGGCGCTGGCCGTTTTTGGCTGGAACCTGCTTTATACCACCACCCGCTACCGGAGTCCGGAAAGCCTGAAGGTAGAATGGTATGCCGAGGGCTTTGTGCTGCCCGATGCGGAAAAAAGCGTCGACGCCTTGATGGAGGAGCTCCACCGCGACCTGTTCCCGGATATGGAGGAGGTTACCTTCGTGCCCTTTGGGTATGACGAGACGTATGGCGACATGCAGATCATGGTGTGGGCGACCGCCGGCCAGGGGGACGTGTATTTGCTGACGCTGGAGCGCTTCCGCAATTTGGCCCAGGGCGGCGCGCTGGTAGACCTTCAGCCTTATCTTGAGAACGGCGCGCTTGACGCGGAAGGCGTCGACCTCAAAAACGGTTATGTGGCGGATACGGAAACAGGAAAAAAATACCTGGTGGGCATTCCGGCGGATTCGCTTACCGGCTTGAAGCCCTATGGAATCGCCACGGAGGGTATGACGCTGTGCGTGCTGTCCGGGGGCGGGAACGTCGATAACGCCGTCAAGCTGGTCGGCTGGCTGCTGGACGCGATGCGATAAGCGGCTAAACGCGCCGGAAGGGACGGGGGAGCCAGGCCGCCGCCGGCAGCGGGCCGCTGACGGAAGCGTCAGGAAAGCCGGTGTGAATGCATAATTACGGATGCGCGCGGGCAAGCTTTGCATGGAAGCTGTTGCCATATGCGGAAGGGGATGGATGGTTGTGAAACAGCAAAAATGCCTGCTGTGCGGACAGGAGTATTCGACAGGATTGCATGTGATGGGCTGCCTGATTTGCTTCCCGTGCGAAAAGCGGCTGCTGAACGCGACGGTGGAGCAGATGCCGAAGAAAAGAAAGCGCGCCAGGCTGCTGCGGCTTTACACAGGAACCGGCGTAGCCGCGCAGAGATAGCGCGGCGCGCCCGGCCAGGCAGAACCCGCCCCTCCTGCCGCCAGCAGAAAAACGCGGCGCGTAAGCCAACGCCGCCCAGGCCGAAGCTTGCCCGAGGGCGAGCTTCAGACCGTTGACAAACCCATTGGGAGTGGCTTGGAGGGGCCGAGGCCCCTCCAAATGAAATCGCATCGCCGGGCGGGAGTTGAGTTTCAGCCTTGGTCTAAACATCAGTTCTCGTCGGAAAAGATCGCCTTCAGGCGAG